>CACHNE010000044.1 GCA_902581145.1 uncultured Bacteroidota bacterium | reverse complement strand
AGATCTTTGAATAACTAATCTTCACTGTATCCATAACCATAACCATAATTATATCCGTATTGATATCCGTATTGATATCCATATTTATATCCATAGGCTGAACTATTTCCTACTCCATTTAATACAAGGAAAAAATTATCAAAAATTGACTTATCTTTTAAATCTGAAATAAAGTCTTTTATATATTTTGAAGAATGGTTGGCTCTAACCACAACAATTACTGAATCTGCCAAATCTGAAAATTCAAAAGTGTCAGCAACCAATAAACACGGAGCAGAGTCGATTATAATGTAATCATATTCTTTCTTAAACTTATTCAAGAGATCCTCAAATTTTTGGCTTTTTAACAACTCCGAGGGATTAGGAGGAATAGTTCCCGACAAAATTATGTCTAAATCGCCATCTTTAATAATGAGATCTTTAATGTTGTATTTATCTGTATATATGTAATCTGAAATTCCTTTAGTGCTTTTATCAATATTTAGGTATTTATGAATTTGAGGATTTCTTAAATCTGCACCTAGCAATATCACCTTTTTGTTTGTAAAAGATAATACTTTAGCATAACTACTTGAAACGATGGTTTTACCCTCACCCTTGATTGAGGATGTAAAAAGTAAAGTATGAGATTCATTTTGCTTAAAATTTAGTGTTAAATTAAGATTTGCATTTAACATTCTAATACTTTCAATAAATGGATTTCTTAAACTCGATTTTATGTCATTTAGTAGTCTTTTATTATTATTAAAATTTCTGTCATAAGGTATCTCAGAAATGACAGGAATATTCAAGGAAGTTAAATCGTCTTTTACATGAATTTTATCATCAAAATAAAACCATAATGACAGAATTAGAGCTGGTAATAAAAATCCTAATACAATTGCTGAAAATATAATAACCGTTTTGTTTGGGTAGACTGGAAGCAATGAACTCCTAGAAGTTTCTATGAGCTTTATCGAAGGTTTCACAACTGCAAGATTAATTGAAGCCTCCTCTTTCTTTTGTAGAAGAAGCAAGTATAAGGCCTCTTTAATCTCAAGTTCTCTTTCAATTGATCTTAAAATTTTTTCATTTTTAGGGATTTCTTTATAAAAGTTTTCAAATTCTTTTTCTTTTCCTTTAATATTATCTATCGTTAAATCTAAACTTGATTCATAATTATCAATCGAAATTAGAATATTAGCATACATATCATCAATTTGGGCAGTAATATTCCTTACCGATATATTATTAAGCCCAGCTCCTGAGGACAAAAAACGATTTCTGTCATTAACCAAAATATTATATTCATAAATTAAGTTATTAATAGACTGATCAGATAAACCGTAATTAACAGGTAACATTTTTCTAGAATTTTCCTTTAACTCGTCTTTAAGAAAACCAAGTAAATCTTTCTGAGAAATTGATTGAAAAAGTTCATAATCATAACCAGATAGTTGCTCAATAGATTTTGATGCATCCAGTTCAATATTTGTTAGCTTATTTAACTTCTTAAATTCTTGTTTTTTTATTTCAATTAAATCTACCTCTTTTTCCAATATAACAGATCGTTCATCAACAAAATCGACTGTACGTTTATACTCAAGTTGTCGATCTTTTATACCATCCAAATCAAATAGATTAATCAGTGATGTTATATATTCTTCAGCGATTAGGGGGTTAGGGTAATTTATCGAAATAGTTATTTGGTCACTGCCTGATTGATATGAGTTTTGTCTTGAAAATGATTGAGCAAAACCTATTATATCTAAATATTTTTCAACTGTAAATCTGAAGTTGTCAAATTTTATTTGACGTAAGATTAAATCTTCTTCAAGTTCAAAAGGGTCAATTTCATTAATGATCAGTTCAAATGGTAAGCTGTTTTTTTTAGAATTTGTTGATAGTTCACTAAAGGCTGTTTCATAAATAAAATCTCCTTCATCATCGTATTTTTTGATCAGCATTTCTCCATTTTTAATTTCAATATTAAAGAAGAATGGATCAACGATTGTATCTGGATTAATCTTCAAATTAAAAATATAATCAGTAAAAAATTCGCTCGCGTGCAATCTGTTTGATTTAACCCTTCCAATTGAATGAAAACTAATATTAGATTTCAAGGCAGAGACATTCTGCTCATGAAGGTCATAGGAACTTAATTTACCAATTTCATTATCTAGATTAATCATTGACCTGTTAAATATTGTCATGGCTGTAGGTAAAGCCATTTCAGAATCTTGAGCTTTATCTAATATCTCTATGGTAGCATTTGTTGAATATACATAGTTAGTGTATTTTAAATATAAAAATGAA
>CACHNE010000043.1 GCA_902581145.1 uncultured Bacteroidota bacterium | reverse complement strand
ATAGAAGCCACTATTGAATGAGCTCAAATCTAATGTGTCTCCATTAATAACAGTATCCATAACTTTTCTACCGGTTACAGTAAATACTTGGATCTCTTTTAATCCTTGTACCGGAGTTACGATAGTGACATAGTTACCATCAACTGGGTTAGGATAAACCATCATCTCAAGTATTAAATTATCAGTGGTAGATAAATAATCGGCTGTAGTCATCATATTATACCAAGATAAACCGTCTTCACCAAGATTTCTGAAATATGCATAACCATCGCCGGAATCTAAAATCTGGAAAGTTGCTGCCCCAGGGGATGTATAAAATCCAATATTTCCAACTGTTTCAAATATAACAGCGGGATAATCTCCTGTAAGATCTATTGAGTAATTATCAGTGTAATCATCTAATTGATAATTATGGTATTCATTGTTATTATTATTACCATCATATGGATCTATATCAGCTTCATAAGCATTTTCACCAGTTGGGTCAAAAGCTGCGTCAATTGCAGGTTTTTTACCAAATATTGCTCCATCAGGTCCTGTGTCATGAGTCATTGTACTTTCAGTAAAAGTCCATCCATCATCATAAAATCCGGAAAAATATTTATGCCAAGTTGGAGCTTCCCAATAGGAAGGCGTAAATCCGTTTCCAGGACCAACTCCCATATGGCCAATTACTTCTGCTTGAGATCTCCAGTTTCCAGACATTAATAAATCTATTATGGATTCATCAGTATTACAGTTTGCAAATGGATATGGACAATCAGAATCACAAGTTGTTGAAGAGCCGTCAGTACAGTTTTCCTCAGCAAAAGTCCATTCACCATTTACCTTATATGCCCAAGCATCCATATAGCTTGGGGTTGCACCAGAATCATTTGCATCTCCAAATGTTTCAACGACTCCACCCAAGAAGAATAGCTCTATAGCATCATCTCCATTCTGCTGTACTGCACTACCACCTTCATCGATAAATAATTGATCAAAAATTTCTGAAGCATTCATATAATTATCCATGGCTTCCTGACTTCTAGCAACTAAAATATGCTGTCCAGAAATTGCAGAGGAACCAGCAGGGAAGGACCACTCCTCACCGTCAGTACCACTTCCATTGTTGGCGCTTCCGATACCATACTGAGAAAGATCTTCAATATCATCATTTACGTAAAGATGAATCGCTTTACCATTAGATTGACCCTCTGGAACTGTAAAATCGATAATTCCTTGTAATATCATAGCAGGGTCACCCTCTGGACAAATTCCTGTTCCGTCACCAGAGCAGAATCCAAAACAGGCTAATAACACTACATCTTCAGTGACAGCAGCTAATATTCTGTCGTTAAAGTTGCCTGGATCAGCACAATCTTGACCATCTAAATTTTCCTTTGATCCCCAATCACTTGAGCTGTTTGGACTATTAAAATATGCATAGTTTCCTTCAGTACCCTCTAATAATGGTACAGTAGCTTCCCAAACATCATCTCCATCGTCATCAAATAGTTGTAGAGCATTTGCACCTCCAAGAACTCCACCTCCAGCAAACATTCCATTTTCTCCAACGGTAATATTAACAGTATTAACTGAAAATGTTACATCATGAGTAACAATATCATCCGGACATTCTCCCGTACCGTCTCCGGAGCAATATCCAAAACAAGCTAGTATTGTGGTATCAGCTGTTATTTCAGGTAAAGTTCTGTCATTAAAGCTATTAGGGTCAGCACATTCTTGACCTTCAAGATTTTCTTTAGAACCCCAATCACCACCATCAGAGGGACTGTTTAAGAAAATATAGGTTCCTGAAGTACCACCTGGTAATTCAATCGACCCTTCATAAATACCATCTCCATCATCATCAAATAATTGTACAGCTTGAGCATTACCAAGTATACCACCGCCAGCATAAATTCCATCAGCACCAACACCACCTACTATAGCTGATGTATTTACTTGAAAAGTAACTGTATATGAATCTCCCGGAACTTCTCCAAGACATAGGTTCCAAAATACTGTTAGCATGTTAATATCTTCACCAGCAACTGTCATTGCTCTGTTTTCAAACTCACCATTATCAGCGTTTTCTGGACAAGCTGTTTCTCCGTCACCACCAGTCCAAAATTCTTGATCATCCCATCCGTTAACCGTAAATTTATATTCATAATCTCCGTTTTCCATTGGAATAGTTGTAGTCCATATTCCGTCATCGTCGTCATCTGACATAGGATTACACTCACCACACCAGCCATTAAAATTACCATTTAAGTAAACAATATCATCTTCAGCTAATCCTCCGATATAATT
>CACHNE010000042.1 GCA_902581145.1 uncultured Bacteroidota bacterium | reverse complement strand
TAGACCGACAAATACAATTTTAATCAGTAAACTTACTCCAGCATCTTTAGGCTCACTGATTGCAATGTATGAGCATAAGATTTTCTCCTTAGGAGTTATATGGAATATTCTTAGTTTTGATCAATTTGGAGTAGAATTAGGCAAAAAACTAGCTCAAAATATTCTTAGAGATATTGAAAATCAGGACTTTAGCGATCATGATTCGTCTACAAAAAATCTTTTAAATAGATATTCATCAACTGATTAGAAATTAGTATTTCAACCTGAAATGTTAATAATTGAAGTATAATTTATTAATGTTCATATAACAATAAGTTATAAATATTATCTATTTTTGCTCTGTAATAATATAATTAAACTTAAAACAAATTATGAAAAACATTACTCACAAATTATTTTTTGTAGCACTTTTACTTATGGGTACTACAATTTATGCTCAAGAATCATCTGAAGATATGGATCTTGAGGAATTAGAGGAGGTTCTTTTAGTCGGAGGTGGGGTTATTGACCTTGCTGAGGATAGAAAAACTCCTGTAGCGGTTTCTACCATTTCTGGTGAAGAAATCCAAAAAAAGATTGGAACTCAGGATATTACAATGACTCTTGTAAATACTCCATCTATTTATGTAGCTGGTCAGTCAGGTGCGTTCGGTGATACTAGAATTGCTGTACGTGGTTTTGGTCAGGACAATACTGCTTTCATGTTAAATGGTCAGCCGATTAATAGTATGGAAGATGGTAAAATGTTTTGGTCTAACTGGTCTGGTATGAATGATATTGCAAATGTCGTTCAGATTCAAAGAGGTCTTGGTGCTTCTAAATTAGCAATATCATCAGTTGGTGGTACAGTAAATTTTGTAATGAAATCTACGTCAAAGCAGCAAGGTGGTTTTGCTTATGCTGGTTTTGCTAATGATAATTACCTAAAAACTACTTTCTCTTATGATACTGGTGAAAACGATAATGGGTGGTCTACGAGCTTCCTGTTAACTCACTGGCAAGGAGATGGTTATGCTGAAGGTACTTTTGGTCAGGGTCAAACTTATTTCTTTTCATTAGGGTATAAGATGAATGACAAGCACAACTTTAACTTTTTAATGACTGGTGCTCCACAATGGCATGATCAAAACTTTACAAAAAGTATTGCTACATATTTAGACAAAGGCAGAAAGTACAATAATAACTATGGTTATTATGGTGACAGATACCTAACTGAGAGAAGAAACTTTTATCACAAACCAGTATTTAACTTAAACTGGGACTATAAAATTGATGATAAGTCAAGCCTATCAACAGTATTATATGCTTCTACCGGTAATGGTGGGGGAACTGGTGGTAGAGGTCAGAGAATCAGAACTGATGAAGGATACATAGATTATGATGCTATTTATGCTTATAACTTATCTACCTCAGGTGCTGGTGGTAATTATGCTGCCGAGGGTGGTTATGTTACTAGAGCTTCTATGAACATGCACAATTGGATAGGTGCGGTATCAAATTATGAGACTCAATTATCTGACAATTTAACTTTCAATGTTGGTGTTGATTTAAGAACTTATTATGGAGAGCACTTTAGAATCGTTGAAAATTTCCATGGCTTAACTTCATGGCAAGAAAACATCAGATTGAGAGATCAGAATAATAACCATCAAATTTATGGTTCTTACGGTACTTACAAGTATGTTGTTGCTACTGAAAGTATGGGTGCAAATCCATGGGATGCAACATTCACTAATTTTGATGAAGATCAAAAAATTGCATACAGTAATGATGAGAGAATTTCCTATGGTGGATTGTTTACTCAATTAGAATATGTGAATGATGATTTTTCAGCATTCTTCCAAGGAGCTGTTTCTCAAACAATGTATCAAAGATGGGATCACTATCAATATGCTGACCAATCTTTAATTGACGGAACTTCAAGTCAATGGACTGGTGAAGCTTTACCTGATGGTATCACAGATGGTGTAAAGTCCGAAAAAGCTGATAACTTTGGTTATAATGCTAAAGCAGGTGTTGGATTTGGTATTGGCGAGAACGGTCAAGCATACGTTAATGCTGGATACTACTCAAGAGCACCATATCATGATAATATATACTTAAACTACACTAATCAGATCAACCCAAATACTTCAAATGAAACTATTATCGGTCTTGAAGCTGGATATGTTTATGAAGTTCCAAATTTCTCTGCAAGAGTTGATTTATATAGAACTTCATGGGCTGATAGAGTAACTTCATCTTTCTATGTTGATGATGATGTAGTATTCTATAACATCTCTGAAGGTGTAACTCAGGTTCACCAAGGTGTTGAGGTTTC
>CACHNE010000041.1 GCA_902581145.1 uncultured Bacteroidota bacterium | reverse complement strand
AATTTTCCTGAACTTCCTGACGCGCCATACAATAATCTTTTATCCGAATTATATCTGGCTGGTGTATCTTCATCAATTCCTCTAACTATTTTAGAATATTTATCATCTGATGCAAGTTTATTATTGTAAATAATGTCTCTATCATTATAATTTTTGTTTTGCAAATTCTTTAGTATTGTCTCTGGATTGTCACCTAAATTAATTCCAAGTTCATTAATTAATTCTAATTTTCCATTTTCATCAACCCTGGCATAAAGAGCTAATTCTGTGTATGCAGGTCCTCTTTGAACTAAAGATCCTCCTGAATTATTACAAACACCTCCAACAATTGATGCACCAATCGAAGTTGAACCTATTACTGAATGAGGGTCTCTGTTATAAGGTTTTAATTTAGTTTCTAAATCATATAATGTACTTCCAGAAAGAGCTATGATTTGATTAGCATTATTTATGAGATGAATATCATTTATACGTAATGTATTAATGATTATTACTGGTCTATCATAATCATTTCCATAAGGAGTAGAACCACCAGTTAATCCTGTATTAGCAGCTTGCATAATAATTATAAAATCATTAGAGACACATATTTCAATAAGCTTCCATAATTGTAACAAATTTCCTGGTTTTAGAACAGCTATTGCTTCTCCATTTCCGTATCTCCATCCGTTTATAAATGGTTGTTTTTGCCACTTATGGGTCAATACATACTTATTACCAATAACTGATTTGAATTCATTAAGAACAACAAGATAATTATTCATTTAGGTATAAAATATATTCATAAATTTAAAACCATTATTTTTAAATATTATTAATAATTTTTAGAAGTTATTAATAAACTATATTTTTAACCACTCATTTAACTTTATGAATAATTCTTTTGGAAATATTTTTAGATTAACAACTTTTGGTGAATCTCACGGAAAGGCGATTGGTGGAATAATTGATGGTTGTCCTGCTGGACATAAAATTAATCTTGAACATATTTCAAATGAAATGCAAAGAAGAAAACCAGGTCAATCCAAAATTGTTACACAAAGAAAAGAGGAAGATTCAGTTGAATTTCTTTCTGGAATTTTTGAAGGAGTAACAACGGGTACACCAATAGGTTTTTTAATTAAGAATAATGACCAAAAAAGTAAAGACTATGATCATTTAAAAGATTCATTTAGGCCAAGTCATGCAGATTTTGTTTATGAAAAAAAATATGGTATTAGAGATTATAGAGGAGGAGGTAGGAGTTCAGCTAGAGAAACAGCCTGCAGAGTTGTTGCGGGTGCAATAGCAAAACAAATTTTAGATAATATTAAAATCAATGCATACACTAAATCTATCGGGAATATATCTCTTGATGATAATTACATACTTGATAATCATAAAGATATTGAAGATAGTATAGTTCGTTGCCCAGAAAAGAACATTTCTGATAAGATGATTGCCGAAATAAAAAATGCACGAAAAAATGGTGATACTTTAGGTGGTATTGTGAAATGTGTTATAAAAAATGTACCCGTTGGTTTGGGTGAGCCCGTCTTTAATAAGCTTCATTCTGAGTTAGGTAGAGCTATGTTATCAATTAATGCGGTAAAAGGCTTTGAATACGGAAGTGGTTTTAATGGTACTAAAATGAAAGGATCAGAACATAATGATATTATTCAGACTGACGAAACCACACTGAGCAATTATTCCGGTGGTATTCAGGGAGGAATCAGTAATGGAATGGATATATATTTTAATGTAGCTTTTAAACCCGTAGCTACAATTATGAAAGATCAACAAAGCATAAATTCTGATGGAAAAGAATCTATAATTAAAGGAAAGGGTAGACATGATCCTTGTGTGGTGCCCAGAGCTATCCCAATAGTAGAAGCAATGGCTGCAATGGTTATTTTAGATTATTATTTAATTAATAAAACAAAAACAATATGAGATTTAGAAACCTACCACTACATTGGAAAATTATTTTAGGAATGTTTCTTGGGGTTTTTTTTGGTTTTTTGATGTCTAATTTTGATTCGACAGGAAAAGAATTAATTTCAAATTGGATCAAGCCCTTTGGAACTATTTTTATTAATGCCCTAAAATTAATTGCTATACCGTTGATTCTAGCATCTTTAATCAAAGGAATTTCAGATTTGAAAGATATTTCTAAGCTTTCAAAAATGGGAGGTATTACTATAACTACATATTTGATCACAACCCTAATTGCCGTTAGTGTTGGTTTAGCTATTGTCAATATTGTAAAACCAGGTAATTCTATCTCTGATGAAACTAGAGTTGAGTTGCTAAATGCATATGAAGATGATGCAGATAAAAAAA
>CACHNE010000040.1 GCA_902581145.1 uncultured Bacteroidota bacterium | reverse complement strand
ATCGCACTTCTTCCGATAAATTCTTTATACCTTTTATCTTTGGGATTAACACATATTGCTGAATCACCTAAAATTGTCTCTGGCCTAGTTGTAGCAATTGTTACATGATTGTCAAAATCTATAATCTTATATTTAACATAATATAAATCATCATTTTTTTCAACGAAATTTACTTCTTCATCAGACAAAGTAGTTTTGGCTTCAGGATCCCAATTAACCATTCTATAACCTCTGTAAATCAATCCTTTATTATATAAATCAATAAATACTTTTAATACAGATTTGTTCATTTTATCATCAAGAGTAAATGTGGTTCTGTTCCAATCACAAGAACAACCAATTTTCTTGAGCTGATCTAAAATTATATTGCCAAATTCATTTTTCCATTCCCAAGCATATTCAATAAACTCCTCTCTTGAAATATCATTTTTTTCAATTCCATTACTTTTTAATTTCTCTACTACCTTAGCCTCCGTTGCAATTGATGCATGGTCAGTGCCAGGAACCCAACAAGCGTTTTTTCCCAATAATCTTGCTCTTCTGATTAAAATATCCTGAATAGTGTTATTAAGCATGTGACCCATGTGTAAGACACCTGTAATATTAGGTGGAGGAATTACAATTGTATAGGGTTCTCGTTTATCAGGCTTTGAAGAAAAATAATCATTTTTAATCCAGTAAGAGTACCATTTATCCTCTATTTTTTGATAATTATATTTTGCTTGAATACTCATAAATAAATTTCACTTTACGAAAATACTCATATTTCTTAATCTGACTAATTATAATTATATTTATCTGGTTAAATTTTATTATAAAAATTATGAAAAAATTATTTACACTAGTACTGATTTTTTTTATTAGCTTTTTAGGTTTTTCTCAAAATAAAAAAGCTATTATCACCTTTGACAAAACAGTTATTGATTATGGGACAATAGATAAAGGTGCAAATGGAGTTAGAGATTTTGTATTTACAAATACCGGTGATGCACCGCTCATTATTTCTAATGTTAAGTCAACATGCGGTTGCACTATCCCTAAAAAACCTGAAAAACCAATCTTACCCGGTGAATCTGACAAAATTCAAGTTAAATATGATACAAAAAGGGTTGGTTTTATCAGAAAGTCAATAAGTGTTACTTCTAATGCATCTAATCCAAATGTTATTTTAAAGATCACAGGTCAAGTGATTGCTGATAATAAAAAAACTGGTCTTGAAAATAAGAAGAAAAGTATTGTAGAAGACTATTAAAATTAAAGTTTACACATGCTAACAATTTCAAATAAGGGGAAATTAATGCCGGAATCCCCTATAAGAATGCTTGTTCCTTTTGCAGAAAAGGCTAAAAAAAAAGGTATTAAGGTGTTCCATTTGAATATTGGGCAGCCTGATATTGAAACACCTCCAGCTGCAATTGAAGCCGTTAGAAATTCTAAAATTAAGGTTTTAGCTTATTCTAAATCAGAGGGTGATATTGAACTCAGAAATAAAATTTGTAATTATTATTCCAAACTTGATATTAAAATAAATAATTCTGAGGTTATAGTCACTAGTGGTGCAAGTGAAGCATTATTATTTACCCTGGGAAGTATTATGGATCCTTCTGAAGAAATCATAATTCCCGAACCTTTTTATGCGAATTATAATGGTTTTTCTGTAGCGAATGGTGTTAATATAATACCTATATTTTCAAGCATTGATAATAATTTTAAATTACCAAAAATTGAAGATTTTGAAAATCTAATTACAGCAAAAACAAAGGGAATTTTAATATGTAATCCAAATAACCCAACAGGATATGTGTATTCCAGAGATGAAATAAAAACGCTTGTTGAAATTGTAAAAAAACATAATTTATTTTTAATTGCTGATGAAGTATATCGTGAGTTTACATACGAAAATACATTTCACACCTCAATTCTTGAATTTAGCGAAATTCAAGAAAATGCAATTGTCATAGACTCTGTTTCTAAAAGATACAGTATGTGTGGTGCAAGAATTGGCTGTATAATTTCTAAAAATCCTGAATTTATTTCTACTGCAATGAAATTTGCTCAAGCAAGACTTTCTCCCCCAACTTTAGCTCAGATTGCAAGTACAGCAGCTATGGATGTGGGGGAAGAATATTTTGATTCAGTGATAAATGAATATAATGAAAGAAGAAAAACTCTAATTAAAGGCTTGAATGAAGTACCTGGAGTAAAAGTTTCTATTCCAAACGGTGCATTCTACTGCGTGGTAGAATTACCTGTTAAAAATTCCGAAAATTTTGCAAAATGGCTTTTAGAGGATTTTTCTTTGAATAACGAGACTATTATGGTAGCTCCTGC
>CACHNE010000039.1 GCA_902581145.1 uncultured Bacteroidota bacterium | reverse complement strand
AAGCACAAAATCAGAATAATAGAGCCAAGTCAGGTGGTGTTAGAAAAGTAGGAAGAGGTGGATAATAAAATAATAAGCTTTTACTATAAAATCATTTATTTTTCTATAGTTTTAGTTGTATATGGTTTGTTTATAGATATTAATTTGTTTAAAAGATCAATTAGAATTCATTTTTTACAATTATGAAAAAGCTAATACTATTACTATTTATTCCACTTGTCTTTGCTTGTGACACTTTAACAACCGAAGAATTAGCACAAGAAGTAAAGCAGAATATGATTGAACATTTTGCAGAAAGTGATGATTGGGTAGATGTTAAACTTGTTGACTTTTCTCTTGTTCATAAAGGGGGTAACGAATACAAGGGAATAGTAGACTTGGTTGTTGAGAACCCTGTGGCTGACTTGTTTAATAATATGAGTGAACAAGAAATCTTAAATAAAAATATAGAAATGACATATTCTGTTGAGGTTATCTATGATGGTGAAATGTACTCTTGGGAAATAATAACGGACTAAACTAAAGAGTGCCAAATGAGTGCCAACTTTTAGTATATTTATAAAGTATTTGTTTAATTGCTTTTTGCAATTTACAGTAAAAATTAAAGTGGAGAAGATGGGACTCGAACCCACGACCTCTTGACTGCCAGTCAAGCGCTCTAGCCAGCTGAGCTACATCCCCTAATATTTAGTAACCCATTGCGCTTCCATCTTTTCTTGACTCTGAAGCACCAAAATACACACCCATTTTATCATCATACATTATTGCTTGGTAACCACCGAACGAGCCTAGATCGAAAATAACTTTGTGTCCTAATTCTATTAGTTGACGAATTTCTTTGTAATCAAATCCTGACTCAAGTGATAGCTCACCTCCGTCAAGCATATTACCTCCCGTAGGTTGTTGATTTGACAGGTGTCTTATTCTTGGAGCGTCTCCTGCTTCTTGCAAATTCATTTCGAAATCAATTAGGTTAATAACAATTTGAGCATGGCCTTGTGGTTGCATTGCCCCACCCATTAGTCCAAAGCTAACGTAGGGCTTGTTTTCTTTTGTTATAAATGCTGGAATTATTGTATGAAATGGTCTCTTTTCTGGCTCATAGACATTGAAATGCCCATCTTCTAATGAAAACAACTCCCCTCTATCTTGTAACATAAAGCCAAGACCAGGGGGTACCATCCCAGACCCCATACCTCGATAATTACTTTGAATAAGTGAGACCATATTACCATCCTTATCGGATGTTGTTAGGTAAATTGTATCTCCATTCTCGATTTCACCTGCACTCACTTTTAAGGCAGCTTTATTTGAATTGATTTCAGTTCTTCTTAATTCTGAGTACTCTTTTGAGATCAAATAATCAACAGGGATTTTGTTGAAATCCATATCTGCATAATACTTTGCTCTATCTGCAAAAGCAATTTTTTTTGCTTCTGTAAAATGATGTATATACTCAGCTGATCCAAATCCCATAGATTTAATGTCATAACCTTCTAATAAATTCAAAATTTGAAGTGCAGCGATTCCTTGCCCGTTTGGTGGTAGTTCCCAAATATCAAAACCTCTGTAATTTGTGGAGACTGGATCAATCCATTCAGAATTATGATTTTTTAAGTCATCATATGACAGGAATCCACCTTGCTCAATAATAAAGTCTGACATTATTTTAGCGATTTCACCTTCATAAAATCCTTTTCTACCCTTTTTTGCAATCACTCTTAATGTATTTGCTAAATTTTTATTTTGAAAGATTTGACCTTTCTTTGGTGTTGAACCGTTAATGTAATAAGTTTCTTTAAAGTTGGGATATTTATCAAAGTCCTTACTTGCCTTTTGCATGTAATATGAAACAAGTTCTGTAATGGGGAATCCGTTATCAGCATATTCAATAGCCGGACTTAGTATTTCATGCATAGTTGCACTTCCGAATTTATCATGCAGTTCAAACCACCCGTCTACACACCCAGGAACACTAACTGGTAATGCACCATATGCTGGTATTTCAGAAAAATTATTATTCTTAAAATAATCTAAGGTTAGGTTTTTTGGAGATCTCCCACTTGCATTTAAACCGTATAGTTTTTTGTCTTTTTCAATCCAAATTATAGCAAATAAGTCACCACCAATTCCATTTCCTGTAGGCTCCATAAGACCAATTGCAGCATTAGCGGCTATAGCTGCATCAATTGCATTTCCACCATTTTTTAAAATATCAATTCCTACTTGAGTTGCCAATGGATGGCTTGTTGCAACCATACCGTTTTCTGCAATGACTTCTGACCTAGTTGAGAATAGTTCGCCAGTAATTCTGTCTTGAGAAAATGATTTTAAACTTAAAAGAACCAAAGCGGAGTAGATTATATTTTTCATTTTATAATGTTTGTTTTTTAAAAATATGCAAAATAAAAATATATATGACATTTGTGCTCCAAGAAGACTATTTGTATTTTTACATTTTGAGTAACTTTTTATGAAAAATTTCTTTTTATTATTAGCCA
>CACHNE010000038.1 GCA_902581145.1 uncultured Bacteroidota bacterium | reverse complement strand
GTAATGAGGAAGTACTCAATGGATTGGATTCTTCAGAGTTTACCATTACTTATTATGAGACTCCAGAGAATGCAGAGAATGCGGAGAATCCTATCATAACTCCATTTGCTTATACCAATGTAACTGCATTTAATCAGACTGTTTGGGTTCGTGTTGAAAACAGCACAACATTATGCTATAACACAAGTAGTATAGAATTAACTGTAAATGAGTTACCTGTGCTTACACAGCCAGATCCTCTTAATCTTTGTGATTATAATAATCCTGGTGATGAAGTAGAAGAATTTACTTTAGAGGATAGTATTGGACAGGTTCTACAAGGACAAACAGGTATTGGAATAACCTTCTACGAAACACAGGAAGACGCAGATAATGCTACTAATCCAATCGTTAGCCCTTACACCAATACAAGTAATGCACAAACAATATATTTAAGAGGGGAGAATGAAATTACAGGGTGTTATTCTACTATTACATTAGACCTTAGAGTAAATCCTATTCCAAGTCCTGTTGTTCCTGACCCTATAGAGGAGTGTGATGAAGATAATGATGGGTTTACGTTCTTCAATGTAGAAGATAATGAAGTAGATATTATTAATGGAGAATTAGACATTATACTATCCTATTATGAGACAACAACCAATGCACAGAATGCTGTAGATCCTATTATTAGTCCTTATTATAATATTGTTCCGGATAGTCAAATCATATTTGTTAGAGCTGAGAATGTTGTTACAGGTTGCTTTACTATAGTTGAGCAAGAACTAGTGACGATTCCGTCACCAGAGCTACCGTTAATCATAGAAGATATTGTTGTTTGTGATGATGATTATGATGAGATTACAGTATTTGATTTAACCCAAAGAGATGAAGATATCTTTGGAGAACAAAGTACTATAGACTTTGGTTTAACTTATCACGAGACGTTGATAGATGCAGAGACTGGAGAAAATCCTATTGTCAATACCACTAGTTATGAAAACTTAACCAATCCACAGACTATTTTTGTAAGACTTGAAGACCTTAACAATGAATGTGTAAGTATCGGTGAATTTAATCTTATTGTAGCTCTTCCTCCTGTTATTGTGCAGCCTACAGCATTAGAAGAGTGTGATGACGAAATCGCCGATGAGATAACAGAGTTTGATTTAACTCTTAAGAATGATGAAATAACTGCAGGTAATATAGACTGGGAGGTTATTTATTATGAAACTGAAGAAGACGCTTTAACCGGAGTGAATGCTATTGAAAATCCTGAAGCTTATACAAATACTGCTATCGCAGATAATGCTGCTAATCCACAAACATTACATGTAGGGGTTGTAAATACAGAAGGATGTGTTGCTTATACCACTTTAACAATAAGAGTATTACCAAATCCAACACCAAGTACAGATCCTCAGGATATTGAATTATGTGATTATGACAATCCGGGTGACCAGATAGAGGTATTTGATATCACCGTTAACGAGGCATATATCATTAATGGAGAGCTTGGGGTAAGTGCAGCTTACTATGAGTCTTTAGAAAATGCTACAGAGCAAATAGATCCTATTGTGGATCCTGCTAATTATATCAATATAGAGCTGGGACAACAAACAATCTATGTAAGAGTTACCAATGATACTACAGGTTGTTTTACCATTGTAACCTTTGATGTTATAGTAAATCCTTTACCTGATATTGGAGATGTTCCTGATGTAATTGCCTGTGAGATAAATACAGATGGATTCTTTGACTTTGATCTGGAAGCCGTTACTGCTGAACTATTAGGCTCTCAAGATCCTGCAAACTTTACAGTAACTTATTATGAAACACAAGAAGATGCGGATAATGGAGAAAATGTACTGGTTAGCCCTTATACAAATCTTACAAACCCACAGCAACTCTTTGTAAACATTACCAATAATCTAACGGGATGTATTATTACAGGGGCTGGCTTTAATATAGAGGTACAGGAAGGAGCTATTGCAAATGGTGATGGAGTACCCGCAGAACTTATAATATGTGATGATCCAAATACAGCTAATGATGGTTTTGCTCAGTTTAATCTAACAGACTTAGATGCGCAGATTTTAGACGGACAAGATCCTGTAAACTTTACAGTAACTTACTATGCCACTATAGAAGATGCAGAAGCTTCTACGAACCCATTACCAACAAGCTTTGAAAATACTTCTAATCCTCAAACTATTTTTGTTAGAGTAGATAATGATACCACTGTAGATAATCAATGTTATGATATTACAGATGCAACCTTACTGGTTAATTTACTTCCGGAATTTACTCTAGAGGATAGCTACACAGGATGTATTAATGTAAACGGAACTGAATTAATAGGACCAACAGTAATGTTAATCAATCTTCCTGTTGATCAGTATACTTTTGAGTGGATCAATCCTGTGGGAGATCTGGAAGCTATCACAGCAGCTCATACTCCACTAATGGGAGGAACATATACAGCTGTGGCTACTGATATATTGACCGGCTGTAGAACAGAAGTTACAACAGAGGTTATCCCTAGCTCACCTGCTATTGTAGTAGACCCTATCGTAACCACCGAATTCTTTGCAGAAGAAGCTATTATACAAGTAGGTGTTGAAGGGTATGGTGATTATGAATATAGATTAGACAATGGTCCTTGGCAAACAGAAACTACATTTAATGACGTACCGGGTGGGTTCCATGAAGTAACTGTTAGAGATTTAAATGGGTGTGGAATAAGTACTGCTACTGTACTGGTAATTGATTATCCAAGATTCTTTACACCTAATGGAGATGGATATAATGATACTTGGCGAGTGGAAGGATTAGAAACAAGACCGCAAGCATCTATATATATCTTTGATAGATACGGTAAATTACTGAAACAACTAAATCCTATGAGCGAAGGTTGGGACGGTACATTTAACGGAAAACCACTACC
>CACHNE010000037.1 GCA_902581145.1 uncultured Bacteroidota bacterium | reverse complement strand
AGCTCAGGCTCAATCAAACCCACCAGGACCTCCAGGTTGGGATTAATTCTGTAGCAAAGATTTGATTAAAATGGTTTATGGATTTTAAAAAGCTTTTTTTTATTCTATTGATTCTTCCGTTTGTTGTTTTCTCTCAAACGGGTTCGCCAGACGATTACTATGTTGGCTTTAACTTTAACTTGTCTCCTTCTGAATTGAAAACAGCTTTGGCAAATAAAATAACCTCAACTAGTAATCTTCAGTCATACGATACTGCCTGGGAAGCTTTGAAAATTAGCGACTTAGCTTCAGGTTCAACCACACATGTTTCTCTCATTTACGGCTATGATGATACTGATGGAGTTTATAAGACAGATGCAACGAGACTAAAAAACGAAAATCAAACTGGGTCTGCAGGAACAGGAAAGTGGAACAGAGAGCATGTGGTTTCAAAATCACTTGCTAGCCCGGCGATGAACACTTCAACAGGAATTGGAACTGACCTACATAATTTACGAGCTATTGATTATCAAATGAACACATCAAGATCAAATAAAAGGTTTCAAAGCAATGATTCCTCAGGAGATTCTAATACAATAACAAATGATGGTGATAACGGTTGGTTTCCTGGTGACGGTACTGGCACAGGCGGTGACGACTATCGTGGTGATGTTGCAAGGATTGTAATGTATATGTACTTACGATATCCAGACCGTGTCTCTGCAAACAACTGCGCTGAATTGAGAAGCAACAGTTATCATGACGATATGCCAGATGTTTTTCTAGTGTGGAATAAAGAGGACCCCCCAACTCAATTTGAAGTTGACCGAAATAATACAATAGAGTCTTACCAAGGGAATAGAAACCCGTTTATCGACAATCCCTTTTTAGCATACTATATGTGGGGAGGGCCTACAATTAATAATTGGTGGAGCGGTGTAACAATAGGGAGTCCTAACGTTTATTTTAATAGCTCTTATTCTGTAGATGAAAATGACTCAACAGTTAGCGCAAACTTATCTGTTACAATGTCTAATTATGATTCAAGTGATGGGGATGTTGTCCTGACCTACTTAGTAAACAATACAAGCACTACGGCTGAGTCTAGTGACTACAGCTATAGCCCAATTAGTCCAAATCAGCTAACTTTTAATGATAACGGAACACAAACAATCTCAATTACAATAAATAGCGATGCTGATAGTGATAACGAAACCCTTGTTTTCGATTTTGAACTTAACACCGAGGATGTGGAGCTTAGAAACACACAACATACAATTACCATTGTTGACGATGAAAAGCCTTTAATCATCACAGAAATTGCTGACCCAGAAAATGCCACAGACAGAAGGTATATAGAGCTTTATAACCCTTCTGCTTCTTCAATAAGCTTAGATGGGTTGTACTTAATTCGATGGACAAATGGCAATGCTAACCCAACCAGCTCGTCGGCAAAAAAGCTTTCAGATCATTGTGGGTCTAATATGGAAGGTAGCTCTTTTTGTATTCTTTCTAATTCTAGTGTTGCTGATTTTATTAGTACATATGGGGTTGCTCCAGACTCAAATATTGGAACTAATGGTGTTGCTGATTCCAACGGCGATGATCAAATTGCAATTGTGCTTTCAGATGTTGGAAGCTTTAACTCGTCCTCTTACACAATACTTGACATCTTTGGTGTGCCTGGTGAGGATGGTACTGATACCGCTCACGAATTTGAAGATGGAAGAGCTGAAAGAAATTCTTCCTCAACAACTCCTGAATCAAGCTGGAGCGCCTCAAACTGGACTGTAGATAATGTTAGTGGCGGTGGTGACGGGGTGTTAGACGCGCCTAGCGGTTATGATCCTGGTTCCTGGATTGGAGCTGCTAGTGTAGATACTTGGAACGGCCTCGCAGGCACTACTAGCTGGGGTACGGGAGATAATTGGGCTAGCGGTTTTGTTCCTGGCGATACAGAAAAAGTTTATATTCGTGAGTCTTCTAACAACCCTGCTATTTCAACAGAAGATGTTACTCTTTCGGACCTGACCATTAGCTCAGGAGGTGTTTTAACTGTTGGATCCTCCGGGTCTTTGCGTCTAACAGGTGATTTTTCTAATAGCGGATCCGCAACATTAAGTTCAAGTTCACAAAATTTTTCCTCATTAATTGTTCAAGGGTCTTCGACTGGAAACATCACTTATAAAAGGTGGGTTGCTGATGAAGGCTCTAACGAGTGGGATTTAATCGGTCCTCCTGTTGCTGGTCAAAGTATTTCTTCTTTTGTCTCCGCAAACTCAAGTCTTGCTGATGAGGGTAATCAATATGCTATAGGGGTTTTTAGTAATGACGGATCAACCGATACAGCGGCTGCCATGTATACAAATTATACTCAAAGTGTTATTGATGTGGATGACCCTGATTTTATTTCAGGCCAAGGATATGCAATGGCTACTGATGAGGCAGATACACCCGGAACTACTCTTGACTTCACAGGAACAATAAGAACAACTGATCTTACAGGGGTTGCTATAGACGATAATACTGCTAATGCTGCTAATTTTGGAAAATGGAATCTAGTTGCAAATCCTTATCCTTCTTATCTAAATGCAAATGATGATGCTGATTCCAATGCTTCTAATAATTTTTTAAGTGTCAATGCTTCTAATCTTCATTCAAACTTTGCATATGTTTATGGATATGATGGAGACGGAACTTATACGTATTATAACCATGCGACCCCTGGATCAGCAGTATATATAGCTCCTGGTCAAGGATTCTTTGTAGCATCAGATGATCCGGGAGGAAACACTATTCAGTTTACCGAAGCAATGCAAACGGTTAATGGAAGTGATGACTTTAATGCCGAGAACAGTGATGTCATGAATGATACCCATGAGGTTTCTTTAAGATTATATCATGATAATCAAATGATTGATGAAGCTAAATTATTCTTTGAGGAAAACTTAGGTTTAGGGCTAGATGTTGGATATGATGCAGGAAGCTTTAGTCAAGAAGCATCTATTATGACAAGATTGATTGAGCAAGATGAGGGTTATGGGATGGCTATCAATGCCATGGGGCTTGATGCTATGGAAAATGCTGTGATTCCACTTGTTATTAATCAAGCTGCTGGTCAAGAATTTAGAATCAACCTTCACACAGCTA
>CACHNE010000036.1 GCA_902581145.1 uncultured Bacteroidota bacterium | reverse complement strand
TATAACTGATGACTGAGTTTAAATCACCATTAAATTCATTTTTAAAATAATTGAATTCAGAAATAAACCCTCTTTTTTCTTTTTGATTTAAAAAGATTGAAATACCAAAATTTTGTTGTTTTAGAGATTCCTGATTACCAATAGAGTTGTTAATTTTAGATAATTTATAAATAAAGTTGATTCTATTATTTTCACCTGAAAAGTAAGTCAATTTTGGGTTAATGCTATAATCTCTTATATCATAATTTTTGTCTTGAAAATTTTCACTCCAATTGGTTCTATTTTGCTTATTTCCGATAATTTCCATCAAATATAAATCTGCAATTTTATGAATAAAATTTATTTTTTTAGTTAAGCTCGAACTTCTTGTAGAGCCAAAAGAAAAATTATTTTTTGATTTGTTTTCAAGAAAAGTAAAAGCTAAAGAAAAATTTTGTTTTGACCTGTTAAAATAAAGCACATTCTTTAATGAATAATTATAAGCTAAAAGGCTATTCTCATCAATGCTAAATGGGTTTATTTGAATTTCTGGGTTGATGTCTAGATTTGTCTTTTTATCCAATGCATATTGAAATTGGTTTGAAACTTTTGATAAAAATTTATAAAACCCTGTTTCAGATTTTTTCAATTTTAAAAAATTGATCTTAAGTGAGTAGTTTAGCTTATTTTGATATGTACGTATGAAAATTTGATTTGGCAATAAAACTCTTATATACCTTCCCTCATCTTCAAATATAGCAATTTCAAACTCTTCTAATTCTTGAATATTATTTCCGTTAATATCAATCCATTTATAGGCTCCTAATCCAGGTTCAACTTCTAAAAACGTAAATTCTTGCTGGGGTAAATTCCCAGAATTAGTTTCAAAAAACAGGCTTGAGTCTAATGTGTTTTGAAATAGCTTTTGATTATATCTAACCTTTGAATTTAAAAATCTTTCTTCTTTATTTTCAGTTATCGATTTTAAGTTATTTTGATTTAAATATAGGGTGAGTCTAGCTTTTTTATCGTTTATAATTTGAGAATTAAGAAAATAACTATCATATGAATTAACTTTATTTAGCCCTCCATTATATATGCTGTCATTCTCTTTTTTTATATACCCTATTTCTACAAATGATTTTTCTTTATCACCAAAACCTTTTTTGAGTTGATATGACTGTTGACCAAAGTCTGGATTTGATAAGCTTTGAATTTCGTTACTCTTTTTTCTTTCGTAATTATAATTGATTTCTACCCACCCAATTTTATGATCTAGCTTCGCATAATTATTAGAATTAATAAAATCACTAGAATAATCATTTTGGTCAGATTGCATAAAACTGTTATTTGAACTAATCTTTAAGTTTTTATTTTTGTTGGAATTAATATTTAGATTGTTTCTTATACCATTGAAAAAATTGCCATACTTCAGGTTTTCAAAACCATAATTTAATACACCAATTTTTGCATTATTTAACTCAAGAACACCTTTGGTTAAAAGTTGATTGTAATTTCCTGAAATATTTTCATTTAAATCCCAGTCCCTGTTAAATTCTGTATTATATATTCTCTCGATAGAGTTGAAGCTGTCTTCAATATAATTAACATCCAGTTCTGTGATCAAATTAAATTTATTGAGATTTTTTTCCGAAATGAAATTTACTTTGGAAGCAAACCCTGTATTATCTGAATCCTCTAATGAGGAAAAAAGATTTTTATCTTTATTACTTGCTGCTATTTCAATATTTATTTTGGAGTCATTTTGTGTTTTAAAAGTTGAATTATATGAAAGGAGTTGGAATTTTTCTGGGGCAATTAATTTTACCAGGGGCTCAAAATTTCCTTGTTTCAGTCCATTTAAAGGAGCTACATATTGGTAAATATTTTCTATTGCATTATCATTAATTAGTATGTAGTCGCCTTGATTATCACCTACATTAGTGAAATTAACATCATATAGATCATCCTCCGAATTATTTGAATAAATAAAGATTTCAATATTATTAATTATTTCTTTTTTATATAAAATTCTATTTTCATCAAAAGAAGTTAAAACTCCTGTTGGGGCTGACATAAGATCTGTATTATCACCCGCATTAGATAATATTTGTATCTGATTTTCTGAAATATTTTGAAGAAGCGGCTGATCTTTAATGTCATTTTCATTATAAAATGAAATATTATGTGTAGCCTTGTTTTTCTTGAATTCAATTTTTGAAAAACCAAAAAAGCTATTATAGTTTTTTTCACTTACTTGATATTCCACCTGAACTCGCATATCTGACATAATCGGTAATGTAGAATTGAATATGATTTCACCTGCATTATAATTTATAACATAGTCTTTATCAATTCCCCTTTCTAACTTATTACCATTAATATATACAGATTCGCTTCCAGAAACTACTAGTACATAAAGCTCACCGTTTTGTCCAACTAATTTATAAGGACCCTGATTCCCATTTTGTGTAGTTATTTCAGTTCTTTTGTATTTTCCTTTTACAATTGCACCTGCCGCTTCAACACTAATCGACTTATTTATTGAAGAATTAATTGATAATCCTTGAATCCTTTTCCTGAAATTTCCAAAAAATGTATTGTCTTGAGCCAGATCAATATCACCTCCTCTTATATTCCATTTATTTGAGGATACTTCAATAAAAATTTGATCAAATTCATCTATTTGTTGAGAATATCCGTTGTTTTGAAGAGGAATATTTGAATCTTGAATAGATGCTTTTATTTTTACATTATTCGCTAATTCACCTGAAATTTGTAAATCAAGCTCGCTATTTAGAACAGAGTTTTGATTACTCCCAACAGTTACACCTCTCGAAATACTACCATTAGTTATAATATTTGAAAAATTGTTGTTTTGCTTTGATAAATTACTTTTTGATAGTTTATATAGTTTATTAAGATTATCAGTATTATCAATAATTATTTCACTATTTAATTTGGAATATTCTTTTGATAAAATAAGAGGATAAATTTTATCCGAAATGGAATCTTTAAATTTTCTTAATTCCTTTTGAAAATCAATAGCCTTACTTTTACTCAGCTGAGTGGTGTCAATGAAAATTTCTTGACTGTAAGATAAACCGTACAATAAAAAGATGAATAAATATATTATTACTCTCATATAATAGAATAAACTAAAAATAATAGAAAATATTTTATCATCTTTATCATAACAAAATTCTTTAAGATGAAAGTAGTTTCATATAACGTTAACGGGGTTAGAGCAGCAATGAATAAGGGTTTAGTCGAATGGCTGATCAAAGAAGATCCTGATATAGTTTGTTTACAAGAAATAAAGGCATTGGAGGAGCAGATAAATATTTCAGAGTTTGAATCCATAGGTTTTAAGTATAACTTTTGGTATAGTGCAACAAAAAAAGGATACAGTGGAGTTGCTATTTTATCCAAACATAAACCCTCACATGTAGAGTATGGTACGGGCATATCATATATGGATTTTGAAGGTAGGAATATAAGGTTGGACTTCAAGGATTTTTCGGTAATGAGTTTATATCTTCCCTCTGGAACTAATCTTGATAGACTAGAATTTAAATTAAAATATATGGATGATTTTTTGGACTACATTAAAAAATTAAACGTTGATATTAAAAATTTAATTATTGCTGGAGATTACAATATTTGTCATAAGGCAATCGATATTCATGACCCGATAAGAAATAAAAATGTTTCTGGATTTTTACCAATTGAGAGAGAATGGTTACAAAAATTTATTGATTCAGGATTTGTTGATTCCTTTAGAGAATTTAAC
>CACHNE010000035.1 GCA_902581145.1 uncultured Bacteroidota bacterium | reverse complement strand
GTTGAAAATCAAACAATCGGTACTGTTGGTTATATTGCTGGAATTAATGGGCTAAATAGTGTGAAGAAATATAATGATAAAATTTATGCATTAGATTATGCATGGGGTGGTCCGCCTAATGTTTATATGATTAAAGATACAATTTTTGAAGATTCTATCTACTATTTTGCCGAACAGGTACCATACCAAATGCAAGGTAATCCTAATACTCAAACCATTAACGACTTTGCGTTCAGTGCTGGAGATATATACTTATATATTCAGGATAACGGCACCTCAACATATTATATTAATCGTTATAATTTAGCTCCAAGAATCAAGATTGAGGCAGGGGAAATTTCAGGTACGCTCGTTTTAAGTGGTATTGAGGATGACTTAAATGCTCCTGGCGAGGAAACAGATGAGACAATTGATATCAGTTTTGGATCAATTGAAAATGCATCTTTAGAAGAATCAATTGTTGGAACTGAACTGCAGGCGACTATTCTTAACAACGAAATTTCATTTACTCTTGTTGGAACTTCAGAAACTGATGTTATTGCCGATGAAGAGAATTTATTCTTAGGAATTCCTTCATTAAGTAATAGTTCAATTGATTGGGGAGATTTTGATAGAGATGGAGATCAAGATTTTGTCGTAATGGGGTATAGTGCATTTTTTGGACCAATAACCAGAGTGTACAGAAATGAAAACGGATTGTTTGTAAATCATAATGCAGGTCTTGATGGTAGAGTTTTAGGTGAAGTAAAATGGACCGACTATAACAAAGATGGTTATATAGATTTAATTGTTTCAGGACTTGACATAAACCAACAGCCGTCAACAACAATCTATAAAAATACTGATGGTCAAATTTTTACTCCGAGTATTGATTTATCTTTACCAAATTTATTTGAGACTAGTATAGATTCTGGCGATCTAGACAACGACGGTGATATTGATTTTGTAATCAATGGCCGAAACGCTGATAACCAATGGAAGAGATATATTTTCATGAGGGAGGGAGACTTTTTAGTACAAGCAGAAAACTTCCAAGGCCAGTTTAGTGAACAAGGATTTGATGGAATTGTAAAAATACTAGACATACACACGGATGGTGATCAGGATATTATTGGAGTTGGAGATGGTCCTTTCTTCAAAGTCAATACATTAATTAGGGATAATAATGATTTCAATAATTGGTCATGGAATCATCTGAATAATCCTGCATTAGAAGTATTTGATCAAACCATTTATTATATGGGAGAAATGGACGGAAACTATCAGATATGGACTTCAGATATTAATTCAGGATACTCCTCTAATAATCTTGTTCAAAATGTTGAAGGACTAGAATTTGGAGATATTGCTATTGGTGATTACGACAATGATGGAAGACCAGATTTATTGGTTAACGGTGAAAGTGATACTGCAGCTGCTGAAACACACCTTTACAATCTTTCTATGTCTGGACAATATGTTGAAAATACTGAAATTACTTTCCCTGGATTCAGAAACTCTACTGCAAAATGGGTTGATTATGATAACGATGGAGATTTAGATTTATTCCTTTCGGGAACAACTCAAAACGGTGAGGCTACACAACTCTATAGAAACAACTTGATAAATAAAGTGAATACTCCACCCGTTGCAATTACTAACCTTCAGTTTGAAGACTTAGGGAACGGAAGAGTAAATTTATCATGGGACACACCAGATGATGATTTCTCAAATAGCTTAGCTTATGTTGTTAGACTTGGGACTACGCCAGGAGGATCTGAATTAGCTAATACTGAAAGTAATTTAGATACTGGACAAAGATTGATTACTGAATCACCTGATATTTATACTAATAATTATGAAGTTTTATTAGACCCAGGAAATTACTATTGGTCGGTACAGTCTGTTGATCAAGGTCTTAAGGGTAGTAGTTTCTCTGAAGAGCAAACATTCCAGTTAACTTATGAGTGGAAGCTATTAAATCAAGGAGGAATAATTGATAGAACGATTAGTGCTGTAGATAATCCTATCGTTAAATTAACTGATATAGACGCCGATAATGATATGGATTTAGTTTATGGATCTTCATCAGGTAACTCTATGACTATTTACAGATTAGGTGAGAACCGCTTTGAATATTTTGATCAATTAAATAATTCATCAAATGTTGAGGATGTAAAATTCATTGATCTTAATGGAGATTTTGTTCAAGATATAATTGTTAGTGGATACTTTGGACAAGGAGAAACAGGATTTAGAGTATATACATCTACACAATCAGGTTCGTTTAATCAAACTTTCTCAGGTGTAGGTTTAGCTTTTTCAAAAATTAAATTCACTGATATTAATAATGATGGAATTCAAGAAATTGCTCATATTGGACAAACTGCAGATTCAGGTTTATCAAATTTAAAAGTGAATATATACGAGCAAAATGGAAATTCACTTGTTGGACCTTTAGATATTTCTGATCAGTTTAGTGACTTAAAGAATGGTGGGTTTGATTTTGGTAATATTGATCAGGACAATGATATTGATTTCGCAATTACCGGTTCAGGACCTCAAGGAATTCAAAATAAAGTATATTTGAATGAGACGGTATTTACAGAAACTGTAACACCTATATTTACAGAATCAAATATTGAGCTACCTCCTTCATTCGAACCCAACGGTCAATCTACACTTGATTTTATTGATTTTGATAATGATGGTGACTTAGATATAGCCTTAACTGGTACTGGTTTTGATGGAGCAATGTTTAAAATCCTTGTTAACAATGGTCAAACTGGTGATGCATTAGAGTTTACCGAGTTACCAAACAATGGATTAAGTCCGATAAGAAATGCTAAATTAGAATTTGGTGATTTCAACGGAGATGGTTACCCGGATATTCTTTATTCTGGCTCAGTGCTCGGTGAAGGTGAAGTTTCTAAGCTTTCTGAATATAATCCTGAGACTCAATCATATGTGGATAGTGATTTTGATTTAGAAGGAATCATTAATGCATCAGTTGCATTTGGTGATATGGATGGAGATAATGACCTAGACTTTGCTATTTCTGGAGAATCTTCTTCTAATAATAGCGTTAATATATTAAAGACATATTTAAATGTTAGAAATGAATCTGCTGAGGTGGTTGAATCAAGTTCTGGAGGAAATAAGGCTTCATTAAACTCAGAAACTGAATTTACGGTTAATGAAAAACCTTCAATTCCTCAAGGATTACAAACCAATCAGCTAGCTTATGATCCAGACACAAATACAAGAGAGGTTGAGTTTAGCTGGCTTGCATCAGAAGATGATTATACTCCTCAAGGTGGATTAACGTATGCCTTAAAAATTGGAACTACCAGTGGAGGTGATCAAATAATGAAGGTTAATGCGATGCCAAATGGATATAGAAAGACAGCAGGAAAAGGAAATGTTGAACACAATGTTAGTTGGATTGTCAATCTTCCAATTGATGATGAATATTTCTGGTCAGTACAAGCAATTGATGCTTCTTATGCAGGATCTAATTTCTCAGATATTGAATCAGTTGAAGTCTTTATGGGCGATGATCCTATCATTTCTATTACATCACCTGAAAATAATGAAGAGTTTGCATCTAATGTTGAATCAGTTGATATTGAATTCTCAGTGTCTAACTTTGAATTAAGCGATGATGGATTAGCAGATGGTTATATTATGTGGAGTTTGAATAATGTTGATCAATCATCATTATATAACGATGATAATATATCAATCGACGTTGAGCCAGGAGCTTATTCTGTTTCATTATGGCTTGTTGACAATAATGGAAATGAGCTGGATCCGAATGCTTCTAGTTCTGTATCCTTCACTGTGCTACAGCCAGGAGTTGGACCCGCAATGATGCTCCAAGGAATTATGGACTTTACGGTTCCTGAAGGTGGTTCGTCAGGAAAA
>CACHNE010000034.1 GCA_902581145.1 uncultured Bacteroidota bacterium | reverse complement strand
ATCTTTTTTGGTTTATCTCTTTTTATCTTTTGTATTCCTTTTTCACAAGAAAAATATTGGCAGCAACACGTTGACTATACAATGGTTATAGATGTCAATGTAGAAAATCACACTTATAATGGCGCCCAAAAGCTGGTTTTCACAAACAACTCTCCAGACAGCCTTAACAAGGTTTTTTATCATTTATATTTTAATGCTTTTAAGCCAGGTACTGATCTGGAACAAAACTCAAGATACTCAACTGATGATTCTAGGACAATGTCTAGAAACATCTTAATGTTAGATGAAAAAGATTGGGGTGATGTTAAAATTAAATCATTAAAACAAGACGGCGTTGATATTAATTTTGTAGTTGAAGAAACTATTTTAGAGGTTCAACTTAATAAGTCTTTGGATTCGGGGGAGAGCACAGTTTTAGACATGGAGTTTTTTGTTCAAACTCCTGCGATGATTAGAAGGTCGGGTAAAAACAGTGATGATAATGTTGCATTTTCGATGTCTCAGTGGTATCCCAAACTTTGTCAATATGATGATGAAGGCTGGCACGCTAACCCATATATAGGAAGGGAATTTTATGGAATATGGGGAGATTTTGATGTTACAATTAATATAGACAAAGACTATACGGTTGCTGGCTCTGGATACCTTCAAAATCCAGAGTTGATTGGGCATGGTTATGCTCCGTTAAAAGATGGTGTTGTTCATGAGGATAAAATTTCTTGGCGTTTTATAGCTCCTGATGTGCATGATTTTAGTTGGGCTGCTGACCCTTTGTTCACTCATGACTATATAGATGTCGATGATGGTCCGCGTGTGCATTTCTTTTACAAAAGTGATTCCAAATATGTAAATCTTTGGCAAGAATTCCAGCCAAACTCAGTGGAGTTTTTAAAGTTCTTTAGTGAAACGATTGGTAAATACCCTTACGATCAGTATTCAATTATTATGGCAGGAGATGGTGGTATGGAATATGCCATGTGCACTTTTATTGATGGAGTTGGACATCCCACTATAAGGAGTTTATATTCTGTCACTTCGCATGAAATTGCCCACACTTGGTTTCAATTTTTAATGGCTACAAATGAGTCTAAGCACTCATGGATGGATGAAGGCTTTACAAGCTATATTGATGATATTGCTTTAAATGTTGTGTTAAATGAAGGGAAGTCTCTTCCTAATGCAAAGGCTTATGAAGACTATTTTGAGTGGGTAGCAACAGGGCTTGAAGAGCCCATGACAACACATGCAGACAGATTTAAGTTTAACACTGGATATGGAATGAGCGCATATGACAAGGGTTCTATCTTTTTATCCCAGTTACAATACGTCATCGGAAAAGAAAACTTTGATAATACTTTAAAAAAATATTTTAATGATTGGTCCTTTAAACACCCAAAACCTAATGATTTTATTCGTTCTGCCGAGAAAGTTTCAGGGCTTGAGTTAGACTGGTATTTGCTTGATTGGGCTCAATCCACAATGACTATAGATTACTCAATTAATTCTGTTTACGGAATGGATAATAAAACTAAAATTGTTTTGAAGAGAATAGGACAAATGGGGATGCCTATTGATGTAAGAGTCTTTTTAAACTCTGGAGATTATTTAGATTATACCATTCCTTTGACGAAAATGCGAGGATCTAAACCGTTGAATGAGTCTAGGCTTTTAGATTCTTGGAGCTGGGCAAAGCCTTATTATGAATTCTGGATAGATATTGATTCGAAAAATATTTCTAAAATATTAATAGATCCAAAAAATGAAATGGCTGATGTAAACAGAGTTAATAATTCTTTAGACTTATAGTGTGTCTCCATTTTCTATAAATAAAAGCAGTTCGTTAAAAAGCACTTCTGAAATTGATGCTGTTTTTGAAGAAGGTTCTAAGCTGTCTTCAAAATTAATTTCTCTTTACTATGTTAAAACCAAAAAAGAAAATCGTTTACGTACCGCTTTTTCGGTTGGGAAAAAAACTCACGCACTTGCAAAAACTAGAAATAGGCTGAAAAGATTGATGAAAGAAGCTTTAAGAATAAACGGCGATAAGTATTTAAGCCCTAGTTTATCTTATAATTTTGTTTTTGTTTATTTTTCTACAAAGGAAGAGTCTTTTAAGTCTATTGAAAAATGTATGAAATCGCTACTTTTGTCATTTAAAAATAAAAACGTGTCTTGAAAAAAATATTTATTTTTTTTGCCTTTCTTTTTTCTTTTAGCATACAGGCTCAATTTAATATTGAACATTCAGTATATTTTGATACTGACGTCTATAATTTAACAAAAACAGAAAAAACAAGGCTTCAAAAATTTCTTAATTCTCTGACAAAAGACGAAGTACAAAAAATAGAAATTTACGGTTTTTGTGACGATAGAGGTAGTAATAATTACAACCTTGAATTATCTCAGAATCGAGCAGACGAAATAAAAACAATTTTTGGAGAAGCTTCTTTTTTTCCAGAAAAAATAGTTACTGTTGATGGGCGTGGTGAACTACTTTTAAATATTGTGGATGAAACGGATGCTTCTGTAATTAGGGCTTTAAACAGAAGGGTTGATATTGTAATTAGTTACCCAGAAGTTGAAATAGAGCCAGAGGTAATTGAAAAAGAAGAAAATAAAATTTTACTTGACAATGTACTGTTTATTACAGGTTATAGTTATTTAACGATGGGGTCTAAAAGAGTTTTAAATAATGTTGCCGAGATATTAAAAAAAGAGTCCTTTTCTTTTATAATTCAAGGTCATGTTTGTTGTACTGAAGGTGAGTCCGATGCTGTAGACCGAAAAACTAATAAGAAAAATTTGTCTATCGCAAGAGCAAAGTTTGTTTATGATTTTCTTTTGGAAAAGGGTATTTCCAAAGAAAGAATGTCATATGAAGGTTTGGCTCATAAGTTTCCATTAGGCGGAAGTGAAGATAAAGATAGGCGTGTTGAAATATTAATTTTAACCGACTAATCTTTCCCTACCTTCACTACATTATAAAATTTAGCATACACGGCATTTTGGTATGGTGCTAACCAAATAAAACCTATTCCTAAAGTAAGGACACAAACGATTGCTAATAATATTATTATTAAAATAATTTTAAAAAGCTTCCACTTATTTCCTTCCATCATTTTTTTACTTTTTACAAGAGCATTGTAGGGGTCAATTTTATTATCCTCCGCTATTATATATAATACCTGAGAAAACATAAGGGATGCTATAATTCCTGGGATAATTAATAATATAGAGCCTATAAATATTATCACAATCATCATAAAATAGGCTAATACTGAATTTAACCAAACTTCTTTAAACGGATTAAAAATAGTACTAATTTCTAGTTTTTTACCATCATAAAGATTAAGAAAAAATAAAGCCATACCAACTCCTATTGGGGGTACAATTAATAAGGATAAAATGTTTCCTCCCCAGTCTTCGTTAATTAAATATCCTCCAATGAAACTGACCAAAATAGTTATTATTGTTGCTATTAAACATGCTGCTATTGAAATACCCCATTTTCCTTTTAAGGATTCCTGAGCTTCTTTCATTATTTGTTTATTTTCCATATTTATTAGTTAATTTATTTCTTTAATCATTCTTTGGTGAGGAATACCATCTTCCAAATAATCTTCTCCCGTTTTATAAAAACCCAAGTCTTTATAAAATTTGTCTAAATAAGTTTGAGCAGATAATTCTATTTTTTCTCCTTTTAAATTATTCTTTATATACTCAATTGAATAAATCATAATTTTTTTTCCAAGCTCTTTTCCTCTATTTTTTTTTGATACCACCACCCTACCAATAGATGGATTTTTATAATAATCTCCTGATTTAAAAATTCTTGTATAGGCTACTATTTCATCTTTTTCATTTTGAAAAACGTGAATAGAAATCTGATCTTTATTATCTAAATCTTGATAAACACAGTCTTGCTCAACTACAAAAACCTCCGATCTTAATCTCAAAATTTGATAAAGTTCCTGAATGTTAAGTTCATCAAATGTTTTAGCAACTATCATTTAAATTTTATTAACTCTTCTTTCATGTCTACCACCTTCAAATTTAGTTTCAATAAATGATCTAACTATTTTTAATGCATCTTCTTTTGAAATAAATCGTGCAGGAATACATACAATATTTGCATTATTGTGCTGTTTTGCAAGCTTTGCTATTTCTTCACTCCAACATAATGCAGCTCTTACTTTTTTGTGTTTGTTGGCTGTCATTGCTACTCCATTTCCACTTCCACAAATCAAAACTCCCAAATCACTTTTTCTATTATCAATATCTAGTGAAACAGGGTGAGCGAAGTCTGGATAATCAACACTATTTATATCATCAGTAC
>CACHNE010000033.1 GCA_902581145.1 uncultured Bacteroidota bacterium | reverse complement strand
TCTCTGGATAGTATTTAAGATAATTTTTTTAGCATTTTCTTTCACAGTTAGCTCAGCCTCTTCCATTTTCTCTTTTGCATAGGATAAAGCATCATTTTCAGCATCTTTTTTCAGGGATTCAAGCAAACTTTTCTTCGCTTCTTTTTCTGAAAGTCCAGAAATAACCTCTAGTTGCTTTATTTGATTCTTTCTTACTTTTTCTACCTCTTTTGACTTCTTTTCTAATGTGTTTAGCTTTAATTCAATTTCGGCATTCTTTTTTTCTAAATCTGAAGTTAAAGATTCTTGCTTTTTTATAATTGAATCAATTTTGGATTCTTTGGATGAAATTTCTCTTTCAATTATTTTTATTTTATCCTCTCTGGAAAAAATAATTTTTTCATGTTCTGATTTTAACTCTAAAAATTTTTCTTTCGCCTGTAGTATTTTATTGTTTTTTATACTCTCGCCCTTATCTTTTGCTGATTCAATAATTTTTTCAGCCTCTTTTTTTGCATCACTTAATAGACTTAATGATTTATTTTTATTGATAAGACTAATTATAACAATTCCTGCAATTAAACCTATTATTCCTGCAATTATTAACCCGCTTGATATTTCCATTAATTTAATTTTTAAAAAAAAACCTACAAAAGTTTTTTTATTTAAACTCCAGTTTAACAGGATTAGGGCTACAAGACTGATCAAAAATCTGAAAAATTTCAGCACGATTTAACAACCTAAACTCACCCTTTATAATTAATTAGCGTTGAGTTTACAAAAAAAACTAATGTAGGTAGTTTTATGATATTATTTAAAGAACTTAACTCTTTTCATCAAGAATATTTATTAGGTTAGATAATCTATCCTCCACATCATTAATAAATGTTTCTTCATTTAAAGAATTTTGTTTTTTACTTGAAGCAATTTGTAAAGCACACATAGCCAAAGCATCTTGCTTGTCCCTGACAGAATAATTCTGTTCAAACTTTTTTATCAGAGTATTTATTTGTTGGGAAGCTAATCTAAGTCCCTCTTCCTGAGAAGGATCAATTGTTAAAGGATATATTCTATTAGCAACTGATAACTTAATTTTGAGCTTATCACCCATAATTACTCTGATAATTGAGAAATACACAAATCTATTTCTCTAATAAGCGAATTTATTTCGCTTCTTGTTTCATTAATATTATTTTCACTACCTATAATAGTATTTGCAATTTTTAATGCCTTAAACTTTTCTTCAAGAGATTCCAAATCTAACATTAAATCATTCCTTTCATTGATTAAGGATTTATTTTTGTCTAATAACTCATTGTTTTGCTCTCTAAGACTTAAAAGTTCATTTAAATTAGATTCAACTTTTTTCTCTAAATCAGACAGCAAATCCTTAATTTTATCCATAGTACAAATACTATATATCCAATTTAAACATTATATTTTAAATTTTCTGAATTTTTCATTTATAACTTAACAATTATATATTATTTTAGGGTTAATGAGATATTATTTATTGACAATATTTTTTCTTTATGCTTCAATAATAAATTCACAAAATTCTGGTGATTATCCTCTTGAAATTCCAATTATTCTTTCTGGCACATTTGGTGAGCTAAGACCTAATCATTTTCATGCAGGAATTGACATAAAAACTAAAGGAACTGAAGGTTTTAAGGTTTATTCAATCGGAGATGGCTATGTAAGTAGAATCCAAATTACTCATGGCGGATATGGAAAAGCATTATACATCAAACATGACAATGGTCAATCCTCGGTTTATGCACACCTTCAAAAGTTTTCGCCAAAAATTGAAAAAATTGTAAAAGAAATTCAATACTCTAAAGAATCATACACCTTCAGGACTTACCCCTCAAAAGATGAAATTAGAATTTCTGAAAAAGAGTTAATTGGTTTTAGCGGAAACACAGGGAGAAGTTTTGGACCGCATTTACACTATGAACTTAGAGATGAATTGGATCGTCCAATAAATCCCATGACATTTAAAAATTATTCGGTTAAGGACACCATACCACCTGTTGTTTTAGGTCTTTACTATAAATTAATTCCTCAAAACTCAATAAGTGGTTCAAATTCAAGTTTCAATGAACTAAAATTGAAAAAAATTTCAAATAATTTATTTATTTCAGATACATTAAAAACAAGTGGACCTGTTGGATTTGGTATTAATTCATTCGACCGGATGAATAACACGTGGAATAAAATGGGTTTATCTAACATTAAAACCAATATTGACGGTAATGAAATTTTTAATATGGACCTAAATTCATTTTCTTACGATGAATGGAGACACATAAACACTTTTATTGATTATCCTTCTTACAAGAATAAAAAAATAAAAATTCAAAAATTATATATTGAAGAGTTTAATCCACTCGACATGTATAAAAGATCACTTGGCGATGGCGTTGTTAAAATAAATGAAACTAATGTTACTTATCTCTACAGTGTGAAATTATTTGATTTTAACAAAAACCAGTCTGAAATTTTAGTGCCAATTCAATGGGTAAAACAAAATGATTTATCTACCAGAAAATTAGATTTCGATAATTTGTTCAAAGTAAATAAGGATAGTACATATAATTTTAAATTCCCTGGGTCAAAAGTTTCAATCGAAAAAAACTCATTTTATACAGATAAAATAATTCAGATTTTTGAAGAAAAAAACTTACTACATATTGATAAAGACTCAATACCCCTTCTAAAAGCAATAACAATTAAAATGGATGTCAGTCGTTATAATGATTCTGTAAGAAATAAAACGTACATAGGCAGAATCGGTGAAAATAAAAAATCATCATTTGTTTCAAGTAAAAAAGAAGATAATTATGTTATTGCAAAAGTTAATAACCTTGGCGATTTTATGACTAAGGTTGATTCAATAAAACCCAATATTACTGTAATCGATATTTCGAACAATCAATGGATCTCAAATAGAAAAAATTTAAGCATCAAAATAAGTGACAATGAATCAGGAATAAATAATTACAGAGGTACTATTAATGATAAATGGATTCTATTAGAATATAATCCTATGAAAGGCATTTTAACGTATGATTTTAATGATAATGTTAACAGAAACGATACAAAAAACATTTTAGAAATTAAAATAGAAGATAACGTTGGAAATGTAAAAAACTTAACAAAAACATTTTACAGAAAAATCAAATTATGAAAAAAATTTTATCGCTTTTCATATACTTAAGTTTTTTTTCTCTTTATTCTCAGGAAGCAATTCTAACGGGTTTAATTTTGGATGATCAAAATTTACCGATCAAGGATGTTAATATAAAATTTAATGACAAAGGTTCTATCAGTGATGAAAACGGTTTCTACAAAATATTACTAGAGGCTAATAAAGAAATTGATATTGTTTTTAGTCATATTAATCACAAGCAACTTAAAATTAGTGTTGAGTTATTGGAAAACGAAATTTTGGAATTCAATCCTATATTAAATACCAAATTTGAACAAATTTCTGAAGTTATTTTAAACTCATTTACAAGAGCAGAACTAAAATCTATTTTAAGTATTTCACCTGAAAAATTAAGAAACATAAAAGGTGTACAACCTGGAATAGAAAATATTCTTAAAACACTTCCTGGGGTTAGCATCAATAATGAAATGAGTACGCAATATTCAGTACGAGGGGGAAATTTTGATGAAAATCTAGTTTATGTAAATGGGATTGAAATATATAGGCCATTTCTGATAAGATCAGGTCAACAAGAAGGACTTAGCTTTGTAAATTCAGAAATGATTGAAGATATTAAGTTTTCATCTGGTGGATTTGAGGCAATTTACGGAGATAAAATGTCTTCTGTTTTGGATATTAAGTATAAATCCCCAGACACAAATAAGTATAATTTTAATTCAAGTTTATTAGGAGGGAGTTTTACTTCAGAAAATATCACAAAAAATAATAATATTTCAAATATTTTAGGATTAAGATATAGAGACAATTCCCTGCTTGTCAATTCCAAAGAAACTAAATCTAATTTTAAACCATCATTTTTTGATCTTCAGAATTTTTTAAAAATTAAATTCAATTCAAAAATTAATATTTCAAGTATCACAAATTTTTCGATCAACAGATATAATTTTAAACCTTTGAACAGACAGACTAACTTTGGGACATTAGATGATCCATTAGCACTTATTATTTTTTACAATGGTGACGAGAAAGATAAGTATTCTACATTCTTTAACTCTTTTTCTTTGGATTTTAAGCCAAATCAGCGAGATACATACACATTTAATACATCATTTTATAACACCAATGAGAAAGAATATTTTGATATACTAGCGCAATATAATTTAGCCGAGGTTAATTCAAATATTGGGGATGAAGATTTAGGTGAAGTTGAATTTAGCCAAGGGGTTGGAAGTCAATTAAATCATGCAAGAAATAACCTTAATGCACAAATTTTAAATGTGGAATCTAAACTCAAACTAATTAGGAATAAAAATGAATTTAATTTTTCTTTGAAATTTACATCTGAAAAAATCAATGACAGAATTGTTGAATGGGAAGTTATA
>CACHNE010000032.1 GCA_902581145.1 uncultured Bacteroidota bacterium | reverse complement strand
AAATATATTTCCCTTTGTAACGAGAATATCAACAAAGAAGGTATTTTAATAATTGGAACTTTTGCAGAGGATGGTCCTTTAAAATGTAGTGGACTTGAAATCAATAGATATTCAGTTGATCAAATTTCAGATTTGTTTGAAGAAAGTTTTGAAATGGTTGAAAGTTTTAAAATGTTACACAAAACCCCTTTCGATACAGAGCAAAGTTTTTCATTTTGTGTTCTAAGAAAATTTACTGATCATTAACACAGCAATTTTCGTCTTCACATTGGCAGTACTTTAAGTTATATACATGCAGACAACATAACGAAAAAGCGGAAGCGTACGTAGCCAGTTCTGGAAGATGAAAAATATGTATTGATTCATTTAAAATTAGGCCAAACAAAATAAACCAAAACACATAGAAAAGAACTTTAACGGTTGAGTTACTAGAGTTTTTAGCTGAACTCCTAATAGCTAAAAAGGAGAGTGCTACAAACCCAAAGTTTAGCAGCTGCCATTCAATTGGTGTTCCATGACCAGCTAATTCAGCGTTAGAAATAAATAACAAAGGGGTCGCTATACAATGAAGGATACACAATCCTCCTGAGATTACTCCTAAATAGTCTGGGTTTTTGATAGTTATTTTCATAATTTAATGTGCGAAAATATGAATTTTTAACATAATTGACTAGTATTAAAATAATTATAATAAATATGGTCGGGATGACAGGATTTGAACCTGCGACCCCACGGCCCCCAGCCGTGTGCGCTAACCGGACTACGCCACATCCCGAGATGTCAAATATAAATTTTCTTAAATGAATAAAAAGCTAAATATAAAAAATTTGAAATCCAGAGAAATTATTTCTGGATTTAATGGAAAATTTGTTAACGGAGAAAATATAACATGGGCATTTTGGGATATTAAAAAAGATTCATCAATCCCTGAACATTTTCATATACATGAACAAATAATGCATGTAATTAGTGGAAGTTTTAGTTTTACTCTTGAAGGTGAAACTAGTGTGTTTAAAGAAGGTGATACTATAGTGATACCCTCAAATCACAAACACTATGGAACTGCACTCACTGATTGTAAAATAATGGATATTTTTTGTCCTAAAAGAGAAGAATACAAATGAAAATAAATTTAAAAAACAAAAGAGCGCTAATTGGTGGGAGTAGCAAGGGTTTAGGTTATGCAGTTGCCAAACAATTAGCTGCTTGTGGAGCTGAGGTTACGCTAGTTTCGAGAAATGAATCTCTACTCAAAAAAAATATAATTGAGCTGAAAGAATTAACAGGGTGTGATCATAATTATCTTTTAGTAGATTACAATAATTCAAAGGATTATAAAAAAATTATTGACGAATTCTTTAAAACGAATACAATCGACATTTTAATTAATAACACCCAAGGACCTCCAGCTGGGGATGTTCTGAGTGTAGCAGAGTCAGATTATGAACAAACATTTAATCTTTTATTTCAAAATACTGTAAATACATCAATGGCTGCTATTAAAGGAATGAAAGAAAACAATTGGGGAAGAATTATTAATATGACGTCTGTTTCTGTAAAAGAGCCATTATCATACCTTGCTCTTTCAAATACTATAAGATCTGCTGTAACGAGTTGGGGTAAAACTTTATCAATAGAATCAGGAAAATATAATATTACTGTCAATAACGTTCTCACCGGCTTCTTTAATACCGAGAGATTGAATCAGTTAAACGAAGAAAAAGCAAAAAAATTTAATGTAAAGACTAGTAAGGTGTTTGAAAAGATGTCAGAAATGGTTCCGTTAAAAAGGATTGGTGAGCCTGAAGAATTTGCATATTTAATAGCCTTTTTGTCCTCAGAGTATTCAAGTTATATCAATGGGGTAAATATTCCAATCGACGGAGGTTTGCTTAAATCAATGTAACACTACTCTAATGTAACTATTCTTTCTGAAGGGTTAAAAGGAGTATCCATCAGATTTCCTGATGAATCAATTAATTCAAGTTTAATTTTTACTTCACCTTTTGCCAAGCCCTCAATATAATAAGGCGCCCATTCATCAATTATAAATTCTTTATCTTGAATTGTAGCTCTTACCTTATTTCCATAAGCTGATATTTCAGTGTTTATTAAGTAGAAATCAAGTAACAATTTCTCAGTATCAGCCCCCTTGTATGTTCCTTTTGGTCTACTATAAAATAAAAACTCATTATTTAAATCAATCTTTTGTTCTCCCAATTGAGTTAATACAAAAGCATTTTTATTTTTTACGGATTCATGATATGATCTTGATAAAAATGCTAGAATAACGTTACTATCACCTTCAAGTTTTTTGGAAAATTTTTCGTTGTAATGAGCAGAATAAGGATCATTATTCACGATGAAGTGGATATGCTGACCTTTTGCAGAATTAGCAAGAATATATTTAAAATCTTTTAAGGTCTGCAGACCAAGTTCATACTCATCCACATTAAATGAAAACTCATATCCATCTTCAGAAATAATCGGATCTTCTAAACTAAGTTTTGCATTTACATAATCGGGAGATCCTGAAACCTTTGTAATAGTGATTTCTGTTTCATTGTGACATGAAGTAAACAGAGTGAGAAGTAATAAAGTAATATGTTTTTTCATATTATAAATCTAAAAAGAATGTATAAAAAAAAGCACCTATTGGGTGCTTTTTTTTAAAGAAATTTTACAAGTTATTCTGTATCCTCTGCAGGTGGTGCGGGTGGTACATCTAATTGATATACATAGAATAAATCAACCAAACCATCAACAATCCTTGCATCGATCATATGTGCTTTTCTTACTCTTTCACCTTCAACTGTTAAATCAACCCAATGACCAGCTATTACCCAAGATTCATCTTTACTAATAGCTTTATATGGCATAGCCCAATATATTTCCCATTTTGGCTCTTCCGCGGGGAACCAAGCGTTTAGTGCTTGCTCGTGCATCTCTTTTCCATTAATGCGACTGCCATCAGGGCCCGTTATTGAAATTGAATCAGTTTCCATAGACATGATTGCGTCTATCTGCCTATTGTTATGTGCTTCAATATATTTAACCCAAACATCGGTTACATCATCTGAACCGGTTATATATTTTTCACCAGGCTGAGCAGTGAAAAACCCTGCACCTTGTGGTTCAACAGGTGCATTACATGCTGTAAATGTTACAGCCAATATTAAAATAAATAGTTTTTTCATGTTTTAAATATTTAATTAGTAGTTGTTTTATTCTTTTTTGTCTCTTCCAATTATTTTGTTGAAAGTATCAGCGTCAAATTCATTTCCATAAAGTAGTGTGGAAAATCTTTGAATCTCAGCAGCAATTTGAATAGCAGCTTTGATTTCCTCATCATTTGCTCCATCTTTCTTAGCAAATTCAATTTGTGCAGCAATGCAATACTCACATCTAATTGCGGCGGAAACAGCAATAGCTACTAATCTTCCTTCTTTGGCATTAATTGGGCTTTCATCAGACCATAGCATATTAAACTCGTCAAAGTATTCAGCAGCCTCTTCAGCCATAAACTCAGGGTACATTACATTCCAAGGAGCTTCTTTTTTTTCTTGTTCTTGGCCAAAGCTTAGACTTGTTATTAAAAAAAATAATAAGGTTAATCTTTTCATATCGATAGTTTTAATTTAAACTACAATATAATAAATTCATTTATATTTTTTTTAAAAAAACACCCCTATAAAAAGGGGTGTTCAAATTAAAGTGGAAATATTAAATAGTTTTACGGTAATACCACTGTATCAATTGCGTGAATAATTCCATTGTCAGCCTGAACGTCATACGCAATAATATTACTTGTCCTTCCATTATTATCAGTTAATATTCCTTCTCCATTATCTCCAAAATTAAAAGTTATATCTGCGATATTTGGATTAGATTGAGCTAGAGAAGTTGTTAAAACCATTCCTCCGGAAAGTGAATTCGAAACCTGATTTACGCCTACTACCACATGGTAAGACAGAACTGTCCCTAAAGTTTGTTCATCTATTTCATACAAACTACTCACAGCAAGTTCTTCTAGTAAACTTCCAAAAGCAGAATTCACTGGAGCAAATACTGTGAATGGAGATGGAGCAGAACCAGCAGGAATACTCAATAGTCCTACAAATGACTGCGGATAATCATAAGCCGTTAATGCTTGGACCAAAGAACTGAAGTTTGGATCAGCTAAAGCAAAAGTTACAACGGATGGTAATCCTATTACAGCGTCGACAATATGAACGATTCCATTACTTGCAACTACATCAGCACTAGTAACAGACGATACTCCATTAAATGTTACACCATCATCAGTGTTAATATAAATGGACATATTAGTTCCAGAAGCACCACTAACAGCTTGAGTTGAAGCATATCCATTAGTCAGTGAACTTGATTGAACTTCTCCAATGATTACGTGGTTTAATAAAACATTAGTTAAAACTTCAACTGGGATATCATCTAAACTAGTTGCATTAATACTTGTTAGGAATGAATCAAAAGCATCATTTGTTGGTGCTAAAACAGTAAAGGCACCTGGTGAACTAAGAGTTGCATCCAGCCCAGTTACTTGTAATGCAGAAACTAAAGTAGTTAAACTTTCGGTTTCAGATGCTAAGTCAACGATTGAAGATCCGGCACAACAAACATTATCATCATTATCATCATCACATGAAATAATAAATAATGATAAAAATAGTATTGGTAATATTTTAAAATAGTTTTTCATATTTTCTTTTTTTAAAGAAAACTACATGA
>CACHNE010000031.1 GCA_902581145.1 uncultured Bacteroidota bacterium | reverse complement strand
AAAGTACACTAAGTGGGGCATCATACTCAGGAAATGACAGCAACTGTATTTCTGATATGGATGATGACGTATGGTTTTCTTTCTCAGCGTTAAGTGAAGTTCAATCTATATCTCTGCAAAATATTTCCGGTAGTACAAGTAACTTAGGTCATGCATTATATGAAGTTGGTGGTAACGACTGTAGTGATTTAACGGAACTATATTGTCAAAACGGAACAGCTAGTATTAGTCCTGATTTAAATATTGGTTCAACTTATTATGTTCGAGTTTATTCTATAGGAAATGAACCCCAAAATGTAGATTTTGATTTATGCATTAGTGATGCTCCGGACAATACGGTTTGTGATAACGCCACAAACTTCTGCGGAGAAGGTGGAGCATTGTATGGTGCTAATATTTTTGATTATCCAAGCTTGGGTCAAATTGCATGTTTGTATACAACTCCTAATCCATCATGGAATACAATTCAAATTGGAGAATCTGGTGAAATAGATATTCAAATCACCCAAAATACAGCATTTGATGATAATGGTAACCCTGTTGGAAATGGGCTTGATGTAGATTTTGTAATTTGGGGGCCATTTGAACCTGGATTCGATTTTTGTGAAAATGATATTTTAGACCAAGGATGTCCAGATCCATTAAATTGTCCAAATAATACATCAAATCCAAATTTCTACCCGTATGGAAATATTATTGATTGTAGTTACTCAATTTATAGCGTAGAGAATCTTACAATTGAAAATGCAATTGCTGGTGAGGTTTATGTTTTACTTGTAACCAATTATTCAAATAATCCAGGAATAATCCAAATTGAACAAACGAATGCTGGTCAAGAAGGTGCTGGTTCAACCGTAGCTGAAATTGAAGTCGATTTAGGGTCAGATCAAACTTTTTGTGGTTTTCCTGAATATGAAATATTTGCAGATGCACCTCTTGGGGACTCATTCGAGTGGTATTTGGATGGAGTATATGTTAATACGACTGAAGAAAACCATATTATCGCAACTGAATCTGGTGAATATTCAGTGATTGTTTATGATGAACAATGTGGGTCATTTGCAGAAGATTTTGTGCAAATTAATTTATTTTCTGAGGCATATGCTTACACAGCTGATGACATTATTACATGTGATGACAGTTCAAATGATGGTATTGAAAATTTTGATTTAACAATTCAAAATGAAATTATTTTAGGAGGTCAAGATGTAAATGAATATAGTTTAACCTATTATGAATCACTTGAAGACGCCCAGTCAGGTAATAATGCGATTAATACCGATTACACAAATAGCTCTAACCCACAACAAATTTTTGCTAGAGTCGAGCATATTGATGCAATTGGATCAAATTCTGGATGTTTTTCAATTTCAAATTTCATGATTGAAGTAACTGGTGCCGTCCCAGATGCTATTTCACCCGGTGAATACGTGATTTGTGAACCGATTTTTTCTTCTAACAATCAGATTTTTGATCTTGAATCTCAAAATGAAATTATTTTAGAAGGACAAAATCTCGATAGCTATAATATTACATATCATATTTCTGAAGAGGATGCTTTAAGTGGACTTAACCCGCTTGAATCACCATATGAAAATATATCAAACCCTCAAACAGTTTATGTAAGAGTTGAAGATATAAATGCTTATGAATGTTACAGCACCACAAGTTTTGATTTAGTTGTTTGTCTCATTCCGGAAGGAATATCTCCAAATAATGACGGTTACAATGACAGTTTTGAGTTAAAAGGCTATAATGTTCAAAGCCTAAAAATTTATAATCGATATGGTAAATTGGTGTTTAGTACAACAAACTATGCTGATAATTGGGAAGGTCAGTCAAATAAAGGAAATAAACTTCCTGTCGGCACATACTTCTATCATATGATTTATGATGAGAATTTAAAAAAAACAGGTTGGGTTTACTTAAACTATTAATGACTGTTAGATTATTTGTATATGATTAAAATAAATACTAGTTTTAAATTATTCGAGACTAACTCTCATATACTCTTTATTATCAACTAATTATTATGAAAAGATTTATATTCTTTATTGCTCTATTTTTTTCAATACAGCTTGTATTTTCACAGCAAAACACTACTGTAGATTGTTCAGCTGGTCCTGTTTCAACAACTTTCTGTTACGACACTGGTCAAGATAATAGCTACACTTTTACAAGTAACGATGGTACTGCTCTAAACTTAACCATTGATGAAGGTCAAGTTGAAACCAACTGGGATGAATTAGAGATTCGTGATTCTGACGGTACTATTCTTTACAATGGTTATGGTAATAGCGGTAATATTGCAGGGTTGTCTTTTCAATCCTCTGGAGACACAATAACATTGGAAGTAGTTGAAGATACAAGTGTTAGTTGTGTTTCCTCTGGATATACTCCAATTACTTTTACTGTATCATGTGCTACATGTGTTAATCCTCAGGTTGATTACGAAGTAGTGTCTGACTGCTTAAATGCACCTCAATTTTTTGTTGATGTAAATGTGACTGATTTAGGATCTGCCGGAAGTTTAACTATTTCTGATAATCAAGGTAACTCAACTAATACAACTAATACAGGAACTATTCAGTTAGGACCATATGCTAATAACACAGATGTACAAATAACAACATCTAATGATGATGATGCAAACTGCTCGTCAAGTAGTGGTCCTCTTACCCAAGAATATTGTGCTACTACGTTGGTAGACTGTGCTGTTGGGCCAGTCTCAAGCTCATACTGTTATGACAACGGAGATACTACACAATTTGAATATGTTAGCTCAGACGGAGCTCCTTTAAACTTAACGATTGACTCTGGATTAATAGAAGCAGGATGGGATATAATCATAATAACCGATACCGATGGAAGCATCTTATTTCAAGGGGATAATGGGGGAGATTTAACCGGTCTTTCTTTTCAATCTTCTGGTGATACAATATCATTAGGATTCCAAACAGATGGTTCCGTAAGCTGTACATCCAGTTCAACTTATGCTGGTGGTATAGATTGGACTGTTGCTTGTGCAACATGTACAAATCCTTCAGCTGAATATACAGTAATTGATGATTGTGCTAACGGTGATCAATTCTTAATCGATGTAAATATTACAAGTATGGGTGATGCTACATCTTTGACAATATCTGATAACTATAGTTCAAACACAGAACAAACCAGCAGTACAGGGGTTGTACAAATGGGACCATATCCGTTCCTAACAGATATAGTAATTACAGTTTCAAACGACCAGGACGTTAACTGTGTAATTAATAGTAGCCCAATACAACTATTTGCTTGCCCACCAGAAAATGATAACTGTAGTGGAGCAACAATGATTGAAGCTAATGAAGATGAGAGTTGTGATGCATCTGGCTCTGGAACATTAGTTGCAGCAACTCCTTCATCCGAATCTAATAGCTGTGGTGGAAGTGCTGATGATGATGTATGGTTTGAGTTTACAGCAGTTTCGGAAAATCATGCTATTTCACTTTATAATATTGTAGGGGATACTCAGGATTTATATCACGTACTTTATGAGGGTGATGGCTGTGGAAGTTTAAATCAAATTTACTGCAGTGACGATAATAATAGTACTGCAAATGATCTTACAATCGGCAATAATTATTTTGTAAGAGTCTATTCATTTACTGCAAACGAGCTCGCTAATCTGACATTTGATATTTGTATATTCACTGTTCCTCCACCTATTTCAACAACTACTAGCCTATATACAGTTGAGGAACTTGTAACTGATGTATTGATTGATTCTGAATGTAATCAAGCATCTAATATAACATTTAGTACAGGAACAGATTTTGGTAGTACAAATGGTATTGGATATTTTGAAGCAAACGGATCATCATGGCCTTTTGAAAACGGTTTAATAATGACGTCTGGCGATGTTGCAAATGCAGTTGGACCAGAGAGCGGAGTAATAAGTGATGGTGATTTTGGATGGCCAGGTGACGGTGATCTTGAGGCATTCATTCCAGGATTAAATGCTGGTGATACAAATAATGCATCAATCATTGAATTTGATTTTGTTCCTGTATCAAATTCTATGAGTTTTGACTTTATTTTTGCAGCTGAAGAATACGGTACTTTCCAATGTACATTTACAGATGCTTTTGCATTCTTGCTGACTGATTCATCAGGAAATACTACCAATCTAGCTATCGTTCCAGGAACTGAAGACCCAATTTCAGTTTTAACCGTCAGAGATAACCAGTATAATACTACTTGTGAATCTGTTAACGAGGAATGGTTTGCTAATTATTACGGGGCGGGAGGACTACCTCCACTAACTAGCCCCACCAACTTTATTGGTCATACAGAAGTGATGACAGCTTCAGCAACGGTTACACCTAATGAACTTTATTCTATAAAATTGGTTGTTGCTGATGATGGAGATACACTTTATGACTCTGCAGTTTTCATTGATGGAGGTAGTTTTGATATCGGCCAATTGGATCTGGGTGATGATATTTTGATTTCATCAGGAAATGCCCTTTGTGAAGGCCAGGAAATAGTTTTAGACGCTGGAGCTCTTCCAGATAATTCTACTATTGAATGGTTTATGGATGGTGCTTTAATCGAAGGAGAATCTGGAGTAACACTAAATGTTACCGAAACTGCATTTTACAGCGCTACTATTACGGTCAATAATACAGATTGTTCATACGGTGATGAAATTCTGGTTGAATTTTTCCAATCTCCTGAAATCTCACCCGTTGAAGATGCTATAATAAAATGTGCGAATGAAGGCTATACACTGGAGGTTAATATAGAAAATAGTGATCAACTTAATTCTCTTACTTACATATGGACTTTAGATGGAATTGATCTTCAAACCGGAACCGAAAATACATACTACCTTGATGAAATGAATGAGGAGTCTGGAGAATTTACAGTAACTGTTTTTGATGATATTACATATTGCTGGAGCTCAACAACAATCAATGTTGATTTCTATGAAAATAGTTATTGTGTTGATTTACCTCAAGGTCTATCACCAAACGGAGATGGATTTAATGATTGTCTAATACTTGATCATTTAGAGGACAGAGAAGATATTGATAAAATAGAAGTATTT
>CACHNE010000030.1 GCA_902581145.1 uncultured Bacteroidota bacterium | reverse complement strand
TTTTGTTAACGGCATCAGAAATAAATGCCCAACAAGACCCACAATATACTCAGTATATGTACAATATGAATGTAATCAATCCAGCATATGCAGGATCAAGCGATGCTACTAGTATTGGTATATTATACAGAGATCAATGGGAAGGATTAGAAGGTGCGCCAAAAACAGCAACTATGAATGTACATTTTCCTGCGGGAAATAACGTTGGATTTGGATTTTCAGCAATTTCTGATGAGATTGGACCTGTCAGTGAAACAAATTTATATATAGATTTTTCTTACACATTGAATTTAGCAAATGAAAATAGATTAGCTTTTGGAATAAAAGCAGGTGGAACATTTCATGATATTGGACTAATTGACTTAGCATTAATTGACCCTAATGATCCGTTTTTTGCTAGTGATGTCAGTGAAAATACTCCAAATTTTGGTGCAGGTTTATATTTCTACAAACCAAACAGATATTATGTGTCAGTGTCAGTTCCAAATATATTAGAGTCTGTTCATTTAGATAGTGATGATTTTAATATAGGTTCAGAGACTAGACATATGTTTGCAGCAGCAGGGTATGTATTTGATATCAATAATAATTTTAAATTCAAACCTCATGCATTCATGAAATATGCTTCTGAAGCACCAATAAGTTTAGATTTAAATGCTAATTTATTTATGTACGACTTTGTTGAAGTTGGATTAGGTTACAGAACAGATGATTCAATAACAGCGATGGTTAACTTTCTAGTTTCTCCTTCGATCAGGATTGGTTATGCTTATGACAGCATTCAATCTGAACTAAGTTTTTTAACCAAAGCATCACATGAAATATTTATAAACTTTGATATTAACTTTAGAACTAAAGTGTCAAGATCGCCAAGATACTTCTAATCATAATATAATAACATGAAAAAAATACTTACACTTTTAATAATAACATCATTTTGCTTAACTCCTATACTTGCTCAAAATAATTCAACAAAGAAAGCCGACAAGCTTTTTGATAGACTTGAATATGTTAAGGCAGCTCAAGAATATTTAAAGTTAGCTGAAAAAAGCCCAGATAATTATGTTATTAGCAGATTAGCAGATGCATACTACAATATTTTTAACACTAAAGATGCTGAGAAATGGTATGCTAAATTAATAAATGATGACCCTGATTCGGAGACTATTTTTAGATATGCTGAAATGTTAAAAGCTAATGGAAAGTATAAAGAGTCAAATGTTTGGATGTCAAAATTTTCTGAAATGAAACCGTATGATACGAGAGCAATTGCATTTAGAAACACCCCAAACTATTTAGATAAAATCATTAAAAAAGGGAAAAGATTTAATGTGCAAAACCTTAAAGATATTAACACAATTTCATCTGATTTTGGTGCATTTACTTTTGATAATGCGCTTTATTTGACTTCAGGAAGAAAACAAAAAGGCTCACAAAATAAAAAGTATAATAATTATACGTCAGACGAAGAATATGTACTGGATGTATTTAAATATGATGTAATAAATGATGTATACATAAACGAGACTCCACTAGAGGCAATTAATACAAAATACCATGAAGGAGTTATCGCATTTAGTCCGTCAGGAGATACAATGTATTTTGCAAGAGAAACATATTATTCTAAATCATACTACAAGGATTCTATTGTTAAAAATGGTTCAACAACTAAGCAAGTAAGTGTTATTAATTTATACAGAGCAAATAGATGTACTCAAAAAGAAATCACATGGAAAAACAATGGTAATTGCAATTTTAATAAAGGTTGGAATGTTACTGAATTAGAAATTAATAGTGCATACTATTCAATGAAGAATCCTGCATTAAGTTGTGATGGTAAAACATTATATTTTTCTTCTGATATGCCAGGTGGATACGGAAATTATGACATTTATAAATCAGAAGTCAAAGATGATGGCAGTCTTGGAGAGCCTATTAACCTAGGTCAAAAAATAAATACTGAGGAGCAGGAAGTATTTCCTCATATGTGTTGTGATAACACTCTTTATTTTTCTTCAAATGGGCATCTAGGACTTGGAGGTCTTGATGTTTTTTACTCAAAAAATGTTGACGGAAAATGGTCTAATGTAAGAAATGTTGGACTCCCAGTTAATAGTAATTCTGACGACTTTGCCTTTAAAATGGGAGATGATTGTACAAATGGGTTTGTTTCTTCAAATAGAGCAGGCGGAGTGGGTAGTGATGATGTATATGCAGTTAAGAAAATAAAACCTCTGTGTGATATATTACTTGAATCAATTGTTGTTGATGCCAAAACGGATTTACCGATAGATGCTGCACTGACATCTGTAAAAGATAATACAGGAATCATAAATAATTCGAAAGAAACGAGTGAAGAAGGTCTAGTAGATTATATGTTTGAATGTGAAGATGAAATTCAATTGTTGGTAAGCAAGGAAGGTTATGAAAGTAAAATGATTGATATTAAACTTTTAGATATTGATCCGCCTTTATTAAAAATAAAATTAGATCCAATTGAAGAACTAATTGTAGAAGAAAAAATAGTATTGAACCCAATTTACTTTGAATTTGACAAGGCTAATATCACCAATCAAGCAGCTTTTGAGCTTGATAAATTAGTTTCAATTATGAAAAAGTATCCTAAGATGATTATCAAAGCGGAGTCACATACTGATAGTCGAGGACCTGCATCATATAATAAATTACTTTCAGAAAGAAGGGCAAAATCAACAGCTCAATACGTGATTTCAAAAGGAATTGATGAGAATAGAATTAGCGGATTTGGAATGGGTGAAGAAGATCCTGAGATTGACTGTAGCTCAGGGTGTTCTAAAGGTGAACATGCTAAGAATAGAAGGTCAGAGTTTATAATTGTCTCCAGATAAAATTAAATCAGACTTCTCTTTTTGGTAAGAGGGGTCTGATTAGTTGTGCAAAAATATAGTAAAGTATACTGAAAAACTGTTTTAATACCGGTATACCTATTATAACAGAAAGCTTTTTATATCCTAGTTCTCTTAACAATATAATTATAGTGTCAAAGCCTTTAAATTTATTCGTTTCAAATTCACCTATGATTGCTTTTGAATAAGGGATAGGATCATCTAGTCTACTTATCTCAAAAAATTCAATATTGCTTTTGGGATGCTTTTTCTTCAAAAAAGTAATTCCAGAATGACAAACAATACATTTATCATCGTAATACACTTTATTCATAACAATCTTGACTAAAAGTTGAACTTAACTTCTTGTATTAAATCAGAACTTAAACTTTGAGCAACAGGACATCCTTTTGCAACAGCAACTAACTTTTCCGTTTGCTGATCAGAAAGATTATTGTTATCAAAATTAATTTCTATTATTATTTTTGATATTCTTCTGGGGTGTGATTCCATAATTTTAGTTACATATGCTTTTGATCCCGGAAGTTCAAAATTATTTTTTTCTGCACAAATTCCCATGACAGTTGTCATGCAACTACATAATGCTGATGCAACTAAATCAGTGGGAGAAAAAGCATTACCCTTTCCATTATTATCAACTGGAGCATCAGTGATAATTGTATCTGAAGATTTCAAATGTGTTGAATGAGTCCTGAGCTCCCCTAAATATCGGTTTTCAATAGAATGTGACATATGTAACTATTCTCCTATAAGTAACACATTATCTATCTCATAAGTAGCAGAGGCAGATGATGTAGACACATACTTAAATGCAATATAAACATTACCACCTGCGTAAGAACTTAAATCTATATTTCCAGAGTCAGTCCACGACGACCAGCTACTACTATCAGTATCTAATATTACTGAAAGCTCAGTCCAATTACCATCAGATGTAGGATCACCTCCTGAATAATCAGATGAAGCGTATACCTCCAAAGAAGGACCATTGTATCTGACTACAGATTGAAAATTTAATGTGATCGTTGATAATGTGCTTAAATCAATTGTACTAGTGATTAACCAATCTTCATTCGCATTACTTCCTCCACTATAACCAGAAATCTTAGCGCTTGGTGCAGGATTACCATAAGGAGTTATCTCCCACTCCTGTTCTCCGGTTACACTGACAACTGTCCAATTATCTAAATTATTTGAAGAGAAGTCATCTGCAAATAATGGATCACATCTTGAAGAATCAAAATTGACATCATCTTTAGTGTTTAACATCATCACCCTATTATCCCCAAAATAATCACGAGTTATAATTCCTGTTATTGTACCACTTCCATCGGTTGGAAGCATAGAATCATTAAAATTAGAAAATGCACTTGTTTCAAGCTTTAATGTACCAGAGTCGACACAGCTTTCAAGATCTCGTTGAGTATCATAATCTTCATCAGGATCAACGTAAGTGAGACCATCAAGCCCAGCTGAGAATTGTGCGCTTAGAGCGCTTACATATAATCCAATATGACTATCGTTTATATCTGATAAATTAAGGGCTAAAGGCACCAATGAAAAACTATTACCTGATCTCAAAATACAATCAGATGCTCTATTCTCTGAAATTTCAGAAATCTCATCACCAGCTGCATTTCCACCACCGCCAATAGCAATCACACCATCACCAGAATTAGTTTCACCAATGGAAAGGCCTTGAAGCTTGATATAAACCTCTCGACCTACGTTAAACTGGTTATAGCTATCAACCTGATTTATTGAAACCTTAATTCCAGCAGTTGGATTTTCAATTTCATCTTGCATATAAAATTCTTTGTAAAAATTACCACTAAAATCAGATGATGAAACGTAACCTCTAACAACTAAATTAGATTCAATTTCATTTACCTCCCCACCAATAAATAAGTTCTTTACCTCTGAAATAGTCATTAAATCAGCTGAACCATATTCGATTTCATTAAGTAATTGAATTAATTTTTGATTTTCTTCTTGTCCAATGCTTTGAGGAACAGAATAATCATCATCCTGAACGCAGGAAAAAGCAAAAAGTGTAATGAAAGATACTATTGATATTTTATTAATTAATTTCATATTTTCTGTTTTTAAAATCTAAAGTATAAGTTTAAAAAGTAATTTGTCCCTCGGCCATACCAGTACTTAGGTCCAAAAACTCGCTTTGGTTTATTTGTGTCTTGAAGTAGCTGATGATAGTTTGCATTTCTGCCTTGTTCAAACCCTCCAGTTCTATATTTTTGATCAAGAATATTATTGATGCTTGCAAAAAACCCAACAAAATAATTATCTATTTTCCATGATTTTCCACCAATCATATTTACGACCATATAATCGTCAAATTTTTCTTGTCTTAGTAAATCTCTTGCAATATCAATATCATAATCATTAAAAGGAAGCCCATCTTGAGCTAAATAAAAGTTTTGAGTTCTGGTAAGAGGACTTACATCAACATATGTATTAGTGAAAAAGTTAGAGGTAACTCCGATGAACCAATAATCTGGATCTCTGTATTCAAATCCAACTGAATAAGCCCTTTGAGGACCACCGGCAATCTTATAGTTTTCAAGATTTGAAGGTCCAACAGCAACTGTATTATTATCAGCACCTAGATATAGGTATGGATTGTTGTCATATGTATATTGTCCAATTGATGCTGCACCCTTTAACTTAACAGTTGGTATAATCTGCGCCTCAACTCCAAATTCAACTCCTAAATACTTCTTATCAATACCTTGAAGAATCTCTTGTATAAACTCGCTATCGTCTTCAAATCCCACCAGACCATCAGCATAATAAAATGAAATCTCATTGGCATCTTTAACTTCAGAATAAAAACCGGTTAGTCTTCCGGTAAAAATTGGAGTTCTAAATATATAATTAGCGTCAAATGACATGACTTTCTCTTCAGTAATAGGTGAATTATTTATCAATCCATTTGCATCACTCC
>CACHNE010000029.1 GCA_902581145.1 uncultured Bacteroidota bacterium | reverse complement strand
AACAACTAAACACTATGAGATATTCGATGATAATATTTGGCTTGTTGTTCTGTATTCAAACCCATAGCCAATCTATTTATAAAGGCTTAGAGTATGGGATGTCAAAAGTAGACGCCAAAAAGGAATTCAAGAAAAATAAAAGCACATACACTACTGTTGATTTAGGCAATAACTTTTTGTACAGAATATATCAGCAAAATTTTACATATGACAACGATAAGTTGGTGGGAGTTTTAATGAGTCCCAAAGGCTCAGCATTAGGTATGAGTTATGATGCTTGTAAAAACTATCTTATTCACACAAGAGGTTTTTTTGAAAGGTTGGGGTATGAAACTTTTATCGATAATGAATGGTGGAATGCTCCTTTAAATTATTCTAAATCGGGGAGTAAATGGGGTTTAGTATTAAATAAAAAAGATAAAACCACCATTATTCAAATGTACCCAATCAAAGTAGCAGAAAATTATTATGTTAATTTGAAAGTATGGCATTATGATACTTGGATGGGCTATTACAATGCAGAAAATGAAAGACAAGAATCAAAAGCCGATGATAGCGGTTTCTAAACCAACATACTATATGAAAAAGCTAATACTATTACTATTTATTCCATTTATTTCTTTTAGTCAGGTACAAAAGAAGGAGATGAATATGAATCAAATGATGAAGAAAAAAATGGAGGTACAAATGAAGAAAAAGATTGCCTCTAATTCTCAAAAAATGAAAAAGATAACCGAAAAGAAGATTATTGAAAGATGGGAAGAATATAGTAAAGCTTTTGAGTATTCAGATTTTGATAAGATAAAAACCTACTTTACATTTCCAGTTACATTATCTCTTTTTGACAATCCTATTGTGATTAATAATGAGGATGAATTGATTAAATTCTATAAGCAGATTAGGACAAATGTTCAAGATGGTTACAAATACAGTAAACTAAAGAAATCAAGGGTTGTTTGGATATCAAAAAATATTTGTGTTTTGGATGCTACATACTCTAGGTTTAATGATGATTATGAAAATATTTTTACAGGAAGAGGAATTTATATGTATAAGAAAGTTGGTAATTCTTGGCAAATGTTTTCAATGTCAGGTATTAAAATGAACAATAAAAAATAGTTTGAAAAAGCTAATAATATTACTATTTATTCCACTTCTACTTACTTGTAGTTCCGATTCAAGTGATGATAATAATGAGCCTGTTTTGGGCGTTGATAATTTATCTGAATATTTAGTAGGAAAATATTTTTATTACTCTTTTAACATTACAGGTGGAGGTAATGCAGTTGAAATATTTCATTTTCAAGAAAATGGGTTAAGAGATGTTGTATTTGTATGTGGTGCATTTGGTGGCGTATGCAACAGTAGTCCAAATGGAGGAGGTGAAAGCTGCCATAACATTTGCTCAACAATTAACTCTAATTTAATAATTGATTTACCTGATTATATGGAATATAGTAATGGCAATAAAATTGGATTGGTAAATGGCGAGATTTTTTATCGTAACTCAGGGGTTATTTCAGGCTCTCCTAATAACTTATTGGTTGAATCATCATTAGAAGAACAAAATAATTTAATAGAAGCTGCACCTGTAAACTGTGGAGGTGACTGCTAAAAACTAAACCAACATACGATATGAAAAAGATAAAATGGTATAATAAAGTTATAATTGTTTGTTTGATAATAGTCAGTATGTGTCTAATCTATATTCAATTTAAAAAATGAAAAAGCTAATACTATTACTATTTATTCCAATAGTATTTGGTTGTAAAGATGATGATGAGGATGTTCCTAATATGTGTATTGATGAATCATTAATCAACTTGGCATCACCTTGTCCTGCAGTTGTTGACCCTGTTTGTGGTTGTGACGGAAATAGTTACGGCAATAGTTGTGAGGCTCTTAATTGGAATGGTGTAATTGCATTTGAAGACGGGACTTGTGATTAAATTAAACCAACATACGATATGAAAAAGCTAATACTATTACTATTTATTCCATTAATGTCTTTTGGGCAATCCGAAACCAAAAACAATGCTAAACTGAACTATGAAATGATTGAAAGTGTACCCATTTTTCCAGGGTGTGAAAGGGGAAATAATGAGAAAAAAAGAAAATGTATGTCTGATAAGATTGCAAAATTTGTCGCAAAGGAGTTTGACGTAGGTTGTGCGGATGGGCTCGGGTTTTCTGGAAAACAAAGAATCGCTGTTATTTTTAAATTTGATACCTTAGGAAGAGTTGTTGGAGTAAGAGCTCGAGCACGTCATCCAAAATTAGAAAGAGAAGCGGTAAGAGTGGTTAAAATGCTACCCATAGTGAAACCCGGGACTCAAGACGGAAAAAAAGTAATAGTCCCATACAGTTTGCCAATATTTTTTATGGCTAATTAACAACCAACATACGACATATCAATATCCTCATTTCTTTCTTGAAAAAACCTAAACAACTTACTATCTTGTAGTTATATTGAACAATTAGTAATATGAAAAAAAAAATTACTCTGAACCTAATTACAATAGTGATTGGTATTGTTACATTTTTTTATGCACAAGAATTTGGTTTTAACTTTGATGGAGTGACAGGAATTGGGCTGATTTTACTATTATTTTTGTTTGCATTTTTTGGTATTTGGAGTAAAATAAATCAATAAAAAATTAAACCAACATACGATAAACCATAAACAGCTTTTTCACTAAATTGTAATAACCAACCTTAAAAAATCATTATGAAAAATCTCTTTATTTTATTATCATTTTTAATTTTATTTCAAAGTTGTTTTAGTTACAAATCTGTGAATTATGATACTATTTCAATCGATGATAAAAAACAAAAAATTCAAGTTGAAATGCTTGACAGAACAAAATTTAGCGGTCAATTGGTTTCTAAAGATGACAAAACAATGACTTTAGAAAATAATGGAAGCACACAAACGATTCTTAAGAAGGATATTTACGAAGTCAAAGTTGTGAAATTTTCAATACTTAAAACTCTTGGTAATACTGCTAAAGGAGGTGCTTGGATAGCAGCCGCAGCAGGGATTTATATTCTTATTATTTTATCAGGAGTATAAAAACCATAAATTTGAAAAAGCTAATACTAATACTATTTATTCCACTTGCATTAGGTTGTTCTTCATTTAAATCAGGTCTTACTATCCCTGCTAATCAAACCTTTATTTTAGGAGAATTCAATAACAAGAATTACTCTGCCGAGTTAATTAATCAATCGGAATTAAAAGTTATGGTTAAAGTAATAGAAAAAGAATCAGGTGTGGTAATACGTAGCTTTGGATTAGCCCCAAAAGAAAGAACAAAAATCTATATCAGCAAAACTAATACTGTCTATTTTGAAAATGAAAACAAGGTTGATGTTAAGGTTGATGTTATTCTAAGTAAGGGAGTTGAGGGTATGCGATATGTAGATAACAAATAAAATGATATGAAAAAGCTAATACTACTACTATTTATTCCATATATTTTAATTGCTCAAAACTTCAAAATTGAACATAAAGTAAACGATGATAAAACTGTTGATTTTTTGTATAAAAACTTGAGCCCTAATACAATCACAGTGATAGTTAATTTTAGTTTTTTAGAGAACACTATGAGCTCAACAAGGGTGGTAGAAAAGGTGTCAAAACCTGAGGGTAAGTTATTTAGACTAAAGCCTATGAATAACGAACAAAATATTGGATTTAATTATTCTTATTTGTTTTTTAATCATAATATAAATCCAAAAGTAGATGATGACTTTGTTTATATATTGCCATATAAAAAAGAGACTCAAATGTTTGTGGAGGAGCTTTCATATTTAGGTTCAACATACTCAGACAAAGAAGATCCAAAAGGATGGAAATCTTACTCATTTTCAAGTGATGAAGTTCAAAAAATATTTCCTGTTAGAAAAGGAGTTGTTATAGATGTAATTAGAAACTACAATGTTGATACCACAAAAACATTCACATATTATAACAAAATGAACTCAGTTAAAATAGAGCATAATGATGGTACAATAGCTTTGTACTCAGGGTTTAATAAAAATGAAATATATGTCAATATTGGAGATGTAGTATATCCAAAATATAAATCACTTGGAAAAACAGAAGTTTATGATTCAAGGAAAAAACACAGAATCAATTTTTCTTTATTCTATTATTCAACAAAAAAAGATTTAAAATTATCGAGTCTATCTAAAAATAATCAAACTGAAGTAATCTATATAACGCCAACTTTTTATCAAAATGGTGAGTCCGTAAAATTGAAAAAAGATTTTTTTTATGAATCAGATTATGATGACAAGACACTATTTCAGAACCTTAGTAAAAGACAAATTAAAAAATATAAAAAAGGCAACTTAATACTATAACCAACCACTATATGAAAAAAATTAAAATTGAGAAATGATTTTTTACCACGGAAATAAAGATGAGGTTGGTGACGTAAAAAAATTAGGGAAAGAGAGGGGCAAAACAAAGATTATTATTTGCATTGTTGCCATTATAATTATTTCAATAATTGTAGCCTCAATATTTTTAGATGACAATTAAATCAAAGACTAAATTAAAGACTAAGAAACGATATGAAAAAGCTAATACTATTACTATTTATTCCACTTGTTTTAGGTTGTGGCGGTAATTCGAGTGATGAAATCGAAGAAAATGAAAGTAATCCGCAAAACGAAGAGGTGTATGCATTTAATTACAATGTACCTTCTCATGATTGGGAAAATTATCACACACCGTGGCTTGATGTTTATAATATTTTTTCAGATTTATTTACGTTTGATCATTGGTGGTCTCACGTAAACACTTATTATGGAGTAGGTGATTTTAATTTAGATGGACATTTGGATATCAATACAGGAATTCCTGTTCCTGACTATACCAATCCGGATTATAGGTATTTTGTAATATCTGATGGTGAAGAAAATTATTATTATGATAACGATTTTCCTTATGAGTCTAATATTGATGTATATCACTCACGTAAAACAATAATTGGGGACTTTAATTTAGATAATAAACCTGATGTGTTTAGACCTGCAGGTGCACATGATTATTTAAGTTATCCTAATATTGTCTTAAGCACCGAAAATGGTTACACACACGTATTGGTTGATACTCCGCTTCTTCAACCACATACTGTTTCTTCAGGTGATATTGATAATGATGGGGATTTAGATATATTTTTAGGTCAGTCAGGAGAATTTGATGGATTTGCAATTAACAACGGAGATGGTACATTTGAATGGAAATGGATTTCGCAGATTATAACTGATTTTGACAATGGTTTTATGTATCCTGATGGCAATTATGGATATTATGGAATATGGTCCTCTGAAATAACTGATGTTGATGAAGATGGTTTTGTAGATTTAATTTTTGGAGGCAGCTATGCTGAAAATGAGAATGATCCTAATTTTTTAGGCCCAACAGTTTTTTGGGGAGATGGGAGTGGAAATTATTACAATGCAAACTCAACTTTACTTTTTAATGCAGCTGAAATTAACTATGCTGAGGGAAATACAATTTCATTATCACATGATTATGCTGTGAATGATATAGATGGAGACGGAATAAAAGATGTCGCTGTTTTTTCAGAATGTAGTGACGTTTGGTTATACCACATAATTAAAGGAAATGGGGGTAGACAATTTGAAGATAAAACTGCAGATTGGTTACCAAATAATATTATTTATAATTCTATAAATCATGTTTGGATTAAGATGATGGATGTTGATAATAACGGATTGATGGACTTGGTTGAAGGTGAGCCATGGCTGTGGTTACACACGGGTCAGTGGAGACAATCAATAAGATGGGAATGGAATGGCAATGGGTTCTCAAGAATTAATTAAACCAACATACGATATGAAAAAGCTAATACTATTACTATTTATTCCACTTCTCTCATTAAGTCAAACTTATGATGAACTTGTTTCTATCAATTCATTAGACACTTGGAAAAAAGTAGTGATTGAAAATGGCTATGAGTATGTTGATTGGGGATTGGATGAAAATGATAAGGATTGGGTTACATATGGATTTGGTGTTATGAAGGACTCCGCTAATGTAGCAACCAATGTTAAAATTATCACTGCTTACAATATTAAAGATGATAGGTTTTCTTTTCAAATGCCTATGAAATATGAAGATTTCTTTGGAGCTATGGTAGATACTGAAATGTCAAAAACATACAATGCACTTACTAAAGATATAAAAGCAAATTGTGAGTATTCTGAAATCATCAACTATAAGGGTGATGACTTTGTGGTTTATACTTGCTCTAACCGAAAATATGGCTTTGCAATAGGTACTTCAGGCTTTGGGATAGTAAGAAATTTTCCTGAGGACTAACCACCTAAGCCATTATTTAATTAATTAATTTTTATTAAAGTTTAGGAGTGCTAAATGAGTTGCCATATAGTTGCCACTTTTTTACTAACTTTAAGCAAGTTCATTAATAATTGATGTAAAAAAAGAAAC
>CACHNE010000028.1 GCA_902581145.1 uncultured Bacteroidota bacterium | reverse complement strand
GTTAGAAACGTCAAGTGATAGTCATAAACCAATTTTGCATGGTGTGAATGGTAAAGTCATTAAAGCAAGAACTTTAAATCAAAGGAAAATTATTGATAGTGTTCATAAAAACGATATGGTATTCGCAATTGGTCCTGCTGGAACTGGAAAAACTTACACTGGGATTGCATTGGCTGTTAAAGCTTTAAAAAATAAAAATGTTAAAAGAATTATTTTGACAAGACCTGCTATTGAAGCAGGGGAAAATCTTGGTTTTTTGCCTGGTGATTTAAAAGAAAAATTAGATCCATACATGCAGCCATTATACGATTCTTTAAAAGACATGATTCCATCTGAAAAATTAAAAAAATATATGGAGGATGAAGTGATACAGATAGCTCCTTTGGCATTTATGAGAGGTAGGACACTTGATAACGCATTTGTTATTTTAGATGAAGGTCAAAATACAACTCACTCACAGATGAAAATGTTTTTAACACGAATGGGGAAAAATGCGAAGTTTATTATTACAGGTGATCCGGGACAGGTCGATTTACCAAGAAATGCTATTTCCGGAATTAAAGAAGCTATATTAATTTTAAAAAATACACCAGGTGTTGGTATTGTTCATTTGGACGAATCAGATGTTATTAGGAATAAATTAGTCAAGAAGATAGTTGACGCATACAAGAATATCGAAAATAACAACTAATATGGTTGATACCTTAACAACTTCAAATTTTAATTTTTCATTTCAAGAAAGCGTTTACCATGGTAAGGTTAGAGATGTTTATTATTTAAAAAATAATCTTGTTGTAATGGTTGCATCTGATAGAATTTCAGCATTTGATGTAGTCATGCCCAGAGGAATTCCATATAAAGGACAAATTCTAAATCAAATTGCTATTAAAATGATGGATGAGACTAAAGATTTAGTTCCTAATTGGCTTATTCATAGTCCTGACCCTAATGTTTCGGTTGGGCACTTATGTACACCTTTTAAGGTTGAAATGGTTATTAGAGGATATTTATCGGGTCATGCTGCAAGACAATATAAAAAAGGAATCAGAAAATTATGTGGTGTTGAAATGCCAGATGGCATGAAAGAAAATGATAAATTTCCTGAACCAATAATTACCCCAGCAACTAAAGCTGAGTCAGGTAATCATGATGAAGATATCAGTAAAGAAGAAATAATTAACAGAAGTATTGTTTCAATCGAAGATTATGAAATTCTTGAAAATTACACAAAAATTCTCTTTAAAAAAGGATCTGAAATTGCAAGAGAGAGAGGTTTAATACTAGTAGATACCAAATATGAATTTGGAAAAACTAATAATGGAGATATAGTTCTCATAGATGAAATACATACACCAGACTCGTCAAGGTATTTCTACAAAGAAGGATATAAAGAAAGACAAGATGGTAACAAGCCACAAAAACAACTTTCAAAGGAATTTGTCAGACAATGGTTGATTTCTAATCACTTTCAAGGTTTAGAGGGTCAAAGAGTTCCTAAAATGTCTGACGATTATGTGAACTCTGTGTCTGAAAGATATGTTGAGCTTTATGAAAATATAACTTCAGAAAAATTTCTTAAATCTGATTCAAAAAACATTTCACAAAGAATTTTTGATAATACGGAAAATTACTTAAAAGAATATTTTGAGCATTGATAAGATAATTTCAGAAATATCATCATTTGTCTGGGGTTATCCACTGCTAATAATTCTAATAGGAGGTGGGCTTTATCTATTGATTATTTCAAGATTTATTCCTTTTAAATATTTTTTCCACGCTATTGACATCATTCGAGGCAAGTTTGATGATAAAAAATCTGATGGAGAAATAAGTCATTTTCAGGCTTTAACAACAGCCCTTTCAGCAACAGTTGGTATGGGAAATATTGCAGGTGTGGCAGTTGCAATTTCAATTGGAGGTCCTGGAGCAATATTTTGGATGTGGATTAGTGGTCTCATTGGAATGTCAACTAAATTTTTTACTTCAGCACTAGCAGTAATGTATAGGGGAGTTGACTCAGCAGGAAACAAACAAGGAGGTCCAATGTATTTTATTGTAAATGGTCTTGGTAAAAAGTGGCTGCCAATGGCAATTTTCTTTAGTTTTTGCGGTATGGTTGGGGCATTACCTGTTTTTAATGTTAATCAGCTAACACAGGCAATTAATGATATTATCTTAAGACCAAATGGTGTTGAAGTAGGTTTATTTTCAAATACAATTATTGGTTTATCGCTTATCATTTTAACTTCAATTGTTATTCTTGGAGGTCTAAAAAGAATTAGTAGAGTTTCTGCTAAACTTGTGCCATTTATGGTGGGTGTTTATATTATTTCAGTTTTAATAATATTAATAATCAATTATGATAAATTACTAGAATACGTATTTCTTATTTTTTACGATGCATTTAATGCTGATTACTATTCAGGTAATTCAGCTCTTGGTGGTGTTTTGGGAGCATTAATAATTCTTGGTATCAGAAGAGGTGCTTTTTCTAACGAAGCGGGTATTGGAATGGCTCCTATGGCTCACGGTGCAGCAAAGACAAATAACCCTGTGAAAGAAGGATTTGTTGCTATGCTTGGACCATTTATCGATACAATTTTAGTATGTACAATGACCGCTTTAGCAATTCTGGTAACAGGAGCCTGGAAATCCCAGGCAGATGGTGTAACCTTAACAGCCAATGCTTTTGAGTCCACTTTCTCAGAATTAGGGAATTATATATTACTTGCCTGCGTATTTGTATTTAGTATATCTTCGCTCTTTTCATATTCTTATTATGGAACTAAATGTCTCTCATTTTTAGCAGGTGATCACAACAAAAAAAAATATAATTACATTTACATAATTAGTATTATGTTAGGTGCTACAACATCTTTATCAATGATGATTAATTTAATTGATACATTTTTTGCTCTAATGGCTATTCCTACAATGATAGGCACTCTAATTTTAGCACCAAAGGTTTTAAAACAATTAAATAAATATAAAATCAATGGATAAATCAGAAAAATATTGGAAGATTAATATCAAATATGTAAAAATACTTCTCACAATTTGGTTTGTTTTTTCATTTCTTTTTGGAATTATTTTAAAAGATTTTTTAAATGAATTTTCAATAGCTGGTTTTAAGCTTGGCTTTTGGTTTGCCCAGCAAGGATCGATTTATGTCTTTGTAATTTTAATTTTTGTTTATGTTAAATTGATGAACAATCTTGATAAAAAATTTGGTTTTAAGAAATAAAAAATGAGTATTCAAAGCTGGACATATATAATTGTAGGGATTACATTCTCAATTTATATCGGAATCGCTATTTGGTCAAGGGTTCAATCAACCAAAGAGTTTTATGTAGCTGGTGGAGATGTAGGAGCTTGGGCAAATGGGATGGCTACTGCAGCAGATTGGATGAGTGCAGCATCTTTCATTTCAATGGCTGGTATTATTTCTTTTGCTGGTTATGATGGTGCAGTTTATTTAATGGGATGGACTGGTGGATATGTTCTTTTAGCCTTGCTTCTAGCTCCATATTTAAGGAAATTTGGAAAATTTACGGTTCCTGAATTCATTGGAGATCGTTATTACTCAAATAATGCAAGATTAGTTGCTGTATTCTGTGCTTTGTTGGTTTCTTTCACGTATGTTGCTGGACAAATGAGGGGAGTGGGTATTGTATTCTCAAGATTTTTAGAGGTTGATATTGATATAGGAGTTATAATTGGAATGTTAATCGTTCTTTTTTATGCTGTATTAGGTGGAATGAAAGGAATTACATATACACAGGTAGCTCAGTATTGTGTATTAATTTTTGCCTTCATGGTACCTGCGATTTTTATTTCCATTCAAATGACTGGTAATCCAATACCACAATTAGGTTTTGGAAGTGAATTAATTAGTGAGCATTCAACTTATTTATTAGACAAGCTTGATAATTTAAATGTAGAATTAGGATTTAATGAATATACAGAAAATACTAAGCCTCTAATTGATGTTTTTGCAATAACATTAGCACTAATGGTTGGAACTGCAGGTTTACCTCATGTTATTGTTAGATTTTTTACAGTTAAAAAAGTTTCAGATGCAAGAAAATCAGCAGGGATTGCTCTGTTGCTGATAGCTATACTTTACACGACTGCTCCAGCAGTTGCAGCTTTTGCTAGAACTAATTTACTAGAAACTATTTCAACAAAGCCTTATTCTGAAATTCCACAATGGTTTAAAAAATGGGAAAATACCGGATTAATTAAATTCGATGATTTAAATAACGATGGAATGATTAATTATTCAAATGATTATTCAAATGAGTTGTATGTTGATAGAGATATTATGGTACTAGCCAACCCAGAAATTGCAAACTTACCAAATTGGGTAGTTGCCCTTGTCGCTGCTGGTGGATTAGCTGCAGCATTATCAACAGCCGCCGGCCTTTTATTAGTAATTTCAGCATCAGTTTCACACGATCTAATTAAAAGGGTATATTACCCTGAAATAAGCGAAAAAGGTGAATTAATTGCCGCAAGAATTTCAGCTTTTTTTGCCGTATGTATAGCTGGATATTTTGGAATAAATCCACCTGGTTTTGTTGCTGCTGTAGTTGCTCTAGCTTTTGGTTTGGCAGCTGCATCCTTCTTTCCAGCCATAGTAATGGGAATTTTTTATAAACAAATGAATAAAGAGGGTGCAATTGCTGGAATGCTTGTGGGAATAAGTTTAATGGTATTTTATATGTTAAAATTTAAATTTAACTTCTTTGGAGGTGGTTCTGTAGATGACTATTGGTTTGGTATTTCACCTGAGGGTTTTGGTAGTGTAGCGATGGTTGTTAATTTTGTAATCTCATACATTGTTATGAAATTTACATCACCAACACCGGAAAAAATTAAAAAAATTGTGGATAATATAAGAATTCCTGAATATGAGTAGTTATCAGATTGACACACGCAAAAAGTATGATGATTTTTATAAAAAATCTGTTAATAATCCTGAGACTTTCTGGGATGAATTAGCTTCACAAAATTTTATTTGGAATAAAAAATGGTCTAAGGTTGTTGATTGGGATTTTAAAAAAGCAAAAGTATCATGGTTTAAAGATGCTAAACTTAATATAACAATTAATTGCATTGATAGACATGCAATGAATACCCCAGATAAAACAGCTATTATTTTTGAGCCTAATGATCCTTGCGAAAAAAATAAACTATTCACCTATTCTGAGCTTCTCAAAGAGGTTTGTAAAATGGCAAATGTTCTAAAATCTATGGGTGTAAAAAAGGGAGATAGAGTCTGTATTTATTTACCCATGATTCCAGAGTTAGCATTTTCAGTTTTGGCTTGTGCTAGAATTGGAGCAATTCATTCTGTTGTTTTTGCTGGATTTTCCTCACAAGCCCTTGCTACAAGGATAGATGATTGTAAAAGTTCTTTAATTATAACCTCAGATGGTTCCTATCGTGGAAAAAAAATACTAAACCTCAAAGCTATTGTTGATGATGCTATTGTTATATGCAAAACCCAGCAAAAAGTATTACTGATAAAAAGAACAAATGAATCGGTTAATTTGGTTGAAAAAAGAGATTTTCTTCTTGAGGATTTGATAGCTAATGTAGATGATAGATGTGAAGCAGAGATTATGGATTCGGAAGATCCCTTATTTATTCTCTATACCTCAGGTTCTACCGGAAAACCTAAAGGAATGGTTCATACGTGCGGTGGTTATATGGTATACACATCATATACATTCAAAAATATATTTCAATATGAAGAAGATGATGTTTACTGGTGTACAGCAGATATAGGTTGGATAACCGGTCACAGTTACATTCTTTATGGACCTCTTTCAAATGGTGCATCAACCATTATGTTTGAGGGTGTTCCAAGTTATCCTGATTTTAGTAGATTTTGGCAAATCATTGATAAGTATAAAGTAAATCAATTTTATACGGCCCCAACAGCTATCAGGGCATTGGCTAAACAAGGTATTGGTTATTTTAAAGACTGTAGTTTAAAATCATTAAAAGTTCTTGGTACGGTTGGTGAGCCTATAAATGAGGAAGCATGGCAATGGTACAGCTTACATGTTGGAAAAGATAACTGTCCTATTGTTGATACTTGGTGGCAAACGGAAACAGGGGGTATTTTAATATCGTCGATACCTAAAGTTATCCCTGATAAGCCAACTTTTGCAACGAAACCCTTTATAGGAGTTCAACCAATTTTATTAGATGACGAAGGAGAAGAGTTAAATCAAACTAACACTGTAGGAAAACTATGTATTAAGTATCCATGGCCTTCCATTGCTAGAACAATATGGGGCAATCATCAAAGGTATATTGACACTTATTTTTCTGCTTTCAAAAACATGTATTTTACAGGTGACGGTGCATTTAAAGATAAAGAAGGTAATTTTAGAATTACCGGTCGTGTTGATGACGTTATTATTGTGTCAGGACATAATTTAGGAACTGCTCCAATTGAAGATGCTATTAATGAACATGAAAGTATTGTTGAATCAGCTATTGTAGGCTTTCCTCATGAAATTAAAGGAAATGCTTTGTACGGCTTTATTACTTTAAAATATAATCCGGAAAATATAAATCATATTAAAACAGAAATTAACTCATTGATTTCTGAGAAAATAGGCCCAATCGCAAAACTTGATAAGATTCAGATTACAACTGGTTTACCAAAAACTAGATCAGGGAAGATTATGAGAAGAATTTTAAGAAAAATTGCATCAAATCAAACCGAAGATTTAGGAGATATTAGCACACTTTTAAATCCTGATGTTGTTCAAGAAATTATTGATAATTATCA
>CACHNE010000027.1 GCA_902581145.1 uncultured Bacteroidota bacterium | reverse complement strand
TTACCAAAAATTAATTCCTAATACCAGTCTTCAGGCTTTGAGAGAATTTGATCAAATGGTTGATAAACTTAGAAGTAATGATATAGATGCACATGTTTTTTTGGATGACAATATAAATCACACGCCTGATTCAGTTTTCCCAAATAATTGGATTTCGTTACATCAAAGCGGAGATGTTTGCTTATTTCCTATGCTTGCAAGAAATAGAAGATTAGAAAGGAGGCCTGAAATATTTTCTTTTCTAAATTTAAACGGGTTTAAAATTGATAATATTATCGATTACTCTTATCATGAATTAGAAAACATCTTTTTAGAAGGAACTGGAAGTATGATTTTAGATAGAAAAAATAAAATTGCTTATTGTTCACTGTCAAAAAGATCAAATCAAAAATTATTTAATCAATTTTGTAAAGATTTTAAATTTAAGCCAGTTACATTTTCTTCTTTTCAAACATATAATAACAAAAGAGTCCCAATATATCATACTAACGTGATGATGTGTGTTGCAGTTGATTATGTCATAATATGCTTGGATTCAATTGATAATGATGAACAGAAAAAAAATATCACTGATTGCATAAAAAATTCGGGTAAAGAATTAATAGATATCTCTGAAAAACAGGTTGAAAATTTTGCAGGAAATATGCTTGAGTTAGAGAATAAAGATGGTGAAAGTATTTTAGTAATGAGTAAATCAGCTGAAGATTCCTTAAATGAAAATCAAAAAAACTTGATAAGTAAATATTCAAAAATTATTTCCTCTGAAATCAATACAATTGAGATGTGTGGAGGTGGTAGTGCTAGGTGTATGATGGCGGAAATATTTTTACCAAAAAAATAATATTATTAAATACTATCTTTACTTCCAACAATGTATATACAAGAAATCATTAAGAATAGTATTATAGATGCTCTTGAAAACATCTTTCAAATTAAGCCCAATACTATTGAGCTTCAGCAAACCAAAAAAGAATTTGAGGGAGACATTACTTTTGTGGTTTTTCCACTTGTAAAAGAGTTAAAACTAGGCCCAAAAGAAATTGCTAAAAAAATCGGTGATTATTTGGTTGAAAATAGTTCTGTTGTTTCTTATAATATTGTTTCGGGATTCTTGAATCTTTCAATCGCTGATGAACATTATTTAAGCTTTTTTAATTCTGTAAAAGATAATCCAGAATATGGGTTTTCTGAAACTATTTCTGATGAAGCTGTAATGGTTGAATATTCATCTCCTAATACTAATAAGCCCTTACACTTAGGTCATATTAGAAATAATCTTTTGGGATATAGTATGTCTGAAATTTACAAAGCAGCTGGAAAAAAAGTATATAAAACCCAAATTATAAATGATAGAGGAATTCATATTTGTAAGAGTATGATTGCTTGGTCAGATTATGGTAACGGAGAAACTCCGGCCAGTACTAATTTGAAAGGAGATAAGTTTGTTGGAGATTATTACATCAAATTTGACCATGTTTATAAAAATGAAGTTGAAGAGCTAATAAAAGGTGGGGCTGTCGAAAATGATGCTAAGCAAAATGCCCCCATTCTGCTAAGAGCAAAAGAAATGCTAATTCAATGGGAGTCTGGTGATAAAGATGTAGTAGAGCTTTGGAAAAAAATGAATGGCTGGGTGTATGAAGGGTTTGAAGAAACTTACAAAAATTTAGGTGTTGACTTTGATAGTTATTATTATGAAAGTGACACGTACTTGTTAGGTAAAGAATTTATTTCTAGCGGATTAAAATCAGGTGTTTTTTACAAAAAAGATGATGGCTCAGTTTGGTGTGATCTAACTGATGATGGACTAGATGAAAAGATTGTACTACGTGCTGATGGAACAGCTGTTTACATGACTCAAGATATTGGTACTGCCGTGCAGAGAGTAAAAGATTATCCTGACATTAGCTCGATGGTTTATACTGTGGGTAATGAGCAGGACTATCATTTTAAGGTTCTTTTTTTAATACTTAAAAAACTTGGTTTTTCGTGGTCTGAAAATTTATTTCATCTAAGCTATGGAATGGTAGATCTGCCAAGTGGTAAAATGAAAAGTAGAGAAGGTACTGTTGTTGACGCTGATGATTTAATGCAAGAGATGACCATCACTGCAAAAGAGATTTCTAAAAGTTTAGGAAAGCTTGAAGGGCTTTCTGAAGATGAAAAAAATAATGTTTATCGCACAGTTGGTTTAGGTGCATTAAAATATTATATCCTTAAAGTTGATCCTAAAAAAAGAATTCTTTTTGACCCAAAAGAATCAGTAGATTTTCAAGGTAATACTGCATCGTTTATTCAATATTCTTACGCAAGGATTCAATCAATTCTTAACGGTATTAATTTTGAGCTATCAAAAGATAAATATGATAGAAAATTGGAAGACAAGGAAAAAGAATTGATTAAACAAATTGATTTATTTCCTGCGGCTATTAATGGCGCTGCAAGCTCACATAATCCAGCACTAGTAGCTAATTATGTTTACGATTTGGTAAAATCATTCAATTCATTTTATCAATCTTTACCGATTCTAAAATCTGCTTTTGAAGACAAGAAAACATTTAGAGTTGAACTCTCAAAATTAGTTGGAATAACAATAAAAAATGCGTTATCACTTTTGGGTATTGGCGTGGTTGATAGAATGTAATTTTAATATGAGTTTTAAATTTTTTATTTTACAGTATGTTTAGTAATCTAAGTGAAAAATTAGATAAAGCCCTACAAGTCTTAAAGGGTCATGGAAGTATAACAGAAATAAATGTTGCAGAAACATTAAAAGAAGTTAGGCGAGCACTTCTTGATGCCGATGTAAACTTTAAAACAGCCAGAGATTTTACCCAAAGAGTCAAAGAAAAAGCCATTGGTCAAGATGTTTTAACAAATCTTAAACCTGGTCAATTAATGGTTAAAATCGTAAAAGACGAATTGGCCGAATTGATGGGTGGTGAGACTTCTGAAATAAATTTAAAAGATAAACCTGCTATTGTTTTAATGTCAGGATTGCAAGGATCTGGTAAAACTACCTTCACTGCTAAGCTTGCTAATGACATAAGAAAGAAGAAATCTTTAAAACCATTAATGGTAGCCTGTGATGTATACAGACCTGCAGCAATTGAGCAACTACATGTACTGGGAAAAGATTTAGATATCGAGGTATATTCTGAAGAAGACAATAAAGACCCTGTAGCAATTGCTAAGGCAGGGGTTAAGTATGGAAAATCAAAGGGTCATAATTTAATCATTATTGATACCGCAGGTAGGTTAGCAATTGATGAAGAAATGATGAATGAAATTTCAAATATTAAAAAGGCTATTAAGCCAAGTGAAATTTTATTTGTTGTAGATTCTATGACTGGTCAAGATGCAGTTAATAGTGCCAAAGCATTTAATGATGTGTTGGATTTTGACGGAGTTGTTCTTACCAAATTAGATGGTGATGCTCGAGGTGGTGCTGCCCTATCAATTAAAAGTGTAGTAGATAAACCAATCAAGTTTATTGGTACAGGTGAGAAAATGGATGCACTAGATGTATTTCATCCAAGTAGAATGGCTGATAGAATTCTTGGAATGGGAGATGTTGTTTCTCTTGTTGAAAGAGCGCAACAGCAATTTGACCAGGAGGAAGCAAGAAAAATTCAAAAGAAAATTGCAAAGAACAAGTTCGGTTTAGATGACTTCATGAAGCAGATTCAGCAGATAAAGAAGATGGGAGACATGAAAGATTTAGTTGGTATGATCCCCGGAGCTAATAAAATGATGAAACAATCAGGTGAGCAAATTGATAATGAATCTTTTAAACCAATAGAGGCGATTATTAATTCAATGACGCCAAAAGAAAGAGCACTTCCCTCAATATTAGATCAGTCTCGAAAAAAAAGAATTAGTAAAGGTTCAGGAAGGTCGGTTGAAGAAATAAATCAACTGATTAAGCAGTTTAATCAAATGAGTAAAATGATGAAGATGATGCAGGGAATGGGTCAAGTTAAAATGATGCAAATGATGCAAAACATGAAAGGTAGATGATAGTTTTAGACGGAAAAAAAACAAGTAACGACATTAAAGCTGAAATTGCAGAATCTGTAAAAGAGATTGTTGTAAAGGGCTTAAGACCTCCGCATTTAGCCGCGGTTATTGTTGGAGATGACGGAGCAAGTTTGACCTACGTTGGCAGTAAAGTTCGTGCTTGTAAAAGAGTTGGATTTGAGTCTACTCTGATAAAACTTCCTGAAACAATTTCTGAAAATGAACTTCTTGAAAAAGTTAACGAGTTGAATAATGATGGAGATATAGACGGTTATATTGTTCAGCTTCCTTTACCTAAACACATAGACTCACAAAAAATATTAATGGCTGTTGATGCCGACAAAGATGTGGATGGTTTTCATCCAACAAATTTTGGTAAAATGGCTCTTAGTCTTCCAACTTTTATTTCAGCAACTCCTTTTGGAATCATGGAGCTTATCAAAAGATATAATGTCGAAACCTCTGGAAAACATACAGTTGTAATCGGTAGATCCGATATTGTTGGTAGACCCATAAGTATTTTAATGAGTCAAAAATCTAATCCTGGGAATTCAACGGTAACACTTGCGCATAGCAGAACTAAAAATATTGAAGAGCTGACCAAACAGGCTGATATAATAATTTCAGCATTGGGAGTTCCAAATTTTGTGAAAGAGGATATGGTAAAAGATGGTGCTGTCATTGTTGATGTTGGAATAACTAGGGTCGCTGATGGTTCTGAAAAAGGATATAAAATTGTTGGAGATGTTGATTATGAAAATGTTTCTAAAAAGTCTAGTTATATTACTCCTGTGCCTGGAGGTGTTGGGCCAATGACAATAGCAATGTTGTTAAAAAACACCTTGTTAGCATACAAAGGTTGATTAAGTGGCAAAGATTTGATTAAAGTCTTTAAAGGATTTAAATTCTAGCGCATTGCCAGCAGGATCCATAAAAAACATGGTTGCTTGTTCACCTGGCTTACCTTCAAAACGTATATAAGGTTCAATTATAAATTCTACTCCTTTTTCTTTTAAGTTGTGTGAAAATTTATGAAATGTGTCCCATTCTAATACAACTCCAAAATGAGGGACCGGTACATTTTTACCATCAACAGTGTTTGTATGAATTTCTTCGTTAGATTTTTCTTTGTAATGAATAACAAGTTGGTGACCAAAGAGATTAAAGTCTACCCAGTGGTCACTACTTCTACCTTCTTCACATCCAAGAACTTCACGATAGAACTTTCTACAAACAGGAATATTATCAACCGGGATGGCTAAATGAAATGGCGTGAGTTTATTCATGGCTTTCAAATTCTTGGTCCATAAATATTGCTAAATCAAAATCTTTCATTGTAAGTCCATCTTTATCGTGGGTGAAAAGTTCAATTTCTAATCTGTTATATACATTGGTCCACTTCGGATGATGATCCATTTCTTCACATTTAACTCCAACTTTATTCATAAAAGAAAGCGCATCATTGAAATTTTTAAATTCATACTTACAAATCAAAAATTTATCATTAATACTCCATTTATTCGATAGTTTCATTAATTCACTTTCAAGTTGATTTTTTTCTATTAATTCAGCCATAGTTTATTTTTTTAATCCTTTAACTTCTTGATCGTTTAAAAGTCTGTATTTACCTTCGGGTAAATCTAATTTAACATTCATTATTCTAATTCTTTGTAAAGACACAACCTTATAACCAAAGTGATCGCACATTCTTCTAATCTGTCTATTTAATCCTTGAGTTAATATAATTTTGAATTGATTTGTTTTTACTTTTTCAACAACACATTTTCTTGTGATCTTTCCAAGAATCGGAACTCCTTCACTCATTTTTTTAAGAATTGACTCAGGAATTGGTCTATTTACTTTAACTAAGTACTCTTTTTCATTGTTATTTGCTGTTTTTAGAATCCTGTTTGCAGTTTCTCCATCATTGGTAAGTAGTATTAATCCTGTGGTTGATTTATCAAGTCTACCTATTGGGAAAACCCTTTCAGGGAAATTCAAAAAATCAATAATATTATTTTCTTCAACTCCTGCATTAGTTGTACACACAACCCCTCTTGGTTTGTTTAAGGCAATGAATATTTTTTTCTTTTTTGATTGATTGATTTTTTCTCCGTCAACTTCAATCATATCATCTTCAGAAACTTTCATACCCATCTTAGCTGGCTTTCGGTTTACATAAACTCTGCCTTGATCAATTAGCGCATCTGCTTGTCGTCTTGAGCAGTACCCAACCTCACTTAAAAATTTATTTATTCTTGTTTCTGAATCACTCATTATAAATATTTAATTATGTCGGTAAATATAGATATTAAGATTTTTATATTTGTTCTGTAATGGACAAAAAGACAAAGTTACTTTTAGAAAAAGGAGAATCACTTCCAATCATGGAGGCATTCTATACCATTCAAGGTGAAGGATACCATAAAGGAATGGCTTCATATTTTATTCGAACTGGCGGTTGTGATATTGGTTGTCATTGGTGCGATGTTAAAGAAAGCTGGGATGTAAATAGTCACCCGATTATTTCGGTTGAAGAAATAGTAAAAAAATCAGTTGGGTTTTCAGACTGTTTTGTAGTTACTGGGGGTGAGCCTTTGATGTGGAATATGAATCCATTAACAAAAGCACTAAAAAAGCTTGGTAAAAAAACACACATTGAAACCTCTGGTGCCTATCCTTTAACAGGTGTCTGGGATTGGGTTTGTTTATCACCAAAAAAAGCTAAACTTCCGATCGAAGATGCTTACAATCATGCTCATGAGTTAAAAATAATAATATATAATAACCATGATTTTAAATTTGCTGAGCAAGAGGCAAAAAAAGTAAATAAAAATGCGATTTTATATATTCAGCCAGAGTGGGGTAAGCGAGAAAAGATGATGCCTTTAATGGTTGATTTTATAAAAAAGAATCCAAAATGGAAGATATCGCTTC
>CACHNE010000026.1 GCA_902581145.1 uncultured Bacteroidota bacterium | reverse complement strand
AGTTGTTGAGGATTTGTTTGGAGATATTGATCCTATTGGCAAATATCTTGATCTTAATAAGATTAAATTTAAAATCGTTGGAGTTTTTGTTGAAAGGACTGAAGGGTCCGATAGTAATGAAGCAAGAGTAATTTATATGCCAATATCAACCGCCCAAAAAATATATGGAAATAATGATTATATCGACCAGATAAATTTAACCTATAATCCTAATTTAACAGAGCAAGAAGCGATAACTTTGGGTAATAACATGGTTGACAAAATTAAAGAAATTTTCTTTGTTGCTGAAAATGATCAGTCAGCTGTTAGAGCCAGAAATAAAGCAAGAGAAAATCAAGAAATAACCCAGTTTAACGGAGTTTTAGCAATATTAGTTTTAATAATTGGAATGGGTACATTAGTAGCCGGTGTTGTAGGAATAAGTAATATTATGATATTCATTGTTAAGGAAAGAACTAAGGAGATTGGAATAAGAAAAGCTCTAGGAGCACCTCCCTCATCAATTAAATTAATTATTGTTTTAGAATCAGTTTTTGTAACTGCCATTTCTGGATATGTTGGTCTTCTTCTAGGGGGAGCAATTTTAAATAGTTTTGATTTAGAAGATTATTGGATTACCGATCCAGGAGTAAGTACATCGTTGGTAGTAGGAGCAACATTTACTTTAATATTAGCCGGATTGATCGCTGCTTACGTTCCAGCAAACAGAGCAGCAAGTATCAAACCCATTGTAGCTCTAAGAGACGAATAATATGTTTAGATTTTTATTTGACATAGATACTTGGCAGGAGTTAAAGGAGAGCCTAACAAAGAATAAGCTTAGAACTGCAATTACCATGATAGGTGTGTGGTGGGGTATTCTTCTTTTAATAGGTCTACTGGGCTCAGCAAAAGGAATTGAAAACAAGTTTAGTGTTCAGTTTGGAGATTACGCAACAAATAGTGTTTTTATTTGGGGTCAATCAACAAGTAGAGCTTTTAAAGGGTATCAAGAAGGAAGAAGACCTAATTTAAAATTTTCTCATTTAGAAAAAATCAAAAATCAAGTCAAAGGAATCAAATTTTTATTACCCAGAAACGCTAGAGATGCTCAGGTCGTAAGAGGCGTTCAATACGCTAGTTTTACAATGTCTGGAGACTTTCCTTTGCTTGATCAGATTCAAAAAAAGAATTTAATTGCTGGAAGGTTTATAAATCAATCTGATATTAATGAAAGCAAGAAAGTAGCTGTCATTTCGGATGATGTTTTCAAGCAATTATTTGATGCAGATGAAGAAGCAGTTGGAGATTTTATAAAGATTAATGAGATAAATTATAAAGTTGTTGGTGTTTTTGAACAAGGAGATTTTGATTTTGGAGGCCAATTACATATTCCATTTACAACTTTTCAAAAGGTCTATAATCAAGGTGACAATATAGGCTGGATCACGGTAACTGGTGAAGATGGTTTTGATATTAGACAATTAGAAAAAGATGTAAAACTGGTTTTAAAGAACTTGAACTATGTTCATCCAGATGATAACCGTGCTTTTGGAAGTTTTAATTTGGGTGAACTCTTTGACAGATTTGAAGGTTTTTTGATGGGTATGCAGTTTTTGACCTGGTTTGTAGGTATTGCTACTCTAATTGCTGGTGTATTTGCCATTGGAAATATTTTACTTATCACAGTTAAAGAAAGAACAAAAGAAATAGGCATAAGAAGGGCTATTGGTGCTACACCTTTTGAGATAAAAAGACAAATTGTTATTGAATCAATCTTCTTGACAATTATAGCAGGAATTTTTGGAATCATCACGGGTGGTTGGATTTTAATTGCTATGGATTCTGCTTATGGTAGTGGACCAGACTCAATTTTAATCAATGCATCAGTACCCATACTGGTTGTTTTTATTGCCGTAATTATATTAGTGATTTTTGGGACACTAATCGGATTAATACCAGCTAACAGAGCAACGAGTATAAAACCAATCGATGCTTTAAGAGAAGAATAAAAAATTAAATATTAAATAAATGAAAAAACAAGTAAAGTATATTGTAATATTCGTAATAATAGGTTCACTATTATATGTATTAAATTATTTTAAGAAAGCAAATTCGGCTTCAATCATCGATTATGAAACAGAACAACCTTTTTACACTTCAATTGAAAAAGAGGTTGTTGCCACAGGGAAGTTGAACCCAGAGGATGAAATTGAATTGAAACCACAGGTAAGCGGTATCGTAGATAAAATTTTTGTAGAAGAGGGCGATATTGTAATTAGAGGAGATTTAATAGCAAGCATTAGGGTGGTGCCTAATGAACAAGCGTTACTAAGTGCAACAAGTAGAATTAACTCAGCAAAATTATCCTATGATAATGCAAAAAAACTTTTTGATAGAAGTGAAAAATTATACGAAAAAGGAGTTATTTCTAAGCAGGACTTTGAAAATAGTCAATTGTCAATGGAACAAAATATGGAATCCTTAAGACAAGCCGAAAATGATTTTAAGATTATAAAAAAAGGAACCTTAACCGGGGGAAGCACAGCAAATACTAATGTTTTATCTCAAATTTCGGGAACTATTCTTGAAATTCCAATCAGGGAGGGTAGCCCTATTACTGAAACTAACACATTTAGCCCAGGTACAACTATTGCGACTGTTGCAGATATGACCAAAATGATTTTTGAAGGTCAAGTTGATGAAACTGAGGTGTCTAAACTTGCTGAGGGATCTGAAATTAAGGTTATTCTGGGCGCACTCGAAAAAGATGAATTTAGAGCTAAGTTGACATTCGTTGCACCAAAAGGTATAGAACAAGGTGGTGCTGTTCAATTTAAAATAAAAGCTGATGTTGAAATTCCTGAAAGTGTTAATGTAAGAGCTGGATATAGTGCAAATGCAATTATGTCAATTGGTCAAAAAGATAATATTTTATGTATCAATGAATCCTTATTACAGTTTAATAGAATTACAGATAAACCTTTTGTTGAGATACTCAATGAAAATGGTTCATTCGTTACAAAAGAAGTCGAAGTAGGAATTTCTGACGGAATTAACGTCGAAATATTAAAAGGGGTAAAAGAAGGAGATAAAATTAAAGTATGGAATTCTGTTGAGGATGAGGATGAAGATGAAGCTAGAAGAAGACAAGATAGAAATTCCAGAGAATTAGAAGACTAATATTATTTGATAAATATGAAAAAAATTAAAATTTTAAAGTTTTGCATGCTCTTAACCAGCATTTCATTTGCACAGGACAAAATATGGACCCTGGAACAATGTGTTGATCATGCGCTAGAGAATAATATAACTATCCTTCAGGCTGAAAATAGTCTACTTTCATCTGAACAAGATATCATAAGCGCGAAAGGAAATTTTTTACCGGCTGTAAGTTCCAATATTAGTGGTGGTGCAAGTCTAGGAAATATTGAAGTCTTCCCTGGAGAATTTAGAGATAGAGAATTTTATTCAACTTCTGTTGGTATTGGTTTTTCCCAAAGTGTTTTTAATGGATTTAGAAATATTAATTTATTAAATCAAAGTAAACTAAGCCTTGAAAGAAATCAATTTGAATTAGAAAAGTTGAAGGACGATATATCACTTAATGTTGCAAACACTTATTTAAACGTATTATTTAACAAAGAAAATTTAGAATTAGCTAAGCTTCAGGTTGAATTTTCAGAATTTCAAGTTGATCAGGTGAAAACGTTGGTTGAGGCTGGTTCAGAACCAAATTCTACGTTAATTGAAACACAGGCAACTTACAGTAGAGATATCCAAAATTTAACTATTGCTGAAAATAACCATGATCTTGCGTTATTGACTTTAGCACAATTATTACAATTGCCTTATGAAAATTTTGATGTAGAAGTTATAGAGATTGATACCCCATCTGCAAATCTGATGTATGATGATATCACACCTATATTAAATTATGCAATGCAAAATCGTAATGAAATTAAAGTTGCTGAAAGAGACATCGAATTAGCAAAATTGGGAACTAAGATTTCTAAAAGTGCTTATTTACCAAATGTATCTATGGGTTATGGATTTAATGCTTCTGCAAACTTTTCAAACTTAACGGAAGATGATCAATTTCTAGATCAGTTAAATGACAATAAAGGTCATTCAATAAATATGAATGTTTCAATTCCAATTTTTAATAGAAACCAAACAAAAGCACAGGTAAAAAAATCAAAAATTCAAGAAGAAACAACCAATTTAGCATTAGATCAAGTAAAAATTAATCTAGAATCTACAATTCAAAGAGCATTTACGGATGCAAAAGCTGCATTAAAGGCTTTTGAAGCTGCTCAATTATCTCTAAAATCTCAAGAATTAGCATTTAGTAATTCCCAAGAAAGATTCTCCTTAGGAGCTCTTAATTCTTTTGACTTGGAACAGTCAAGAATTAGGCTATTAAATGCTTTATCATCTTCGATAAATGCAAAATATGATTTTATATTTAAAACAAAAGTATTAGATTACTATCTAGGTAAAAGATAATTTTTATGTCCATTATTTTAAATATAGAAACATCAAATAAAAACTGTTCAGTTTCCGTTTCTGAAAGAGGCAATATAATTGGATTAGAAGAGCAATATTATGAGCAATATTCTCATTCAAAATATCTTCATGTTTTTATCGACAAATTGTTCAAAAAAACAAAATTATCACCCAGTGATTTATCGGCTGTTGCGATATCTGAAGGACCAGGTTCATACACTGGTTTAAGAATTGGAGTTTCAGCTGCTAAAGGGATTTGTTTTCCTCTAAATATCCCCCTTATAGCTTTAGACACTATGCATATTTTGGCAAGAAAAATTGAATGTTCCGAAGGATATATAGTTCCTGCTACAGATGCAAGAAGAGATGAGATTTACTTTGCAATATTTCAATCTACTAATTGTAAAATTCCTGAATTAAAAGTCAAAGCCAATACAATGATTTTAAGTTCAGATTCATTTTCAAATTATTATGAGACATCAACTGTTAATTTTGTTGGTGATTGCAACAAAAAAATAAAGCAATATTTAAATCATGAAAATATCTTTTTTTCTGACTACATTCTCCCTTCAGCAAATGAAATGGGAATATTATCTCATTCAAAATATATCAAAAAACAATTTGTGGATGTTGCAGAATTTCAACCTAAATATTTAAAAGATTTTGAGGGAAAAAAAATTAATAATTAATCAAAGAAACTGATTCTTCAATGCTTTCAGTAGGCATTTTACAAGCCTTGTTGACACAAACATAAATAAGAGTTTTGTCTTTAATAAATCTGTTTTTTAATAATGGAAGATTATTTTCTGAAGTCGAACCAATTATCAATTTATTGGGTATATATTTTGAATTAATTTGTTTTACTTTTTCAATAGCATTTTCCCCAACCACTGCTACTTCATAGTAATTTGACTTTAAATTATAAATCAAATCAAACCAATTTGAATAACCACTTGGATATGCTTCAAACTCCTGAGTAACAGAAAAGCTCATATTTTTAGATCTTTCATAGTATTCCTCTTTGTCAAAGTAGTGATATAACCTGAATAAATTTTTTGCCATAATCGAATTACTAGAAGGGATTACATTATCTCTAAATTCAACAGATCTAGAAATTAAATCTTCATCTTTTTTTGAGGTAAAATAAAACAGATCAGATTCATTTGAGGAAAAATTGTTAATCACATATTCTGACAATTTTAACGCCCTTTCAATCCATAGTTGATTCAAGGTAATTTCATACAGGTCAAGACTAGCTTGAATTACCATTGCATAGTCCTCTAAATAACCATTTATTTTACTTTGTCCGTTAACATAATTATGAAATAATCCCCCATCCTTTTTAGCCAAATTTGAATAAATGAATTCACATGCATTAATTGCTTCATTCATAAAAACTTCATCGTTAATGGCTTTATAAGCATTAACATATCCGCTTATCATTAGTCCATTCCATGATGTAATTATCTTATAATCAAGACTAGGTTTCTTTTTTTCTTTTCTAGCAATTTTTAGTTTATTTAACCAGGCGGATTTAATATTATTAAATTCTGTATGTTGTAGATTATTTTTCTCTATAAACTCCTCATCAGAAATTGTTCTTGTTAAAATATATTTATTTTCTTCCTCCCAGAACCCATATTCATTTACATTAAAATATTCTGAAAACAAATCAAAATTATCTTGAATAATTTTTTCTAATTCTTCTTTCCTCCAGGTATAATACTCTCCCTCAGCATAGCTGCCATCTTCAAGTTTACTGTCGGCATCAAGTGAAGAGTAATATCCACCTGAAATATCTTTCATTTCAGAGTTTATATACCCATGAATTTTATAAATAGTTTGTTTATACAGTTCGCTTTTTGAGATTTTATATCCAACAGAGTAAAGACTCATTAATTGCCCATTATCATACAGCATTTTTTCAAAATGAGGAACATGCCACCTTTCATCTGTAGAATATCTTGAAAAACCTCCCTCAACGTGATCAAATATTCCACCATATGCCATCATGTCTAATGACTTTAATATTTTATCTTTAGAATTTTCCTGTTTGTTTTGAATACTATATCTCAACAAAAATTCTAAATTATTTGGCATCATAAATTTTGGAGCACCTTTGAATCCACCATATTTCTCATCAATATCTTTTAATAATGACTCAGAATATTTACTTAAATCAACGTTTTCAAAGCTATTTGTTTTGGATTCAACTACGTTTAGTGAATTAATTCCTTCTTGAACCCTTTCAGCATAAGAAATAAATTTTTCAGGCTCTGATTCATATAATTCGGAAATTTGTTTCAAAGCTGAAGACCATTGTTCTTTAGAAAAATATGTACCCCCCCAAATAGGTCTTCCGTCGGGAAGGGTTATCACATTTAATGGCCAACCTCCACTACCTGTAATTAGTTGAATTGCATTCATATATACTTGATCAATATCGGGTCTCTCTTCCCTGTCAACTTTTATGGAAATAAATTTTTCATTCATTAATTCTGCAACTTCTAAATCCTGAAAACTTTCTCTTTCCATAACATGACACCAGTGACATGATGCATAACCAATACTAATTATTACTAATTTATTTTCCTTTTTAGCCTGCTTTAAATATTTATTATCCCAAGGATTCCAATTAACAGGATTTTCTACATGTTGAAGTAAATATGGACTTGATTCGTTCTTTAAATTGTTACCATTTTTCATATCATCGCTGCATGAAATTAAAATAAATAGTAAAAGTAAAATTTTAAAAAGATTATTTCTCATCAAATCAAATGTACAAAATGATTGGATTTTAACCATTTATAGCTTCAACTGAGTTTACCTTATCCGACAACATTTCTTTGAGCATGTTCTCAATACCATTTTTTAGCGTTACAGTTGAAGAAGGACATCCACTACACGCACCTTGTAGTATAACTTTTACAAGTTTTTTATCCTTATCATAAGAATCAAAAAGAATGTTTCCACCATCAGATGATACAGCAGGCTTAATATATTCGTTAAGAATTGAAATAATTTTTTTTGATGTTTCATCAAGATCGATTTCCTCTGTTTTAACTTCTTTACGTTTAAAATTCACCTCATTTTTTTCTAAATAATTTTTGATAAAATTCCTTAATTCTAGGGTTACTTCATCCCAATTTTTTAAATCATATTTTGTAATGGAAACAAAGTTTTTAGAAATATAAATACTTTTTACATAGGAAAACTCAAAT
>CACHNE010000025.1 GCA_902581145.1 uncultured Bacteroidota bacterium | reverse complement strand
TACTTCTCAAAATGCTAATAACAGGGACTGTCATAGCGACATCTCCAAATGCTGACAACCTAATTATTAGTAAGTGTTTGGTCAAGTTTAAATTTAATTATTTGTAATCCTCGTATGACTTTTCTTCAACAAAACCAGATTCGGTTAGTAAATTAATAGATTTTTTTACATCACTTCTTTTATCGTTTGTGAAATACACAGCTCTTGCCAATTGAACAAATTCATCTCCAAAATCTTTATTTCTTTCACACTCTCTTATATCATCTTCAATTTTCCATAATTCAGCATTTATTTCAGAAAGCTTAGCATAAAGACTTCTCAGCTCATTGCCATAATTGTCAAACAAATTATTACAAAGTGGGCTTAGACCGCCATGCTCATTTTTAATATTTATTAATTTTTTATTGTCTTTGATATTTTTCAGCTTTAATTCTAAAATTGATAGCTTATCTAGCAATTCACCATTTGAGACTTCTACTTTCATTCTTTAGTTTGTTAAAAAATTATAAGGATAAGAGTTTAGTATTATTGCTATTAAAACAACTGTTTCAAAAAACAAACTATCCTTTAATTCAGAAATTATTTTTACCAAAGTTACCAGAAATGGAAAAAATAAGAAAATAGAATATTCATTAATTACAAAAGATATGAGAATGGAATTAATAAAAAAAGTAAGAAGAAATAGGTTTTTTATTCGTTCCCCAAGATTATTTCCAAAAAATCTAAAAGAATAATACAAAAATATTAAAAGGCTAATTGATGCAAATAACCAATGGTCAAGATTCTGATTTAGAAATGTATCATTAGCGCTATATGTAATCCAAATTTGATCAATAATATCAATAAAGTAATCTTGTGTTAATGGGGTATTTTCTGTTAAATCAAAATAGAAAAGAGCCATCAGTGTGGCGCCTAGCATTCCTGCAACTATTTTTAATATTACTACAGGGCTTATTTTATAAAAAATAAACATACCGGTCAAAATAGTAATGATAAAAAATAGGTTGACAGGATTTAAAATAATCGAGATTAAATACCAAAATCCAATATCAAACAATTTTTTATTTTTATTTTTTTTTGATTTTAAACTGTAAATTTTTCTAATGGATAGCAACAGAATCAAATAAGAAGCTGTAATGTTTATTTCAGACGGCATTTTAAAATAAATGCCACAAAAAATAATAAGACCTAATGAAATATATTGGTTGTTTTTTAAAATTGAGTTTTTGGAAATTATAAAAAGGGAGAGGAAAAAAATTGCGACTAAAAGTGAAAGAGAATATATTTCAGCGACTAAATTATCTATGTTTTTAAAAGCGAGCATTATTAAAATTGAAATAATTATTGCTGCAACTACTTGAGGTAATTTTGTGAATTTAAAAACCCTGATTATCATTTAAAGATTTGTATATTTGCAAAGTAAATAATTATGATTCATAATGAAAGAGATATTTTACGCTATTGAAAATCTTTTTGTTAACTATTTTTTTATCCCTTTTGATATATTAAGAGAGGTTGGAGACTACAACTGGTGGTTGTCAAATATTATGGTGTGGATTTTTATGTCAATAGGAGCTGCTGCATTTTGTTATTGGATGATTCAACTAAAGAAGTTTGACGACAACAATGAAGAAGATATGACAATAACAGCTCATGATTTTTTATAAATCGAAGCCTATATCTTTTCTATAATTCATATTTTCAAATTTTATATTCTTAATCGTTTCGTAAGATTTCACTAGAGCATCTTTTACAGAATCTGCCATTGAAGTAATAGCAATGACTCTACCACCATTTGTCTTTACTAATCCATTTTCAGATTTCGCTCCAGCATGAAATAATATAGAGTCTGATTTTATATCCAGTCCGAAGATCTCTTTGCCTTTTTCATATTTTTCAGGATAACCTCCTGAAACTAAAAAAACTGTAGCAGCTTGTTGACTATCAATTTCAAGTTGATGGTTGGATAATTCACCGTTGCTTATCGATAATAAAAGCTCTAAAAAGTCAGATTTTATTCTTGGTAAAACAACTTCAGATTCTGGATCTCCCATTCTAACATTATACTCGATTACATATGGCTCCTCTTTTACTTTAATTAGGCCAAAAAACAAAAACCCTTGATAATCTATATTATCATTTTTAAGACCGTCAATAGTAGGCTTAATCACTTTTTTTTCAATCTTATTAAAAAAGTCTTGTGTTAAAAATGTGGGGGGGGGGAAACTGCTCCCATTCCGCCAGTATTTAGTCCTGTATCTCCTTCTCCGATTCTTTTGTAATCTTTTGCACTTGGCAATAATTTATAATCTTTTCCATCTGTTAAAGCGAAACAACTTAATTCAATTCCATCAAGGAATTCTTCTATAACTACACTATTTCCAGCTTCTCCAAATTTAGATTTTATCAACATTTCATTCAGCTCATTTTTGGCTTCTTTAGGATCATCAATAATTAATACACCCTTACCAGCTGCAAGACCATCAGCCTTTAAAACATATGGTGCAGGCATTGAATCAATGTATGAAAATGCATCATCGATTGTTTGGGCCGTAAATGTTTTGTGTGCAGCTGTCGGAATATTGTGACGATTTAAAAAATCTTTAGCAAAATCTTTACTTCCTTCAAGCTGAGATGCATGTTGGTTTGGTCCAATTACTATTACATTACTTAATTTTTTGTGACTTTTAATGTAATCATTTAGGCCATTAACCAATGGTACTTCAGGTCCAACAATTACCATTGAAATCACATATTTTTGAATCGCATCTGCAATAAGCTCAAATTCATTAACCTGAATTTCTAGATTAGTCGCTATCACATTTGTACCGGAGTTTCCTGGTGCTACGTATAAATTTTTGCACAACTTACTTTGCTTAATTTTATACGCAAAAGCATGCTCTCTTCCACCTGAGCCTAATATCATTATATTCATTGTGAACAAAAGTTTAGTATGCCTTTTTATGGCCGGTTAAAAAATTTATTGCAGTCAAAAATACAATATTTAAATCCAAGATTAAAGACCAGTTTTCCAAATAATAAATATCGAACTTAACTCTATTAATTATGTCCTCATTTGTTTCAATTTCACCTCTAAATCCCTTCACTTGTGCTAATCCAGTAATCCCTGGTTTAACAAAATGACGTACCATAAACTTGTTTACTGATTTTGAGTACCTTTCGTTTTCTTTTATCATGTGGGGTCTTGGACCTACTACAGACATATTTCCAATTAAAACATTATAGAATTGTGGTAGTTCATCCAGGCTTGTATTCCTTAGAATCCTACCAATCTTAGTCACTCTTTTATCGTTTTTAGTTGCCTGTTGAATATCAGCGTCAATATTTTGAACCATTGATCTGAACTTATAACAGGTAAACTCTTTATACTTAATTCCGTTTCTAGTTTGCTTAAAAAAGACTGGGCCACTGCTTTCAATTTTTATTAATAAAGCTATTATTGGAGTAATCCATGAAAGAAAAAACATAATAATAAATAATGAAAAAACTATATCAAAAAATCTTTTTACAAGAGTGTTGTAATCATTTGAAAGAGGCATTTGTCTTAGAGACTGAACTGTTGAAAGCCCGTATATCTCAGTTTTTAATTTCTTAGAAAGTAAGCCTCCTCTTTTAGAAATAAATTTTAGGATTTTGAAATTATTTTCACAGAATTCAATTAAAAGATTTAATTGATTTTCCTCAAGTTCATTTGCAGAGCAATAGACCTCATCAATATTCCTTGATAGAATAAAATCAAAGCATTCTTGCAAATCTAAATCAGAAGGAGATTTGAAGCTAAAGGTCTTTCTATTTTCATAACCTAGCTCCTTTTGAGAGATAAAAAATTCTTTTAGCTCTTCTACAGATTCGTCATTACCAATAATTATCGTCTTTCTAAAGTTGCCACCAAAACCCAGCCTATAGCTTTGTAATCCATAAAAAAGGGTAAACTTAAACAATGATACCAGGAGAAAAGTATATAATAGAAAAATTAAGGTTTTTGACAAGCCAGGGTTTAGAGTTTCTGACACACCAAAAAATGCAAATATAAAAATTGAAAACAGTAATAGTTGGTAGAAAACATATGAAACAATTTTTATAAATTTTGTAAATCTATAGACTTCGTAAAACTTGGTTATTAACGCTGAAATGACCCAAAGAAAAGAAAAGGCAGCAATTATAACAGGCTGAATTAACTCCTTATCTAAATATAAATAGACAAAAGAATTCAGCACTAATAAATCAAAAAAGACAGCAATTGGCCTTAAATATTTTGAATATCTACCTGCGTACTTTTTTACCATAAGGTAATTTTATTTTTTTATTTTCAAGTCAATGAAATTCTGAAAGTTTTGGGCGAACCTTTCTTCAGAGAACTGCTCGGCATGTTTACTTATTTTTCTCAGATTAAATTTAGTTTTATTAAAACGTTTTAATGCGTCTAAAATTGCATCAGTTGTTTGAAAATTAAAAAGTATTCCTGTTTTTCCATCAATTACTGTTTCCGAAAGTCCACCTAAATTATAGGCAATTACTGGTGTACCACATGATTGTGCCTCAACCGGTGCGATACCAAAATCCTCTATTCCTGCATGAACAAAAGCTTTTGCTTTACTCACCAACTCCATAACCTCTTTGGGCTCAAGAAAATCAAAAAACTTAATGTTTTGCTTTGCAGTTTTCCTCAATCTTTTTTTCATGGAACCATCGCCAACCACATATAATATATCTCCCGTCTTGTTAAATGCCTTAACCAGTAAGTCAACCCGTTTATATGGTTCTAATCTAGCGGTAGTAATAAAGTAATCTTGTTTGTTTTTTTGAAATTTAAAAAGTTTTGTGTCGACAGGCGGGTATATAACAGATGATTCTATATTGTAGTTTTTTTTAATCCAATCTTTTATAAACAAAGAGTTTGCAATAATATAATCTGGCCTTCCTGAATGTTTAATATCAATTTTACGTAATAAAAATAATAGTGGAGCTAATAAGGTTTTTTGCCACCAAGAAAAATATATGTTTTCTCTATCCCAAATATACCTTTGATTTCTTGCCTGATAGTAACAAATATGTGTTTGATTACTCCGCTTTTTAAAACCTTTAGCAACAGAAAAAGAAGACGAGATTATAAGAGCATTAGTGTCATCAGACTTAAATCTAGAAATGAAAAAAGGGAATAAAAAAAACAAATACCTAAAACCTGATCTCACCAGCCTTAAATTGGATTCTATAATCTTGATTTTTTTACCATTAAAAACTCTATTGAGATCGCTATTAGACATTATATTAATTAAAGTGAAGCATTTATCAAAGTCAAACTGTTTGTTTAAAACAGTTAAAACTCTTTCTGCACCACCATACTTTTCTAGCCAATCAACAATTAATATTTTTTTCATTTTTCGATTTAATTAAAAATAAAGCCAAAACTAAAGTTAGAGCAAAAATGAAAGAACCTAGTTGCCTGTGAAATATATTTTCGACAAGTAAAAATAAAAGTAGACTAATAACTAAGTTCAAAGAATGTATGTTCTTTAACGAAAACTTGACTATTTCCTTGACGAAAACTAAAAAAATTAAAAGACCAATAATTCCGTATGATATGATAATGTCAATATACTGATTGTGCGTATTAAAATTCCTTTCTATAAACCAATTCTTTCTTTTTTCAATTGGCATTAGCTGATATTTGGAGACCAATAATTCCTGTGTTTTGAATGTGCCAATTCCAAAAAAATATGGTTTTTCCTCTTTAAATATTTGGCCTGAAAACTTCCATATATCATATCTAGGCTCATGCGTTTTTATCTTGTCAATAAAAGAAGATCTAATCGAATCTTCAGAATATAAAAATCTATTTGATAAATTTTTGTTTGTATAAATAATTGAAGAAAAAATTAAAACAGCTCCTGCAACCAACAGAAAGCTATGTTGAGGTTTGAGTTCATAAATAATAGTCGTTAAAAAAACTACAACTGCTATTAACAAGGCGCTTCTAGATGAAATTAGAAACAAAACAAATAAAAAGTAAATAATCAGCAGAAGACTTGAGTATTTTTGAACTTTATTTAAACTAGTTTTATAAATGTTTAAAAGTAATACAGCTGAAATTACTGTGAAAAAGCCAAGATATAACCTCTGTGTAATAAATAGATCTTCAACTGATGATTTTGATATTAACAGCTCAAAAGAGTTCAAATAATAATTAATGATATTTATTCCGGTTATGAGACTGGTAATAAAGACCCCTAAAACAAATCCATAAATCAAAAGGCGCTTATCATTAACGGATGAAAACAAGATAAATAAAAGAGCTGTTTGCGCTATTTTTCTGGTTTCAGAAAAATCAAGAAAGAAAGAAGAATTAAAAACGGTAAATAGAGTTACAAATAATAGAAATATCAAAAATATTTTAAAAAAAGTGTTCTTTATAATTTCTAAAAAGTTTTGCTTCTTCTGTAAAACAACAAGAATTAGGAACAGGCAAATCATACATATATTGACAAAAGCCTTTGCATATGTCATAAATGGAATTGAAAGGCAAATTAAAAAACCTAAATAATTATATGCTTTTTCTAGTTTCACCAAAATGTTCTTTTAATTGAGTTTAAAAAAGAAAGCGGAATAAAAAATATAATAATATTTCTTATTAATCCGTAAATTGGATAAAAACCAAATCTAAAGTTTGAAAGTAAAATTTTGATTCGATTAAATACTTGCTCTTTTCTTCTAATTTTTGAAATTGAATTTTCGCTTACGACATAGTCTAGTAAAATTTCTGGAATGTTAGCGCATTTATAATATTTTAATACTTCAAATAGAAAAGCATAGTCTTGGGCAGAATTTGCATAATTTACTGGGTATTCTTTAACTTTTTCAAGTATTGATGACTTAAACATAATTGTTGGGTGAACGAACATACTATTTAAATACATTTTTTTTCTGATAACTTTATCTAAAGAAGGGTGTTTGAGATTGTATAAGAAATCGCCATTAGCTTTTACAACTCTAGCCCATGTGCCAACTAACTGTATTTCATTATTTTTTTGCAAAAAGGTTATTTGTTTTGAAAATTTGTTTTTATAACAGATATCGCCTGCGTCTAGCCTAGCAATGTATTTGTAGTTATTTTTTTTTGCAAAATCTAAAGCTATATTTAAAGCGTGGGTAATGCCTTTATTTTCTGCAAGGCATATTAATTTAACTAATCCATTTTTTAATTTAGTTTGAATTTGTGCAAGCTTTGGTTTAATATCACTGCCATCATCAACTACAACCAAGTCTACGGCAAAAGTTTCATCAATAGATTTAATGCTTTCTAACAAATCTTTATGATTGTTATAATGTGGTATAGCAACTATTAATCTTTTATTCATTTTGCAATATTTTTCTTTGTTCAATAATCCATATTAAAGCCAAGCAAAGCCAGAAAAAATAAATTCGAAAAGAATCCATCTTGAGCCAATTTAGAGAGAACCCTATCATGGATATCAATATGATAAAAGCAATTGTTGAATCATCTGATTTCAAATTATTGAAACACCATAAAAAAATTTGCAAGAAAATTAAGCTGAAAATTAAAAATCCTATTAAGCCTGTTTCACTTAAAATTCTTAAATACATGTTATAGCCTGGAGGAAATCTTTTGTCATTTTGGTTTAAATATTTTAGTCTGAATTCCCAGTTGTTTTTCTTAGCCCATACAGGATATTTTTTTCTTGATTCAAATGATTGAAGACCATAACCTGTTCCTGAAATTGGGTTTTCAAGAAACACATTAAACATTGCTTGTTGTATGCCAAATCTAGATTTATTAGAAAGGGCATGTGTTGAATCATCTAGTTTAAAAGAGTTAACTTCTTTTTTTACATAATCAAATATAGGTTTATTAAAATAAGTTAAGGTTAAAACAAAAGCTACTGAAAATACAATTAACACTTTATATAAGTTATTAGTTGCCTTTTTGCTCTTTAAAAAAAGGAGTATTGCTATAATAAATTGGATGATAATTGCAAAGAAGGCTGCCCTAGAACCCGACATAAAACCCAAAAAGAGAACAATTAAAGCTGGTAAATATTTGAGCTCCTTTTTTTCGGTTAGTATATAGCTAAACATCCAGCCTGCAATTGAAATCAAATAGGTGCCTAAAGCTGGAGGTTCAAAAGTTACTGATGAAATTCTTTTAAGCCTCATGTCAATTTTTGCTTCTGTGAACGGAAAATAATCAAAGAGATTTAATAATGGTTTTTTTAAATTGACCATATTAAACTTCACTATTAAAATCTCAATTATCGAATATATTAATACGATAATTAAAGACGCTAAAACTACTCTTCTAATCAGCATAAAAGTCTTGTTAATGTTAATCCACTTAAAACCATTATAGAAAGTTAACGGGATTATAACTGATGCAATAATGAGCGAGCCAAATTGGTTTATAAATCTTGAAAATCCTGAAGTTTGTTTAAAGTAATAATCAGCTATATTGTGAGCATTAAACAAAGTTGCTAGCACAGACCATAGTATAAAGAGAATTAAAAATTGAAAAATTAAATTTTTTATAGGGATGTTAATTCTCCTTTTGAAAAGTATAAGAACAAAAGCAAAAGAGAAAAATAAGAAGCAAGAGTCTCTATAATATTCGCCTAAAAACCCAATACCAGACCAAGAATTGAATGGAATAAAAAATATTCCAAGCAGTAATATGGGTGTGATTAAGTTTTTGATTGTTATTGATCTCATTGTTAATAGTCTCTCCATTTAGAAGTATCAATATTTAAAGTTTCAAGCTTTTCAACTTCTTTTCTGAAATATTTTTTTAAATATTTTAATGATTCATCATCAATTTTTTTTGACTTTTTACTAAAATTATTAGCTATTTTGGATATTATAATTTTTAAAAAAGGCGTAGGCTTAATAAACTTTTTGATTGTATTTTTTAACGTTGATGGTTGAAAAATTATTTTAGTTAAAATATTTTCTTTAAAATGTCCCCCTTTATTAAAATTATTTAATTTTCTTTTCAACTTAAAGGTATTGTCTACCTCTAAAAACCTATATACATTTTTCAATGTGGCTTCATGATTGTTGCTTAGTTCTTCGCTGGTTAAAATTAATACGTCACTAAATGTTTCTTTAGCCTTAACTATTTTATCATAATAAGTCGAATTAAATTTATAATACCAGAAATCAGAATATTTATTTGTTTTTCTTTCATCTTCCTTTAAAATAGATTCTTTAAAGGTGAGGGTTTCCCTATGCTCTCTTTTCAGATGTAAATAGTTAGAATATGCTCGATCAATCGGGTCTCTTAAAATTATTATAACCTTGGGGTCATTTAAATACTCTTTAATTTTTTTAAATTGACTTGGATAGTTAATATATGATGGTGAGGCATCTCCAATTGCAATCTCATTTCTTACACTCTCGTAAAAATTCAAATACTTTTCTGAACTATTAATTTGTGTTTTTTTTACAATAACATCCTTAGGTCCCTTATTAAGTTTGGAGAGAATATTACAGGTGAAAAAATGTAACTCTTTTTGGGTGGGCATATAAATCTCAGGATGTGCATCTAAATAATGATGAAGCGAGGTGGTGCCACACTTTGGAAATCCTGCTATAATGAAATTTGGTTTTTTCATATTAATTCAGAAATATCTTGATTTTATCCTTCGAAAATATCAGTAAGGTTGTAATTGAATTCCATATAATAAGACTAACCAAAGTAGCTATTGCTGCACCATTAATTCCATGAGTTGGGATCAGATAAAAGTTTAATGCTATATTAATGGCTAGTCCAGTAATCAATACTTTATTTAAGGTTTTTTGACGACCTGTCATATTTAGATATATGGCGCCTGGCCCTGAAACGGAATTAAAAAACTGGGCTGCTAATAAAAAAATCAAAGCATTTTTTGCAACAATATACCCCTCTCCGAATAAGTGTAATATTTCTTCAGAAAAGAAAAAAAGAAGGGTTAATACACAAATGCTTATCAAAAAAATAATCCTTGTTGAGTGTTTGATAAGTTGTTGTAAGCTTTGAAATTCTTTCTTCTCATATATTTCAGCGATTCTTGGTGCAATTACAATGTTGACAGACATTAATGCAAGTGTAGTTACCATTGCTAGTTTCACAGAAACAGAATAGTAAGCAATTTGATCAAACCCCTCATAAATTGATAAAATAATAATATCTATACTTTGCATTATAAAATATGCGATTGCACTAAGAGCCATAGGAAAGGATGTTTTAAAAATCTCTATCGTACTAAATATTTCTGAATTTTTATTGGGCTTTTCAAGGTTATTAAATAGCTTGTAAATTCGAAAGCTTGATAAAAATGACAATAATATAAAACCTGATAAATATACTTCAACTAACAAATGCTCATTATTAGTAAGTAATAAAATAATTGCAAACACTAAGACTGGTAAATATCTGAATAAACTTCTATACATCTCAGATAGTATAGTTTTATTCAATGCCCTAATTGTGTCAATATTTAACATTGTAAGAGCGAAGA
>CACHNE010000024.1 GCA_902581145.1 uncultured Bacteroidota bacterium | reverse complement strand
GGTTCCAAGGCATTTGTTTATGGATTCAAGTTTTATTGATCATGCCTATCAAGATAAAGCATTTCCTATTGGTTCTGGGCAAACAATTTCCCAACCTTTTACAGTTGCTTTTCAAACTCAACTGCTTGAGATAAATAAAGGTGATAAAATTCTTGAAATAGGTACTGGAAGTGGCTATCAAGCCGCTGTTTTATGCGAGATGGGGGCAAAGGTATTTACAATCGAAAGAATAAGAGAGCTTTACAGAAAAACATCAGCTTTTTTACCCTCAATCAATTATTTTCCAAAGAAAATGATATACGGAGATGGTTATCAGGGATATGAAAAAGAAGAACCATTTGATGGTATAATAGTTACTGCCGGAGCGTCAAAAATACCTGAGAAGTTACTTTTACAATTGAAAATTGGAGGTAAAATGGTAATACCTGTTGGTGAAAATACCCAGAAAATGGTCCTTTATTTAAAAAAATCTGCATCAGAATTTGATATTGAAAATTTTGGTGATTTTCAGTTTGTACCAATGTTGAAAAATAAAATTTAATTTTTCTTTTTATTGACTCTGTCGAGACTTCTTTTATTTTCCTTCTCTTTTATTGAAGCTCTTTTGTCGTAAAGTTTTTTACCTGTTGCTGTGAAAATTTCTAATTTAGCTAATCCTTTTTCATTTATAAAAATTTTATAAGGAATTATCGATGATCCTTTTTGCTGAATTGACTTCTTTAGCTTACTTAGCTCTTTTTTGTTTAGGAGTAATTTACGAGGTTTTTTTGCATTATATGTTTCATCATTTGAAAACCTGTATTTTTCAATATTCATATTAATAACAAAAAGTTCATCATTTGTAAATTTGCAAAAACTTTCCCTGATAGAAACTTTGCTATTTCTGATTGATTTTATCTCTGATCCAGTTAACACAATTCCAGAAATATATGAATCATTTAGAATGTATTCATATTTTGCTTTCTTGTTAATAATTTTAACTGAATTTTTCATCTGAAAGATTTTATTATTGATTTTAGCTTCCTTTTAATGTTTTCGGAATTATTATAAATTAAAATTTCGTCCGATGGAAACGGTATAAAACTTTTTTTAGATAATTTTACTTCTCCTTTGTTTAATGCCCTTATATCCCCCCAAAACTCTAAATATATATTTCTAAACCAAAACTCGCTGTCCAGAGGGAATTTATCGATAATATTTTTTTGTGAGTCTAGGTATCTTACTTCAGCTAAAACTGTAGCAGATTTTGATTGAAAAAACTCAATTGTTTTAGCCGATATAGTTACGATTTTATCAATTTTAATGTCATTTCCTAAACTATCTTTCATTACATTTCCATCTGAATCTAACTGGTAAGTCCAGCCATCTATTATATTTTTTTCTCTTTTCACTTCCTTTTCTACAATTCTTTCAGGAGATATCAGAAAAGATTTAAATGATAAATCAATAAAATAATCATAATTTCCCTTGTATGGGTTATTTTTTGTGTAGAAGCTTTTCCATTTTGAATTCAAGTCATAACTATTAATATTTAACAAATCATTTTCAAATTCCTCATGAATGATAGATTTAGAATCGTTAAGTAAGCTCAATAATATTTTATCAGAACCGTTCATCAAACACAAATTAATTAGGGATCTAGTTTCAAGATAGTTAGGATTGATTGATTCAATTACCATCAAATATTCATAAGCGTTTCTGTAGTCATACTTATTATTATTTGAAATTAGAGACTTAGAAATATTTAATAAATATTCAGACGCTTTGTATCTGTAGTTGACTAATTCTGAATCATAATTTTCGAAATTAAATTTTAATCTTTCATTTGAAATATTCTTCAGTTTGTTTTCTCTATTAATCAATTTATTATATTCAAAATATATATCATCAAAATATTCAGGATTGCCATCCTTTTTTAATCTTCCAATTACATCTTTTGAACTTCTAACTGATCGATTATAGATGTCTAATAAAATTGATTCATATTGAATTTTTTTCTTTTTATTTTTTGTTTTTTTGATTTCAGAAATTGTTTTATTTATTGCTTTGTCAAATTCACCAGATATAACATTACTATTTATCTTTTTGATAGGGCTACATCCAAAGAAAATTGTGAGGATCAAAAGACTAAAAAAATGTTTTATCATTGCTGTTAATTAATTATTAATAAGTATTGCATTAATCTTATTTATTCTGATATTTTTTTTTTGCAATTGTTTAATTTTGTCTTGTAAAAATATACTACAAATATGCAAAAAGATAAGCAGATTTTTGATTTAATTGATGTTGAAAAAAAACGTCAAGTAGAGGGCATTGAGCTAATAGCATCTGAAAACTTCACTAGTGAGCAGGTTATGTCAGCTACAGGATCTATACTTACAAATAAATATGCTGAAGGTTACCCTGGAAAAAGATATTATGGTGGTTGTCAAGTTATTGATGAAATTGAGACCCTGGCTATTTCCAGAGCAAAAGAATTATTTGGTGCTTGTTGGGCAAATGTTCAGCCTCATTCTGGAAGTCAAGCTAATTCTGCTGTATTTTTTGCTTGCTTGAAGCCTGGTGATACGATACTTGGTTTTGATTTAGCACACGGAGGTCATTTAACCCATGGCTCTAGTGTAAACTTTTCAGGTAGACTTTATAATCCCGTTTTTTACGGAGTAAATGAAACCACAGGAATGTTAGATTATGACGAAATAGAAAGAATCGCAAACAAAGAATTACCTAAAATGATTATTGCAGGTGCCTCTGCATATTCCAGGGATATTGATTTCAAGAGATTTAGAGAAATTGCAGATTCTATCAACGCATTATTACTTGCAGATATTTCTCATCCATCTGGATTAATAGCTAAAGGAATATTAAATGATCCTGTTCCTCACTGTCATATCATTACAACAACCACACATAAGACCTTAAGAGGACCTAGGGGAGGCTTAATTTTAATGGGCAATGATTTCGACAATCCATTTGGAATTAAACTTAAAAACGGTTCTTTAAGAAAAATGTCGTCTTTACTCGATTCAGCTATTTTTCCAGGAAATCAGGGCGGACCACTTGAGCATGTAATTGCTGCAAAAGCTGTTGCTTTTGGTGAGGCATTATCTGAAGATTTTCTATTTTATACACTTCAGGTTAAGAAAAATGCTAAAGTTATGGCTGATGAATTTTTAAAACGAAATTATAAGATTATTTCAGGTGGTACTGATAATCATATGATGCTAATTGATTTAAGAAATAAAAATATTACAGGCAAAGATGCTGAAGCAGTTTTAGGTAAAGCTGAAATAACCGTTAATAAAAATATGGTTCCATTTGATGATAAATCTCCTTTTGTGACATCAGGAATCCGTATTGGAACTGCAGCGGTTACTACTAGAGGTTTGAAAGAGGATGATATGCTTAAAATTGTAGATTTCATTGATAAAGCAATTATTTACAATGATGATGAAGCTGTATTGAATGAAATTGCCTCCGAAGTAAAAGCCTTCATGAGTCACAGACCTCTATTTGACAGTTAATCTTCTATAATAATATGTTGATAAGCCCCTAAATCTGGGTTATCAGTTCTATTGTTGTTTAAAATATCAAATGGTGTTTGAGTAGCAAATTCAAGAGAGCCTAGCCCAATAATTTCAGAATTTTGGTTAATTCTTAAATCATTATCCACAGCATTTATGAAACTAGGAGATAAGTTTTGAAATAAGTTCTCGTAATGTAGATTATTTGAAAAATCATAAATAGGGTTATTGTCAAAATAATCATTTACATCATTGAATTTTATTAAGCTGTTACTAAGTTTAAAATCAAGGTTTGTATCACCTAACTTTTCAATGAGGAATTCTATGTTTTGATTACCGTCTATTATGGAATTTGTAATGTCAACGTCAAATAAATTATTGATGAACTCATTATCGTCAGAATCAATATAAAAATTATTCAAAAGCAAAGACGGAAATTGTCTAATTCCAGAATTCCAAAAATTGGATATTGTAGAGTGATTTAATCTGTATTTACCTCCATAAGTACCGGCAAATGATGACTGACCAGACTTATTAATTACAAGATTTTCTGCATCGATTGATGATGAAACCGAAAGAACCCCAAAATTACTACTGTTATATATTTCAACACTTGAGATATTGAGTTTATAATTATCAAAATTTGCACCACCTGTAGTATATATTCCAACAGACGCATTTTTTATTGTACAATAGCTGAATTCATTATCAAAACTACCATCAAGAAGCCATATAGTACCCCATTGTCCTGGAATATTTTCAAAGAATGGCTCTAATCTATCTCCCTCAAAAATTATCTGATTTTCTAATTCATCCTGATTTTGACTAAACTCTCCATTAGCTTTAATACTAGCGCCATTAGTTACAATTATTCCTGAGTTATCATGGAAATGTATTCTAGAACCTTTTTCAATTATTAGCTCATGTCCTTGCCCAACGGCAGCATAACCATATATAACATAGGGTTTCTCATTTGTAAAAGTTAATTCTTCGTCAATCAAATACCTTCCTCTTATCTCGGTTTCTTCATTTATTCCATCTCCGTCAAAATCTATCTCAAGAGTTTCATAAATAAATTGTTGATTGTTTTCATATCTGCTTGGGTAAATAAAAACTGCATCTTTTACAAGAGACACCAGATTTACTTCTTGAGTATTATTTGAGTTTAAAAACTCTATTTTATCATCATATAAAAACGATGTTTGATCCGTATCAATATCATTTATATCAATTGTTGTTTCAATAAATATATAAAGACTATCATTAGCTAAAAGTTCAATATTTTCAAATCTTTTTCCATCATCATTATCTTGATTATAAATACCATCTACATTAAGTCTATAAAAAGAATTTTCTCCTTTTGAAAGTTTGATTTCGGGAATTAATATGTTTTTACTCGAATTATTATAAACCTTTAGATTGTAGGTGCTAGATCCTATGTTAGTAAAAACAGTATCTAAATAAACAGTATCTTTTGAAAATGTTAATAGTGTGTCATTAATTTCAAAATCTACCTCATTGTCACATGAATTCCAAAGAAAAATAACAGAACCAATTAATAATGCTTTTAAAAAAAAATTATACATGATTATTTTTTAATTCTTATTTCAAATATTTTATCCCACATCTTTCCGGTTACAAAAATTGAATTCCTCTTCACATTATATGCGATTCCGTTAATTACATCAAGTTTTTCGTGTTTGGTAACCATATTTTTAAGAGATGATAAATTAATGACAGCTTCTATACCACCATTATCTGGATTAATGATGGCAATACCATCGAAAAGGTATCTGTTTGCGAAAATTTTTCCATTAACCCATTCAAGTTCGTTAAGACCTACAACTTTATTTTTATTTGTATAGATTTCAATAAATCCACCTTCTTTTTGGTTGTTAGGATCTAATAACCAAATTTTTTCAGTTCCATCACTTTTATACAATTTACTACCATCGTTACAGATTCCCCATCCCTCTAAACTATTGTTATATTCAAACGAATTAATTTGGTCAAAAGTATTTACATCATAAACAAAACCGATTTTCTCTTTCCATGTTAGCTGATAAATTTTGTTATTTAAAACAGTAATACCTTCGGCAAAGAAATTTGATCTAAGTTTATATTCTTTTAGTATGTTTCCATTTCTGTAGTCAACCTTAACAAGCTTCGATTTTCCATACTGACCCAAGCTTTCATAAAGAGTATCATTATAAAATTCTAGTCCCTGAGTGTATGAGTTGTTAGGTCTTTCAAATACGTTTAAAATCTCATATTCTAATACAGTAGGTATAATATGATTTAATAGGGTAAAGCTTATCTTTTCGGTAGTATTTTCAGCTTTAATAAACAACTCTTTTTTACCAAGTGTTATATTATTTAGTAAGAATTTATAGTCACTATTTATTTCTGAGTTGAGATTAATTGGTTTTATTTCCCTAACCTTATCGTTAGACTTTATTTCAAATGAAATGCCGGATAAATTTTTATTAATACTATTAACTCTTATTGTAAGAGTATCATCAGTTTGAATTTTACCATTTGTGATATTGCTAGATACAGTAAAATCTGGCTTTTGCTTATTTTCTCCACATGAAAACAAAAGAAAAATGAAAATGCAAAAACCGCTTGTAAAAAATATCTTTTTTAGTTTCATAATTACTTCAAATTTAAGCTATATTTTCAAACATATTCAAAAATTATTCTTCTGCATTTCTAATTAATTGTATATTTGAAATGGCAAGTCCTACACAACTAGCTCCTGATTAATCCTCCAGGGTGGGAACACAGCAAAGGTATTCGGTTGTAGCAGTGTGATGTAGATAGCTTGCCATTTTTGTATCATTATGTCAAAGGTAATTTTAATAACAGGCGGATCTTCAGGAATTGGGAAAGCTATAGCTACTTATTTAAGTAAAAATAACGACTATATTGTTTATGGCTCAAGTAGAGACTTAAAGAAATTGGAAAATACATCATTCTTACCGATTAAATTAGATGTTACTTCTGAGGCATCAATAAGTGAATGTGTACAAAAAATAATAAAAGATCAAGGAAAAATTGATGTTCTAATAAATAATGCCGGGGTAGGTATAACAGGACCGTTAGAGGAGACCCCTAATGTAGAAATTGAAAAACATTTTAAAACAAATTTATACGGACCGATAAATCTTATCAAAACGGTGTTACCATACATGCGGAAAAATAATTCAGGATTAATAATAAATATTACATCAATTGCTGGTCATATTGGCACTCCATTTAGATCAATTTATAGTGCTGGAAAATCTTCATTGGATATTATTTCAGAAACTTTAAACATGGAAACCAAAGACTTTAATATAAATGTTGTATGTGTTGCGCCCGGAGATTATTTAACTAATATTTCAAAAGGTAGATTCCATTCTCCGGTAATTCAGGGTTCACCCTATGAATTTAAATATAACTCGTCACTGAATAAAATGAATGAAAACATAACTAAAGGAGCAAATCCTATAAAGGTTGCAAAACTTGTTAACAAAATCATACATTTAAAAAATCCTAAAAAAAAATATATTTCAGGCTCCCTGTTAGAAAGGTTTGGAATAATTTTGAAGTTTATATTACCCCAAAAAGTTTTTGAATTTTTAGTGTTAAAACTTTTTTAAATTGGACTAACAAATCAGGTGGTTTTTATCGTAAATTTATACAAACTATTTATATGAAATTTTTTATTGACACGGCTAATCTTGATCAAATTAAAGAAGCACAAGATTTAGGTATTTTAGATGGAGTTACAACCAATCCGTCATTAATGGCTAAAGAAGGTATAACAGGGAAGAGTAATATACTCCAGCACTATAAAAATATATGTGAAATTGTTGATGGTGATGTTTCTGCAGAGGTTATTGCAACTGATTTTGAAAATATGGTAAAAGAAGGTGAGGAATTAGCTTCACTTCATAATCAAATAGTTGTAAAACTTCCTATGATAAAAGATGGGGTGAAGGCAGCTAAATATTTTTCTAATAATGGAGTTAAAACAAATGTAACTTTGGTTTTTTCTGCCGGACAAGCATTATTAGCAGCTAAAGCTGGTGCAACATATGTTTCACCCTTTCTTGGTAGACTTGATGATATCTCTACTGACGGCCTAAATTTAATTTCAGAAATAAGAGAAATTTATGATAATTTCAATTTTGACACTCAGATTCTTGCCGCTTCAATAAGACATACAATGCATATAATTGATTGTGCTAAAATAGGGGCTGATGTAATTACATCACCACTTTCTTCCATCACTGGCTTATTAAAACATCCTTTAACAGATATTGGACTCGATAAATTTTTAAAAGATCACAAAAAAGGGAATTAATTTCTATTTTTGCGGCAAATAAAAATTTGAAATGCTTTCAGTATCTAATTTATCTATCCAGTTCGGTAAAAGAGTCCTATTTGACAATGTAAATACCTCCTTTAATAATGGCAATTGTTACGGTATCATTGGAGCTAACGGTGCTGGTAAATCAACTTTTTTAAAGATATTAAGTGGTAAGGTTGACCCAACGTCAGGACATGTTCATCTTGAATCAGGAAAAAGAATGTCTGTTTTAGAACAGGATCATCGGATATTTGACGATAATTCTGTATTAGAAACAGTTATTATGGGAGATATCAAATTATATGAAATTAAGAAAGAAATTGACTTTTTATATGAAAATTACTCAGACGAAAATGCAGAAAAAATAGGATCTCTTCAGGTTAAATTTGAGGAAATGGATGGTTGGAACGCTGAAAGTAATGCAGCATCTTTACTTTCAAACTTAGGAATAAAAGAATCCCTGCATCAATCAAAAATGAGTGATGTAGATCCTAAACTCAAGGTTCGTATATTATTAGCTAAATCATTGTTTGGTAATCCTGATGTACTTGTTATGGATGAGCCAACCAATGACCTCGATTATGAAACAATATCTTGGTTAGAGGAATACTTAGCAAATTTTGATAATTGTATAATAGTCGTCTCGCATGATAGGCATTTTTTAGATTCAGTATGTACACATATTTCTGATATTGACTTCGGAAAAATTAATCATTATTCAGGTAATTATACCTTTTGGTATGAGTCCTCTCAATTGGCAGCAAGACAAAGGGCTCAACAAAACAAAAAAGCTGAAGAAAAAAAGAAAGAACTTGAGGAGTTTATAGCTCGATTTAGTGCTAATGTTGCAAAGAGTAAACAAGCAACAAGTAGGAAGAAAATGATTGATAAGTTAAATATTCATGAAATTAAACCCTCCAGTAGAAGATATCCCGCTATAATATTTGAAAGAGAAAGAGAAGCTGGAGATCAAATTTTAAATATTGAGAATCTTTCTAAGTCAATTGAAGATGAATTATTATTTAGTAAAATTGATCTCAATTTAGTTAAAGGTGATAAGGTCTTGCTTTACTCAAAAGATTCTAGAGCTACAACTAGCTTCTACCAAATAATCAATGAAAAACTAACGGCTGACTCAGGTAATTATAAGTGGGGTATAACAACAAATCATTCATATCTACCCCTTGATAATAGTGAATTTTTTAAAAAAAATATTTCGCTAGTTGACTGGTTAAGAAACTGGGCACAAACCGAGGAGGAGCGCGAAGAAGTATATTTAAGAGGTTTTTTAGGAAAGATGATATTTTCAGGAGAAGAGGCATTAAAAAAATGTACTGTACTTTCTGGTGGAGAAAAGGTTAGATGTATGCTTTCAAAGATGATGATGAAAAAAGGAAATGTTCTAATTTTAGATGAACCAACAAATCATCTCGATCTTGAGAGTATCACTGCTTTTAATAATTCACTAAATAAATTTAAGGGAACTGTTTTATTTTCAACTCATGACCACCAGTTTGCCCAAACAATAGCTAATAGAATCGTAGAATTAACCCCTAATGGAGTAATTGATAGATATATGAAGTTTGATGAGTATATGAATGATGATAAAATAAAAGAGCTGAGAGCAAGTATGTACTAATTATCTTAACTCTGCATTAAACTCTTTTTTCAATTTACTTGTAATATTACTCATAACTGATTCAATTTCAGCTTCAGACAATGTTTTTTCATTGTCTTGCATTTTGAAAGATATTCCGTAGCTTTTTTTATTTTTTGGAAGATTTTTACCCTCGTAAACATCAAATAAAGTAATTTCTTTAATGAGTTTTTGATTTATTTGTTTTGAAACTTTGTAAATATTTTCAAATTTGATGTCAGAATCAATTAAAATTGATAAATCTCTAGTGACTTCAGGGAACTTTGAAATACTTTGAAACTGTGCAGGTTTATTTGAAAATTTATTTAAAACTGTATTTATGTCCACTTCTGCATATAAAACATCCTCACTTAAATCAAAAAATTTGCAAATTTCTTTGTTTATAATTCCGAAACTTAATATTTCAGATTTACTGTAAGAAAATGTTTCCCCCTCAGAAATATTTTTAGAAACAATTGGTTTTGATTTAACATTATTAAATCCTAGTCTATCAGTTAGGGACTTTACTATTCCTTTTAAAAAATAATAATCAGATTTTTTTTCAGGATTATTCCAATGCTGATTATTTTTAGGTCCGTATATAAATATCGCTAACTTTTCAATTTCAATATACTTTCCGTTATCAGTTTTATGATATTCCTTGCCAAATTCAAATAATTTTAAATCAATTTTCTTTCTGTTTACATTATATTTAATAGCTTCTAATCCAGAAAAAATCATAGAATTTCGAAGTTGTGACTGGTCAATGCTTGAGAAATTTAACATTTCAACATTTTTCAGATTTTTTGAATCATTATTGAGATTGTTTTTCTTCACGGAAATCAATGAATTGGTCATTATTTCATAAAAACCAACTGAGACAAGATGGTTAGAAATTGAATCAATTATTTTATTCTTATGATTGTTTTTTTCAAGAATAATTGATTGATTGATTTTTGTTGCTGAGTCGATATTGTCATATCCGTATATTCTTAATATTTCTTCGATAACATCAGCCTCCCTTTTAACATCATTTCGGTAATTTGGAATTGATAGGCCTAAATTAGATTCAGTAATACTATTAATTTTAATATCTAAAGAGCTAATAATATTTTTAATTACTTCCTTTTCAATTTTTTGACCAATAATTTTTTCAATTTTCTCAAAACCTAGTATGATTTGGGTGTCTTCGAATGGTTTTGGGTAAATATCAATTAAATCACTAGATACGATAGAT
>CACHNE010000023.1 GCA_902581145.1 uncultured Bacteroidota bacterium | reverse complement strand
GTTGGGATTAATTTATATTAACTTTTTTTGTTGTGAAGACAGGAATTTCAAGAAAACAGGCGATAAAAAAGATGGGGAAATATGCAGCATTAACTGCTATTGGAACCTTTGCTATTCTGAATCCTAAAAAAGCCCAAGCTTCTTCATCTCCCCCGGACCCATGGGAATGGGGTGATTAAAAACTATTTCTTAATAAGTTTTCGGCTTTCAACAAATTCATCATTGTAAATTTTAACTATATAGTAACCAGTTTGTAGTTGATTTATCTCTACTTGCTGATTTCTTGTAATATTAGTAAAACTTAATAATATTTTACCTGTGATATCATAAATCTCCATAAGTTCAGCATCTCTATTAATTGAAATAAAATCTACTGACGGATTTGGTGATAAAATTAAATCTGTGTCTTCAAAAACTGTGTTTGATAAAGTAGTAGATGCTTGATTTCCATAAATTTTAAACTCTCCAGGCTGTAAATTTATCTGATCATTTGTCGATGTTACATTGAAGGTTGTTTCACCATCTTCATCCATTAAATCAAACCACGTTCCTGTGTATGGAAAATAAGGGGTGACAGTTTGATCAACAACATCAAAATTAGCAAGGATAACAACGTTTTTAAGCTCAGAAGATGAAATGTTATCATCCCATATGTAAACTATTGGAGTTAAGCTTCCAGAAGTGATGTTATAATTCCCTTCAAATACATCCTCATTAATTTTTAAATCAATAATTCTTGACCAGTTATCGTATATTTCTTTTCTATTATTATTATCAAGCCAATTATCATCCCATTGAGGTTGTGGTTTAGTGTCTAATTTACAATCAGGCTCATCTACACTTCCATCGTCGCATGTAAAAAGTGAGTTTTCCATTCCTAAATCTGAAAAATGCCATATCATCTTCGGACCTGGAATTGTTAAACTCATCGCTCCGATGGCAGACATTCTTGAAAGTGCAGTATTTAATTCTTGAATATTGTAATTATCCCAATTGTTACCAAATTGTAATGCTTTGTACATAACTCTTTCCTCATCATGGCTTTCAAAATAACCAAGTAATCGCTTACCTTGAAATCCTCTGCTTTCATGACCTATTGCACCAAAATTACTATCAGAACCAAACCCCATTATTAATTGATAATAAGGAGTATTTGTTTTACCCCACAACATGATTCCTTTTCCTTCATCCAATCTATAATTTGCCCATTGTTGTTCTTCAGAGGAGCCTCCTAAATGCTCAAATATTACATAATGATCAGGATCCAAACTCCATGAATAATCAGCATAGGATTTCAAAACATCTACCCTATCCTGTTGATAGTCATTTGTACAACCATCATCACCAGCATTACAGTTTTGGGTGAAACCTTTAGTTAAATCCCATCTTATGCCATCAATTTTAAATTCTTCAACCCAGTGCTTAACAACTCTTTGAGTATAGTATTGAGTATACGAGCTTTGATGATTAAAGTCGTTTCCTAATCCGTAACTATGAGTAGCTATTTCATTGAAATAAGGACTTTCTTCACTAGGTTCTCCCCAACCATTCCCATCAGGATCATTCATCCACATCCTATTCATTGGGCTTCTGCCCATTACATGATTCATGACCAAATCAAAAATTACAGCTATTCCATTTTGGTGACACAAATCAATAAATTCCTTTAATTTTTCTTCAGGCCCATAAAATTTATCAACCGACATGTGAAATGCTGTATTATAACCCCAGCTTTCATTGCCTTCATACTCCATCACAGGCATTAATTCTATCGCATTAATATTTAAGTCTTTAAAATAATCTATCCTATCAATTAAATTTTGAAATGTTCTTTCAGAATCAAAGTCTCTTATCAAAACCTCATAAATAATTAAATCTTCTTCTTTTGGTTTGTCAAAATCTTCTACCTGCCAATTGTATTGCTCTTGACCTGTTTGAAGTACGGTAACTTCTCTTTCTACTCCAAAGTCATAGGGGTATTCAGGAAGATTTGGATATGAAGTCTCAGGAATCCACGGATCATCAAACGGAGATAATACCATTGTAGAAAATGGATCAGCGGTTTTAACCAATCTAGGAGAATCATCAATCGGAGATAAATCAGAAACCCAATATTGATATGTATGAATTTCACCTGGCTCCAACCCTTCTATTTCAAGCCAAAATCTTTCGGAATTTGAATCCTTTTTCATTGCATGCTCAGAAGTTGGAGACCAAAAGTTAAAATCACCAGCTACATAAATAAAATCCTTTAAAGGAGCAGATAAAACCAGAGTTGCCTTTGAAGTGTCATCATTATAATTAATACCATCCTCAAGTCCACTAGGCATGGATTCAATTGATGTATTATTAACCAGAATCGTAAATTTTTTGATTATTGTGCTATCTCCTTGAGAAATATGTAATTCACAGTACTGGTTTTCTGTTAAATTATTAAATTGGAAACCATTGTAAAAACTTACATTATTTTGAGAATCAATTAGCTCTCCATTTGCATACAAACTATAATTTGCATTTCCGTTTGTATTTTGTGCAAGTATTTGTGTAGAACCATTGTAATCAACTAAAACTATACCTGTATTATCTGGATTAATTAGTTCTACTTGGAATGAGCCGACATTAATAAAAAAGTCTGAACATCCTTGATCTTTTAATTCTTGGGTTCCGTCTTGGTTCCTAAATACCATCCCCATAGAAGTTGCAGAAGATGCCTGAGCTGCATTTAGTTCAAAATAGTCTTCTGGTACTATTGTAATGCTCCAAGTACCGTCACCATTATCTGACATTTGACCAACCCCATCATCTAGACCCCAATTACCTATCACAGAATACCCCCAAGGATTACTATCTTCTCCAATACCAGCATGCATATACACTGAATCTGGACTACTAATACTATTACAATTTGTATCATTACTGTTTATGTCAACAGTTATGGTAACAGATTCGTTAACTTCAAAAGGATCAGGATCAATTATTATCTGTGAAATAAGCAAATAAGGAAAAAAAGCAAGTAGTATTAATGACTTTTTCATTTTTTAGATTAATTATGAAAAAAAACCCACAAATTTAAAAAATGTAGGTTTTTTCTCTTTAAATAATATTTATAATTACCACTGATGAATCGCAATTGTTGGCGGATTCGCGGCTAAATTTAAAGTGATATTATATGTTCCAGCGGAAACAGGAATATTAGCACCATTCAACTCAAGAGTTCCATCATTCCCATCATCTCCATAATTAACACCCCAAGCATCGTTTTGTCTAACCTTTATTTCTCCGTCTGTTAAAACAGCACCACTTAAATAATAATAACCTTCATTAATTCCAAAATCAGGCATAAATTTATCATTTGGACCATCCCAACCATTAGCTGTAGCACTTCCAACAAGACCCCATACATCCATCTCTTCCATCGTGTATGACTGAGTGTTTAAGTTCATTGTTACTAAATAATGACCAGCAGAAACAGCAATATTTGCTCCATTTGCCTCCATCGTTCCATCTGCTCCATCATCACCATAATTTGTACCCCAATCATTATTAAATCTGAATTTAACTTCACCATCTCCCAGTGTTACAACAGCTCTCCAATCATCTTGGAATGAATTGTAATGTAACATCATATCTGGTCCACCCCATCCATTAGTTGTGGCACTACCGACAATACCCCAAGAATATTCTTCCATCGTGTATGTCATTGAGCTAAAATTAACCTCAATTTTATAAGTTCCCGCGGAAACAGCAATATTTGCACCATATGAATCAAGTGTACCGTCTGCTCCATCATCACCCCAATTCTCTGACCAATCGTTATTATTTCTAAATTTAATTTCACCATTCCTCAAGGTAACATATGCTACATAAACATTAGTTGTTGCGGTAGTATAGAAAGGTAAATCAAGTATGTTTTCATTACCCCAACCTCCCGGTGTAGCTGAACCAACAACTCCAAGTGAAGTTGATAAATCTAATAAAGAAGAGTATGGAGTAACGCTAATGTTTACCGTATTTGAATAAATTTCTTGATACTCACTTAAAGTAGCTTTGATTCTAAAACTTGCTACACCTTCTTCATTTGGTAACATTGACAATGAAAGAAGTTTGGCATTAAGTTCCTCAACAGTGAAAGTTTTATCAAAAGCTCCACCAACTGAAATTATTTGAGGATTTGAAAAATCTCCTCCTTGAACATCAATTTGAACAGAATAAAGTGCTGCAGCACTGAAACCAAAATCCGGCTCGGTCCAAGTTAATGTTAAGATTTCATTAGCTGCATTATCTTCATTAAGAACAAGATTATCATCTGAAAGAGATAATACTGTTTCTGCTGCATCATTATAGTATACTCTTTCAACATCGTCACAAGAATAAATAAATGTAAATAATGCAGTTAAATACGTAAGTTTATATATTATTTTTTTCATATTCTATTTTTTAATATCCTTCGTTTTGAGTTAAGTTAGAATTTATTGCAACTACATTTGCTGGTAGTGGAAATAAATTTCTGTATTCATCAACTCCAACCCCTGTAGCCTCATTACCTTTAAATGGCCATAGGTACGAAGAACTGGTAAATCTATTATATCTGATTAGGTCGGTCCTTCTTAATCCTTCCCAATACAATTCTCTTGATCTTTCATCTAAAATAAAATCAAGTGTCAAGTCTCCAGATGAGATAGCTCCAGACGAACCTCCAAAACCTCTTTCTCTAATTTGATTAATCAAAGAAAGAGCAGTATTTGTATCTCCACCACCACCTCTAAGTGTAGCCTCAGCATAATTCAAATAAATTTCGGCTAATCGTATTAGTGGTATATCAGTGTCTACAAAATTCCCTGAGCTATCGCTTCCTTGATTTCCATTAGAATCTATGTTAGTCCATTTTGTTACTGCATAACCATCTTCAAAAGGAGGAATAGATTCAATTTCTAAATTTTGACCATCAGAATAGAACATACCTCGTTTATCACTGGAAAAAGGTGAAATTGTGTATGTTCCTGAACCTAAGTCCATAACAATAAAATAGGTTCCAGCGGAAATAGGAATATTAGCGCCTCCTGATTCCAAAGTTCCATCATTACCATTGTCACCAAAATTATTACCCCAATCCTCATTGAACCTAAACTTTAGTTCACCTGAAGCTAGTTCTGTATAAATTGAAAATTCTTGTGGTCCGGTTTGATACATTTCAACATCAGGACCATTCCAGCCGTTAGGTGTTGCACTTCCTACTAATCCCCAATCGGATTGAGAACCTAATGATGAGTTTAACGCATCAAGATCAACTGCAAATTGATTAACTAAATTTTTAGTTGTTCTTAAACCACCCCATCCACCATTTACACCAAAATTTCCAGGATTCATTGAACCACCAATAGCTGCGTGAACAAGAAAAGTTGTTCCACCATATGTTTGTGATTGCATTCCATCAAAATTTAGGGTAAAAATAAATTCATTTTGAGCACCATTAACATCATTATCAGCCATGAAAAGCTCATCATATGCAGTGCCATTTCCATTGGCATCATTTGTATTCAAAGTATAACCTGAATTAATAACATTTTGAGAGTATGTAACACAATCTGCATATCTGTCCTGACCAGTCCAAGCTTCAGAGTTTAGATATAATCTCGATAATAAAGCATGAGCTGCAATATTATCAACTCTTCCATACTCATTTGAAGCAAGCATTATTGACTCAATTTCCATCAGTTCAGATTCAATAAAATTGAACAACTCTGTTCTGTTACTTTGAGTTGGTAACTCAGTGGAAATTTCAGTTGTTAACGGAACATTTCCATATAGATCCAATAAATTGTAATATGCGAAAGCTCTTAAAAATCTTGCCTCAGCAATGAATACATTTACCTCGTCTCCGCTTAATTCTGAAGCATTTTTGATAAATGAATTACTAAAACTCACAGCTTGAGCTAGTCTGTAGTACATAGCCTCAGTGAAGTCATTACTACTTGACCAATACATTCCATGTAAGTCTGGTAATCCAGGATCACCCCAACCTACTACAGCATGATCTGTTGTTATTTCATTTAAATTAAAGAGCATTCTAGAAAATTGCGAGAACCCTTCGTCAATATCTGCAATATCCGGGCTTCCAGCAGGACCATTTTGTCCGGTCAATGCTAAACTAGCATATAACTTAGCCAAAGCACCTTTCGCTTCATTTACAGAAGCAAAAACATTTTCCTCAGTGAAACTATCTGGATCAATTGGAGATTGATTCAAATCATCGTGACATGAAACTACAATTGATAAACTGAGAATATATAATAAACTTTTAAATATATTTTTCATCTTAATTTATTTTAAAATTCGAATGTTACACCAAAGACACCTGTTTGAGGTCTTGGGTAAAAATTATTATCAATACCACCATAGATTTCTGGATCAATACCTTCATAATCTGTAATTGTAGCTACATTTTGAAGAGAACCAAAGAATCTAATCTTACATCCACTATTAGTTGTCATATTGTATCCAATAGAAATATTATCAATTTTTACAAATGATGCTTCCTGAATGTAATGATCACTTAGAAGAGAGTTTTCGGTAAAGTCCATAAAACCAGTACTTAAGTAATCAGAATGAATGTTATTTAAGATATTGTTTATACTAGCTGCAGCGTTAAACACAGCATTTGATGCTAAGTTATTATAAGCATAGTTTCCTATACTAGCTCTAGCCGTTACTGAGAAGTCCCAATCTTTATATCTGATGGAATTAGTTAAACCCATAATTATGTCAGCAAATGGATCTTCTTTTATATATCTATCATCATCATTAATAATATTATCTCCATTTCTATCAACATAAACTCCTTCAATTGGTCTACCACTAGAATCATAAACTTGTTGATATACTAGAAAACTATAAGGTGCTTCACCTTCAACATGTGTTTGAATAGTATTACCTACACCACCTGAGATGCCACCAATAAATTGCTGGTCTGGTAATCTAGTAACAACATTATCATTAAACGCAATGTTAAAATCAATGATATTTTCATAATCATCTGTTTGCATTAAAGGTACATTGAAGGATAATTCAACCCCCTTATTTTCCATATCACCAATGTTAGCATCGATTCTATTTCCAAAATTTGTAAATGGATCAACTAGAGTGTATGCAATTAAATCCTTAGTAGTTTTTTGATAAATGTTAATAGAACCATTTAATTTGCTGTTAAACATCGAGTAATCAATACCAAGATTCAATGTTTCACCGATTTCCCATCTTAAATCAGGGTTTATAGGCTCAGGTCTGAAGGTTTGGTAAAATGAATTACCAAACTGATAATAAGCAGTAGATGTACTACCGGTATACCTGGTTAAAAATTTGTAATCACCTAATCCGTTAACATTACCAACTTGCCCGTACCCAAGTCTAAGTTTTAAAGAGTCAAAAATATCTCCTTTGAAAAAATCCTCCTGATCGACATTCCATGCCATAGCAAAAGACGGGAAGAATCCCCATCTGTCATCAGGATTTAATTTTGAGGATGCATCAGCTCTAACAGTAGCAGTAAATAAATATTTACCTTTTAGGTCATAATTTAATCTACCAAAATAAGAAAGAAGTACATTTTTTGATTTGTCTATAAATTCAAAATCATTTCCGTCTTCTTCAGCTTCACTATCATATGAATAATTATCAAATTCAAATGCTTGATAAGAATAACCAGCAACAGCATTTAAAGAAGCATCATCATAAGATTTTTCATATGTAACATATGCATCTAATAATGTATTTGTTGCACTCTGTGTATAAGTTGATAATGCACCATTCCATGTTGGATCTGATGTTGGGATAAGCTCTGAAGTTGTTCTACTACCATCACTACTTGCATCATCGTAACCAACATTCAAGGTTGCACTTAAGCCCTCTGCAAAAGGTAATTCATAATCTAATTTTAAATTAGAAATAATCCTATCAACATCAGAATTATCGTCTACAAGGTTTAATAATGCCAGAGGATTGGTAGGAGCGCCAATTGCATACTGATTTCCTGATGCAGGGTCAATCCAGGCATAGTAGCCAGCATATTGTGAACCGTTAAAAACTGGTTTTGTAGGATCGAATCTCACAGCATTACCAATTGCTCCTCTATCAGCAAAGTCATTTTGAGTATCCATATACCTAAAATTAAAATCAACATCTAATTTGTCATCAAAATAAGAAGGATTTAGATTTAAAGATATTGTATTTCTGTTAAATTTATCTCCCAGAAGAACACCATCATGCTCACCTAATCCAAGTGAAAATCTCATTGGAATACCATACTTATTTCCAGTAATACTATAATTATATTCTTTACCTAAAGCCTTTTGATAAATTACGTCTTGCCAGTCAGTATCATTTGAGCCTAAATTATCAATATAGGCTTGGTCTCCTAGTGATGTTATCATATTGGTGAATTCAGCTGCTGTCAATACATCAACTTTGTCAATCGGAGAATATGTAGAAAATTTAGAAGTGAAACTAAATTTAAAATCACTGTCTTTTCCTTTAAAAGTACTGATTAAGATAACCCCATTAGCACCTCTTGAACCATATATTGCTGTAGCAGACGCGTCTTTTAAGACTGTCATACTTTCAATATCTGCAGGATTAATAGAGTTTAAAGCATTTCTGGATCCGCCTACTCCACCATCATTTAAAGGAACTCCATCAACAACAATTAACGGAGAATTAGTAAGCGATAAAGAACCAAGTCCTCTAATTCTAATAGCTTGACCATCTCCAGGTGCACCACTTCCAGAAGTTACTGAAACACCAGCAAGTTTTCCAGAGATAAGTTGCTCAGGAGACAATACAGAACCTTTGTTAAAATCATCAGATGTGATTAAATCAGCAGCTCCAGTTAAATCCTCTTTCTTAACTGTACCATATCCGATAAGAAGAACTTCATCTAATTGAGATGCATCTTCTGACATTGAGATACTTAAAGAAAGTTGTCCATTATAGGTAATTTCTTGTGAGGAATAACCTACATACGAAAATACCAATACATCACCTTGATTAACAGAGATAGAAAAATTACCATCAAAATCAGAGGCTGTACCTGTCGATGATCCTTTAACAACCACATTTACACCGGCTATTGGGTCAGAACTATCAACATCAGTTACCTTACCATCAACAGATGTTTGCGCATGCAAATTGAATGCAAAGAATAAGGCACAAAAAAAGCAATAGTAAATTTGTTTTTTTCTTCATTTTTAGTTTATTTTTTGTTTAATTTATCCAAAATGAAAATGGTTAGTTTACTTTTGGATGATACAAATTTAACAAATCATTTAAAATCTCAAACGTTATAGTATGAAAAATTTATTCACAACTTTATTTTTTTTAGTACTAACAATTAACATAAATGCTCAAATTGATATTATTCATCCTCCAAATTGGTGGATAGGATTCGAAAATCAAAATTTACAACTTCTTGTTAAGGGAAATAAGATAAGTACATATAAAGTTGAAATTGATTACCCTGGAGTAGAAATTAAACAGATTTATAAAGCTGATTCACCGAACTATTTATTTTTAGACTTACATGTTTCAAATTCAACATTACCTGGAACTTTTAAAATAGAATTTAAAAAAGGACAAGAAAAGTTAACTCATAATTTCAAAATAGAAAACAGAAGAGACCTAAGCAAACAAAATGATGGATTTGATAGCTCAGATGTAATTTACTTAATTACACCAGATAGGTTCTCCAATGGAGATTATTCTAATGATATTGTAAAAGGATTGAAAGAAAATAAAATAGACAGAAAAGACAATTATGCTAGACATGGTGGTGATATAATTGGAGTTACCCAAAATATTGATTACATAAAAGAAATGGGCTTTACTTCTATTTGGCTAAATCCAGTACTAATTAATGATATGAAAGAAGGTTCATATCATGGATATGCTACAACAGATTACTACACCCCAGACCCAAGATTTGGAAGCATAGATGATTACTTAGATTTTTCTGAAAAAGCATCGAAAAATGGGATTAAACTCATTAAGGACATTATCGTAAATCATTGCGGGTTGTATCATTGGTGGATGGATGACTTACCCTTTGACGACTGGTTAAATTTTCAAGAAATATATTTAAAATCAAACGATGAAACGATTGAGAAAAATACTGTTTACTCAAATCATAGACGCTCAACTATTCAAGATATTTATGCTGCTGAAGTTGATTACAGAGGAATGTTAGATGGTTGGTTTGTTCCAACTATGCCAGATTTAAATCAAAGAAATAAATTTATGTCTGAATATTTAATTCAAAATTCAATTTGGTGGATCGAAACTTTAAATCTTTCAGGAATAAGACAAGACACCTACCCTTATGCTGAAAAAGAGTTTTTAAGTGATTGGGCTGGACGTATAATGAAGGAATATTCAAAATTCAATATTGTCGGTGAAGAATGGAGCTACAACCCTATTCGAATTGCCTACTGGCAAGAAGGAAATAATAATAAAGATGGCTACAAGTCAAACTTAAAAAGCACAATGGATTTTGCTATGCAAAAGGCAATTTTTGAGGGAATATATGAGGAGGAAAACTGGAATACAGGTTTGATAAAAATTTATGAAAATCTTGCAAATGATTTCTATTATGCTGACCCTAAATCCTTATTGGTATTTAACGATAATCATGATATGAGTAGAATTTATACTCAGATGAAAGAGGATGTGTCCAAAACGAAGATGGCTGTATCATTAATGCTAACTTTACCTAGAATTCCTCAAATTTTGTACGGAACAGAGATATTAATGGAAGACTCAGCTAAACCAGGCGATCATGGCTTGATAAGAACCGATTTTCCAGGTGGATGGAAAAATGATGCATCAAATGCTTTTACAGGGGAAAATTTAGAAGAATCTCAATTGGATATGCAAAATTATTTAAAAAAATTATTAAACTTTCGAAAAAATAGCAAAGCTATTCACATGGGTGAAACTCTTCATTATGCTCCAAAAGATGGCATTTATCTACTATCAAGAAAATTTGAAGACGAAATGGTTATCTACATTGTCAATAAAAACAATAAATCAGTGAATTTAGATACAGATAGA
>CACHNE010000022.1 GCA_902581145.1 uncultured Bacteroidota bacterium | reverse complement strand
ATTTTACTTGTAGCTACACTTCTCTATTATGCATATAAATTACTTAAGGGTACTGTAGCGATTAACATCTTTACTGGGATTATTCTAATCTACGTTTTATGGAGAGGAACTGTATTTCTTGAAATGGAATTACTCTCAAGTATCATTGGCGGCTTTATGAGTGTTGGGATTATTGCTTTAATTGTTGTTTTCCAACCTGAAATAAGAAAATTTCTACTAATGATCGGTTCAGCTAATCTTTCAAAAAAAGGCTCTTTTTTTGAAAGAATTAAATTCTTTAAAAACCAAAACTTAGAAAGAGATACAACTGATATAAAATCGGTTATTTCTGCATGTTCTAACATGAGTGTATCAAAAACCGGTGCTTTGATCGTTATTGAAAGAAGTAATAATTTAACTTTTTTAGGTGACTCCGGTGATGAAATGAATATCACAGTAACTCAACCAATTCTTGAAAGTATATTTTTTAAGAATAGTCCGCTACATGATGGCGCTATAATTATTTCAAATAATATTATAAGAGCAACAAGAGTTGTACTTCCTATAAATAATGAAACAAAAATTGCTGGAAAATATGGTCTTAGACATAGGGCTGCGGTTAGTATAACAGAAAAGACGGACGCAGTTGCTATTGTTGTTTCAGAAGAGAGTGGAAAAATATCTTATATCAAAAATGGAGAATTTATCGGCTTTAATTCCGATGATGAACTTTTAAAATTAGTAGAAAAAGACATTTCTTAAATAACTAACTCATTTTCTTTTTTGAGTTGAGCTTGATATAACTTGTAGTAAATACCTTGCTTATTTTTAAGTAATTCTTTGTGCTTACCAACCTCAATAATTTTTCCTTTATCAATTACAATTATTTTGTCGGCTTTCATAATTGTACTTAATCTGTGAGCTATAATAATTGATGTTCTATTCTTCGTAATTTTATCAATTGCTTTTTGAATTAATATTTCTGAGTCAGTATCAATTGATGAAGTAGCTTCATCTAAAACTAAAATTTGGGGATTTTTTATGTATGCTCTTAAAAAAGAAATTAATTGCCTTTGGCCAGTTGATAAACCAACTCCTCTTTCCCTAACATTATAGTTATATCCATCCGGCAAAGAACTTATAAAATCATCAAGTTCTATTTCTTTTGCAGCATCCTTTACCCTTAAAAATGAAATGTTAGTATTCTGTAATGTAATATTACTTAAAATTGAGTCTGAAAACAGGTGAATATCCTGTGATACAAATCCAATATTTTTTCTTAGAGATGAAATTGAATAGTCATTTATATTAATATTGTCAATGTAAATCGATCCTGAGTCTAATTCATAAAACCTATTTAGAAGTTTTATAATTGTTGACTTTCCAGAACCCGTAGCGCCAACAATTGCATTTGTTGAACCTGCACTTATTTCAATATTTAAGTTATCTAAAACCTTCTCCCCTTCGTTATAAGAAAAATTAACATTTTCATATTTGATTTGTCCTGTGATTTCATTAGCGGAAATTAATCCTTTATCAAAAATTTGTGAATCTGTATCCAATATCTTAAAGACTCTCTCTGCTGCAACCATTCCCATAAGTAAGGTATTAAACTTATTTGCAATTTGATTTAATGGTCTAAATAACATTGGTATCATCATTATAAATGCTGTCAATTCACCAATTGATGCAGTGTTATCGAGAACCGTATTCATACCCCCATACCATACGACTAGCCCCAAGGTTAATGAAGAAAATATTTCTGCTACTGGAAAGAAAATAGAATTGTACCAGACTGTTTTTAACCAAGCTTTTTTGTGTCTTTCATTTATTTCTTTGAATTTTTCATACTCAATTTTTTCCCTTGCAAATAATTGCAAGACATTCATACCCGTTACCCTCTCCTGAACAAATGAATTTAAGTTAGCCACTTCATTTCTAACTTCATCAAAGGCTAACTTCATATATTTTTGAAAAATTTTAGTTGCTAAAAGTATGAATGGTAATGAAATAAAAACAATTAAACTTAATTCCCAATTCATATAAATCATAACAATCGCAACAACCAACATCTTAAGTATATCACTGATAATCATGAATAGTCCTTGCCCAAAAATATCAGCAATTCTTTCCATGTCTGTTACAGTTCTTGTGATAAGAATTCCGACAGATGATTTATCGTAGTATTTCATCTTAAAACCTTGAATATGATCAAATAATTTTACCCTGATATCTTTTACAACTGATTGACCTAAAAGTCCAGCATTAAATATGAACGAGTAATTACTAATAACCTCTAATAATAATAAAGAAATCATGAGAATTATGTATTCAACAAAAAAATCGTAGTTGGATGCAGTAAGATTTTCATCAACTATTTTTTCTAATACAACAGGTCTAAGTGCTCCAAATATAGAAAGGCCAAAAACTGAAATAATTGAAGTAATAAAAATACTCCTATAAGATTTTATATACCTTAATAATCTTTTAAAAAGAGTTAAATTATACACTTTAATTTTATTACTCATTTACAAAAATATTTTTAGGGTATTCAACCCTTGTTAAAAATAAACCATGAGCTGGTACGGATGGCCCGGCATATATTCTGTCTGATTTATCAATAATTTCTTTAAGTTTTTCTGTAGATATTTTATGCAACCCAACCTCTAAAATTGTTCCAATTATTGCACGTACCATATTTCTTAAGAATCTATTTGCGCTAATAGTAAAAATTACTTCTGAATTTTTTGCTTCATATTCAAAATTAGCGATAGTACATTCATAGTTTGTCACATCTGTTCTGGATCTACAAAAGGATTTAAAATTAGTGTTATCTTTAATTATTTCTATTGCTTTATCAATCTGATCAAAATTTAGTTTTTTTGTAAAATGATACTTTGAATCAGAGCTAAATACATCCTTTTTGGTTGTTAAAAAATATTTATATTCCCTTAAGGTAGCATCAAATCTTGCGTGAGCTTTATTATGAACTCTGAATACATTGTTTATTACGATATTTTTATCAAGAAAAGAGTTTAGTTTAAAAATTAAACCATTTGCGTCAAAATTTTGATCGAAGTCAAAATGGGCGTACATCTGTAATGCATGAACTCCTGTATCTGTCCTCCCAGCCCCAACTATTTTTAACTGCTTATTTTTTAGAACTAACTGTAATGAATTCTCAACAGTCTGCTGAATAGTTATTGCGTTTGGTTGACTTTGCCATCCATGATATTCAGAGCCATTATAAGAAAGTTCAATAAAGTATCTCAATCTATTTGTAAATTTGTCTAACAAATATATACTTAATAATTATTTAAAAATTCATTTGAAAAAGATTCTTCTAATATCAGATACTCATGGATATATTGATGATAAAATATTATCCTATTGTAAATCAGCGGATGAGGTTTGGCATGCTGGAGATATCGGAAATATTGAGGTTATCGATAAAATTAAGCAGCATAAACCTGTAAAGGGCGTATATGGTAATATAGATAATCATTTGATAAGAAAGGAGTTTCCTCTTGATAATAAATTTAAGTGTGAAAATATTAAAGTTTGGATAACCCACATTGGTGGCTATCCAGGTCGTTACAGTAGAAGAGTTTCTGATTGCTTAAAATCAGAAAAAGTAGATTTATTTGTATGTGGCCATTCTCACATCTTAAAAGTAATTAATGATGAGAAACACAATCTTCTTCATATAAACCCAGGAGCTATTGGCAAACATGGATTTCACAATAAAAGAACCATGGTAAGATTTGATATTAACGGAAAAAAAATAGAAAATTTAGAAATTATTGAGTTTAATAGATAATTATCTGATTCTATCAAGAGAATTAATTAATTCATTGTCTCTCTTAATATATTTTAAGGCTAAAAATAAAAGATAACAACATAAAAACGGATTAACTATAGCTGCATACATCAATAATTCTAAAAATTTAGAAGGCATAAGTTCTATTAAATAACTTAAGCAATTATAGAAATAAAAAATCGTAAATAAACTCATTACAAGGCTTAATCTAAAACTTAATTGTGTTAATTTAATCTGCAATTTTCTGTTTTTAAATATAAAAATCGAAACAAAAGAGATACCAGAAATAATTAAAGGTATGAATGAAATAGAAATCAAAATCGTATTAATATATTCAGATCCATTAAATATATTTATAATTACAGGGTAACCTTTCTCATACCATTCTAGGCCAAAAAGCCAATAAGAAAAGTAAAAAACCGAAGTAAGAAGTAAAAATATTGTTTGAAGTCTTTGTATCATATATTAAATTTATTGTACAAATTTAACAGAAATAAAAAAAAATTAGGTTGATTTTAAAATAATGTCGTATAATTGTATCAGATTTTACCGGTTCAGAGGTATTTTCGATCTTCAAAGATTACATTCCTAAAAAATAAAAGCTCAAAAACGAGCTATTTTCAAAAATAACTTAACAATAAAAAATGTTTGAAATTTCAAAATTAAAAGAAAAAAAACTTTCTGAGTTACAAGAGATTGCTGAAGAATTAAAAATCTCTAAATATAAAACTTTAAAAAAATTAGATCTTGTATATAAAATTCTAGATCATCAAGCTTCAAACCCTGATGAAAAGGAATCGGATAAAAAAAATTCACCAAAACCAAGTTTTGATCGTAAAAATAGATCCAATACTAAGAGGAATAATGATTCCAATTCAAATGATGAGGTGAATGATGATAAATCTGAAAAAAAATCTAATAACCATACAAGAGATAACAGAAATCGTAAGCCAAAAGGTGAACCAAATGGTAATAGAGATACTAGAAATAGATATAAAGAACCAGACTTTGAGTTTGATGCAATAATCGAAAGTGAAGGTGTTCTTGATATAATGCAAGACGGATATGGTTTTTTAAGATCATCTGATTACCACTATTTATCATCTCCTGATGATATATATGTATCTCAATCTCAGATTAGATTATTTGGATTAAAAAAAGGTGATACTGTACTTGGAAATGTTAGACCTCCAAAAGAAGGTGAAAAATACTTTCCTCTTATTCAGGTAAATAAAATTAATGGGCTTGATCCTAAAATAGTTAGAGATCGAGTCTCATTTGAGCATCTTACTCCACTTTTTCCTGATGAAAAATTCAATCTTGCCGATAAAAATAACACCATTTCAACTAGAGTAATTGATTTATTTTCTCCGATTGGAAAAGGTCAAAGAGGTATGATTGTATCTCAACCCAAAACAGGTAAAACAATGCTTTTAAAGGATGTTGCAAATGCTATTGCTGCTAATCATCCTGAAGTATATCAATTAATATTATTAATTGACGAAAGACCGGAGGAGGTTACCGATATGCAGAGAAATGTTAAAGGTGAAGTTATAGCTTCTACCTTTGATAAAGAGGCTAATGAACATGTAAGAATTGCTAATATAGTTCTTGAAAAAGCAAAGAGGTTGGTAGAGTGTGGATATGATGTTGTGATATTACTTGATTCAATAACAAGACTTGCAAGAGCATATAATACAGTTCAACCAGCTTCAGGAAAAATACTTAGTGGTGGTGTAGACGCAAATGCTTTACATAAGCCAAAAAGGTTCTTTGGAGCAGCAAGAAATATCGAAAATGGGGGTTCACTTTCAATTATAGCGACAGCTCTTACAGAAACTGGATCAAAAATGGATGAGGTTATTTTTGAAGAATTTAAGGGTACCGGTAACATGGAACTTCAGCTCGACAGAAATATTGCAAATAGAAGAATATTCCCAGCTATTGATCTTACATCATCAAGTACAAGAAGAGATGACTTATTATTAGATGAAAAAACTGTTCAAAGAATGTGGGTAATGAGAAAGTATCTTGCTGATATGAACCCAGTTGAGGCGATGGAATTTATAAATGACAGGTTTAAACAAACCCTTAATAATGAGGAGTTTTTGATTTCAATGAATGGCTAATTTTTCTGAAATAAAATAGCACCTGTGCGTTTATTTATTATTATTTTCTTGTTAATTTTTTATAATGCGAATGCACAAAAAACTGAGAAGATAGTTTTTAAGAGTGCAAACCCATTTGCTTTAAGTGATATAATTACAGACCTCGAAAACCAGCAAGAACAAGAAGTTTTCGGAAAGATAACCTTTCCTAATTATTCATTTGACGAGAAAAAAAAATACCCTTTGATTATAGGGGTAGCTGGAAGCTTAGGGTGGAGAAAACATCATTATGAGTACATGAAAATGTATCAGGAAATTGGTTTTGCAACTTTTGAACTTAATAGCTTTCAAAGCAGAAATATAACATCAACAGTTGGCTCACAGGTTGAAATAACAACAGCTACAATGATTTTGGATGCCTACAAGGCTTTTGAAAAATTAGCAAAACACCCAAATATCGATGAAGAAAAAGTTTCTATCACCGGCTGGAGTTTAGGTGGTGCAGTTACATTGTTTTCAGCCTGGAAACCAGTGAAAGATGCTATAACTTCGGATTTAAAATTTGCATCTCACCTAGCCTTCTATCCTCCTTGTTTTTTTGACCCCGAAAATACTGAATTTACAGATTCACCTATTCATATTTTAATTGGCGAACTAGATAATTGGACGCCAGCATATCCATGCCGTAACTTTGTAAATAAAATTTCTAACAATTCAAATGTAGATTTAACTATTTATACAAATTCACATCACTCTTTTGACAGTGAAGAAACAGTTACGTTTAATGAAAAAGGGTATAGTTTCAAAAACTGTCTGTTTAAATTAAGTAAAGAAGGTGATGTTTTGATGAATTATTTACATTTACCTATGTCATCACCAATCATGCAAAAAATTGGGTTTTTGTTCTGTGTTAAAAGAGGAGTAAACTTGGGTGGAAATCCTGAAAGTAGGAAAAGGGCGTTTGAATTCTCCAAATATTTTATGAAAAAAACTCTACTAGATAATTGAAAATGATGTCTAGTTTATTTCTTTAAGCCACTGGCATGCTTTGCAAAATTTGCCTTTAAGTTTGCAGCTTTATTATCGTGGATTATATTATTTTTTGCCAGCTTATCAATCATTGAAGTTAATGAGGGTAATTCCTTTTCAGCTTCTTTCTTTTTAGTTATTTCAAAGAATTTTTTCATAGCAGTTCTGGCAGTCTTGTGCTGGTATCTGTTTCTTTGTTTTTTTACTTCGCTACTTCTAATTCTTTTGATAGCTGATTTATGATTTGCCATAATTATTTAAATTTTGTAGCCCGTAGGGGAATCGAACCCCTCTTACCAGGATGAAAACCTGGCGTCCTAGCCGATAGACGAACGGGCCAATTATTGTTTAACAATAGTTGCGCGTGCAAAAATACAACTATTTTTAAATGTTACAACTTCTTGAAAGAAAAATGTAAAATAAATACTAATAGGCTTTAGCAAATAATACTCTTTGGGATGAGGGATTTCCTGAAAAGACACATTTACCAGGAATATTGTTTTCGTCAGGTATACATCTTATGGTAGCTTTTGTTAAATCTTTTATTTTATTCTCTGTTTCATCAGTCCCATCCCAATGAGCAGATATAAAACCACCTTTATTTTCTAAAGCTGTTTTAAAGTCTTCAAAATTTTCGACTTCGGTTATGTTATTATCTCTAAAATTTTTGGCTTTATCAAAAAGATTTTTTTGGATTTCGTCAAGTAATTTTGATACAAAATCTAAAGATTCTTCAATTTTTATAAATTGCTTCTCAAGTGTATCCCTTCTGAATATTTCAATTGATTTTTTTTCTAAATCCTTTGGTCCGATTGTAATCCTGACAGGAACTCCTTGGATTTCGTGTTGAGCGAACTTTTCTCCGGGTCTTTTTGTATCACGATTATCAAATTTAGAACTGATACCTCTTTCGTTAAATTGATTTCTTAAATCCTCAACAACTTGGGTTATCGAATTTAATTGTTCTTCATTTTTATAAATAGGAACAAAAATAACCTGATGTGGTGCTAATTTAGGTGGTAGAACTAGACCTCTATCATCGCTGTGAGTCATAATTAAAGCTCCCATAAGCCTTGATGATACACCCCAAGAAGTAGCCCAAACATAATTTAATTGTCCATCTCTATCAGCAAACTTAACATCAAAAGCTTTAGCAAAATTTTGCCCTAAGAAATGTGAGGTACCCGCTTGAAGTGCTTTACCATCTTGCATTAAAGCTTCAATGCAATAGGTTTTTTCAGCTCCTGCAAAAGTTTCATTTTTTGATTTGACTCCCTTAATAACTGGCATAGACATATATTTTTCAGCAAAATCTGCGTATAAATTATTTATCATAACAGTTTCTTCTAATGCTTCATTTTTTGTTTCATGTGCGGTATGTCCTTCCTGCCATAAAAACTCAGCTGTTCTTAAAAATAATCTAGTTCTCATCTCCCATCGAACAACATTAGCCCACTGATTGATCAAGATTGGTAAATCTCTATATGACTGAATCCAATTTTTATATGTATTCCATATAATTGCTTCACTAGTTGGTCTGATTATAAGCTCTTCTTCAAGTTTAGCTTTAGGGTCAACCCTGAGTTTTCCCTTGTTATCAGGATCATTTTGGAGTCTATAATGAGTTACAATTGCACATTCTTTGGCAAAGCCTTCAGCATTTTTTTCTTCAGCTTCAAACAAACTTTTAGGGACAAAAAGCGGAAAATAAGCGTTTTCATGACCTGTTTTTTTAAACATCTTATCTAATTGTGATTGCATTTTTTCCCATATTGCATATCCATATGGCTTAATTATCATGCATCCTCTAACAGCTGAATTTTCAGCTAATCCAGCCTTGACTACAAGTTCATTATACCACTTCGAATAATCTTCTTCTCTGCTAACTAATTTTTTATCCATTTTTTGTAACTTGGCATAAGAATTGGACTCTTATTGCATAGATTGCAAATCTAATTAATTTTAGAATGTTCAACAATTAAAATTAAAGATATGGACCTTAAAAATTTTTACAGCATAACTAAACCAATATATTTTATACTAATCGCGTTAGTTATTTCTTCGTGTGGAACATATCAATACAGTGGAAATGTTAATGACGGAATATACAATTCAAATATTTCATCTGAAAATGCTGTAGTTGTTGAAACTAAAGAAGTTAACAATAAAGCAAACAACGATTATTATAAATCTGCATTTAGTGAAAAAGCACTTGTATATTCTGAGTCTGAGTCTAGTGATCAACTATTTACAGATGTTGAAAACTACAGAACCTCTGATAATGACTCTATCAGAGAAAACTATGGCCCATGGGGTGACTATAAGGACTCTGTTACAATAAATATTCATTCTTATCACAATGATGGTTTTTGGTCCAGATGGAGATACCCTAACTGGATGTGGAATTACGGATATGGCTATGGCAATGTGTGGGGGTACGGATATAATAACTTTTGGTCAAGACCATACTCATATTATGGGGGTTTTTATGATCCATTTAATCCTTTTTGGGGATATTACGATTCTTTTTACTATGGATATGGATACGGTTATGGATACCCATACGGTTATTATTCTTGGTGGAGACCATACAACTCTTGGTATAACTACAGCCCTTATGGCAGAAATCTAAATACTAATATATCATTTGTCAATGGTAGAAGAGGTTCAAGAAATGCGCTTTCATCAAGATCAAATAGTATTTCTAATTCAAATATCAGAGATAGATTCAACAGAACTAGCTCTAATACCCTAAGTGATAGGTTATCAAGAATAGACAGAATTAATAGCTCTGCTAGGGTTAATCCAAACATGTATAATAAACCTTTTAACTCTACTGGATCTTCAAATAGCTTATCAAGACCCCGTACTGACGTTGGTAATAATAATTCTAGGCCAAATGGTAATTATTCTAAGCCAAGCAGTAATTACTCTAGACCAAGCAATAGTGATTATAAACCATCTAGTAACTCAAATTATTCAAGACCTAGCTATTCTAGACCAAGTTCTAGTTATAGCCCATCATCAAGCTCATCATTTTCAAGGGGTGGAGGAATGTCATCAGGATCAAGTTCATCGAGAGGTGGTAAATCTGGTAGATAATTTTTAAATTTTTTCTTATGAGTTATAAATTAAATCTTTTTTTAATTTCTATGCTTACTACATGTAGCATTATGTATTCGCAAAATCTTAATGATGCGCTTAACTATACCGATAATTCATATCAGGGAACAGCTAGGTTCAATTCAATGAGCGGTGCTTTCGGTGCGCTAGGTGGAGACTTGAGTTCAATCGCAGTAAATCCTGCTGGATCTGCAATTCTGAACAAAGGTTTTTTTTCGCTGAGCTTTGGAACTGATAATAAATCTGGTCAGACTAATTTAATTAGCTCCTCAAACAATTTTGATAAAAGTAACTTTACATTAAATCAAATTGGTGGAGTTATTAACTTTGAAAATTTAGACAGTGATAATAAATGGAAAAAAATTTCTGTTGGTATCTCATACAACCAATCAAAAAATAATTTTAATGAATATTCAGTTTTTAATGTAACTAATAACAACTCGATTGATAGTTATTTTTTAAATAATGCTAATGGACTAAGGTTAGACCAAATATCAGCTTTTGAAAATGAAAGCATTACAGATGCATATGTTGATATTGGTAATATTTATGGTTATGGGCATCAACAAGCTTTTTTAGGCTATGAATCCTTTATTATTGATCCTGTAGAATTTAATGATAATAACAGTTTATATTATTCGAATGTTCCGGCTGGAACATTTAATCAGAGTTTCAGTTCGATTTCAAGAGGCTACAATGGCAAACTTTCCTTCAATATGGGTTTTCAATATGATAATAACTTATATTTTGGAGTTAACCTAAATAGTCATTTTATTGATTATGATAATTATACTATTCTGAATGAAACAAATAATAATGGTGATACTGGTCAATTTAGGATTAATGGAATATATTTTGAGAATAGGCTCTCTACATTTGGAGAGGGATTCTCTGCTCAATTTGGTATGATAGCAAAAGCTTCAAATGTTTTGAGGTTTGGTTTTACCTATGATACACCAACATGGTACACTATTTCAGAAGAAACAAGTCAGTATCTTGAAACATCAATTATTGATGAGGAAGATAATATCTCATTGTTGGTGACTAATCCTAATGCTATTAATATTTATGAAGATTATAAATTAAAATTACCTTCTAAGATTACTGCAAGTACTGCATTTGTTTTTAAGAATTTTGGTTTATTCAGTTTTGATTATTCTAGAAGAGATTACAGCTCTATTAAATTTAAACCTCAAAATGACATACACTTTTCAGAGCTAAATCAGGAAATTACACAAAGACTAAAAGACGTGAATACGTATAGGTTTGGAACAGAAATACTTGCTGACAGATTAAGTTTTAGAGCAGGTTATATGTTTGAGGATTCACCATATAATTCTTCAATCGTTTCAGAATTTGAAAATATTGATGATTCAACCGATGGATTCTCTTTAGGTTTAGGCTATAAATTAAATAACACTGTTATAGATTTATCATTTGTCAAAATTAACTCTTCAAAGTACAAAAGACTTTACGATACTGGTTTAACAAACCAGATTAATATTGATTCACAAAATAAAACA
>CACHNE010000021.1 GCA_902581145.1 uncultured Bacteroidota bacterium | reverse complement strand
ATTGGACTCATTGGATTTATTTGTAAAAAAGGAAAATATAACTCACAATGTTGGAGTTAGTGAAAGAACGGGATCTGTAATTGAACCCAAATTTAGCCACCAATGGTTTTTAAAGATGGAAGATATTGTGAAGCCTGCCATTAAATCCGTTTTAAAATCTGAGGATATCAAATTTTTTCCTAAAAAGTTTGATAATACATTTAGAAATTGGATGGAAAACATAAGAGACTGGAATATTTCAAGACAGTTGTATTGGGGCCATCAAATTCCTGTTTTTTATTATGGTGATGAAAATAAGGATTACGTAGTAGCTGAAAATATAGATTTAGCTTTAGAGCAGGTTAGGAAGATAACTAAAAATAATAATATTTCTCTGGAAGATTTAACCCAAGATGAAGATGTTTTGGATACCTGGTTTTCTTCATGGCTATGGCCAATCAGTGTTTTCGATGGAATAAATAATCCTGAAAATGATGAGGTTAACTACTACTATCCTACAAATGATTTAGTTACCGGTCCAGATATAATTTTTTTCTGGGTTTCTAGAATGATCATGGCTGGATATCAGTTTAGAGACAATAAACCTTTTAATAACGTTTATTTTACAGGTATTGTTAGAGATAAGCAAAGAAGAAAAATGAGTAAATCATTAGGTAACTCTCCAGATGCATTAAAGTTAATTGATGATTATAGTGCAGACGGTGTTCGTGTTGGACTTATGCTAAGCTCTGCTGCTGGAAATGATTTGTTATTTGACGAAAGTTTATGTGATCAGGGCAAATCGTTTTCAAATAAAATTTGGAATTCGTTAAAACTTATCAAAGGATGGGAAGTAGTTGACACTAATCAGCCTGACTATTGTTCGATTACTGTAGATTGGTATAATCAAAAATTTAATTCTGTTTTAAATACAATTAATGATCATTTTAGCAAATTCAGAATAAGTGATGCGCTTATGTGTATTTACAAGCTGATTTGGGATGACTTTTGCTCTGTTTTACTTGAAATCATCAAGCCACAATATGGACAGCCTATAGATGAAAAAACACATAGAGATTTAATCAAAATATTCGAGAAAAATCTAATTATTTTACATCCATTTATGCCTTTTATTACAGAAGAAATATGGCATTTAATCGCAAAAAGAAAATCTGAAGAAGCTATTATCATTTCTAGCTGGCCTGAATTTGATACTAAGTTGCCAATTGACACTATAAATGATTTTGAAGTCCTTCAAAATATAATCTCAGGTATTAGAAATATCAGAAAAAAATATCAAATTTCATTTAAAGAATCTCTTAAACTTAGCGTTGTTAACAATGATAATTTTTCTAAGAATTACGATTCAATAATCAAAAAGATATGTAATATTAAGGATATAAATTATGTAGATTCAGAAATAAAAGATGCGCTTTCTTTCAGAGTTGAATCCAATATTTACTCTTTGCCTTTTGAAAAAGAAATTGACTTTGACGAAGAGATAAAAAAAATTAAAGAGGACCTAGATTATCAAAAAGGTTTTTTAAAGTCTGTTAATTCTAAATTAGAAAATAAAAGATTTACTGATAATGCACCCGATTCAATAGTTCAAAATGAGATTAAGAAGAAAAACGATGCAATTTCAAAAATCTCTGTGTTGGAGGAGAGGCTAAAAAAATTAGAAGGATAGGGTCAGTCCTTAGATGTAATAATCGTTATTCCACCTTTAACAACCTCATTTAATTTTACATTTACTTTTGTGCCTATTGGTAGAAATAGATCTACTCTAGATCCAAATTTTATAAAACCTGCATCTTTCCCTTGCTCAGCTAAATGACCAACTTCCGCATAGTTTACAATCCTTCTTGCAAGTGCCCCTGCAATTTGTCTGTACAATACCTTTCCAAAATTATTATTTTCAAGTACGATTGTAGTTCTTTCATTTTTTGTACTTGATTTTGGATGCCACGCCACTAAATAAGCGCCGGGATGATATTTAGAGAATATAATATTACCACCCATTGGATATCTAGTAATGTGTACATTAATCGGAGACATGAAAATACTAACTTGTAGTCTTTTATCTTTAAAAAATTCAGGCTCGTAAACTTCTTCAATTATTACAACCTTTCCGTCAACTGGCGATAATATATAATTTTCATTACTGTTAATATCGATTTTAGGATTTCTAAAGAATTGTAATATTAAAATTAACATTACAATCAAAAAAACTTTGATGGTTAATGCAAATTTTACTTCGAAATAGTCAACAGATATTATTAAAAGCGATACAATTACAAATGCACTTAAAATAATATTAAATCCTTCTTTGTGAAACATGTTAGATTAATTTTAAAAATAGATAAATGTATGGGCTAGCAAATATAATACTATCTAGCCTATCTAAAATACCACCATGACCCGGCATAATTTTACCACTGTCTTTTACATTTGACTCCCTTTTGAATTTAGATTCAATTAAATCCCCAAGTGTACCAAAAACACTTATAATGATTGCCATTGTAAACCAGTTTGAAGTACTTATACTATCGTCAACATATCTAGAAACTATCGATGCTGAAATACAACAAAAAAGTAAACCTCCTAAAAACCCCTCAACAGTTTTGTGAGGAGAAATACTATAAAACAGTTTTTGCTTACCAAATTTTTTGCCAACCATGTATGCAAAGCTATCATTCACCCAAATTAAAATAAAACAACCCAATAATATTGAAGGGTCATAAAATCCATTAAAATTAGCTATCAGATAAATGAATATAAAAGAAGAAGTTATATAAAAAATAAAACGAAAATATTTTTTTATTAAAACACTTATTAAATTTTTGGTTGAAAATAAATCTCTCAAAAGGAATAGTGAAACAAATATGCTAATAATTAACAAGGTGTCTTTTAAGTCATTAAACCATGAATTTGGCTGATTATTGATATTTAAAAGATACTCAGTTAGAGCAAAATAAATATAGATTATAGAAAAAACTATATAATAACCAATACCCTTTTGGTTCGTAAGCTTATTAAACTCATTTGTTGAAATAATTCCAAATATGAATGTTAATAGAGCAAAAGAAATATGTGTATACAATGATGATATAAATAATCCACCAAAAACTAACCCACTAATTATTCTTTTATTTGATTCTTTCAAAACTATTCAAATCCTTTTTCTAAAAGGATCAAATATAAGTTTTTTGAAGAAGTTCCGTAACTTAAAAAATCTTTATCTCCTTTAATCACATTAAAATTTTTTATAGTAGTAATATTAGTTGGAATATTTTTGCTTTTAGATTTTATCTCTGAAAGACCTTCACTAATATTATTTTTCAACTTCATTGTATCAGATAATATAATTAAGTTGTCAGGAAATTCATTTAGCTTTTTCTCATTAATTTGATTTGAAGAAATTAAAATTGAACCATCACTTGCAATTAGGTTTTCACAATCTGTTACAAAGCACTTAGTCTCTTCTAAACTTGAGCTAAAATTATTATTTAAATTAAATTCTTTTTTTAGCTCAGATTTAATCATAAGAATATCTTGATTAATCCATTCATTTTCAGCCAAAATTAAATCAAAATTTTCTTGAACTTCACTTAAATTTTCACAGTACAGAAATTTACCACCATTTTCGATAAATTTTAATATGAATCTTTCTTCAATTACCCCTTTTTTTTTGGGGAGAAATTTACTTTCGGGGTTTTTAGATTCTTCTTTTGAAGAGGATTTGTTAAAAAACTTACTAAAAAAATTCAATTTTTTCTAAAATTTATCCCAACAAGGAATTGGTTCCTTAAAGTTAACTAAACGTAGTTAATTTTCAGTAACTAAAACTATAAATAATAGTTATTTAGATTTTGTTTCTTTCGGTTCTTCCTTATCAAATGGTCTTTTGCCAAATATTTCTTCGAGGTTATCCTTAAAAATAACCTCTTTAGTGAGTAAAACCTCAGCTAGTTCAATTAGTTTTTTCTTGTTCTTTTTCAGAATTGAAATTGCTCTCTGGTACTGCTTTTCGATTATTGCTGAAATCTCTTTATCTATTGTTTCAGCTGTTTGCTCACTGTATGGCTTTGTGAATCCGTATTCATTTCCGTTTGATGAGTCATAGTAGGTTAAATTTCCAACTTTATCATTTAAACCATAAACAGTAACCATAGCTCTTGCCTGTTTAGTGACTTTCTCAAGATCGCTTAATGCTCCTGTTGAAATTTTATTAAAGATGACTTTCTCGGCTGCTCTACCTCCTAATGCAGCACACATTTCATCTAACATTTGTTCAGGTCTCACGATTAGCCTTTCTTCGGGAAGATACCATGCAGCACCTAATGACCTTCCTCTAGGAACAATTGTAACTTTAACTAGTGGTGCAGCATGTTCAAGCATCCAACTCACTGTTGCATGCCCTGCTTCATGATAAGCTACCGCTTTTTTCTCATCCTCAGTAATGATTTTATTTTTTTTCTCTAGACCTCCAACAATTCTGTCAACTGCATCAAGAAAATCTTGTTTCCCAACAGATTTTTTATTTTTTCTTGCAGCAATTAAAGCTGCTTCATTACAAACATTCGCTATATCAGCTCCAGAAAAACCTGGTGTTTGTTTCGACAAGAAATCAACATCGACTGATGAAGATTTTTTAAGGGGTCTTAAATGTACCTCAAAGATTTTCTTTCTTTCTCTTACATCAGGAAGATCTACATAAATTTGTCTATCAAATCTTCCAGCTCTCATTAAAGCTTTATCTAAAACATCTGCACGATTTGTTGCAGCTATTACTATCACATTAGTATTTGTGCCAAAACCATCCATTTCGGTCAATAACTGGTTTAATGTGTTTTCCCTTTCATCATTTGATCCAGTAAAGTTACTCTTTCCTCTCGCTCTCCCGATTGCATCTATTTCATCAATAAATATAATTGAAGGAGATTTTTCTTTTGCCTGTTTAAACAAATCTCTAACTCTAGACGCACCAACACCAACAAACATTTCAACAAAATCTGAACCCGAAAGTGAGAAAAAAGGAACTTTAGCCTCACCAGCAACTGCTTTTGCTAGAAGGGTTTTTCCTGTACCAGGCGAACCAATAAGCAAAGCACCTTTGGGAATTTTACCTCCAAGTGCTGTATATTTTTTTGGATTTTTAAGAAAATCAACAATTTCTTGCACTTCTTCTTTCGCACCTTCTAAACCAGCCACATCCTTAAAGGTTACTTTTACCTGTGAGTTTGCATCAAATAATTTAGCTTTTGATTTACCAATATTAAATATTTGACCCCCAGCACCACCGCCCCCGGCAGACATTCTTCTCATTATAAAAATCCATATTGCTATAATTACAATAAAAGGTAGCATCGAAATGATTATATCTCCCCAAATATTTTGTTCAGTTATATAATTAACTTCTATATTTTGATTGTTTTCATCATTAACTTTAGAAAGCTTGTTTTCAAAGTTTTGTAAATCTCCGAATTCAAATCTGTAGTTCGGCTTTTTGGACGCGATTGATAGTAAGGAATTTTTGGATGAATTTCTATGTTCATCTTTTAATCTTGAATCACGCGTCAAATAAACAAAAGCTTCACGCTTGTTCACTATTTCAATTCTTTCAACATCGCCGTTTGACGCATATTCAAAAAATTTCGAAGGAGTTGTTGTGGCTGAACTCTGTGATCCAACACCAGAAAATATGTTAAGTAATAAAAAAACAATTACAATTGAACCAAAAATCCAATATTGATTAAACTGAGGTTGTTTTTGTTGTTTTTTTTGATTCTTCATTATCTAATTTAATTCTATTTTTTTTGCATCCCCCCACAATCCTTCAAGATCGTAAAATTCTCTTTTTTCTTTTTGAAACACATGAACCACTACATCTACATAGTCTAATAATACCCATTCAGCATTTTCTGTTCCTTCAACACCCCATGGTTTGTCACGTAATCCCTTACTAACTTTTTTAGTAACAGAACTGATAATTGCATTAACTTGCGTATTGGAATTTCCATCACAAATAATAAAATAATCACTTACTCTGTTTTCAAGCTTTCTCAAATCTAATAAACTAATTTCATTACCTTTTACATCTTCAATTCCATCGATTATCAATCTTATTAGTTTTTTAAATTTTGTTCTGCCTGCCATCAAGAGTTTTTGTGCTTGTGCAAATTTATTATTTTTTTTTACTTTATATGAATGAAAATAATCAAACTTGATGCCATAGATTCGACAAATTCTTATTTAAAAAAACTTTTAAATAAAGAAAGTTTAGATGATTTAACTGTGGTCGTATCTAAGCATCAAACCAAGGGGAGGGGTAGAAACGGAAATTTATGGTTAAATAAACCTTCTTTAAACCTTGCATTTAGCATATACAAAAGATTTAGCGATTTTGAAATTGACAAAAAATTTATGCTAAATGTAATAAGTTCAATATCTGTATACGAAACACTAAAAAAATATAATTTGTTAGACCTGACAATTAAATGGCCTAATGACATTATGACAGCAGATAAAAAAATATCTGGGATTCTAATTGAAAATAATATTAGAGGAAATAGGATAAAACACTCAGTGATTGGGATAGGAATAAATATTAACCAAAGCGAATTTAAAAATTTGCCTAACGCAACTTCGATTTTTATTGAAACGGGAAAATTAAATTCTGTTGAAAAAATAGCAAAAGAATTACAAGAAGCATTAGAAAAAAACTTCAATCTCTTCAAAATTAATGAGAGTGAATTAATAAAAAATTACAACAGCCTACTTTACAAAAAAAATGAAACCTCAAATTTTTCATTGGATGACATGAGTAAATTCCAGGGTAAAATAATTAAAGTAGGGATAGATGGTGAAATAACAATAAGAGTATCAAATAAACAATTGTCCAAATATTCTGAGAGTGAAATTAAATTGATAATTTAACTCCAGTTTTCAGGGTCTTTATTCCATGCTGATAGGGTTTCAAGGTTCTTCTCAGAAATATATTCGGTTTGTAGTGCTTTTTTTAATAATATAGAATAGTCGCAAAGTGTATCTAAATCAATTTTTTCGTTTGCAAAATTTCTTTTAGAAATTTCAAAACCGTAAGTGAAAATTGCAATCATACCTAATATGTCTAATTTAGAATTTTTTAAAGCCTTTACTGCATTTAATGAACTCATTCCAGTACTTATCAAATCCTCAATAACAATAACTTTTTGGTTTTGTGAAACCTTTCCTTCTATTTGATTTTTTCTACCATGTTTTTTTGCTTCAGGTCTTACATAAATAAACGGTAAGTCAAGTTTTTCTGCAACTAACATTCCAATTCCAATTGCACCTGTTGCAACACCAGCTATTACTTCAGCGTCTTCGTACTTATCCTTGATGATCTTAACGAAGTTGTCAGCAATCAAATTTCTTGAATTGGAATCAGATAGTATAATTCTATTATCACAATAAATAGGAGACTTCCATCCTGATGCCCAAGTATAAGGATTATTTGGACTAAGTTTTATGGCTTCAAGTTTTAATAAAATTTCAGCTGTTTGTTCTCTGAAATTATTTTCGTCTAGTTTATCCATAATTCTATAAACAAAAGTATTAATTTAGATTTGTATTTATTTTAAATGTTGCAAATTTTTTACAAAGAGAAACCGATTATTATTTCGGACAATAAAACTGACCTAAAAAACAGCTTAATGATTGATTTAGAGTTGTTAGATAATATTGACTTAATTAAGCTTTTGAATAAAAAGAACATAAGATCAATTGGAATTCTTTCTAAAAATGAAGCATCTGTTTTTTCAGCATTTAAAAATAAATTTCCAGAAATTACTGCTGCAGGAGGTAAAGTAATTAACCAAAATTCAGAAATACTATTTATTTACAGGAATAAAAAATGGGATTTACCTAAGGGGAAAGCCGAAAAAAATGAAAATATTACTCAAACAGCACTCAGGGAAGTTATTGAAGAAACCGGAATCAAGAATTTATCAATTGTAAAACCCTTAGAAAAAACCTATCACATATTCAAAAGACGTAATAATCATTATTTAAAATCAATATATTGGTTTGAAATGTATTCAGATTATATGGGAAAATTTAAACCACAAAAAAAGGAGGGAATTTCTAGGGTAGAGTGGATAGGTGTTGAAAATTTGGAGTCTGTGTTGCCTAAAAGTTATTCAAATATTAGACTGCTTTTTGGTTAGGCTGAAACAGACTCTGGAACAAATTTTTTGTAGCTCCCGCCGTTTTCTATTATTTCTCTTACCATTGATGAAGATATGAAAGAATTACTTGGTGATGTTAAGAAAAAAACAGTTTCAATTTCCGCTAGACTATAATTAAATAAGGCAATTTTTTTTTCAAATTCAAAGTCAGCTGGATTTCTAAGTCCTCTAACTATATGTTTAATATTTTTGGTTTTACAAAATTCTGCTGTTAAACCATCGTATTTTTCCACTAAAACTAAAGGGTTGTTTTTAAATTCAGAAGAGATGAAATTTAATCTTTGATCTAAAGAAAACATATGCTTTTTTTTAGAATTATCACCTACTGAAACAATAACTTGATCAAAAACTTGTGTTGCTTTTTTGATAATTTCACAATGACCTAAGGTCAGAGGGTCAAATGATCCTGGAAAAATAGCTCTTCTCATAATTCAAAGTTAATTTAATTAATTACTTCTTCTATGGCGTTTATAAATAAATCTTTTAAACTAATATTTGCACATTTTGCTTGTTGTGGCAAAATACTTTCAGATGTAAGACCAGGAACTGTATTGGTTTCTAAATAGTATATTCCACAACTGTTGACAATGAATTCACTTCTTGAAAATCCTCTCAACTTCAATAATTCGTAGATATCTTTGGAAAGTAAATTGAGCTTTGATTCTAATTCAGTTGATATTTTTGCAGGTGTAATTTCCTTGGCTTTTCCTTCGTATTTAGCTTCGTAATCAAAAAAGTCATTTGAGGTAATTATTTCTGTGATTGGTAACACCTTGTTTTCACCATTAAAACTTATCACACCTACAGAAAATTCTCTTCCGTCTATGTGTGATTCAACCAAGACTTTGTTATCAACTTCAAATGCTGAATCTAAACAATTCGCCATTTCATCACTATTATAAACCTTATAAACTCCAAAACTACTTCCGGAATTACTAGCCTTTACGAAACAAGGAAAGCCAACTTTTGCTTCAATTTCACTCAGGTTATGCTTGTTTGTTTTCGATATCGCGATGGATGGTGCAACTTTAATACCTTTAGAGGAGAGAAAATTTAAACATTTAACCTTATCAAAAGTTAATTCTGATTGATATGAATTACATCCAGTAATAGGGATTTTTTTATCATTAAAATATTTTTGCATCTTACCGTCCTCGCCTGGGGTTCCGTGAATTGCATTAAAGATACAATCAAAAATAAGATTTGGATGATCGGTTACCTGAAATGATTCTTTGTTAATTTTCTTTAAATTGTCGTTTTGATCGATTAAAGTCCAGCTATTTTCTTTGATAAGTATTCTATAACAGTTGTAATATTTTTTTAGAGTGTTGTAAACAACCATTCCACTTTTTAATGAAATTTCGTGTTCACATGAATATCCTCCCATTATAATTCCAATATTTTTCAAGTTATTCGCATTCATCAACTCAAAAGTAGCTAATTAAAGTTATTTTAAATTAATTAAGTTTGTATTTCAATTTTTGATATGTCTGTGCTTAAATATTTATTTAGTAAATCATTCTTAAAAATTTCGTTTCGAATAATTATTACAGCCCTCTTGTTTTTTTTGATATTGGTTCTATTTCTGAGATTTAATACTCGTCATGGAGATTTTGTTGTTGTACCAGATTTAATCGGAAAAAACATTCAAGAATTTGAATCAGAATTAAACAAATTAGACTTACAATACATTATTTCTGATTCAGGAAACTATAATCCCGAGTTTAAAATTAATTCGGTTTTAGACCAACTCCCCAAAGCAAATTCAAAGGTAAAGCAAGGAAGAAAAATATATCTTACATTGAATGCTTCTGATTTTGAAATGGTAGAAATTCCTAAAATCACAAGAATAACAGTTCGTCAAGCTAGAAAAACTATTGAATCACTAGGATTTGTTTTTGGAGAAATTGAATACGTTGAGGATATAGCTAGAGATGAGGTCATCTCAATTTCGCATGACGGAAAAGAGTTAAACGAAGGTGATTTTCTCAAAAGAACCTCAGTTATAGATTTTAAATTAGGTAATGGAAAACAATAATTCATTATTTGAGCATTTTTCATTTCAAGTTGATAAAGGTCAGACTCCGTTAAGAATTGATAAATACCTTATGAATTTTGTTGAAAATGCTACAAGAACTAAGATTCAAGCTGCTGCAAAAAACGGTAGCATAAAGGTTAATGGAGTTGAAGTTAAGTCTAACTATAAAGTCAAACCTCTAGATGATATTAAAGTTTTATTTGAATATCCTCCCCACGAAAATTTATTAATAGCTGAAAACATTGACTTAGATATTATTTACGAAGATGATGATTTGGTTGTGGTTAATAAACCTGCTGGAATGGTTGTTCATCCCGGCCATGGCAACTACTCAGGGACATTGATAAATGCCTTAATTTATCATTTTGAAAATCTTCCAAAAAATTCTTCAAATAGACCTGGATTAGTACACAGATTAGATAAAGATACAAGTGGGTTGTTGGTAATTGCTAAAAATGATGAATCGATGGTTCATTTATCAAATCAATTTGCCGAAAAGACATCCAAAAGGGAATATATTGCTTTAGTATGGGGTATCGTAAAAGATGACATAGGTAAAATTGATAATCACATTGGTAGAAATCCAAAAAATAGATTACAGAATATGGTTCTTGATCATGATAAAATTGAATATGGAAAAAGAGCTATTACTAATTATGAAGTATTAAGCCGCATGAATTATGTTAGCTTAGTGAAGTGCACTCTTGAGACAGGAAGGACTCACCAAATTAGGGTCCATATGAAGCACATTGGTCATACCTTATTCAACGATGAAAGATATGGAGGAGATTCAATACTCAAAGGAACCACTTTCACCAAGTATAAGCAATTTGTTGAAAATTGTTTTAAATTACTTCCTCGACAAGCGCTACATGCAAAGACTTTGGGTTTTACTCATCCAAAAAGTGGTAAATTCATGCAATTTGAGTCAGAGCTACCCAAGGATTTTAATAGTTGTATTGAAAAATGGGAAAATTATACAGCCAACTAATTTGGCATATTCCTTGATTTTCTTGATTTAATAAATTTTGTTATTTATTTTTAACTAAATAATTTTTGAAATGAAAGTATTATTATCACCAGCCAAGTCTTTAGATTTTAAATCTCAGCTTCCAACTGAAAAAAACTCTTCTTTATGCTTTGATAAAGAGGCGGAATATCTAAACTCCATTTTAAAAACAAAAAGCCCAAAAGATCTCTCTGATCTAATGGGTGTTTCTAGTAAAATTGCTGATTTGAATTATGAAAGAAATCATGATTGGAAGTTGCCATTTACCAAGAAAAATGCAAGACAGGCGGTTTATGCCTTTAGTGGAGATGTTTACAGGGGTTTAGATGCTTATTCAATTGACGATGACAAGATTGATTTTATGCACAGCACCGTAAGGATTATTTCAGGGCTTTACGGTTTGATTAAACCATTAGATTTAATTCAGCCATATAGATTAGAAATGGGTACAAAACTCTCATTTGACAACAATAAGAATTTATATGATTATTGGAGGAAAAAGATAACAAATCAACTTAATTCGGAGCTTTCCGAAAATGAACCTGTTCTAAATCTTGCAAGTAACGAATATTTTAAAGCTGTAGACACAAAAGTTATCAAATCTGATGTTTATTCTGCTAATTTCAAGCAATTTAAGGGTGGTGCTTATAAAACCATAGCAATCTTTTCAAAAAAGGCTAGGGGAATGATGACTAGATATATCATAGACAATAACATAACTGATATAAACTCTTTAAAATCATTTAATTATGATGGATATGTCTATCACAAGGATTTATCTTCTGAGAAAGAATTAATTTTTAGCAGATAAATTTTTAAGTTTTTCAAAATAATGCTCGACATACTAATATCTCATATATTTTAAATCAAAACCTTTAAAAAGAGGTAGTTATTAACATTTTTTTTTATATTTACAGATTCAAACGTAATTTAAACAGCGTATATGAGAAAAATATTACTATTTACAGCTCTTGCTCTACTAAGTACATTAGGAGTAATAGCTCAAACTACAAAAACAGCAGCAACTGGTGCTAATAACTGGAATAATGCTGCTACATGGACACCGAATGGTGTTCCAGACACAGTCGACGATGTAATTATACCATCAGGTGCTGTTATTACAGTTGATGCTTCTGATGCTGTTAGGTCTATTGACGTTCAATCAGGGGGGTTTATTTTTGTAAATAATGATTTAACCATGTCTGGTGCATCAAGTACAAACTCTACAATATCAGGTGATATGACGGTTAGTGCAACTCTTACTTTTACGGCTGCAAACCTTACTGTTACTGGTGATATTGCAGTTGATGCTGGTAAGCAGATTATTTTTTCTGATACGAACTCACAGATTTCAAATACAGGAGAAATTACGCTCAATTCCGACTCTGCTAATTTTTCATCTCTAATTTATGGTGGTACTAATTATTCTGGGGCAGGTACATTTGAGTACAATAGATATATTTCTGGCTTTAATACTGCATGGGAGCTAATAGGTTCACCTGTTTCTGGCCAGACCGCTAGTGATATGATAAGCCAAACGAACTTAGCCAACCAAGGTAGTGATTTTGGTATTGGCACCTATAATAATGCAGGCACTGGTAATAGTGGTAATGGTACATGGAGTACATTCAGTAACGTTGATGCTGCAGTAGAAGGAGTTATGGAAAGCGGAAAAGGTTTTCAGATGGCAACGGACAATGGTGCTACTGTAACCTTTGATGGAGTCTTGGTTACTGCTGTGGTCGATGTTGATATTTCTGAAGGAGATTCGTCTGGTGATGCACCTACTGCTGATGGTACAAGATTTAATTTAATAGCGAACCCATATCCTACATATTTATCTGTTAATCAGAATGCTTCAAATGCTGCATCAAATGGGTCTGATTACATATTAAAAGCATCGAACTTAAATGTTTTACATACTAGCAATCAAGCTATATATGTTTGGAATGGTTCAGCATACACTACTATAAATGAAGGAACCGGTGCTGCGAGTGCTGTGATTGCTCCAGCTCAAGCATTTATGGTTGGTGGAAAATATGATGATGGATCACAAAGTGTCTCCTTTAATACTGCAATGAGAACTGAGGATGGTTCTGATGATGGTATTTCAGGTGATTTAATGGACCCAGATGACAGAGCTGAATTATTTATATCGATAAATCAATCTGGGTTTGACAGACATACTGAGATTTATTTTTTAGACAATACAACTGATGGGTTTGAACCAGCATATGATGCAGGTACTATGAGTATAGCTAATAATATGATTTTTACAAGATTAGTTGAAGATGATCAAGGAGTTGATATGTCAATTCAATCATTAGCTTTCTCAGAAATGTGGGATAAAGTGATTCCTCTTGGGATTAACGCTTTAGGTGGTGAAGAAATGACTATTAGCATTTCTCACAGAACGACTCCTGCAGATCTTAATATTTACTTAGAGGATACTGAGCAAGGTACAATGACTAATTT
>CACHNE010000020.1 GCA_902581145.1 uncultured Bacteroidota bacterium | reverse complement strand
GAAAGGGCTTTGTCTTTATCCTTTTCAAGAAATGTAGTTTCACAATACAATAGATCTACACATTTAATATAATCAGCTAACTTATCAAAATAAGCAGTGTCACTGCAGTAGGCAAATGACTTTGATTTAGGACCTTCAGTCGTAACCTTTAAATAATCTATTTCTTCACCATTTTGATTTAAAACATTTTCAGATTTAGTTAATTTGTTAAAATAAACCTTGTCGATTTTAAATTCAACAGCCTTATTAAGTAACAATTTTCTTCTTTTTTTCTTTTCTTCAATACGAAAGCCATTTGTATATACAGAATGTTTTAAAGGAAAAGCCGTAATTATAAAATTAAAATCTTCAAAAATGATCTTTTCACTTTGATTATTTAAAGATTTTAGTTCTAAATCATAGTTTAATCTCATCTTTGAATGCTTAATATGTGATTGAATAATTTTTAAAACAGAAGTTGGACAAAATACAATTAACTTTTTATCTCTTTTAAGTAGTGAAAGTGTAGAAATTAATCCGATTAACCCAAAATAATGATCTCCATGTGCATGACTGATCAATATAATATCAATTTTTGAAAGTTTGATCTTATACTTTCTTAACTGATGCTGTACGCCTTCACAACAATCAATTAAAATATTAGAATTTGAAATATTTAATAATAAAGAAGTTGAATACTTCCCTAGCTTGGGAATTGCGCCTTGAGATCCTAAAACTGTTAAATTCAACGGTCAAAATTTTTCTTAGCAAGTAAATAGATCACAGCCATTCTGATCGCAACTCCATTTTCAACCTGTTCCAATATTATAGAATTATTAGAATCGGCAACTTCGCTAGTAATCTCAACACCTCTGTTTATAGGTCCAGGATGCATAATTACTATTTTTTTATTTATTTTATCCAATCTTTCCATAGTCAAACCAAAATGCTTTTTATATTCTCTTACAGATGGGAAAAAGCTATCCGACATTCGTTCATTTTGGAGCCTTAGCATATTAGCCACATCACACCATTCTAAGGCTTTATCTAAATTAGTCTCAACCTTTACTCCAAAATCTCTGAGATACTTAGGTATAAGTGTGTTAGGTCCGCATACTTTTATGTTTGCACCTTGCAATTGAAGAGCAAATATATTAGATAAAGCAACTCTACTATGAATTATATCTCCAACAATAAGAATATTTTTGTTTCTTAAATCACCTATTTCTTGCCTCATTGAATATGAATCCAGAAGAGCTTGGGTTGGATGCTCATGAGCTCCATCTCCAGCGTTAATAATTGTAGCATTAACTTTTTCAGATAATAATTGTGGAGCACCAGGACTAGAATGTCTTATAACAACCATATCAACCTTCATTGATAAAATATTATTCACTGTATCGATTAAAGATTCACCTTTTTTAACAGATGATTGTGAGGATGAAAAATTTAAAACATCCGCTGATAATCTTTTTTCAGCTAATTCAAATGATAGTTTTGTTCTAGTAGAGTTTTCAAAAAAAAGATTAGCTATGGTTATATCCCTTAATGAAGGAACTTTCTTTATGGGTCTATTTATAACCTGCTTAAAATTATCTGCAGTTTCAAAAATTAATTCTAAATCATTTTGATTCAAGAATTTTATACCTAATAAATGATCTACACTAAGATTTTCCATTCATCATATTTTCAATATATACGTAATTTCCATGTTTATTATCATTCCATTTTACATTAACTTTTTGATTTTCATAAACATCAACCTGTACACCCTTGTAATCAGGTTGAATTGGTAATTCTCTACTAAATCTTCTATCGACAAGGATTAATAACTCAATTGTTTTTGGTCTACCAAAACTTTCAATGGCTGTTAAGGCAGCTCTTATTGTTCTCCCTGTATACAAGACATCATCAATAAAAACAACTTTTTTATTTTCAACTAATAATTTAAAATCATTTTTATTTGGTAATAGAATATCTTTATTTCTTCTGAAATCATCTCTAAAAAAAGTAATGTCGAGAAAACCATGATCAACTTTGTTAATTTTATATTTTGACAATAGAATTTTTACAATATTCTCGCATAGTGATTTTCCCCGTGGTTGTAATCCCACCAGCACTGTATCCTTAAAATCATCATGATTTTCGGTAAGTTGACATGCTAATCTATCCAGAGATAAATTCAGTTGATCATTGTTTAAAATTATCTTTTTACTCATTGAAAGAAAAAATATCATTTTAAATTAAAAAAAAAGCCTTTCAATTGAAAGGCTTTCTTTATTATTTTCCATCCATTTTATCTTTAAGTTCTTGCAATTGTTCATTTGCATCACCTAATGTGTTTTTGGATGAGAGTTTATCATCTTGCATTTTTTTAGTCATAACTTTTTTATTTATCTCTTCAATATCTTTAAAAGTCTGGGTATGAGATAATACAACTCTCTTGGAATCCTTGTTAAACTCAATTACCTTGAGATCGACCGATTCACCTTTTTGAAGTTTACTGCCATCTTCTTTTACCATGTGTCTAGAAGGTATAAAGGCAATTACATCATCATTAAACTTGACTGTAGCCCCTTTAGGAACAATTTCGAAAATTTCAGAATTATGTATTGTATCCAACGCAAATTCATTTTCATATTTATTCCAAGGATTTTCTGTTAATTGCTTATGTCCTAAACTTAATTTTCTATTCTCTACATCAAGCTCTAAGACTATAACCTCAATTTTTTCACCAGTATTACAGAATTCTCTAGGATGTTTAATTTTCTTAGTCCATGACAAATCAGAAATATAAATTAAGCCATCAACACCCTCCTCTAGTTCAACAAAAACACCAAAGTTTGTAAAGTTTCGCACAATTCCTTTGTGTTTTGAGTCAACTGGGTATTTTTTTGTTATATCTGTCCAAGGATCAGGTGTCAACTGTTTAACACCTAAAGACATTTTTCTCTCCTCCCTGTCAAAAGTTAAAATTTTTGCTTCAATCTCATCACCTACATTGAAAAAGTCTTGAGCTGATCTCAGATGAGTAGACCATGACATTTCAGAAACATGAACTAAACCTTCAACTCCTTCTGAAATTTCAACAAATGCTCCATAATCGGCAATTACTACGACTTTTCCTTTTACTGTGTCTCCAACTTTAACATCATCAGCAAGTGCTTCCCAAGGATGTTTACTCAGTTGTTTTAATCCTAATTGAATTCTTGATTTATCCTCATCAAAATCTAAAATAACAACTTTTAATTGCTGATCAAGGTCAACAATCTCATTTGGATGATTAATTCTAGACCAAGATAAGTCAGTGATGTGTATTAATCCATCAACACCACCTAAATCCATAAATACTCCATAAGAAGTAATATTTTTTACTATACCTTCAAGAATCTGGCCTTTTTCAAGTTGTTTTATAATTTCTTTCTTTTGAAGTTCTATATCAGCTTCAATTAATGCCTTGTGAGAAACCACAACGTTTTTAAATTCATGATTAATCTTAACAACTTTAAACTCCATTGTTTTATTAACATACTGATCATAATCCCTAATTGGCTTTACATCGATTTGAGAACCAGGTAAAAATGCTTCAATACCGAATACGTCGACAATCATACCACCCTTGGTTCTACATTTTACAAATCCGTTAACTATTTCACCTGTATCATGGGCGTTATTTACTCTATCCCAGGCTTTAATAACTCTTGCCTTTCTGTGAGATAAAATTAATTGTCCGGTAGCATCTTCCCTTACATCAATTAAAACTTCAACTTTATCTCCGACTTTTAAAGCGGGGTTATATCGAAATTCATTTAAAGAGATAACACCTTCAGATTTTGCATTTATATCAATTATAGCTTCTCTGTCGGTCATGTGAATAACCGTTCCTTCTACAACATCATTTGTTAGTGTTTCAACAAAATTTTCTTCAACTAGTTTTTCAAATTCTTTAATTTGTTTCTCATCAACTTGATCAATACCTTCTTCATAATTGTGCCAGTCAAAATCTGACAAATTATTAATGTTTTTATCAACTTCTTTGGTATCTTTTTTTGATTTAGCAGCTTTTTTTGAAGATTCTTTTACTGCTATTTTTTCTTCTACTTTTTCTTCAGTAGTTTCTTTTTTTTCTGCTTTTTTAGGCATGACGAAAAATTTGTATTCTAAAACCCTAACTGATTTAACACATAAATTTTAGAAGAAATTAAAATTTATTAAAGCCTAATGTATCAGTTATTATATGACAAAAGGCATGCGAAAATATAAAATTTTATTAAAAAAATGAATGAACAGAGGATTTAATTAGAAAATTTTTCTTCTATTAATTTTGAAATTTTAACGATTTGATCATTTATTGACATGTGACTATTGTCTATAACTACAGCATCTTTTTCGATTACCAGTGGAGAATCTGATCTAGTCGAATCTAGCAGGTCTCTGTTCTTTATATTATAAAGTATGTCCTCGTAGCTAACCTCTAAGCCATTTTTTACCATTTCCTCAAATCTTCGTTTAGCCCTAACAGAATCAGAAGCTGTTAAAAATAATTTTAAATCAGCATCAGGAAAAACCACAGATCCAATATCTCTACCATCCATTACAACCCCCTTATCCCTATCAATAGTTCTCTGTATTTTCACCATCTCTTTTCTAATTTCTGGAATTGCAGCAATCTCACTTACTAATTTTGAAACATGCATACCACCTATCTCATTTTCAATGTTTCTGCTATTTAAATATATTTCGGAGATAAGGCTATTATCGTTAAATTTAAAATTAATCGAAATTTCCTTGAGCTTATCGATAAATAAATTTATGTTAGTCTTTGTAAGCTTTAACAGATTATTTTCAATTGTAAATAAGGTAACCGCTCTGTACATAGAGCCTGAATTAATATATGTGTATCCGTATTTAACAGCTAATTCTTTAGCAATTGAACTTTTTCCAGTTGACGCATGACCATCAATAGCTATTGTTAGGTTTTTCATTAATCTAAATCAATTTGCATTCCGATGAAATTCACATTTGAAGCACTTGAATATTTGGAATGACAATAATTAAAACGAAGTTTGTTAAATTTCATTCCAAATCCAAAGGATATTCCTGAAAAATTTCTTTGCTCCAATATTCTCAATTCTTCAGATCTTCTAAAACTAAAACCTAACTGCATCTTAAAAAAAGAATCCGGAAATAACTCAACCCCAAAAATTGTATGCCTTAAAATTTCATTAAAAAAAGAAACTTTTTCTTCAGAAATATTTCCATCTAAATCCGTAATTATTCTTGATGGATTAGATAATCCAATAGGCCATTTTTGAATATTTTCTAAAGTAATATGCCAAGTAATGGGAGCATTTTCAAGTTTCTGAGAAACTCCCAAATTTATTTCAAATGGTAAGGATTCATGAATTTCATTATATGGCTTTAATTGGAAACCTAAATTTCTAAAAACCAAAGAAGCTTTTATGTCGTTTGTATCATCAAAATAGAAAAATCCTATATCCGCTGCAAATCCATAGGAGTTATACTGTTCAAAAGTTGATGTAATAAACTTTAAATTTGTTCCAAAAGTTACAGGAGTATTTTTCAATTTAGTGGCATATCCAACTGATAAAGCAGATTCATTACCAGAAAAGTTAGATGTGTAGTTACCAAATTCATCATAGCCAATAAAATCTCCATAGTTTATGTAGGAAAACCCAAAGTGTAAAGTGTTTCCTCGATTATCAAGTCTGTAAGCGTATGCTAAAGAACCGAATGAAATGTCAGAGAAATAGCTAAAATAATTTAGAGACAGCATATTATCCATTTCCTGAGTTATAGATGAAGGATTGAAAAGACCTGATGTTACATCGTCATCTTGTGAAGTTATGTTTTTACCACCAAGAGCTAATTGTCTGGGCGAACTTGGAATATTTAAAAATTGATAGGTCGATTCACCTGCTATTTGAGTAAAAGAAGGAGTAAAATTAAGTAATGAAAAAAATAAAAGTAAAACTAGAATTTTAAATTTCATATTCTTAAAACTACTTAAAATCTGTTATATTATAATTTCTTTAGATTTTTGACAGGTTTATTTGTCAATGCAATATCAATAACCTCACTCATCTCTGAAACGTAATGGAATGTTAATCCCTTTGTGTATTGATTATTTATTTCTTTAACATCAGCTTTATTTTGTATAGAAAGAATTATCTCTTTTATTTTTGCTCTTTTAGCAGCAAGTATTTTTTCTTTTATTCCACCAACTGGAAGAACCTTACCTCTTAAGGTTATTTCTCCAGTCATTGCAATTCTTGATTTGATTCTTTTTTGAGTAAATAATGATATTAGAGATGTTAACATAGCAATTCCAGCACTAGGCCCATCTTTAGGGGTTGCACCCTCAGGTACGTGAATATGTATATTATACTTATCAAAAACATCTGGATTTATATTGAACTGATTACAGTTTGATTTTATATATTCCAGTGCAATTGTTGCCGATTCTGACATAACCTTTCCTAAATTACCGGTTAAGGAAAGTTTACCTTTTCCTTTTGATAAAATAGATTCAATAAATAAAATATCTCCTCCCACTTTAGTCCAGGCAAGCCCGGTTACAACCCCAGCAACTTCGTTTGATTCATATTTACCTCTAATTAATTTAGCAGGACCTAAAATCTCTACAATATTTTCTTCAGAAATATTTGGGTTATATTTAATCTCAGTTGCTATATTTTTAGCACAGAATCTTACAATTTTTGCAATATTTTTTTCTAATCCCCTTACACCTGATTCTCTTGTATAACCATCAATAATTTTTTCAATTACTCGAACACTTAACTTTAAATCTTTTGTAGACAAACCATGTTCTTTAATTTGTTTTGGTAGAAGAAATTTTTTACCAATCTGAACCTTATCCTCATTAGTATATCCACTTACATTAATAATTTCCATTCTATCTAACAATGCAGGTTGAATATTTGAAATATTATTTGATGTAGCAATAAACATTACTTTAGATAAGTCATAGCCTTTTTCTAAATAATTATCATAAAATTCATTATTCTGTTCAGGATCAAGAACTTCAAGCATTGCAGATGACGGATCACCAACGTTAGAAGATGTTAATTTATCAATTTCATCTAAAACAAAAACTGGGTTTGAAGTTTTTGCTTTTTTTATATTTTGAATTATTCTCCCTGGCATAGCTCCAATATAGGTCTTTCTGTGACCCCTTATTTCAGCTTCATCACGTAATCCACCAAGTGAAATTCTAACATATTTTCTCCCAATTGCTTCTGCAATTGATTTACCTAATGAAGTTTTACCAACACCTGGCGGACCTTGAAGACATAAAATAGGTGATTTCATATCATTTCTAAGTTTCAAAACCGCTAAATATTCAATAATTCTTCTCTTTACATCATCTAAGCCAAAATGATCCCTGTCTAATACTTTTTTTGCTTTAATTAGATCAAATTTGTCTTTTGAAAATTCATTCCATGGTAATTCTAATATTAAATCCAAATAATTCCTTTGAACAGAATATTCAGATACCTGAGGATTCATTCTTTGTAATTTGGCTATTTCCTTATCAAAATGCTCCTTAATATCTTTATTCCATTTTTTCTTGGAAGCTCTTTTTCTCATATCTTCCAATTCTGAATCATGACTTACACCACCAAGTTCTTCTTGGATTGTTTTCATTTGCTGGTGTAAGAAAAACTCTCTTTGTTGTTGGTTTAAATCACTTTGAACTTTAGATTGAATATCATTTTTTATTTCGAGTTTTTTAAACTCAACATTCATATGCTTTAAGGTATCTAATGCTCGTTGCTGTAAATCATTAATCTGAAGCAGTTTTTGCTTTTCGCTAACAGGAAGGTTTAAATTTGAAGCAACAAAATTTATAAGGAATGAGTTACTTTCAATATTCTTAATTGCAAATGAAGCTTCCGAAGGAATGTTAGGGTTTCTTTTAATGATTTCTAATGACAAATCTTTAATGGAGTCTATAATTGCATTAAATTCAGAATTTTCTTTACCAGGATTCTCCTCAGGATTATCTTTTATGTTTGATGTAATATAAGGGGTTTCTGAAATCACCCTTTCAATTTCAAATCGTTTTTTTCCTTGAATTATGACAGTTGTATTGCCATCTGGCATTTGTAAAACTTTAATAATTTTAGCTACAGTTCCAATATCGTAAATATCTTTTAACTTGGGGTCCTCAATACTCTCATCTTTCTGAGCAACTACTCCAATCAATTTATTAAAGTTATTAGCATCTTTAATAAGTCTAATAGATTTGTCTCTTGAGGCTGTGATAGGTATTACAACGCCAGGAAATAGGACAGTATTTCTTAAGGAAAGTATTGGCAAAGTCTGTGGAAGTTCCTCCTTACTTATTTCCAACTCATCCTCTGGTGTCATCAAAGGAATTAATTCAGAATTTTCGTCAATATCCTGAGCTGACAAATTGTCAATGTTAAAAAGATTTTTTCTAGACATATAAAAATTTTAATGTTATATAGATGATTTTATATCTGTAAGTTATATAAAAACATACTTATAACTATTAGTATATTTCAACTACTATGCCATTAAAATTTACCTTTTTGAAATTTGCTTTAGCAAAAAAATTGATGGAATAAAAAACAAAGCAAAAATTAAAATTGCAAGTCGGATACTTCCGGTAAAAACATCCATTGTTGCATACAATGCTGTACCTAACACTATACTCAGCTTTTGAGAAACATCATAAAAACTAAAATAAGAAGTTGAATATTTTACATCAATCAATTTAGAATAAGTAGATCGTGAGAGAGACTGAATACCACCCATTCCTAATCCAATAAAACCTGCAGCAATATAAAATTCAGTAGGTGTTGTCACAAAATAACCATAAAAACATATTATTCCCCATAAAATATTTATGCCTATTAATGTTCTGATGTTACCAAAAATTTCAGAAAGTTTTGCACTTAGGTAAGCTCCAGCTGCAGCAAGTATTTGAATAACAATAATTGCTAATATAAGACCCGTTTGCATGCTTTCTGCATCCTTCCAACCTATTTCATCTAAGTCTGCACCAAAATAACTAGCCAGTAGAATTATGGTTTGGGTTGGAATTGTAAAAATAAAAAATGAAAATAGGAATATTCTAAGTTTTCTATTGACTTTAAGTTGCTTTAAAACATCAACTAACTGCTTAAAACCACTCAAAAAAGTTTCGATTGAATACAGATTGCTTTTTTTAATATTATAATGTTTTCTTCCAGGTAAATAATAAAATGAATATTGACTAAAAACCAACCACCAAACACCAACAAGAACAAATGAAATTTTGACTGCTTGTTGCTGATCATTCAAGTTTAAAATTTCAGGAAATTGCATAATAACCAAACAAAAAATGAGCAAAATTATACTTCCAAGGTAACCCAAAGAATAACCTTTAGCACTTGTGATATCTTGCTGATCTATATTAGCAATATCTGGTAAATATGAATTATAGAAAACCAGACTTCCCCAAAATCCAACCACCGCAAAGAAGTAATAAATTATTCCTAAGTCGAAATTATCTAAATCAAAACTATACAACAACATGCAAGAAATAGCACCCAGATAACAGAAAAACTTCATAAAGAGTTTTTTATATCCGGTGTGATCTGCAATTCCAGATAATAATGGGGAGATAATAGCTAATATCAAAAAGGTAAATGATGAAATATATCCGATAAAAGCATCGTTTTCTATTGAATTAAACCATAAAAAATCAACGCTCTCCCCTTTAGTTATTGATTTAAAATAGATTGGAAATATTGCTGTTGAGATAACAAGTGGGTATACAGAATTTGCCCAATCGTAAACAGCCCATGCGTTTAATAACTTTTTATCACCTTTTTTATAAAATCTCATTTAATTAAAATAAATTTGCATTTGATTTCAAACAGATTCTAATATTACAATATTTTATCCATTTGATTAATTTTTTAACGATGAAAAAAATCACTTTGTTTATTCTTTTATGTTTTACCTTTTCAAACGTTGTGATTTCTCAAAACAAGAACCATCAAAACAAATATAAAATGAGCAAACAAAAAGTTAATAAAACTGAAAAAGAATGGAAAGATATACTTAACGACGAAGAGTATAGAGTTCTAAGACAAAAAGGTACAGAATATCCTCACACTGGTAAGTATAATTTACATTTTGAAAATGGGGTTTATAACTGTAATGGATGTAAAACTCCACTATTTAAAAGTGACCAGAAATTTGAAACTAATTGTGGATGGCCAAGTTTTGATGAAGCAATTGAAGGAACCATAAAATATGTAGAGGATTATTCACACAACATGATAAGGACAGAAATAGTTTGTGTTAAATGTGATGGTCATCTTGGTCACGTATTTAATGACGGACCAACTGAAACAGGATTAAGATATTGTGTGAATTCAGTCAGTATTGATTTTAAAAAAGACCCAAATAAAAAATAATATATGAGTAATTATGATATCATTGTTCTAGGAAGTGGACCTGGTGGTTATGTGACAGCTATTAGAGCATCTCAATTAGGATTTAAAACTGCTGTAGTAGAAAAAGAAAGTCTTGGTGGAGTTTGTCTAAATTGGGGTTGTATTCCAACTAAAGCCCTGTTAAAATCAGCACAAGTATTTGAATATTTGAATCATGCTGAAGACTACGGTTTAAATGCTGACAATATTAGCCATGATTTTACGAAGGTAATCGCGCGTAGCAGAAATGTTGCTTCAGAAATGAGTAAAGGGGTTAACTTTTTAATGAAAAAGAATAAAATTGATATCCTTAAAGGTTTTGGTAAGATTAAAAAAAACAAGGTTGTATCCGTAGATGGAACTGATTATAGTGCTAAACACATAATAATAGCAACAGGTGCCAAATCAAGAGATCTACCCTCAATTCCACAAGATGGGAAACAAGTAATTGGATATCGTGAAGCAATGACTCTTGAAAAGCAGCCAAAAAGTATAACTATTGTAGGATCTGGAGCAATAGGAATAGAGTTTGCGTATTTTTATAATAGCATCGGTAGTGATGTTACCGTGATTGAATACATGCCAAATATTGTGCCCTTAGAAGATGTAGATGTTTCTAAAGAATTAGAAAAATCATTTAAGAAAAAAGGCATAAAAATCATGACTTCATCCGAAGTAATTTCTGTTGAAAAGAAAAAAAATAAGGTTTTAGCATCCGTTAAATCTAATGGAAAAGAAGAAATAATTGAATCTGAAATTTTACTTTCTGCTGTTGGAATAAAATCTAACATAGAAAATATTGGTCTTGAAGATGTTGGTATTGCTACAGACAGAGATAAAATATTGGTCGATAAATGGTATAACACCAATATACCTGGATACTATGCAATCGGTGATATTATTGCAGGACCAGCATTAGCACATGTAGCATCAGCGGAAGGAATATTGTGTGTTGAAAAAATTGCAGGTCATGATGTGTCTCCTATCGATTATGGAAATATCCCTGGGTGCACATATTGCAGCCCTGAAATATCTAGTGTTGGATTAACTGAAAAACAAGCTTTAGAAAAAGGATATAAAATAAAAGTAGGTAAATTCCCATTCTCAGCTTCAGGCAAAGCCAGCGCCTCAGGCTCCAAGGAGGGTTTTGTTAAGGTAATATTTGATGAAAAATATGGTGAATGGCTAGGATGTCATATGATTGGAGCTGGGGTAACAGATATGATTGCTGAAGCAGTTTTAGGTAGAAAACTTGAAACAACAGGCACGGAGGTGTTAAAGGCTATTCATCCTCACCCAACAATGTCAGAAGCTGTTATGGAAGCTGTTGCAGCAGCTTATGATGAAGTAATTCACCTCTAAAGGAAAGCTTTCAAGGCCAATTCGTAGGATTGTAGACCAAATCCACATACAATACCTTTAACATTCTTAGATATTAATGAGTTATGTCTAAATTCCTCTCTGGAGTGTATATTGGAGATATGTACCTCAATTACTGGGGTTTTAATTGCAGCTATAGCATCAGCAATCCCAACTGAAGTATGAGTGTATGCTGCAGCATTTAAAATTATTCCATCAAGGCTAAATCCAACTTCTTGTAATTTATCAATTATCTCCCCTTCAATATTCGATTGATAATATTCGATTTTAACCGATGAAAACTTATTTTTCAAATCATTAAAAAAGTCCTCAAAAGATTTGTTTCCGTAAATGTCGGTTTCTCTCTGACCTAAAAGATTTAAATTCGGACCGTTAACAATGATAATTTTTTTCATGATTCAAATTTATTAAATTTATTAGAGATTGATACATTATGAAATGGATTCATGCTATTAATGATTATAAAGATTATCTCAAAATTGAAAGGGGGTTAAGTGACAACTCTATAATTAGTTATGAAAATGATTTAAAAAAACTTGAATCATTTCTGACTAATAAATCACAGTTTACTGGTCCCCTAGCCGTTAAACCAGACCAAATCAAAGAGTTTGTTTATCATATTTCAAAAGAGGTTAAAGCCAACTCACAATCAAGGATAATTTCAGGGATCAGAAGCTTTTATGATTATTTATTATTTGAAAAATTGATTAACAACAATCCACTTACAAATATCGAATCTCCAAAACAACAAAGGAAAATTCCTAGTACTCTTTCATTAGATGAAATAAATCTGATGATAAAAAGCATTGACAAAACTAAAAAGGAATCTGAGCGAAATATTGCTATTATCGAAACATTATACGGCTGTGGGTTAAGAGTCAGTGAGTTGATAGAATTGAAAATTTCAGATTTGTACTTTTCTGAGGATTTTATAAAAGTTACTGGAAAAGGAAATAAACAAAGATTGATTCCTATAAGTGAAATAAATAAAAAATGTATTAACGGATATATATTAAACTCAAGATCTAAATTAAATATTAATCCAAAATACTCAGACATATTATTTTTAAATAGAAATGGAAGTAGGCTTACAAGGGCTATGATTTTTACAATAGTTAAAAATCTTTCAAAAAAATGTATGATAGAAAAATTAATATCTCCTCATACTTTTAGACATTCTTTTGCAACACATCTTTTAGAAAACGGAGCTGATCTGAAAACTATTCAACAATTGTTAGGACATGAAAGCATAACAACAACAGAGATATATATGCATCTTGATAATACTGCATTAATCAATGTTATGAAAAAATTTCACCCGAGATCTAAGTTTATTTAGCAATATTAACCGCCCGAGTTTCCCTTATTACCGTAACTCTAACTTGACCTGGATATGTCATATCAGTTTGGATTTTTTGTGATATTTGAAAAGATAAATTCGATGCTTCCTCATCATTTATTTTTTCACTTTCAACCATTACTCTAAGTTCTCTTCCAGCTTGAATAGCATAAGCCTTTTCAACACCATTAAAATCAAGGGCGATATCCTCAAGATTTTTTAATCTCTCAATATAAGAGTCAAGAACTTGTCTTCTAGCTCCCGGTCTGGCACCTGACATTGCATCACAAACCTGGATTATGGGGGATATTAAACAGTTCATTTCAATTTCATCGTGATGGGCTCCGATTGCATTGCAAACATTAGTATGTTCACCAAATTTTTCAGCCCATTGCATTCCTAAAATTGCATGTGGTGTCTCAATATCTTTTTCTATACTTGGAACTTTCCCTATATCGTGAAGTAAACCAGCTCTTTTTGCCATTTTAGGATCAATACCCATTTCAGATGCCATAATTGCACATAATTTAGCTACTTCTTTTGAATGTTGAAGTAAATTTTGACCATATGATGATCTATATTTCATTCTACCTACATATTTAATCAATTCAGGGTGTAATCCATTGATTCCTAAATCAATAACTGTTCTTTTGCCTACCTCAATAATTTCCTGATCAATTTCTTTTTTTGTTTTCTTTACAACCTCCTCAATTCTAGCAGGATGTATTCTACCATCTTTAACTAGCTTATGTAACGAAATT
>CACHNE010000019.1 GCA_902581145.1 uncultured Bacteroidota bacterium | reverse complement strand
TTCTACTCGAACATATATTGTCTGTTGATAAGCAACAATATTATCATATTCTCCGGTAATAGGGAACAGATTATTCTCAGCATCAGCTTGTGTTTCATGGTAGCTTATCAATAAATTTGGTAATCCATTAGCGATTACTTCGTCAGAGTCTGTAAGGTTAAATACTCCAAACCCATCTGCATCGGCATCACAATACTCTAAAGCTGGAGGATTACTTACAGGAGGTGGTATTTGAACAATCAACTCTAAAGTAGTATCCGAGTAACATCCAGTTACTTCAGTCATATCATCTTCAATCCTTACATATAGAGTCTGTGGATTAATAATATTTGTATAAGCTTCAGGATTTTCAATAGCATTTATACCTGCATTCATGTCTTCTTCAGTCTCATGATAGGTAACAACATTCTCTACAATACCAGCCATAATACCTTCTGTCTTAACAGAGATATCTATAGTTGTTATTCCGTCGATATCATCATCGTCACAAACAATTAGTGGAGTAGGTGCCGCAAAAACAGGTTTTGGTTCAACGGTTAAAGTGAAGTTTATATTGGATATAAAACATCCTGTTTCGAACGGATTATTATTATCAACTTCCACACGCGTATAGATGGTTTGTTGTTCATTAACCGTGTAAGGACTTTCTAGTGCATTAAACCCAGTATCTGCATTTAACTGAGAATCATGATACGTTACTATATATAAATTAGGGTCTTGTGATCCTAGTACTTGCGTATCATAATCTGTAAGATTGATATCTATTACACCTGGTGTATATGTACATAAAATTTCATCAGGAACTTCATTATACTGTGGAACAGGTAATACCTCTAGTAGCATAGAGTTAATTCCAAAACAATCATTACCTCTTTCAACTCTAAGATATACTGTTTGTGCATCAGGCACTTCGCTTATATATTCATTAGGTAATTGATTTAATTCTAACACTGCATCTTCCTCACTTATATAATAAGACACATTTAATTCAGTAAAATCGGCTACATCGTTGGTAGGGTCTGTATCATTATTAAGATTGTCAATTATTATCGATAATACATACTCATTGGCATTGCTTAATGTAAATAATCCTAAACCATCGTAATCGTTACCATTTCCTTCGCTGTTATCACATACAATTAATCCTGCATCTTCAGGAATAGGGTTGAATATAGTTTCTAAATAGAAGTAAGAAGTAGTATAACAAGTTGTATCGATGTTTTCTACCCTGCAATAAATGTTCTCCAAAGGTGTTTCGTTTAAGTATGCTGTTGGATCTTCAATTGCATTTGTTTCTGCTTCTAAGTCTTCAGGTGTTTTATAGAAGGTAAGTGTATAATTTTCGGGATCATCTCCTATAACAACATTTTCAGCAGCTTCTTCTAAATTATAAATAGAATAACCATCATTTGCTAAATCTCCAGGGAATAAGTCACCTATATCACATTGTACTAGATCAGTTACTTCAGGGCTAACATTTGGTAAAGGATTGACGGTAATATTAAAATTTCCATAACTGAGACAACCTGTTACATTGTGCTCTAATCTTATGTAGATTATTTCACTTGCAGAATCAGTATTTGAGTAATTTGTCAATGCTGCTGTAGAAAGAGCATTGATATTATCTTGAGAGTCACTAAATGATGTAAAGTAAGACAGACTAACATTCTGTCCATTGATAATTTCATCGTCTTTTGTGGTTATGTCAAATACCTCGGTTAGGTCACCTGGATTTGTGTAATCACATAATTCATACTCAGTAACCTGTATTACTCCAGGAACATTTACTATAATTCCTTGAGTGGTGGTTGAGTAACATCCAGTTACATTGTCTTCTAAACGTACAATAAGTTCCTGTGTATTAGGATTACTGTTCTGATACTCTGTTGGAAGAACATTAGTAGCGTTATCCGCATCTTCCTGAGTTTCATAATAAGTCACAGTGATTCCTGTTTGGCCGTTTAATATAGTATCATCCAATGAGCTAAGATCAATAGTTGTAATACCGTCATAATTTACATCACAGACCTCTAAAATAGGAGGGGTAATGATTTCAGGGATGGAGTTAACAATAAGTTCTAAAGTTGTTGTTGCAGCACAACCAGTTTCATTATCTTCTAATCTTACATGTAAGGTTTGATTGTCGGCCGTTGTGTTCGTATATAAATCGACAATTGCGTTAGCATTATTCTCAGCATCTTCAATAGTCTCATGATAAGAAACAATAACACCAGTCTGACCATTTAAAACCTCATCAGTCTTCTGGGATAAATCAAAAAACGAAACGATACCATCATAATCATCATCACACTCCTCTAAAGCCGAAGGAACTATAACATCGGGTAAAGGGTTTATTAAAATTGATGTTTCATCTGAATACATTAAGCATCCATATCCAATTCTATCAACCAGAGCTCTATACTTAAGGTTATTAAGACCTACTGGAATATCTGTTATGGTAAGTGTATTTGAATTTGAACCTGAGTAATAGCTGATATCATCAGTTAGTGGGGTCCAAAAAATACCATCAGAAGAAGATTGCCATTGAAAAAAGTCGATGGTTTCAGATTCAATTATTATTTGTAAAGTACCATCCTCACAAACAATAATTTCTGCCTGAGGTTGAGTGTCTATTGTTATAGGAGCATTAGTGGTGTAATCATTATTAATTGGTATGGTGTATCCGTCATTTCCACTTATTACAATTCCGTTTGTATCATCTATTGTAATGGCTTCACCCCCCAATATACCATCATCATTTTCATCTGAGTAACCAGCTTCAATAACATCTAGACATCCATCAGAGTCAGAATCCAAATTAATGTAGTTAAAATAGTCATCATCATTTGAGTTTAGCAACGCAAAACTTAGAATGCTAGAGTCAATTTCGGTTTCAATTGAATTTGATATACCGTTAGTTCCAACCTCAACTTCATCAATTGTTCCGTCAAAATTTACATCACTAACAAATTCCAATGCACCTGACTCGTGTAAATCATAAATTCCATCATTATCAGAGTCTAAATCTAAATAGTCCAATATACCATCTCCGTCAAAATCAAGCGGTATAAAATTATCTCCAAAAACATCATCATAACCATCACTATTAGTATCTATATTCAAAATTGGATTATAATTATTACCACTAGCCTCAATAATATCTAAAATGCCATCATTGTCACTGTCATAATCTCTGGCGTCGACGATTCCGTCACTGTCAGAGTCAATAGGCACACATGTGGCTTTTACATTGAAAATTGCGGAGTTTGAATTTTCAATATTTGAGTTGTAATGACTTAACTCAAAAAGGTTTATTAGATGAGTATAAAATTTAAATGTTGAATTAGTACTGTCTAAGTCTTCACCGTTAACTTTAAATCTGATTTCAAAATTTGAAAAATTTGTAATTCCGCTTTCAAAAATTCCATCAAAATTGGTGTCAATCAGAATCTGGTCATCAGGATCTAATAATGTAATCGTTTTATCAAAAGGGACCTTTAAGCTAAACCATTCTTCATTTCCAATAGTATTAGTTGTAATTGGATTTCCGGTTAATGGGTCAAAAAAGGAACTGTAAGCAATGACTAAGCTTATTTCATTATCAAATATTAATGAAGAAGAAATAAAACCATCCTGAGGATTATTTTCATTGTCAATGGTTGCTGGTGGTGATGATGTTTGCCAATTTCCAATTTCATCACCTACCCAGTTTGAGTCAGGGTTTTCAAGTCCAGCTAAAGAAAATGAATAATTATATATATCTTCAATTGTTCCAATTCCAGATGTATTAGTCAAATCTATCATTTTGTTGCCTAAGGATTCAAAACAATCTAATAATCCGTCATTATCATTGTCAACATCTATATTGTCGTTAACTCCGTCATTATCATAATCCTCAGGACATGCACTTACGGGGATATTATTAGATAAAAGTGTGCCCTCACATCCATCAATAAGCCCAGAAATTTGATAATATCCAGGTTCTGACGGCGTAAAATTATTTAAATTTGCACCTGTTATTTCTTCATCATTATAGTACCATTGATATTGATCATAAGTAGATATACTGCTTAAACTCAAAGTTAAATTTGGAATACATAAATTATTTTCATTATTTAACGTTTCAAGAATAATTTCAGGTCTAAATTCAAATCCAGAGTAATATCCACCGAATGTTGCATAATCGTAGGCTCCAAAAGTTGCAACATAAACTTGTGCTGTAGACTCAATGCTAACATCACCAATCAATCCTTCAATCGTGTAAGACTCGTATAATGGATTTCCTGCAACTAATGTTGGGTTCGCGTTATAAGAGGCTATAGAGTTTCCATTAATTAAAACATCTGCACCGGTCTCAGTTGTAATTGTAATTACACCTTCAAAATTTTCGTTTCCAATTTGATTTATTACAGGTATATTATCAACACTCTTTGGAGTTTTACAATTAATCGGCGGAACATAAAATAGTCCAACATTTGCAACACCGCTTGTTGGTGCAGAACCTCCATTCCAAGGGGTAATAATTCTTGTTCCAGGTCTTGTCCCACCAATAACCTGATATGCAAATACCGGTTTAGAAGTATTTACATACATGTTAAGTGATTGATTTCTTGAAGGTTGATCATCAAAAAATAAATTAGGATCGGCCGGCAAACCATTATCATTTACATTTCCGTTTCCTGAATATACGGTATTTGAAAAGCTGTCCCCATAAAATGTTGAAGGAATAGAATAGTATTCACCCGCGTTTAACAAAGTTTGAAGGTTTCCATTTACATAAACCTCAGTGTTATCCTCATGCGCTACAACAAGAGGTCTTTCAACTTCGTCTGGTCCTAATCCTCTCACGAAAATATATTCATTTCCTATAATATTGGCTGGGGCAACTTGATCAATTCCTATATCTTGACCTCCACCATCATTATAGTTTGAATTACTTCCAGTGAATGAACCGGAGTTGACAGCTATTGGTTTATCGGACTCAATTAAAGTTCCAATTAAACCTGATGCATTTGCTGAATTAGTTGTGGAGGGATATGGAGACATTGCAACAGTGTAACTTTCACCTGAATTAAGTATAATATCTTCAGTTGGGATATTGTTTAATATTGTTATACCATTACCAAACTCCTTAAAGTCAACTGTCGTATTGTCTTGAGTTGCTAGAACAGAAACAAAATTTAAATAATTTGAAGGAGTACCTCCAGTCAAATTTCCTTCATTTTCAAAAGATCCAGCTCTAAACTCTGTTCCAAGTGCTGCGACTCCTTTGCTAATAATGCTTCCAGCTTGATAGTTGTCTCCAGAAAATAATCTTACAGACACGTAAGTAAGGTCTTCAGATTCGATAATAAAACCTTTATTTGTAAAAGGTGTTCCATCTAAAATTGGATTGCCAAAATTATCTTCAGCTCTGATTATTAAATTGGTATTTGTGCCAATTCCAATATAATATTCCCATGGGTTAGAATTCGAAACATTATTAGTCACAGGTGCATCCCCAATTGGAAAAATTGTCACACTAATTGGATTTTCATTGGGGGTTGAAATATATAAATATTGAGCTTCAGCATTTCCAGGTCCATCACCTGTTGTTGTTATAGGCGGGATGTAATGACTTTTACTGTATTGAGACATAGAATCTTGATAAATGAATATCATAGTTATCAAAAATGCTAATCTCAATATCTTAGAAAAACCCATATATATTTATTCACTTTTGATTTAAAGGAAACATTAATGTTAAAATAACAAAAACAAAGCCAATTATGAGCGGCTAAAGATAATAAAAAAAATCAGCCCTGTTTTCAGGGGTGATGATTACGCTGTTAATTATTTAATTATTTCAAAACTTCTATTAATAAAGTTTGTTAATTCTTCGCCCTTTAGAAGTCCATGCGAAAGTTTTGCTAAATCTAAACTTTGATTAATCAGTCTTTCTTGTTTTTTCTTTGTTTTAGTATTTACTATTTGAGAAATTAAATCTGAGTTTGTATTAATTACAAGATTAAACATTTCAGGCATATTACCAGTCCCAAACATTCCACCACCTCCACTTTGCTGCATTTCTTTCATTCTTCTCATGAATTCAGGATTGGTTATGATAAAAGGATTTTCTTTAGAGTCCATAGATTCCATTTTTATAACAAACTTTTCATCGTTTATTATGTTTTTTACAATCTCCTCTAATTCCTTTTTTTGATCTTCATTCAATTTTGAAACTTTATTTTCATTTTTTGAAATTAAGTTATCTATGTGATCTGAATCAACTCTTGCAAATTGAATATTTTCTTTAGATGTCTCCAATTTTTGTATAAGATGACTTACAATTGGTGAATCAAGTAATAGAACTTCATATCCCTTATTTTTAGCATTTTGAATATAACTATGTTGAGACTGTTTGTCTGAAGCATATAGTATAATTAATTTGTCATCTTTGTCAGTTTGTTTTGCTTTAATTTTATTATAGAGCTCTTCATATGTATAAAATTTATCATCAACTGTAGGATATAAAGCAAATTTTTCAGATTTTTCATAAAATTTTTCTTCACTTAGCATACCATATTCAATTACAATTTTGATATCATTCCATTTTTTTTCAAACTCCTTTCTGTCTTTTTTAAATAATGAAGATAATTTGTCAGCAACCTTCCTTGTGATGTATGCTGAAATCTTTTTCACAGCTCCGTCAGCTTGTAAATAAGACCTGGACACATTCAGTGGAATATCTGGAGAATCGATTACACCTCTTAAGAGGGTTAAAAATTCTGGAACAATTCCTTCCACATTATCCGTGACAAAAACTTGGTTTTGATACAATTGGATTTTATCCTTTTGAATATTTACATCATTTGTCAATTTTGGAAAATAAAGAATACCAGTTAAATTAAACGGATAGTCAACATTCAGATGAATATTAAAAAGTGGTTCTTCAAATTGCATTGGATAAAGCTCTCTGTAGAAATCTTTGTAATCCTCATCTTTTAAATCTTTCGGTTGTTTAGTCCACGCAGGATTTGTGTTATTAATTATATTGTCGACAGTAACAGTTTTTGCCTTTTCTCCATCTTTGGCATCTTTTTGCAATGGAAGATTCTCTTCTTTGGTGCCAAATTTTATCGGAATAGGCATAAACTTATTGTATTTAACAAGTAAGTCAGATATTTTCGATTCTTCTAAAAATTCTTTTGAATCTTTATCTATATGTAAAATTATTTCGGTTCCTCGATCTTTTTTAGCCCCTTTATCTAAAATATAATTTGGAGAACCATCACAAGTCCAATGTGCTGCAGGTTTATTTTTATAAGATTTAGAGATTATTTCAACTTTTTCAGCAACCATGAATGCCGAATAGAAACCTAGACCGAAATGTCCAATAATTCCAGAATCCTTAGCTGTATCTTTATATTTTTCTAAAAATTCTTCTGCACCCGAAAATGCAACTTCATTTATATATTTTTCGATTTCATCAGAAGTCATTCCTATTCCTTGGTCTATAATATGAAGTTTTTTCCCTTTTTTATCAATTTTTACTTCGATTTTAGGTTCTCCAACTTCTATTTTTTCTTTACCTATACCAGCAATATGCTTAAGCTTTAAAGTAGCATCTGTAGCATTACTAATTAACTCACGTAAAAATATTTCGTGATCACTGTATAAAAACTTCTTAATCAGTGGAAATATGTTTTCTACTGATACATTAATGTTTCCTTTTTTCATATTACATATTTTATTAAAAATAATTGACAATAAAAATGCCAAAAGATTTAATATGACATATTGACATTATATAGTTTAAATTAATTTGTTCTCATATTATTTACTCGAGGAAAAATAAAGTCCTATAATTGTGATCAGTCCGTTTATTGGTAAAAGTTCATATCCGAATACGTAAAGGTTTTCTTTTGCGTAAATATTTGCACAACCCCATGTTTTAAACTTACATTCCAAAATTATCTCGTTATTTAAATACGAAAATATTGTGGGGCTAATATTTATTAAATAGGTTAATATCGGAGCTATTATGACCACCAGATAAATTAAATTTCCTTTTAATTTTCTTTTTGTGTACAAACCAAAAACGAAAAGACCGAGAAGAGGGCCATATGTGTATGACGCAACTGTTAATAAACTATCAATTACATTACTACTCAAGACATACTTGAATATGATTATAGTAATCATCAACAATAAACTCATTCCAATATGAACTACCTTTCTAATTCTTTTATTTTCTTTTTCATCTTTATTATTGTCCATTCCAAGAAAATCAATGCAAAATGAAGTAGTTAAAGAAGTTAGAGCGCTATCTGCGCTACTATATGCCGCAGCAATTAAACCTAGTAAAAAACTTATTCCCAGTACAATTCCTAGCTGACTGTTTAGTGCTATTTCAGGAAAAAGTAAATCAGTCCTAATTTGGCCACCCATCTCTGGAATTATAATACCGTTAAGGTCTTTATATGTAAATAAAAGAGCGCCTAAAAACATAAATAATGTAGTTACAAAAAGTAAAACAAAGCTGAAACTAATCATGTTTTTTTGTGCATCTTTAATAGATTTACATGTAAGGTTTTTTTGCATCATGTCTTGATCTAAACCTGTCATGCAGATGGTTACAAATATTCCTCCGATAAATGATTTTAAAAAATGATTTCTGTCATAAATATCATCTAGAAAAAACACTTTATTAAATCTATTAAATTCGTCAGAGTAAATGTATTCACTAAGACTTAGATCAATACTATTTAAAATCGACACTATGGATATAAGTACGGCCAAAATCATAAATAAAGTCTGTAGAGTATCTGTCCAAACAATAGTTTTTATACCACCTTTAAAAGTGTATATCCATATTAATCCAATTGAAATTCCAACAGTGACAGGAAACGGAACATTCCAATTATCAAAGACAAATTGTTGTAAAACTATTGCAACTAAAAATAATCTAAACGAAGCACCTAATATTCTTGAAAGAAAAAAGTAAAATGCTCCAGTTAAATGAGCAGCTCTACCAAACCTCATATCTAAAAACTCGTATATTGAAGTTAAATTAAGTTTGTAATAAACAGGAAGTAAGACATAACATACGACAATATAGCCCACAAAATAACCAAAAACGACCTGTAAATAACTAAATTGTGAACTTTCAATCCATCCAGGTACTGAGATAAATGTAACACCTGATAGAGACGCTCCAACCATTCCAAATGCAACAACATACCACTTGGAATTTCTTCCTGCTTTAAAGAAAATATTATTGCTGTCATCTTTTCCAGTTATATATGAAATAACATAAAGAAGCAGAAAATACAATACAATAATGAAAATAATAGTAGCAGAATTCATTTTGATTTATTTGCTTTGGTAAGTTAATTATAATTTTTTTACATTTTTTAAAAAAAGAGGTTAGTCTAATGATTGTAACTTCTTAAAATTTGTAAGTTTGTTTAATGGAATTTTCTTCAAAATTTATCGAAAATGCTGTTAATGAAATCTCTAATTTACCAGGGATAGGAAAAAAATCTGCATTACGTTTGGTTCTTTTTTTGTTAAAACAACCTGAATATCAATCTCAAAATCTTGCCAATGCAATTTCTCAGATGAGATTGAATGTAAATTTCTGTAAAAAATGCCATAATATTTCTGACTCTGATATTTGTGAAATATGTGCAAATCCCAGAAGAGATGAATCTATTATTTGTGTTGTTGAAGACATCAGGGATGTAATGGCCATTGAAAAAACCAGTTCCTTTAATGGTTTATATCATGTATTAGGTGGAAAAATCTCTCCCGTTGATGGTATTGGTCCTGATGATTTAAACATAAGTTCATTGGTAGAAAAAGTTAAAAATAATAAAATAAGTGAGGTGATTTTTGCGTTAGGTACTACTATGGAGGGAGATACTACAAATTTTTACATTTACAGGCAGATTTCTGATTATAATATAACAACTTCTACAATTGCAAGAGGAATTTCTGTTGGAGATGATTTAGAATATGCAGATGAGATTACTTTGGGAAGGAGTATTACCGATAGAATACCATTTGAAAAATCACTAAAGGGATAAAATTGAAAATATCTGTAATAATTATAAGCTATAATTGTAAGGCATTCCTTGATTATTGCCTGCAGAGTGTAAGCAAAGCTTTAAAACAAATTGATAGTGAGATATTAGTTATCGATAATTACTCAACGGACGGATCAGTTGAATATTTAAAGTCAAAAAAATACGATCTCAGGATTATTGAAAATAAAGAGAATTTAGGATTCTCAAAAGCCAATAATAAGGCAGCAAAATTAGCAAAAGGTGAATATTTATTTTTTTTGAATCCTGACACAATTATCCCTGAAGACTTGATAGAATCATTTTTTAAAAATAAAAAACCTAATACAGGAATTTTTAGTTTTAGAATGATTGACGGAGAAGGTATTTTTTTAAAGGAGAGTAAAAGAAACTTTCCTAATATTAGTATTATTTCAAAAAAACTTATCGGAATAAATAGTGGATACTACTCTGATTTAGGTGAATTTGACTCAGGAAATGTTGATGTGTTATGTGGGGCAAATATGCTTATTGAAAAATCACTTTTCAGGGATATAGATGGTTTCAATGAAGAATATTTTATGTTTGGAGAGGATATTGAGATTTGTCACCAAACATTTAAGAAAGGATATAAAAACTTTTACTGTGGAAGTTCTTCATTAATTCACTTCAAAGGGGAAAGTACTGTAAATGACATTAACTATTTAAGAAACTTCTATGGAGCAATGCATATATATTTTAAAAATGTTTTTACAACAAATCTATTTTTATTGGGCATCATAAAAATTATTTCAAGAATTATAATAATTTTAAGTGGAATATTTCCAGGGAACACAAAAAATAAAATTAAGTCCAATCAAAATATTTTATATGGAAATAAGCTGAATAATCAATTAGAGGAAATATTTGGAGATATTTTACTGATAAAGAAAATAGATGAAACATTAAAGGATTGCAATCTCATTTTTGATTCAAATTACTTGACCAACAAGGAAATTATTAATTGTGTTGACAAGTTAAAAAACAGAAATAAGATAAATTTTTGGTTTTTATCTTCTGATTATTCTTACATCATAAGGGCAAGTGGAATGAACCAAAAAGGGAATGCTATTTTTTTATGATTAAATAAATATTAAAATAATGAATTGGACTATTTTCACTAATTTTGAATACATAAATCAAATCTATTTTAATGTCAAAATTTGAATTAAAATTGCCAAAAATGGGTGAGAGTGTTGCTGAGGCAACCTTGACCGCATGGTTAAAGGAAATTGGTGATACAATCGAATTTGATGAACCAGTAGTTGAAATTGCAACTGATAAAGTTGATTCAGAGGTACCGTCTGAAAAAAAAGGTATTTTAATTGAAAAATGTTTTAAAGTTGATGATCTGATTTTAGTTGGTCAAACAATAGCCATTATTGAAACTGATGAAGTTGATGTTGAAAAAGAAACCACAATTGAGAATCCAGCTTCAGAAGAGAAACCTAAAGAAATAATAACAGAAATTAAATCTGAAAAAGAATTAGCGGAGGAGATGACTGATTCCTTAGAAAAATCTGCAAAAGTAATTTTAGAATCTGAGGAGTCCATAAGTTCAAATAAAGGATTTTTATCTCCGTTAGTTAAAAACATGATTAAAAAAGAGGGTATTTCATCTGAGGAGTTGTCACTTATAAACGGTACTGGTAAGGATAATAGAATTACCAAAAATGATATATTATCTTTTTTATCAAACAGGAGATTGATTGTTGATGATTCAATTAAACCTAAGACAAAAATTATTTACTCCGAAAAAATAGACAACTCTGATTTCAGCGACGAAGTTATCGAAATGACAAAAATGGGAAAGTTGATTTCTCAGCACATGACAGATTCGGTAAAAACTTCTGCACATGTCCAGTCTTTTATTGAAGTAGATGTAACAAATATATTTAACTGGAGAAATAGAGTTAAATCAGGATTTGAAAGTAGGGAGGGACAGAAATTTACATTTACTCCTATATTTATTGAGGCAGTAGCAGTAGCCCTAAGACAATATCCAATGATGAATATTTCTGTTGCTGATGATAAAATTATTCTCAAAAAGAAAATAAATATCGGAATGGCAACTGCACTTTCAGATGGTAATTTGATTGTACCTGTAATAAAAAATGCTGATCAGTTAAACTTAGTTGGTATGGCAAAGTCGGTCAATGACCTAGCAAATAGAGCTAGAAATAATAATTTAAATCCGGATGATGTTGCGGGTGGGACTTACACGATTACTAATGTAGGGGTTTTTGGGAGCATTATGGGTACGCCTATTATCAATCAACCACAGGTTGGAATATTAGCTTTTGGAGCTATCAGAAAAATACCAAGTGTCATCGAAACTGAAGAAGGTGATTATATTGGAATCAGAAAGAAAATGATTATTTCACACTCGTACGATCACAGAGTCGTAAATGGTGCGCTTGGAAGTAAGTTTATAAAAGCTGTAAAAGATCATCTTGAGAATTGGAATTTAAATCGTGAAATTTAGTTGTAATGAAAATAATTTGTGTAGGAAGAAACTATACTGATCACATTAAAGAATTAGAAAATCAAAGACCTGAAAGCCCTGTATTATTTCACAAACCTGATTCCTCGATAATTTTAAAAAATAAACCTTTTTTTATCCCTGATTTTTCAAATGAAATCCATTATGAAATAGAGTTGATTATAAAAATTTCACGAATTGGTAAGCATATTCAAACTAAATTTAGTCACAAGTATTACGATTTCATAGGATTAGGTATTGATTTTACCGCAAGAGATATCCAGAATGATCTTAAAAAAAATGGTCTTCCATGGGAAAAGGCTAAGTCATTTGATGGATCTTGTTTTGTAAGTGAATGGATTGAAAAATCTAAATTTGATGATATTAATAATATTAATTTCAAACTTGAATTGAATCAAAAAACGGTTCAAAATTCAAATACCAGGTTAATGCTGTGGAAGGTAGACGAGTTAATTTCATATATTTCAAAATATTTTACATTGAAAATTGGAGATATCATTTTCACAGGTACACCCTCAGGAGTTGGTAAGGTTGGCATTGGTGATGAATTACAAGGTTATCTTGAAAATCAAAAATTATTTAACTTAAAAATAAAATAGAGCATTGATTAAACTTATCTCACTTATAAATAAAATAAAAGATCAAAAACTGACATTATCAGTTGCTGAAAGTTGTACTGGCGGTAAAATTGCTTCCAGTATTGTTTCATATGAAGGGGCTTCTGAGTTTTTCTTAGGTGGAATTGTTTCATATTCTGTTGATTCAAAAATTAGAATTTTGAATATAGATAATCAACAAATTGAAAAATATGGAGTTGTAAGCGCTGAGATAGCGAAAGAAATGTCGATTGGTGTAAAAAATAAATTTGAATCTGATATTTCTGTTGCGGTCACAGGTAATGTGGGCTCAAAATCAGGAGATGGTAAATCTGCAGTTGGAAAAGTTTTTATAGCTATCAACTTCAATGATAAAATAGATACATGGGATTTTAATTTTAATAGTGACAGAAAAACAAATATTGAAAGTGCAGTTTCTAATGTATTTAGCCTTCTGAACAATATTTTATAAAAATTCAAAAAATTGCCTTGCTAATAATAAAAAAGTTGTAAATTCGCGGCTGAAATTATATATTTTACTGAGAAAAACCTTTATATGGCACGAATATGTGATCTTACTGGAAAAAAGAGAATGGTTGGAAATAATGTTTCACACTCTCTTAATAGAACAAAGCGAACTTTTGATACAAATCTTATCAAAAAACGTTTTTATATCCCCGAAGATGATAAATGGGTAACACTAAAGATTACTGCTTCTGCTTTAAAAACAATCAATAAAATTGGTATTAAAGCAGCATTGAAAGATGCAAAACTTAAAGGATTTTTAAAATAATTTTAAATGGCAAAAAAAGGTAACAGAGTTCAAGTAATTTTAGAATGCACGGAGCACAAAGACAGTGGTATGCCAGGTACTTCTAGATATATTACAACAAAAAACAAGAAAAATACACCTGATAGAATCGAGCTTAAAAAGTTTAATCCGATTCTTAAAAAAATGACAGTTCACAAAGAGATAAAATAATTACACCATGGCAAAAAAAGCTGTTGCATCATTACAATCAAAGTCAAAAAGACTTACAAAGGCTATCAAAATGGTTAAGTCACCCAAGACAGGTGCATACTCATTTGTTGAATCGATTCTTCCACCTGAAAAAGTAAACGAGTTTTTAAGTAAATAAATCTCCTTACTTATTTCATCCTTTTATTACTTACTAAGTTTCTTTTATCATATATTTATATCATAATTATATAATTCTGTGACATGGGTTTATTTGATAAGTTTTTTTCTCTTTTCAAAAAAAAGAAAGATAAAGAACCTCCTACTGATGAAAAGGAAAAAAATAAACCTGAAGAGATAGAAGAAATTTCAGAAACTATTCCTAAACCAGAGCCTGGACCAG
>CACHNE010000018.1 GCA_902581145.1 uncultured Bacteroidota bacterium | reverse complement strand
GAAACCAAAAATGATAGCCAATTAAGACCTAAGGTTTTAGAAATGGCCAAAAAAATAAGACATAGGGGTCCTGATTGGAGTGGGATCTATTCAAATAAATCTGCAATAATTGCCCATGAAAGATTGGCTATTGTAGACCCGTCATCAGGTCAGCAACCATTATTTAGTCAAGACGCTAGATATGTTTTAGCAGCAAATGGCGAAATATACAACCATAAAGAATTAAGGCTTGAATTTCCTGAATATTGTTTTGCTACTAAGAGCGATTGCGAGGTAATTTTACCGTTATATGAAAAATATGGCCCTAACTTTTTAGATAAGCTCAACGGTATTTTTGCATTTACAATTTATGACTCCCTAAAAGATGAATATTTTGTAGCAAGAGATCACATGGGTATTATTCCATTGTACATCGGTTGGGATAAAAATGCTGTTTTCTATGTTTCATCTGAACTAAAAGCACTTGAAGGACAATGTGAAAAAATTGAATTATTTCCCCCAGGCCAATTTTTAACCAGTAAAAAAAATAAATTCGAAAAATGGTATTCTAGAGATTGGGAAGATTTTAAAAATATAAAAGAAGCTAAAACAAGCATAGATAATCTTAGAGATTCGTTGGAAAATGCTGTTAAAAGACAATTAATGTCTGATGTCCCTTATGGTGTTCTACTTTCAGGTGGACTTGATTCCTCAATTACGTCAGCAATCGCAAAAAAATATTCTGAAAAGAGAATTGAGAGTGATGACAAACAAAGAGCATGGTGGCCTCAACTACATTCTTTTTCAGTAGGATTAGAGGGTTCTCCAGATTTGGCTGCTGCAAGAAAAGTTGCTGATCATATTGGAACAGTTCATCACGAGATAAAATTTACAATCCAAGAAGGACTTGATGCTATAAAAGATGTCATTTATAATTTAGAAACTTATGATATTACTACTGTGAGAGCTTCAACCCCTATGTACTTAATGGCTAGAGTGATTAAGTCTATGGGGATTAAAATGGTTCTTTCTGGAGAAGGTGCTGATGAGTTATTCGGTGGTTACTTATATTTTCACAAAGCACCAAGTCCAAAAGATTTTCATGATGAAACAGTCAGGAAATTAAAGAAATTGCACATGTACGATTGTTTAAGAGCAAACAAAAGTTTAGCTGCTTGGGGGGTTGAAGGAAGGGTTCCTTTTCTTGACAAGGAGTTTATTGATGTCGCTATGTCGTTAAACCCAAAAGATAAAATGATTAACGGGGACAGAATGGAGAAATGGGTTTTAAGAAAAGCCTTTGAAGACTATCTTCCAGAGGATATTTTATGGAGACAAAAAGAACAATTTAGTGATGGTGTTGGATACAGCTGGATTGATACTCTTAAAGAAGTTGTGGAGGAAATGATTTCTGATCAAGAGATGAAAGATTCAAAAATTAAATTTCCAATTAAGACCCCAACAACTAAAGAGGAATATTATTACAGATCTCTATTTTCTAGTCATTTCCCATCGAATACGGCAGCTATGTCAGTACCACAGGAACCCTCAGTTGCTTGTAGTACTAAAATAGCACTAGAATGGGATGAAGCATTTAAATTAGTTAATGAACCTTCAGGAAGAGCAATTTCCAAGGTTCATCAAGATGCTTATTAACATTAAATTTTAGGCTAAAAATTGTTAATAACTTGTCCTTTATATTGACTGATTTTTAATCTGTTGGAGCTAGTTTTTTTTGTATATTTGATTGTAATATTTTTTTAGGTCAATATCATTTATTTTTTGACCAGAATATAACTAACTATTTTACAATCAATTATGAGTGAAAATCAAGCTAAATATTCAGCGGATAGTATACAGGCGCTGGAGGGGATGGAGCATGTCAGAATGCGTCCTTCAATGTACATTGGAGATGTGGGTTCTAGAGGTCTTCATCATCTTGTTTATGAAGTTGTAGATAATTCTATTGATGAAGCTATGGCTGGACATTGTGATAGAATTTCTGTTACAATTAATGAAGATAACTCTGTAACAACAGAAGATAACGGTAGAGGTATTCCCGTTGGAATGCACAAGAAAGAAGGTGTTTCAGCATTAGAGGTTGTTATGACGAAGATTGGAGCTGGAGGTAAATTTGACAAAGATTCCTATAAAGTTTCAGGTGGTCTACACGGAGTTGGTGTAAGTTGTGTAAATGCTCTTTCTGAAAAACTTGTTGCTACTGTACATCGTGACGGTAAGATTTGGGAACAAGAATACCAAAGAGGAAAATCTATAGAGCCAGTAAAAGAAGTTGGCACATCAGACAAAACAGGAACAATAGTTACTTTTTTGCCTGATAAGACAATATTTCAAGATGTAAATACATATAGCTACGACATATTAGCAACTAGACTTAGGGAGTTATCTTTTTTAAATAAAGGAATAACGATAACAATAACAGACAAGAGAAATAAAGACAAAGATGGAAATGATGTCCATGAAGAGTTTTTTTCAAAAGATGGGTTAGTAGAATTCATCAAATTCTTAGATAATACAAGGGAGCCGATAATGAAAGATGTTATCGCTTTTGAAGGAGAAAAAAATGGTGTTCCTGTCGAGGTAGCTATGATTTACAACACCTCATACTCTGAAAATTTACATTCGTATGTAAACAATATTAATACACATGAGGGAGGAACTCATTTAAGTGGTTTCAGAAGAGGATTAACTCATACTCTAAAAAAATACTCTGAAACATCTGGCATGTTAGACAAATTAAAATTTGAAATTTCAGGAGATGATTTTAGAGAAGGTTTGACTGCTATAATTTCTGTTAAAGTAGCTGAACCTCAATTTGAGGGTCAAACTAAAACAAAACTTGGGAATAAAGAAGTTTCAGCTTGTGTAAGTCAAGCCGTTTCTGAAATGCTCAGAGATTATTTGGAGGAGCACCCAGAAGATGCAAAAACGATTGTTCAGAAGGTCATTTTAGCTGCTCAGGCAAGACATGCTGCTCAAAAGGCTCGTGAGATGGTTCAGAGAAAATCTGTCATGAGTATTGGCGGTCTTCCAGGAAAACTTTCAGATTGTTCTGAGCAAGATCCTGCTAAATGTGAGGTTTTCTTAGTTGAGGGTGACTCAGCAGGAGGTACTGCCAAACAAGGAAGAGATAGAGCTTTTCAGGCAATATTACCACTTAGGGGTAAGATACTCAACGTTGAAAAAGCTATGCAGCACAAAGTTTTTGAAAATGAGGAAATAAGAAATATTTTCACTGCTCTTGGTGTTACTATTGGAACTGAAGAGGACAGTAAGGCTCTTAATATAGAAAAATTAAGATATCATAAAGTTGTAATTATGTGTGATGCCGATATTGATGGTAGTCATATTTCCACATTAATTTTAACATTTTTCTTTAGATATATGAAGGAATTAGTGGAAAATGGTCATGTGTATATTGCTACACCTCCACTTTATCTTGTGAAAAAAGGTGCAAAAAAAGAATATGCATGGAATAATGATCAGCGAGATAGTATTATGATGAAGTTTGGAGATGGATGTAAGGTTCAAAGATATAAAGGGCTAGGTGAGATGAATGCTGCTCAATTATGGGAAACTACTATGAACCCAGAATTTAGAACTTTAAGAAGAGTTGATATTGAAAATGGTATTGAAGCTGATAGAATTTTTTCAATGTTAATGGGTGATGATGTCCCTCCAAGAAGAGAATTTATTGAAAATAATGCAATCTATGCTAATATAGATGCTTAAAATAATTTTATGAAAGTTACAGTAGTTGGAGCTGGAGCGGTAGGTGCAAGCTGCGCAGAATATATAGCAATTAAGAATTTTGCATCACAAGTTGTAATATTAGATATTAAAGATGGTTTTGCAGAGGGAAAAGCTATGGATTTAATGCAAACCGCTTCTTTGAATAATTTTGATACTAAGATTGTCGGAACTACTAGTGATTATTCTAAAACTGCTGACAGTGATATTTGTGTTATAACATCTGGTATTCCAAGAAAACCAGGAATGACCAGAGAGGAACTAATTGGAATTAATGCGGGAATTGTTAAGGAGGTTAGTGCCAAACTACTGGAAAAATCACCTGATACAATTTTAATAGTAGTAAGTAATCCAATGGATACGATGACTTATTTAGTTCATAAAACAACTGGTATACCAAAAAATAGAATTATTGGTATGGGTGGAGCTTTAGACTCTGCTAGATTTAAATATAGACTTGCAGAGGCACTTGATGCTCCAATAAGTGATGTAGATGGTATGGTGATTGGAGGTCATAGTGATAAGGGAATGGTTCCTCTTATTTCAAAAGCAACAAGAAATAGCATAAAGGTTTCTAAATTTCTTTCAACAGAAAGATTAGATAAAGTTAGAGAAGATACTAAAGTTGGTGGAGCAACATTAACCAAATTATTGGGAACGTCAGCATGGTATGCTCCTGGTGCAGCGGTAAGTTCTCTAGTTCAATCTATTGCTTGTAATCATATGAAAATATTCCCTTGTTCAGCTCTTCTTGACGGCGAGTACGGACTTAATGATTTATGTATTGGAGTCCCTGTTATATTAGGTAGAAATGGTATTGAAAAAATAATTGAATTAGACCTTGATTCAGCTGATTTAAATCATTTAACCGAAAGTGCTGAAGGTGTCTCAAAGACAAATTCTCTTTTAGGTTTATAAATTACCCACAAAATTCTTGAATCAATTAATGGTGTAATCTGTTGTCAGTTAATATCTGAAATTATATATTTGCACCACTTTTTTATAAAGACTATGTTATGCAAAATAAAGGATTAGTTAAGTTATTCGCACTGCTTTTTGGGCTTGTAAGTGTATTCCAGTTATCATTTACATTCAAATCTAATCAGATAGAAAATAAAGCAAATGAATTCGCTATTACCAAAATTAGCGGAGAAGAAATTGATTTTGATAAAAAAAGAAATCAAGAAAAATTAAACTATTTAGATTCTTTATCAAATATCCATGTTTTTAACATTGGAATTGCTAAATATACTTATGACGAGGTGAAAGATAGAGCAATGAACCTTGGATTAGATTTAAAGGGTGGAATTAATGTAATTCTTCAAATTTCGGTTAAGGATATTTTACAAAACTTATCTAACAATAGTAAAGATCCAATTTTTAATAAAGCTCTTCTTGATGCTGAAGAAATGCAAAAAAATAGTCAAAATACTTATCTAGAAGATTTCTTTATTGCTTTTGATAATATTAAAGAAGATACCAAACTAGCTTCTCCAGATATATTTGCTAATAGAACCCTTAGTGAAGAAATTAATTTTGATATGTCTGATGACGAAGTTCAGCCAATCTTAAAAACAAAAATTGATGAATCAGTTACTTCAGCATTTGAAGTTCTGAGAAAAAGAATAGACAAGTTTGGAGTTACACAGCCAAATATTCAAAGACTTGGAAATTCTGGTAGAATTTTAGTTGAACTTCCAGGAGCAAAAGATGTTGAAAGAGTAAAAGGTTTATTACAAAGTACTGCACAATTAGAATTTTGGGATGCATTTAAAGGTGAAGAGTTTTTATCATTTATGATTCAGGCAAATGAAATAATCAAATCTAAAACTTCAAATAAAACAGCAGATAAAACTGAATTAAGTGAAGTTGAAGAGTTATTAGGATCTGATAATGATTCTATTGCTATTGAAAAGAACCCAATTTTAGATCTTATTAAAGGTCAAGGTTACCAGGGTGGACCAATAATAGCTCAGTTTGATTCAAAAAACACAAACATAATTTCTGAATATCTTTCAGACCCTGATGTAAAATCTTTACTTCAGCCTTCTCAAAGATATGTTAAATTTTTATGGGGAATCCCTCAGATGTCTGAAGAAGGAGAAGAGATAGTTGCTCTATATGCACTTAAGGGAAACAGAGAAAACACACCTCAATTAAGTGGGTCTGTAATAACTGATGCAAGACAATCATACTCTGTTGACGGTGTTACTCCTACTGTCAGTATGCAAATGAATACTAAAGGTGCAAAAATATGGGAAGAAATGACAGGAAATGCTTACAGTCAAAGCTCGCAGATTGCGATAGTTTTAGATAATATTGTTTATTCCGCTCCTGGAGTAACAAGTGGGCCAATTTCTGGTGGAAATAGTGAGATTTCTGGTGCATTTGATTTAAATGAAGCTATCGATTTAGCTAATGTTTTAAGAGCTGGTAAGTTGCCAGCATCTGCTGACATTGTTCAAGCTGATGAGGTTGGTCCTTCTCTGGGACAAGAAGCCATTGAATCGGGTACAAATTCATTTATGATTGCACTTATCCTTGTATTGGTTTGGATGATGTTCTATTATGGAAAAGTTGGTTTATATTCTAATATTGCATTAGTACTTAATATCGTATTAATTTTTGGAATTTTATCTGGTTTGGGTGCTGTATTGACACTTCCTGGAATTGCAGGTATAGTTTTAACAATTGGTATAGCGGTAGATGCTAATGTTCTAATTTATGAGAGGGTTAGAGAGGAGCTGTATAGAGGTAAAAAGGAAAAACCAGCGATTTCTGACGGATATCAAAATGCATTATCATCTATATTAGACGCTAATATTACAACTGGTCTGACAGCATTAATTCTTTACACATTTGGTACTGGACCAATTAAAGGTTTTGCAACTACTCTTTTAATTGGTATTATAACCTCATTATTCACAGCAATTTTTATTTCAAGGCTGCTAATTAACTGGGATGTTAACAGAGGGTCAAGGCTTAGTTTTTCAACCCCATTAACCAAAGGTTTATTCAGAAATTTAAATATTGATTTCTTAAGCAGGAGAAAGCTTACATATTTGATTTCCGGTGTACTTATAGCTTCCGGAATATTTTCTTTATTCACTACCGGGTTAGACGAGGGTATTGATTTTGTTGGAGGAAGAACATATACTGTTAGATTTGCAAATGACGTAAATACTGAAGAAGTCAAAAAATCTACTGATTTAGTTTTTGGAAGTTCTGAAATAAAGACCATAGGTAGTCCAAATCAGCTTAAAATTTCTACAAAATATAAAGTTGACGAAAATTCAGCTGCTGCTGATGAAGAAGTACAATCAAAACTTTTTGAATCCTTAGAAAACTATCTTCCTGATGGATATACTTATAATCAGTTTTTAGATGCTGAAAATAATGTTGGAAAAATGATGTCTGGTAAGGTAAGTCCTACCATAGCTGATGATATTAAACAATCATCATTTTGGGCTATTTTAGGCTCGTTGATCGTTGTTTTTCTTTACATATTAGTCAGGTTCAAGAAATGGCAATTCTCACTTGGTGCAGTAGCTGCCGTCTTTCATGATGTGCTAATCGTTTTGGGTATTTTCTCACTGACTTATAGGTTTATGCCTTTTAGTATGGAAATTGACCAAGCATTTATTGCAGCTATCCTTACAGTAATTGGTTACTCATTGAATGATACAGTGGTGGTGTTTGATAGAATTAGAGAATTTTTAAAGGAACACTCCACTTGGGAATTTGAGAAAACCGTAAACTCAGCCCTGAATAGTACTTTATCAAGAACGTTGAATACTTCTTTCACAACACTGGTTGTATTATTAGCCATGTTTACATTTGGAGCTGATTCGCTCAGAGGACTTTTATTTGCTCTTATTGTTGGAGTTTTAGTTGGAACATACTCATCTGTATTTGTTGCAACTCCTATAATGAAAGATACACTTAAAAAATACAGAGATTAATATCTTATTTTAAGTATTTATTATCCACATAAAAGGTTCCAAAGGGAATTAAAGAAGCAGAAGAAATAATAAAAAAATCTTTGTACCCCCATTTATATTTATATCTCCCTGCTATTGAAAAAAAAATGTAGGCGATAAATAATATTCCGTGTGGCATTCCTAATAATTTTACATAGCTTGGATCATTAAACAAGTACTTAATTGGTACAGCTATAAAAAGCAGTAGTATGTAAGATACACCTTCTAATAAGGCAGTTATTCTAAACAACTTATTCATCAAGATTTAGCAGTTTTTTTAAACATTAGATAAAGACCAATTAAAATAAAAGGAATGCTAAGAGTTTGACCGGTGTTCATACCAAATATCCAATCCTCTCTACCGTCAACTTGAGCTTGTTTAAAGAATTCAATTATAAACCTACTAACCCATAAAAGAACAAAGAAAAGACCAAATAAATACCCTGTTTTTTTTATTTTACCTGTTCTCCAATATATGTGTGCCACAATAAAAAATATAATGATATAACTGAACGCCTCATAAAGTTGTGCTGGGTGACGCGCAAAATCTTCTCCAAGTTTAGAGAATACAACACCGAATGCACTTTCAGTTTCCTTTCCAACGATTTCAGAATTAAAGAAATTGCCAATTCTTATGAAAGCGCCCCCGATGGCAACAGGAATTAAAATTCTGTCTAGAATCCAAAGCACAGATTTTTTTAATATTCTTGAGTTATATAAATACATAGCTGTAATAATACCTATTGCTGCGCCATGACTTGCTAATCCTCTGAAACCTGTAAACTCAAAAGTTGGATTAAATCTGAATGGAAGAAATACACTGAAAAAATCTTGATCAAAGAGTTCTATTTGATAAAATATAACATGTCCCAATCTAGCCCCAATCATTGTTCCTATAATGGTATAAACAAAAAGTGAGTCAAGCTTTTCCATCGATAAGCCTTCTTTCTTATAAATAATTTGCATTATATAAAAGCCTAAAATGAAAGCCAACATCCACATTAGACTGTAATAATAAATTGTAAATTTTCCGAAGATTGTAATACCTTCAGATGTTGGATCCCAAACAAATTGTAATATTTCCATAATTATTTTCTTTTAAATTTATCAGGCACAGGATCATATCCAGATGTTCCCCATGGATGACATCTTAAAATTCTTCGAACTGCAAGATATGATCCAAAAAATAATCCGTGCTTTCTCAATGCTTCAATTGAATAGTGAGAACATGTAGGTTGATGTCTACAGGTTGCAGGAAAATATGGAGATATAGCTTTTTGGTAAAACCTAATCATCAAAATAAATGCATAAGTCAAATATTTCATTTGCTAATCAATTGTGTATGACGAATTTTTATCAGAGTCGTTAATAGAAATACCTTTTTTGTTTAACATATCTCTGATTTTATCGCTAAGAGAAAAATCTTTATTTTTTCTGGCATCATTCCTTAATTCCAAAATAATATCAATAACATCATCTAGTTTGTCATTACCTTTTTGTAAAGCATTTGTTTTCTTAAGCCCCATAACATCAAAAACAAAGGAATCCATCGTCTCGGATAACATTTTATAATCTTTCTCAGAAATCTTTGCACTCCCAGCTTTTATTTTATTAATAAATTTTACAGCTTCAAATATATTTGCGATTAATATAGGTGTGTTAAAATCATCATTCATCGCATCATAGCAGCCTTTTATCCATTTTTCAACATCAAAATCGGATGTTTTGTCACTGTAGCTTTTTAAATTTTCAAGCATATTAATTGCATCAATGATTTTGTTGAATCCTTTTTCTGATGCAAGTAATGCGTTATCACTTAAATCTAAAATACTTCTGTAATGAGCCTGTAACATGAAAAATTTTACAGTGGGTTCTGAAAAAGTTTTAGAAAGTAACGGCGATCCTGAAGAAAAAATTTCATCAGGAAGAATATTGTTTTCTGTCGATTTTGACATTTTTTGACCATTCAAGGTTAACATGTTTGCATGGACCCAGTAGTTTGCTGCGTTTGTCCCAAAACATACGTTTGACTGAGCTATTTCACATTCATGATGAGGAAATTTTAAATCGATTCCACCTCCATGAATATCAAAAATATCTCCTAAATATTTATTACTCATCGCAGTACATTCAATGTGCCACCCTGGGAATCCTTCACTCCAGGGAGAGTCCCATTTCATAATGTGTTTTGGTTCAGCTTTTTTCCATAAAGCAAAGTCTTGTGGATTCTTCTTATCTGATTGTCCGTCTAACGATCTTGTGTTATGAATCAAATCTTCCAAATTTCTTTTACTTAAAATCCCGTAATTATTAGACTTATTGTATTCAAAAACATCAAAATAAACAGATCCATTTACTTCATAACCAATACCTTCATCAATAATCTTTTTAATTAATTTGATTTGATCAAGAATATGGCCAGTTGCAGTTGGCTCAATACTAGGAGGAAGTAAGTTGAATTTTCTAACAGTTTCGTGAAAATCATATGTGTATTTTTGGACTACTTCCATAGGTTCCAAATTTTCAAGTCTTGCTTTTTTGCTGATTCTATCCTCCCCCTGATCTTCGTCATTTTCTAAATGACCAACATCAGTTATATTACGAACATATCTAACTTTGTATCCCAAATGGGTTAGATACCTGTAAATTATATCAAATGACGTGAAAGTTCTTAGGTTTCCTAAATGAACATTGCTGTAAACCGTTGGCCCGCAAACATACATACCAACATGATTATCTATAACAGATGAAAATATTTCTTTTTTTCCAGAAATACTGTTATAAATCTTTAAATTTTTAACAACGGATTGCATGTAATAAAATTACATTTTAAATTCCATTGAAAGAAGTATCTAATTGAATATATTTTAGGAATTCGTCTTTGGTATTGCTGTCGTATTTAAATTTGCCACCAAATTCACTTGTAACTGTGCTGGAATTAACATCTTTAATACCTCTTGAATTTACACACAAGTGTTTTGCATCAATTACACAAGCAACATCATCAGTTCCAAGAGCTTTTTGGAGCTCTTTGACTATTTGTTTAGTCAGTCTTTCTTGGACCTGAGGTCTTTTTGCATAGTATTCAACAATTCTATTCATTTTTGACAATCCAATTACATTACCGCTAGAAATATATGCAATGTGTGCTTTACCTACAATTGGTAAAAAATGATGCTCACATGTTGAGTATAGAGTAATATCTTTCTCAACAAGCATTTCACTGTAATTGTACTTGTTGTCGAATGTAGATGCCTTCGGCTTATTTTTAGGATTTAAACCATAAAATAACTCATTTACATATGATTTTGCAATTCTTTTCGGAGTGCCTCTTAAACTATCATCAGTTAAATCTAAACCTAAAGTCAACATGATTTCTTTTACATGCTCCTGAATTATAGATATTTTCTCTTCATCACTTTTATCAAACGCGTCATCTCTAATTGGGGTAAAATCTGAAGTGGAAATGTGATCATCACCAATCTCTTCGTCCGTAAGTACAATTTTGTCATTAATCCTCATAATATAAATTTTAATATAATTCTTTTAAAAACAATTATCGTGCCTAATATAAATAACATTTCTAAAGTAAAAAAAATAAATTAAATTAGCTTTAACTTGAGAGGACCTATGAAGCGTATTATAATAATATTTATTTGTTTGTTTGTTTTTAACTCATTTGGATTTGCTCAAGAAAGAGAAAGAAACTCCTGGATATCCAATTTCCCTGACAATGTAAATCTGCCTCTAAACGCTTTTGAAATTGACAAAATAGAATCTGCCTACGATGATAAGGCATTTCTAAAGAAAATTTATTCATCAAAAGCATTAATGAAAGAATTTAAAGATATATTAAGAAATCGGGTTAAAATAGAACAAGAAAATATTAAGGATATTTCAAGTACTCCACTTTTATCTTCGGTTAAATTTCTTGGAAATGAAAAATTATTTCCAAGAAAATTTATTGTAAATAATTTTAACCCATTGCTTTATCAATTTAATTTCAATTCTAAAATTAAAAAAATATACAGAGTTGACGGAACAAATTATTTAATAATAATTAACCCTAAAATTCTAAAATGAAATTAAGAGGTTTTTTATTTGTTCTGACAGTTTTTATATGTTCTCTAGAGTCTCTTTCACAAGATATTTTAATAAGTCAAGGAGGGATTATAGAAACCTGCTCTGGAACTTTTTACGACTCTGGGGGTACTCAAGTTTATCAAGCAAATGAAGAGTATACAATAACAATTTGTCCAGAGGAGCCTGGACAGGTTATACAATTTGATTTTGACTTATTCTCAACACAACCAAACGCTGATATCCTAACAATATTTAATGGTGACAGCGATGAAGCAGATGATTTTGGATCATTTTCTGGATTTAACGTTGGTGATAGTCCAAATTTTATAGCAGCAGACAACCCTACTGGTTGTCTAACTTTTCATTGGATAAGCAATGAAGGGGCACAATCACAGGGTTTTCAAGCAACTATAAGTTGTTTTGAGCCTTGTCAAGAAATTTCTGGAACAATTGAAAATACAAATCCCCAGCCAGATGAGGAAGGAAGAATTTTATTATGTCCTGGTGATGAGGCAGAATTTTTTGGCTCGGGAGAATTTTCTATTTCAGGTGAAAATGCTACTTATTCATGGGATTTTGGTGATGGAAATTCTGCACAGGGTCAAAATGTATCTCATATTTTTGAAGAATCAGGAATTTATTCAGTAGGTCTCACAATTACTGATGACAATCCAGAGGGTTGTTCTTCGATTCAAGTTGCTCAAGTAGTATTAGTTGCCCCTGCTATTGATTTTTCTGGAACTGAAGCTGATTTTAACGAAATCTGCTTCGGTGAATCAGTCGTTATAAGTGGAGCTGCATCAACAACACAACTTGAGGACTGCGCACCTGAGATTTTTGAACAAACCTGGCTTCAGGATACTCAATCAACTGGACTAGGCGTTTCTTATGAATCAACTATTAATGTTGAATGTTATACGGACACCCAGTCTATCACTGATATAAACCAAATTATTCAAATTTGTATTGTTATTGAGCATTCATTTATTGGAGATCTGGATATGCTATTAACAGCGCCTAACGGAGCGGTTGTTTATTTTGCATCTTACGCAGATGGAAATAATCCAGCTGGCAATTTAGGTATTCCAGATGAAAATGATAATGGAAATCCTGGTACTGGTTGGAATTATTGTTTTTCACCTACTTCAAATATAGATATTTCAAATTCTGTTGTAAACGGAACTATTCCGGAGGGGACCTACGGTGCCTCAGGATCTTCATCTTTTGCAGATTTAATGGACTCACCACTTAACGGTGAATGGACATTTACAGTGATAGATTCATGGTCATTTGATGATGGTACTTTATTTTCATGGAATTTAGATTTTGATCCTGCGCTCTCAGCACCGCCCTCTCAAATAATTTCTCAAGCGTGGATTGATGACCCATCCATAACTTCAATCGAAGGAGATAATATCACTGTTACCCCAGCAGAGCCTGGTGAACATTGTTATGAGCTTGTTGTACTTGATGATTTTGGATGCGAATATTCTGAAACAGTTTGTATCAATGTTTCAGATGAGATTGTTATCGAATCGGTAGTTGAATATGAAAATAATGGAATAATTGAAATAATCGAAGGAGATGATCTTAGTTTTTGTAGTAATGATTTACCGCTAACCATTTTCAGTCAATATGAATCTGATAATGCTCAATATAGTTGGTATTTGGACGGTCAACAAATCTCTGGAAATGAAAATTTTTTGATTATCAATAATCCTACAAATGGCATTTATTCAGTTAATGTTGAAGATTTCAATTGTGTATTTTCAGATCAAATTAATTTAGATTTTACAGAACCTCCTTTGGCTACTTTTGAATTAAATCCGACTTGTGACGGAGCTATTGCAACGGTTACTGGTTTGTCAGGTGGGACTTTTACATTTGCCGAGGAACCGACAGACAGTGCAGTGATTGATGTGAATTCAGGAACAATTATTGGCGGTACATATGAAACGTCTTACATTGTTTTATATACAACAAATGATGCCTGTCCAGCCACAGAGTTAGTGGAATTTACAACATTATCTGAGGACGATTCTTCTTTTGAATTAGCCCCCACTTGTGATGGAGCTACTGCTACAGTTACCGGTTTACCAGGTGGTACATTCACTTTTGCACAAGTACCTATTGATGGGGCAGTGATTGATCCGACATCAGGAACACTTACTGGAGGTAGTTACGGTCTCGTTTATGATATTATGTACACAACAAATGGGGTTTGTCCATCCCAGTCTATTGTTCAAGTTTCTCCAATTGCAGATGATTCTTCATTTGAATTAACCCCGACTTGTGATGGAGCTACTGCGGTAGTAACAGCTTTACCTGGAGGTTCATTTGCTTTTGCAGATGTACCATTCGACGGAGCGGTGATTAATCCAGATACTGGAACAATTACTGGAGGTGATTTTGGAAGTGAGTATCAAATTAATTACACAACTAACGGACCATGTCCAACAACCACAACCCAATCAGTTACTGTGAGTAATCCACCTGAAATTGTGGAACCAACTCCGCTAGAGGTTTGTGATGATAATATTGCTGATGGCTTAACCCTTATAGATCTAACTACAAAAAATACAGAGATTACCAATGGTAATCCAAACTACTCTGTATCTTATTATTTTTCTGAAACTGACGCCCTTAATGAAACAAATCCACTTCCAGTAAATTATAGTAATACTAGTAATCCACAAACAATTCATGTCAGAGTTGTGGATATTACTACAAGCTGTTTTACAACTACAACATTAGATTTAAGTGTAATAACAGCTCCTTCTGCCGCATCCCCTCCAGCTTTAGAGTATTGTGATGCCGATGCAGACGGTTTTGGAGTATTTGATCTTACTCAACTTGATACTATTATTTCTGACGGTCAAACAGGTTTGACGATATCATATCACGAGACTCAGGCGGATGCTGAAAACAATATTTATGCAATAATTGGAGAATACAATAATATAAACCCCTACACTCAAACTTTATTTGTTAGGATTGAA
>CACHNE010000017.1 GCA_902581145.1 uncultured Bacteroidota bacterium | reverse complement strand
ACCTGCATTTGTAGATGAAGAACCTCCTTCACCAGACTGTTGAGCTATAGAATCTCCAAGGTTATCAAATATTTCATAAGAATTTTCACCATCCCATGTTCCAGAATCATCATAAATGACATCAATTACAGATCCTGTTAATACATAAAATTGAAATGCAACAGGGTTTGTACCGTCACTAGATGATGTACTAATATCATCTAAATGTAGGTATCCGTCAACTAATACATCAAGTGAATTTCCGTTCCATCCATCTCCATATTCATCAGTTAAATGAATAGAAAATAAACAGTGGTCGTCTGTAGGGGCAAAAGTTGAAAACTCAACAGTTGCTGTAACAGCAGGATCTAAAGGCTGATGCGATGCATCAACTAGTGAAAATACAATTGTATGATTACCGTTAGGTAAATCAGAAAGAGTTAATGCATTGTCAGTTAAGTCACCTGAATAAACCATAACTTCTGTTCCACCATTCAATGAATAATGAATGTGTCCATCACCTTCTCCGCCAGCTGCACCAACAGTAAAGTTCTCTAATGTGAAAGAGAATGTAGCAGAAGCTCCATCTGTAGTAGCAGAAACTTCCATTGCTGGCTCAGTAGGTGCTTCAGCTACTGATACATCATCAATATACCATTCAGATGCAAAATCACCTTCATATTGGAATGCTACAGTAACAGAAGATTCAGTTGGAAGAGCATATGTGTACTCAACCCATGTATCTTCACTACCAATAGCACTATTTAAAGTTGTCCAAGTAGCTGTAGTAGCGTCACCTGAATAATCAGTTGAATAAAGTACATTGTGTGTAACAGCCCATGTTGTATAGTTAACATTATCAGAGTATGTTAACAGTGGAGCAGTTGCACCTGAAAGATCAAACGTTGGAGTAATCATCCAGTTGTTGTAGCCAGTTGCACCATTCGCATCGTCATGGTAAATTGACTGTGAACCGCTATTAGCTCTAGATGATGTTAAAGCCCAGTTTGCGTCAGTATCTCCAGCTTGTGTAAGTGTCCAGTCTGAACTTAATTCTGATGCTTCAAAACCATCAGACCATGGCATTGTTGCCGTTGGGGTTGAAGCAGCAGGTTCAGCAGAGTAAACAAAGCTAAAGGTGTCTAAGTGTAGGTTAAATGCAAGACCAGCATTGGCTGAACCATTTTTATACACTTGAATCTTATATTCACCACCTTCAGTATTCTCCCAAGTTCCAGTCGTTTCCGTCCAAGCACCATTAGCACCAATTTCACCTAGAGCTAAATCAACAACTAGGACGTTGTCGAATCCACCATCAGCATTTGCTTTTTTAATGGTAAACTTTGGAGCACCTTCAGTGTAATCTACACCAGAACCACCAGTCCATCTGTGAAAGAATGAGTAAGTGTAAGTTCCTAAAGCTATTTCACCAAGTTCTTGAGCAATATACTCACCAGCGTTAACACTAGTGGTCTTGTAAGTTTTAAACATTCTGTCACCAGAATGCGTAGAGCCATGAGTATTAGGATTTGAACCTGCATAATTTAATCCATTTGCCGAAGTCCATCCACACTCGGTTGTACCATCATAGGTACCACCAGGACTACCGTTATTGCCGAAAGAAAAACAACCACCACCAGAACCAGTGTTTCCAGTAGAAGTGTCAACTTGCCCATTGCTGTTCGCAAGTAAGTCGTCTCCGACATTTTGCGAGTTTAAGTTAAGACTAACTAAAAGAAGGAAAGAAAAGAATATTCCTTGCCATAATTTTATGTTAGTTAAAAATTGAGTAGTTTTCATCATAAATTTAGTTTTTGATTATACTTGTTTTTTTTTGTGTGTACTCCAAGATTTCATTTTGTCTTCACCGAGCACAGCATTTAGTTTACCCCACAATCTATTTTGAAGTTTCCTTAACTCAGTTCTCATTATCGCTTTATCAGACTTGAAGGAAGTACGAATTTTTTGAGCATCAATAAATCTTTTGAGCTGAATATGGTAAATCTTTTCAGATGTTTCTGCATCTAAAGATAAAACCTCAGTCATTTCATCAGAAATTTTCTTTGCTCTATCTATAAGTCCATCTTGCGAATAAACAGATAACGAAAACGTTAGAGAAAAAAATAGAATGTAAAGTATCCTCATACAAATTAATATAGTCGCGTAAGATAATAAATTTTATATATTAATCAAGAATAATATAATTTTTATTTTAGAATATTTTTATTTTAATAAAAGAGGGTGGTGGTAATTATGTAAAAAATGTGATTTTTAGTGGTAAGAATTAATGATTTTTAAAGAATTTTTTTTCCATGTGATCCCTGGTTGCCACCTCGGAGCTTCCACCTTTTTAAGGTATTTGTCTAGTAACTTTTCAAGTCTGTCACTTGCTTTTTTATTAATTAATTTTCCATTCAAATAAATTTTTGAAAGATCAATATTTTCGCTAATATCATTTCTAACATCATACAAATTTATTTCATTGTTATCATAAAACTTTATCAACTTGTAATTTTCAACTATAATAGCTGAGTGGGCTCTTTCTAAAGCAATTTTATTTTCATAAGGTACATGAAAAATAAGTCCCTTGGTTTTTCTAAATACTTTATCACTTTTTTCAAATAGTAATTTCTTAAAACTACCACCATCTAAGTTCTTGTTTTTTAATACTTTATTTCCAGAAATGTCGATTATAGTTGGCAATAAATCTGAAAATGAAATTGGAGTGTCTGTATATCTTCTTTCATTAATACCAGGCCCCATGACAATAAAAGGAACTCGTATACCACCTTCCATTGCGTCCCATTTTCCTCTTTGTAAAGGAAAATTATACCCCTGCTTATAATGTTTTCGAGGAGTTATAATCGGTACTGATCCATTATCTGACGTGTAAATTACATATGTATTTTCTGTAAGCTTAAGTTCTTCTAATTTATCTAATATCAGGCCTATACTTTCGTCTAAATCAAAAGTCATAGCTGCAAGACCTAAATTGTCGTGAATTTCACCAGGGTTTTTGTTTTCAAATTTTTGGTATGTTTCTTTTCGTGCTACAATATCTGAGTGAATAGCATAATGTGAAATTTGAAGAAAAAAAGGTGTGTTATTTTCTTTTTTTTCTTCAATAAAATTTATTGCTCTTTTTGTTAAGCTAAAAATTTTTTTTGGATCAGATGATTCGTTGTTGCTCCACTGAAGTTTATTAGAATTATAATTAAAAACTCCGTCTTTATTTTTTGTTGGTCCATCACTTTTGTCATAACCAACAATTTCTGGTGTTGAATCCATACCCCATTTTCCAAAATGTGCAGCTCTGTACTTAGAATTAATTTTTTTTAATTGCTTTGGAATTGAAAGTTTTTTGCTGTGATCTATGTGGTCAGTATTCATTCCAACTCTAATCATTTTTAGTCTAGCCGGTGTTTCTCCAAATTGAATGCTATATCTAGAAGGAGCACATACTGGGGCACTAGCGTAAGCATTTGAAAATATAACACCTTTTTCAGCAATTCTTTCAGTATTTGGGGTCTCGTAAAAGTCACTTTTTGATAATTCATTATCGTTTATCATTTTTACAGATGTCCCATTCCATCCTTGGTCGTCAGCAAGAATAAGTATAAAATTAGGGTGAGTAGTGTTTGTTTGTAAATGTGTGTACTGGTAAAAAAGAAGAAATATCGAAAATAAAATCTTTTTTAGCATATACCTAATCAATTTCACTATTGGTTGAAGTCTCAATTATTGGAATAGGCCATGTGTAGTCTTCAGCCTGTCTTGCCCCATCAGTATCACCATAAACAAATCTGCAATACTCATCATATACTCCAAATCTTGTTAAATCAAAAAATCTGTGTCCCTCCATATAAAGTTCTACGGCTCTTTCTCTCAAAATTTCTTCTCTAAATTCAATAATGGACATTGCTGAATAGTCAATTTCATTCATTTCGACTCTTGATCTTAATAAATTAATGTCTGCATTTGCAGCTGAGGGATCTGAAAGAATTTCAGCACTTGCTTCAGCTCTCATTAAATACACATCAGCAAGTCTTATTACGTGCCAATTTTGTCTACTTGTATATTCTGTAGTGGCTTCAGTATCAATATATTTTGCAGTCCATACTTGCCAAAGTGTTCCCAAGGTATTTCCTGTTTCAAGATTTGTTGGTATATAACCTGTGCTCCACGGATTAATGTTGAATTGTCTGGTGGCAGTTTCATATTGTGTAATAATTGAATTTTGATATCTATTGTCAAACTTATCAATCATATTATTTATGAATTTCGGTTTTAACTTGTTATTTCCTCCAAATCCACTTCCTGAAAGACCTGCATTTCTTGGTGTAAAAAGATTTGAAACCGCAGTACCTTGGCCACTTAGTGATGAACCTTGAACTTCAAAAATCATTTCTTGATTATTCCCGTTATCTGCATTAAAAATTGAAACCCAATCTTCGAGAGTTGATGAAAGACTAAAACCTTGACCGGAAATAGCAGCATCACACTGGTCTTTTGCGTATTGGTAATAGTTTTGATAGGTTTCGGGGAACTCTAAGTAAAGTTCGTTACCCATAATTCCATCTGAAGCGGATCTTTTACACGAAGCTATTCTTGTATAAACTTTAGCTAGAAGGGCATGAGCAGCAGTGTTAGTTGCTCTGCCTAAGTCATTGGTATAATTACCTCGAGATTCATTTCTACCCCAACAGTGTAAAGATGCAAAGTTTAAATCATCAATAATTGAATCATAAATTTCAACAATTGAGGATACTGCGAGGCCTTGATCATCACCGGCTTCAACAGGCGTAGTTCTCAAAGGTACTTCCCCAAAACATCTAACTAAATTGAAATAGTGAAGTGCTCTAAGAAATTTTGCTTCTCCAATAATTCTATTTTTCAATTCCTCGTCCATTTCAATTTCGGGTACATTTGCAATCACATTATTTGCATCCCTGATCCCTAAATACAACTCCTTCCATAAATTATTTAAGCTTTGATTTGTGGAGGTAACAATACCTCTTTTGAACTCATTATATAAGTATGTTGACAGTCCTTGATCTGATGAAGCAAAAAGGGTAGGTAAGAATTGTTGCTTATAATACCCCATTCCACTTTTCAATCTCGCATAGGCAGCTGTTAATGCTGCAAGAGCATCAGTTTCATTTTGATAAAAATTTTCAGTACTTGGCTGAGTGAAGGGGTTTTCATCAAGAACATCACATGAATTGACCGTAAAAACAATTAATAAAAACGATAAATAGTATTTAATATTTTTCATAATCTAATAATTTAATTTTAATCCAATTAATAATGATCTTGTTCCAGGATATGTTCCAAAATCAACACCTCTTTTTTGTGGGTTTTTTGTATAGGTTCTAACCTCAGGATCATATCCAGGATAATCTGTCCAAACGACTAAGTTTTGACCAGCTAAATAAACCCTCATGTTTTTTCCCTCTTTTAGTTCAAAATTATATCCAATATTGATATTTTTTAATCTAATGAATGATCCGTCAAATATGTTTCTGTCCGATGAAATTGCTCTAGATCCTGTTTCTATCATCGCTCCTGGATGATTTGCTGAAGTTAAATTCCCAATGGATTCATTGTAAACATAATTCCCGTTTTCATATGACAATGGAGCTATCCAAGAATTTGCATAGGAAGAGCTTAAAATATTCGTGGTTTTTTGTAGCCCACTTAACTGCCATGAATCAACCCAAAACAAATCACCACCCTTTTGACCTGTAAATAAAATATTTGCATCCCAATTCTTGTATGTGAAATTATTTGAAATAGAGTAGGTGAAGTCTGGATTAGGATCCCCAATTTTTACATAATCATCAAAGTTTATTTCTTGAATTTCTAAAGGTTGTCCTGAATCATCAAGGTCAATATGATGGTTAATATATTTTATTTCACCAGGTGCTGCTCCAGCAATTCCGCTTGCATTTGCTTCTTCCCAAGATGAGTATACGCCGTCAGTTTCAGCTCCCCAGTAAATCCCAAGTGGTTGATTAACCATAAATAAGATCGGATATGCCTGAGAAAATCCAATTGAAGGGCCTAATTGAAAATCTAAATTAGAATTTAATTTTTTTAACTTATTTCGATTAACACCAATATTCGCATTAAATGTCCAGTTTAAATCATTTTTATTTATAATAATTCCTTCAATATTAAAATCTATCCCTTTATTTTCAACCTCACCAAAATTATCTACTCTGCTTGTGTAGCCATTAGACGGAGGTAGCTGAACATATTGCAGCAGGTCATGGGTTAGTTTGTGATATAAATCAAACGTTAAATTTAGCTTAGAGTCATAAAGACCTAAATCAACCCCAAAATTAAATTGATCTGTAGTCTCCCATGTTAAATCATCATTAGCTAAATTAGACTCGTAAAATCCAGTTATTATTTCGTCATTAAAATTGTATCTGATTGGAGTCATTAATGCAAGAGACTGATAAGGGTTGATAGGATTACTACCTATTTTCCCATAGGATAATCTAAACTTTAACTCATCTAAGTTTTCGTATTTCTCAAATAATTTTTCTTTTGACGCAAACCAGGAAAATGCTACAGAGGGGAAAATTGCGCTCTTTTTGTTTGTAGCAAATTTGGAGGACGCATCAAGTCTTGCATTGATGTCTACAAAGTATTTTCTCTTGTAATTATAGCCTACACGAAATAACGTTGACAGTAAACCTACTTCCCTAAACTGAGTAATTGGGACTAAAATTTCTTCTGCAGAACTAAAATTATAAAATGAAGTAGCGTCTGTTCCAAACCCTCTCGCTTTATTGAATATTGATCTAATTTCATTTTTCTCAAAAGTACCTACTAGTGTTGCGTCAATTCTGTGATTTTCAAACCGATTCCTGTAACGTAGATTGGCTTCTGCGTACAATTTACTATTTTCTAAGAACGCTTGAGATGCCTCACCATTTGTATTTCTTCCTCTTGTTGTATTGAGAGGGTAATAATTATCTCTGTTACTTTTTTGAAAATTATATGACCCCTTCAATGTTCCTGTTAATTTTGGTGTGATTTTTCCAACTAGCTGGATTGTTTGTCTAAAAGATGTAGACTCCTTAATATCCATCACATACCTTGCTAAAGTATATGGATTTGAAACAACATTTCCCTCATTAAGAGCAGCGTAAATATCATCATCTTGACCAGGTTCTAACAGAGAAAAAATTGGCTGAAATTGTAAGGCTTGGGATACAACACCTCTTTGTTGGAAAATTTCGCCGTTTCCAACTGAGGCTGCATTTCCTTTTTTATGTGTGAAATAAGTTTTAGAATAAACATCAATTTTATCATTGAATGCTTTTCTTTTAGCATTCATGTTATAGTTAATAGTCTTATTGTTTGAATTTATGATGACACCCTCCTGATTATTAATCCCAAGACCCATCGAAATATTCCTCTTAAAATTTCCACCTCTATAATTTAAATTATATCTGTTGCTTAATGCCACTCTGTATGTTTCATCTTGCCAATTTGTATTGACTCCTGTTGATTGTGGATAGGGTAGTTCATATTCAATTATTTCAGGGAAATTACTGGCGTTTATAAGTTGACTTCCGTCAAAAGGTCCTCCAAATCTGTTAGGATCAGTGATTTCTTTAAAAATTTGATTTAGCACTCTTTGATTCATATAACTTTCAAATCCAAGTCCGTCTAAAACATTGATATTATTTCTTACAGATGTTGCATAGCTTTCGTAGCTTACAGAAATCTTATCTGCCCCATCTTCATTATTAGCAGTTTTAGTAGTAATTAGTATAACACCATTTGCTCCTCTGGCGCCATATATTGCTGTTGCAGCAGCGTCTTTAAGTACTTCTATTTTATCAATATCGTTTGGATTGATAAAACTAAGTGAGCTTTGTGACTCTCCGCTTCCGTCCATACCCTGTGCATCCGTCAGAGGGTCAACGGGAATTCCGTCTAATACATACAAGGGTTGAGTTCCACCTAAAATTGAATTGGTTCCTCTGATTGAAATTCCAGATCCACCACCTGGTTCAGAACTTTCGGATACCACTAGTCCAGATACTTGTCCTTGCAATATACTTTCTACACTTCCACTTCTATTTTTTTCAAGTTGTTCTGATTTTATCTGAGTTATTGATCCAGATAAATCTTTCTCACTTATATCAAAATAACCCACACTCACAGTGACTTCATCAAGTTCATTAAGATCAGTTTCTAAATAAATAGAGATTGGTGAGGTTAATATAGGTAACTCAATCGTTTTCTTTCCTATATAAGAAATTTGAATATTATCACCGATTTTTAATAAAATTTCAAAATTCCCATCAAAATCTGAGATAACTCCTAATTCAGAGCCAACCACCTGAATTGTTGCACCAGCAAGAGGAATATCAGTTTCTTTTTCAAAAACCTGACCTTTTAAATTTAATTCTTGAGATACAAGATTTATGGAAAATAAAAGTGTTATGTATAATATGTATTTTTTCATCATTGTTTTTTAATCTGGGTTTTTAACCACCAGTCTCTGTCTGGGTTGTATTTATATTTTTTTTGTAATCTTTTTGATTCACTCCTCAATTCTTTTTCAATTTCTTCATAATCTTCATCATTTATCAAATTGTTCATTTCACCTGGATCATTTATTAAATCGTAAAGTTCATCAATATCATTTTCTAAAAAATTATCAACTAATTTAAAGTTTTTTGTTCTAACAGCTAATTGATCAGGACCAGCATAAGGCCATGCATCGTCTACATAATATTCAAACAATATTGATTTTCTCCATTTTTTGACTTTTTTACCTATTATCAGATCCATCATAGATTCACCCTGCATATATTCAGGTTTATTTATTCCAGCAAGATCTAAGATAGTTGGTGCCAGATCAATGTTTAAACATTGTTCATCAATCTCTGTATTTTTTTTAATCAGTTTTGGGTATCTTATTATCATGGGAACCCTAATGGAATTTTCATAAGCAAGTCTCTTGTCTTTAAATGTATGTTCGCCCATAAAGTATCCATTATCACTACTATATATAATTACCGTATTATCCAACTCATTAATTTTTTCAAGCGTTTCAATTACTTTCCCAAGAGATTCGTCAACTGCAATCAAGCTTCTCAATAATTGCATATTTTTATACTTATTAATTGGCCATTTTTTTTCTTTTAGGGTTTCAGGGATATTATCACCTTTATTCCACTTAAATCCAAAAGTCTTTCTTCTTTGCCACTCAGGTTTCCCTTTGAATGTTTCTTTGTGCATGTTATGAGGAGGTACAGGTAGTTTTTCCTCTTTAAATAAGTCTTTATGTCTTGGTGCTGGAAGGTGTCTTTCATGTACAGCTTTATGCCAAAGGTTTAAGCTGAATGGTTTGTTCGAATCCCTTTTATTGACAAGCCAATCAACGGTTTTTTGTGTCAGTATATCGGTGATATATCCCTCTTCTTTAGTCTCAACTCCGTTATCATTTACTTCAGGGTTAAAATATTGACCTTGACCAATAAAACTATACCAATAATCAAATCCTGGTCTAATGTGATCTTTGCCACGTTTGTGAGCCATATGTATTTTACCTATATGTGCTGTTTCATATCCATTTTCTTTTAAATGAACTGAGTATGGTGCAAATGAATTCCAATCAGGATCAACGTGTTTATTGTTTTGATTAACCCCATGAATATGAGGGTAAGTTCCGGTTAAAAAACTTGCTCTAGAAGGTGAACATATTGATTGAGTTACAAAAAAATTCTTGATGTTGACACCTTCTGAAGCTAACTTATCGATGTTAGGTGTCTTTAAAAAGGGGTATCTCTTTGAAAACCCAATTGCGTCGTGTGGTTGATCATCAACCAAAACAAATAGGAAGTTTGGTTTTTTATCGTTTTTTTCGGCACTTAAATTAAAAGTGAAGAGAAGAAATAAAAAGGTTAATATCCTTGCCATTTTAAAAGGAAAATATAAAAATAAAACTTAGTCACTAATAATTGTAGTTTTTCTAACTATTTTATCATTAATTAAATGACTATTAAATATTCATACTAATTTTTTACGAATTTGAAAAAACGATTATTGAAATTTAAAATATAGATTCCTTTACTTAAAAACGAAATATCAATTCCGTTAATCGAGCGTTCAATATTAATTTTTTCACCTTTCATATTAATTATTTGAAGTTTCCATATTTCTTCATCATAATTGATGTTTATGTAGCTGCTTGACGGGTTTGGATAAACAATAATTTCATCATCTAACTCTAGTGAATTAATAGAAAGAAATTCATCATCTGGATTGCATTCAATCTGCTCAAAATTATAGCTTTCTGAGTCCAAATTGCTTGATGAAACATATCTTGTTTCTGGAATTGATTTTGTAGATGTGAATTCATTATATAATTCCCCGATCTGAGTAAAGTTATTGTTGCTGTTAAAGAAATTTGCAACTTGGGAGGTTGGAGGAAAGAAAGAGTATCTTTCAATGTAGTTTGTTTCTTCAAGAAAAGGTAATGCTAGCTGAAGAAATTGCCTGTGTACCCATTCATTTCTATGTCTGTTGGCATTAAACTCAGTTATCCAAATAGGTAGTCCATATATTTGATGTACAGACTCAATATAATTCACAAATCTGTTAAATATATCTTGTGGATTAGCGTTAGGTGAATTCTGGGGGTTTGATCCCCAATCATACCAATGAACAGCAATTACGTCAATTCTAATATTTTCCTCAATAGCTTTTGAATTAAATTCATTTAGCCAGCCAAAAACTGCATCTTGTCTACAGGCTGGAGAAACCATCCTTAAACCTGATTTTAGTAGATTTTTATAGTAAGTTAGGGAGGTGTCAACTACACACATGTTTCCATATTGACCAGACTGCCCATTACAATCATCAGGCTCATTGAATCCAAGTACATGAGTAGATTTATACTTACTTTTTATTATTTCAATATCATTATCGTCATCTGCTGCCCCTTTTCCCCAGGCCATTGGGGAATATTCGCGATCTAAATCAGAATTTCCATTGTTACTCCATTTATAAAACCAATTATTATTCAAGTATTGAATATCACCTGCAGTACCTTTTTTACTTACCCAATTCCAAGGAATAACTCTGATAAATGAAATTTTATCATTTAAATAATTTGATAATTCCTCAATTACAATGTCTTCTTCAGTAGCAATAAATACCTTACTATTTCCACTACCATCATTATTCTCAGCAAATGTGGCCATGTATCCTTTTTTTAAAATAAAAGATGAAATATCATCATTTAAATTACCAGAAATTGAATCATCAATATGAACATCATTGGTAGAAATATTTGCAAATTCTCCGTTTAGATTATATTCAGAAAATACGGTTAAGAAAGAGTTGTTTTCCTGATTTGGTCGAATAATTGATCCATTATTATAAAAATTGTCAATTCTTAAGTTTTCAGGGTATGATAATAATTGGTTTTCTTGAACGAAATTATCATGATAATAATAATACGCAGTGTTTGGTTCTACATTAAACAGACGAATCCATGATTTATTTGATTCAAATATAATTGATAATCCTTCATGTAATGGGTATGAGTTTTCCAAATTTAGATAAGATGATTCTCCAAGAATAATACTTCCTAGCCCGTTTATTGAATCTCCACTAAGTTCTCCGTTAATGATAGTTATTCTTCCGTTTTCCCCTAAAATAATTTCATTTTCTGCTGAAACTTCACAGCTTATAAAAAGTTCAAATTCAATATTTTCACCTGGGTTTATTGAGTTGTTTGAAGGTATTTCAGATGTGCTAGTGTCTTTCCAATTCAATTCGTTAAAAAAATCAATATCACCGGAGGCTCCAGTCCATTGGTATTGTTGAGCGTACGAAATAAGCCCTACGAACATTAATACAAATTTGAAATAATTTTTCATATTTTGTTTAAACAATACTAAGATGTAAATTTAAGACATGGGTGATAATAAAAAAATAATTTTATCTGTACTGCTTTTTGTTTTCAATATTTTTTTGATGAATGCAATTAATAATTCGTCTTCAGACAAGCTAAATGTATTATTTATAATCGCAGATGATTTGAATTGTGATATTGGTGCTTACGGAAATAAAGATGTTTACACACCAAATATTGATAAGCTTGCAAGTGAGGGTGTTTTATTTGAAAATGTACATGTTCAATATCCTTTATGTGGGCCGTCAAGAATTTCCTTAATGACCGGTCTATACCCTGATCAAACAAAATCAAAAGATTTAAGGTTGTTTTTGAGGCAAACAATTCCAGATGTAATTACAATTGGACAAAGGTTTATCATGGAAAAATACAATTCTGTTAGGGTTGGTAAAATCTATCATTATCATAATCCTAGGGATATTGGAACCTCAGGTCACGATGATCATTTTACATGGGATCAAACTGTTAATCCCTACGGAAGAGATAAAATTGAGGAATACAAATTAAATAAGGTTAAAGAAAATTTTGATGGAGCAACACTGAGCTGGTTAGAGTCTGAAGGGTTGGATAGTGAACAAACTGATGGGATAGGAGCTGATGAAACAATTAAGTTTCTAGAAAAGTTTTCAAAGAGTAAAGAAAATTTCTTTTTAGCTTTTGGGTTATACAGACCTCATATTCCGTTTGTTGCTCCAAAAAAATATTTTGAATTATATGAAAATGATAATATGGTTGTGCCTTCAAACGGTGATGAGTTTTTAAAAACAATTTCAGCACCAGCAGCTAAATCTTTACGAGCTAGAAAAGAACAAATTAATCTTGATGATTCTACAATAAAAACCGTAAAAGAAGCATATTATGCTACAACTAGTTTTGTAGATGCTCAGATTGGTAAAGTATTAGATAAATTAAAAGAAACCGGACTAGATAAAAACACTATTGTTGTGTTTACTTCTGATCACGGATATCATCTAGGAGAAAAAGGTCATTGGCAAAAACAAACATTATACGACAGAGCAACAAGGGTACCTTTAATTATTTCTGGTCCAGGGATTATAAGTGGTCTCAAGATAAAAGATTCTCCAGTTGAGTTAGTTGACTTGTACAAGACAATAATGGATATGGCTAATATTTCTACACCCGAATTTGTTCAAGGATTTAGTTTAAAGGATGTCTTAACAAAAAATATACAGTCCAGAAGAAAGAGTGCTTTATCAGAGGTAAATGTGTATCTGGAGGGTAAAAAAGCTCAAGGGTATTCGATAAAAACCGATAGATTCAGATTAATCAAATGGAACTATAAAGATCAAAACTATTACGAACTTTATGATCACAAGTATGAAAAAGAAGAGAATATTAACCTAGTGAATAACCCCAAGTATAACAAAGTTATTGACTCTTTAAAAGTCATTTTAGATAATCGAATTATCGCTGCTAGAAAAAAACCAAAGGGTCTTGGTAGACAATTTAAAAATGCCAAACCTAATTTTGAACCAAAAAGAATTTACTCCTCAGAAAAATCCAAATTATGAAAAAATATATCCTAAAACTTTTAGTTACCTTATTTATATTTAGTTGTAATGAAAATTCTATTAATTATAATCATATAGATAGCATGATAAATGATGAAATTGAAGCTAATAATATCCCTGGTGCAGTCGTATTAATAGGAGATGAGAAAGGTATTAATTTTCAAAAATCTTACGGAATAAAAAACCCTGAAACTAATGAAGAATTTAAAAATGATGATATTTTTAGAATTGCTTCCATGACTAAGGCAATTACATCTTTTGGTGTTGTGAAATTATGGGAAAAAGGACTAATCGATTTTGATGACCCGATTAATAAATATATTCCAGAATTCGAATATGTTGAAATTTTAGACTCATTTGATGAAAGCGATTCATCTTATACCACTGTAAAAAGAACAAAAGATATAACTATTCGTCAATTATTAACACACACATCAGGTATTGGTTATGACTTTATTGATGGTAATACAGCTATTAAAGCTATTTATCACAAGAAAAAGCAAGACTTTATGAACTATGGAGTACTATGTTTCTGTGATCAAGATGTAACAATAGGGGAGTCAATTACAAAATTATCAAGTGTTCCTTTGCATCACGAGCCAGGAGAAAAATACACTTATGGTATTGGTTTGGATGTTTTAGGTTATATGATTGAAATTGTTTCAAATAAGACTTTAGATGTATTTTTTAAGGAAGAGGTTTTTGATCCACTGGAGATGACCGATACGTATTTTTATATTCCAGAAAGTAAGACTGAAAGATTAGTTCCAGTTCAAACTTTTAATAGTGGTCTTTCCTATAACACAAATATTGCTGACAATGATTCATGGGTTATATTTGAAGATAAAAGATTTAATGTAAATTATCCAATTGAAGGTGAGCGTGTTTTTTTTGCTGGTGGATGTGGTCTTTCAAGCACTGTAAAAGATTACTATAATTTTTTATCAATTTTTATAAATGACGGGAAATTTAAGGGAAAAAAAATTATTGAGAAAACAACAAATGACTTGATATATAAAAATCAATTACCAGATGAATTTAACACATCAATAGGTTTAGTTTTTGGAATTACATCAAAAAATGATGAGTGGTTTAATGAGAATAAAACTGAAGGTGTTTTACATTGGGGGGGTTATTGGAATACTAATTTTTTTGCCGATAATAAAAATAAATTAATAGCATTAATTTATAAGCAAACTCAAAATACTAGCGAAAATTCTTGGGGAAAGTTTAGAGAGATAATCTATCAATCAATAGACTAATTATTATTTATTCTCAAAACTGTCGCATGTATATTTTTCACTTACTTCGATTTTGTGTAAACCACAAAGTGAGTTAGTAAGTAGGTTTTCACAATTTACACAGCTGTTACTAAGATTTAGATTTTCCATAAATTTGTTATTTACGTTTGTAAATCTAGATTCAAATTCATTTAGAAACAATTTAAATAGTAATATTTTAGA
>CACHNE010000016.1 GCA_902581145.1 uncultured Bacteroidota bacterium | reverse complement strand
GAAAATGCAATAATGGAGCATGGTAAAAATATTTCTGAAGGTGGGCCTCTGGAAACACATTTTGTTAAATTCTTGGAGCATTTTACAATAAACAAGATTGATGTTTATGGTACTGCTTCTGATGAATTAAAAGAATTTGTAAAACCTTTCGGTTTACCTTTCTATTTCCATCCTGATTTTGCAAAATTTAGCAAAAATTAATGTTTGATTTTTTTAAAGTTTCTATTGTAATTAGTGCCCTGTTTTTTTCATGCGCTAATAATCAAAAAGATAAAAGCATTTCATTTGAAACCCCAGACGGTATGGTTTGGGTTGAAGGTAAATCATATACAAAAGGGGCAAAGCAAAATGATGATTATGCAATGATGAGAGAAAAGCCTTCTCATGAAGTTTATATCGACGGGTTTTATATTGACGTTTCGGAGGTTACAAATAATCAATTTCAAAAATTTGTAAATGAAACTGGTTATTTAACAATAGCTGAAAGAGAAATCGATTGGGATGAAATGAAGAAAAGCCTACCCGCTGGAACGCCAAAACCTCATGATTCTATTTTACAACCAGGAAGCCTAATATTTAACGATAAATTAAAAAAAGTCGATGATATGAATAATTATTTTCAATGGTGGAGATGGCAAACAGGTGCAAATTGGAAAGCGCCAAAAGGGCCAGGATCAAGTATTGAGAATAAGGGTAATTTTCCAGTGGTTCATATTGCATACGAAGATGCAATAGCCTACTGTGATTGGGCTAACAGGAGATTACCCACTGAAGCCGAATGGGAATCAGCAGCACAGGGAAATTATAAAAATGCTGTTTTTCCTTGGGGAGATGATACAAGTTTGTTGGATTCGAATGCAAATACTTGGCAAGGAAATTTTCCTATAAAAAATGAATCAATTGATGGATATAAGATGATTGCTCCAGTAAAATCTTTTCCTGCAAATAGCATTGGTATATTTGACATGGTTGGAAATGTTTGGGAAATTACAAATGATTTATTCAACGTCAATTACTATTCAGAAATAAGCACTGAAACTCAACTAAAAAATCTCAAAGGGGCTACTAGTTGTTACAACCCAAGCAACCCATACGAAATACAATATGTAATGAAAGGTGGTTCGTTTTTATGTCATGATTCTTATTGTGCAAGCTATAGAATTTCTGCAAGGATGGGGGTGAGTGTTGGTTCAGGATCAGACCACACTGGATTTAGAACAGTAGCAACCCCTGAAATGCTTCTAAATAAATAACTCTTTTGTTAAGCTTTAATACTCTATTTTTTTATATTTAGTATTGATAAAATAAACTAACTAATTTCAAATGTATTATCTGGGTCTAGATGTTGGTAGTTCTTCTGTAAAAGCGGCTTTAGTTGAAGCAAAATCAGGCAAAAGCATTCTAAGTGTACATGAACCAAAAAATGAAATGAGTATAAGCTCATTAAAAAATGACTGGGCAGAACAAAATCCAAATGTCTGGTGGAAGCACACATGTACTGCTATAAAAAGGGTTTGTAAAGAATCTAATATTGATTCAAAAAAAATTATTTCGATCGGGATTTCATATCAAATGCACGGACTAGTCATCATAGATAAAAATGGGGAGCCACTTAGAGATTCTATTATTTGGTGTGATAGCAGAGCCGTTAATATCGGAAATGATGCTTATGATAAGTTGGGTAACGATAAGTGTATGTCTCATCTGCTAAATTCGCCTGGAAACTTTACAGCATCAAAGTTAAAATGGGTAAAAGAAAATGAACCTGAGGTCTATGAAAAAATACATAAATATATGTTACCAGGAGATTTTATAGCATATAAATTAACTGGTGAAATTAACACAACAAGAAATGGTTTATCTGAAGGAATAATTTGGGATTATAAAAATAATGAAACCGCAAATTGGTTGCTAGATTTTTATGGGATTGATCGAAATCTTACACCTGATTTAGTTGACAACTTTACGAATCAGGGGGCTACTAATTTAAAATCATCTAATGAAACTGGATTAAATATTGGCATTCCTGTTTCCTACAGAGCTGGTGATCAGCCAAATAATGCTCTTGCTTTAAATGTTTTTGATAATGGTGAGGTAGCAGCTTCAGGTGGAACTTCAGGGGTTATTTACTCAATTACAAATGATATTAATTCTAAGGAACCGTCTAGAATAAATCATTTTGCACATGTTAATTATAACGATAAGAATAAATCCATTGGAAAATTACTGTGTATTAATGGAGCAGGCATACAGTATAGATGGCTTAGAAATCATAGTATTGGTAAATCATATGAAAAAATGAATGAAGCAGCATCAAGTATTCCAGTTGGGTCTGAAGGAATTTCGGTTATACCATTTGGAAATGGAGCTGAAAGAATGTTAAATAATAAAAATATAGGAACACATATATGTAATATTAACTTGAATCAACATAGTCATGGTCATTTATACAGATCATCATTGGAGGGAATTGCTTTCTCGTTTATGTACGGAATGGAAATTTTAAAAAATGACAACGCGTTAATAAATGTGGTTAGAGCTGGTAATGATAATTTATTTAGATCTAAAATTTTTGCAAATACTGTTGCTACCTTAATAGGTCATGAAATTGAAATCTATAATACAACTGGTGCATTTGGTGCAGCTCGAGCATCAGGAGTTATGAATGATAATTTAGATTCATTTAGAAACAAAATAACTAAAAACGATCACGTAATGACATTTTTACCACTTAGGAATACATCTGAATATGAAGACGCCTATTCTAGATGGAAAGAAGATTTACACGGAATATTAAAAAACAAATAATATAATTATGAGTAAAGAATATTATAAAGGAATTGAAAAAATTAAATATGAAGGGTCTGAATCAGATAATCCTTTAGCATTTAAATATTATGATCCAAATAAAGTAGTTGCTGGAAAAAAAATGAAAGAGCATTTCAAATTTGCAATTGCTTATTGGCATTCATTCTGTGGGGTTGGATCTGATCCTTTTGGTCCGGGAACATTGAACTTTGAATGGGATAAAAACCCTGATCCGATTCAAGCTGCAAAAGATAAAGCTGATGCTGCATTTGAATTTATTGGCAAAATGGGATTTAATTATTTCTGTTTCCACGATTTTGATTTAGTAAGAGAGGCTACAACGTTTTCAGAGTCAGAAAAAAGACTTGAAACAATAGTTGAGTACATTAAAAATAAAAAAGAGGAAACCGGAATTAAGCTTCTATGGGGAACAGCAAACTGTTTTTCAAATCCAAGATATATGAATGGGGCCGCTACTAATCCAAATTTTAATGTGGTTGCACATGCTGGAGCTCAGGTAAAATTAGCCTTAGATGCAACAATTGCTTTAGAGGGAGAGAATTATGTATTCTGGGGTGGAAGAGAAGGCTATATGTCTTTACTAAATACTGATATGGGAAGAGAACTTGATAACATGGCTAGGTTCTTAACCATGGCAAAGGATTATGCTAGATCACAGGGATTCAAAGGAACTTTTTTCATTGAACCAAAACCAATGGAGCCAATGAAGCATCAATATGATTTTGACGCTGCAACTGCAATTGGATTTCTTAAAGAATACGGACTTGATAAAGACTTTAAACTAAATATTGAGGTTAATCATGCAACCCTTGCGCAGCATACTATGCAGCACGAGCTTGCTGTAGCTGCAAAAGCAGGGATGCTTGGAAGTATTGATGCCAATAGAGGTGACTACCAAAATGGTTGGGATACTGACCAATTTCCAAATAATGTTCTTGAGACAACTGAGGCAATGTTAGTATTTCTTCAAGCTGATGGACTTCAGGGGGGAGGAATAAACTTTGATGCTAAAATCAGAAGAAATTCTACTGATTTGGAAGACATATTCTATGCCCACATTGGAGGGGCTGACACTTTCGCAAGAGCTTTAATCACTGCTGATAAAATAATGACCTCATCTTCCTATTCTGATTTAAGAAAAAAGAGATATCAAAGTTTTGATAGTGGAAAAGGCAAAGAGTTTGAGAACGGTAAATTAGAACTAAAAGACTTATATGAAATAGCAAAAAATGCAAATGAAATAAGTCCTGAAAGTGGAAAACAAGAGCTTTTCGAAAATATTTTAAACCAGTATTTATAACATATTTTGACAACAGTATTAGAGGAATTAGATTGGATTGTCTTAGGAATATATTTTCTAGCACTGATTCTTGTTGCAGTCTGGGTTGTTTTACAAAAAAATAAAAATACAGAAGACTATTTCCTAGCTGGAAGAAATGTTGGATGGTTCGTAATTGGTGCTTCAATATTCGCCTCAAATATTGGATCCGAACATGTTGTTGGACTAGCAGGAACAGGTTTTGAATCTGGAACTCCTATGGCTCATTATGAGCTACATGCTTGGATAGTTTTACTACTTGGCTGGTTGTTTTTACCGTTTTATATAAGGAGTGGCGCTTTTACAATGCCCGAATTTTTAGAGAAAAGATTTGACTCAAAATCAAGATGGTTTTTATCCCTTTTTTCACTGATTGCTTATGTCTTAACCAAGGTTTCTGTAACGATTTACGCTGGTGGAATTGTTGTTTCTGAATTACTAGGTATACCCTTTTGGTATGGTGCTATTGGGGTTGTGGTTTTTACTGGAATATATACAGTAATAGGGGGGATGAAAGCTGTAATTTACACAGAAACCCTTCAAGCAATTATACTAATTTTGGGTTCAATAATTATCACTTATCTTGGGTTACAAGAAGTTGGTGGATGGGCTGAATTAAGAAACACTGTAATTGCTGCAAGCCCCGATCATTTTAACATGTGGCGCCCTATGTCAGATCCTGATTTTCCTTGGACTGGATTGTTATTCGGTGGTACTATAGTGGGTGTTTGGTATTGGTGTACAGATCAATATATAGTTCAAAGAACTCTTGCTGCCAACAATATTAAAATTGGAAGACGAGGAGCAATATTTGGAGCTTATTTAAAGTTGTTACCAATATTCATTTTTCTAATTCCAGGGATAATTGCCTTTGCATTATCGATTCAAAATCCTGAAGTATTTTCTATTGAAAAAGCTGATAGAGCATTCCCAATGCTTGTTAAAACTTTACTTCCTGTTGGATTGAAAGGCTTAGTTGCAGGAGGTCTTATGGCAGCACTTATGAGTTCACTTGCATCTGTATTTAATTCATGCTCAACTATATTTACAATTGATATTTACAAAAAGTTAAAGCCTAATGAGTCAGAAAAAAAACTATTAAATATTGGTAAGCTTGCAACCACTGTAATAGTAATTCTTGGAATCATTTGGATTCCGATTATGGAAAAAATTGGAGGTGGCGTAATGTATCAATATCTCCAAAATGTTCAATCCTATATAGCTCCGCCAGTAGCTGCTGTTTTCATCTTAGGAATTGTTTGGAAAAGAGTAAATTCAAAAGCAGCCATAACAACTTTAATGGCTGGTTTAGTTCTATTAATTATGAGACTTGGTTCAGAAATTTACTTTCAACCTGAAATATCTTCAGACACAATAGTTGATAGTTATGTGTTTGTCTTTGCCACAATTAATTTTTCACATATGGCGATACTCATGTTTATATTTTCAATTTTATTATGTGTGGGTATTACACTTACCACAAGTGAACCAGAATACAGTAAAATTACAGGCCTGTCTTTTGGTACATTAACGGCAGAGCAAAAATTAGAAAATAAAAATAGTTATGAAACAATAGATGTGATTTTATCAGTCAGCTTGGTAATAATTGTAGTTGCTATTTTAAGTTATTTTACTGGCTAATTATTTTATTGTTGGTGGGCCTGATAAATACGAATTGGATTTTAAAAAAATATCTGACTCATAAAGTGTATCAATAAAATCTTGTCCTCGGTTAAAAAAAGCATGTTCAGCATCTTCGTAAAAAATTACATCACATCTACTACCAACTGCTTCCATTCTTTTTTTATAGTTTTCAATTAATTCGACTGGGACTATTTTATCCTTTGTCCCAGTTAATATAATTGTTGGGGGAGCCCCTTTTCTGATATTATCGTATGGGGAGGCGTTGGATGGGTTGTCAATCCAACCCCATTTTCTTCCAAAATGTAAGACTGGATTATAAAGGATTAATAAGTTAGGTTTAGAGCTTATAGTCGGATCTTCATTAGTATTATCAAATAAGTCAATATTTCCCGCAACTGCTGCCAAGTGGCCTCCTGCTGATCCTCCAGCGGCAGCGATTTTATCTGGATCAATTGAAAGTAATTTTGCATTCGACCTGACAAACCTTATTGCAGATTTTGCATCCTCCATTGCTTGAATCGGGGAAGTGCCATGAACATTTCTTATCCGATACTCAACAGAAACAGCTACCATTCCTCTTGAGGCAAAATATCTTGATTGTCGTTGAAATTGTTCAGGGGTTCCATTATTCCAACCACCTCCATGAAAAAAAACAACACAACTATATTTTTTTTTGATATCAAATTCTAAGGGTTTATATACAAATAAATTGAGCTCTCCTTGTTTAATTTTCTTATAAAGAAGCTTTTCAGGTTTTATTTGTTGAATTTTATTTTGTGAATAATTTAATTGTAGTGAACCAAATATTAATAATATGCTTAAAGTAAACCTTAACATTATTAATTAAAATTTATAAAGTTTTTTACAACTTCATATGTTTTAGTTGGAATTGTATCATTATCATATAGAGACATATAATGCCCTTTTTTACCTCTAGAGCTTTTTCTCTCTCCCATACTCCAAAAATTTACTGTAACTAATCCGTTTTTTGATTTTTCTTGAGATAAGTTCATTAGCTTTTGATATACCTCAGCTTGCTTTTTGACAGAATTTAAAATATTATTTTCCCCATCATTATAATAATCTAACTCGGTTATATGAAATTCAAGATTATTTGAATGAGCCCAGTCAATTAAATCAGATAATTTTTTTAATTCCTCGTCTAAATTTTCAACAAATTGTTTTAGTCCTTGGTTATTCATTAAATGACCTTGCCAACCAATACCATCAACTCTATAACCCTTCGATTTTAAATATAAAACTGTTTCTTTTAACTTATCCCACATTGGGATCTGCATGCCACCATTCTGATTATAAACAAGCTTTTTATTTGGTGCATATTTATCTGCAAGTTCAAATGCTTTAATAATATATAATGGATATCCATTTTCGTCAAGGCCAATATCTAACCAAGGGTTTTCCCATTTACTATTTCCTGGCTTTGAACCAAGCCATTTTCCCGATGCTAAAATGGTTTCGTTTACAACATCAATCCATTTTATATTATCAAAATCTTTATATCTATCTAGAAGTCTAAATAAAAATTCGTCAAGGCTAGCTTGAAGTTCATCGGCTGTTCTTGCATCATCTTTAATCCATTTTGAGCATTGTGGTCCAATAGGACTATGAAGTCTAAAAAGTAAATTATTATTTTTTGAAAACTTAGCAAAGTTGTCAATTTGATTCCATTTCCAAGTACCTTTAGTCGGATTAATATTTGACTGTTTTGCAGCATTCATTGCCGTCAAATATTTAAAATCTTTTAAAAATAGATTTGCATAATTACTGCTCAATTCTCTGTGTATTAATGTTGATCCTACCAAAAAGCTTTCATTCTCAAGAGATGAAATTGCACTGACATTATTCTTCTCTTTTGAGGTTGATAATTTTTCAGATTCGTATTTTAAGATTGAATCAACTTGTTTCTTTGTAAACTTTTCAAGTAATATGTCTTTTATAAGACTAAATGTTTCTTTATAAATTATTTCTTTCTGATTATCTGTCAATTTGTTATCAGCAGTCAAATTGTTATTTCTTGCGTATTTACTATAAAGAACGTCAATTATAAATTCCTTTTGGTTTTTATTCATCATCATTTCTCCAGCAATATAATTTCCGATAATCTTTGACCTTTTATCAGCCCACGAGTTTGATCTGTCATTGGTCATAATATTTTCTTGAATATCATTTGATTCAACTACAATCTCTTTTTCTGAAATCTGAGAGTTAAAAAAACCGTTGGCTAACTTGACAAACTGAGTTTTTATCCTTTGATAATTTTCTAAACCAGCTTTATTTTCGGTTTCATTTGGATCAATCTTATAGTCATAAAGCTCTTCAGCATAAATATCATCATTTGAAATTGGCTCAGTACTTTTTTTATTTTTCACCCAAACTGTATACCTATATCTTTCTGATCTAAAACTGTAACCCATAGTTTCTCCAGAGGTCTTGGAACGTCTTGGATATTGACTAACTGCAAAAATCTTAGATGTGGTTTTTTCGCCCTCGATTTGTGGCTGCAAACTTATACCATCTAGATTTTGAGGCATATCCAGATTTGTCATATCACATAAAGTGGGAAAAATATCAACAAACTCTGTTGGTGAGCTTATTTTATACATCTCATTAACTCTTGGGTCTTTAATTAATAATGGTGAACGCGTTGACTGCTCAAAATTTGTATGTTTGGTCCACTGGCTGTGATCTCCAAGATGAAAGCCATGATCACCCCAAATAACAATAATTGTATTTTTATCTAAACCTTTTTCTTTAAGCTTATCAACAAGCTTTCCTATTTGCGCATCAATATAACTTGAAGCAGCATAATATCCATGAATCAATTTTCTTTGAAAATCATCTTCTAAAATCAAAAGATTTTCCTCATTGTGTGGATAATCTGTTTCGGGAGTATGGTATGAATTGATTTCCCATCCAGCTTTATAAGCAATATCAACAGGGTATTTAGACTTTGTTCTAAATTCCGCCAGCTTGATTTCATTTGGATCATATAAATCCCAATATTTTGTTGGTGCAACAAATGGCATATGAGGACGAACGAATCCCACAGCAAGAAAAAATGGCTGTGAAGTATCCATATTATCAATTAACTCAAGGCTACGATTAGCGATTGCGCCATCTACATATGCACCGTCAGGAACATCAGCGCTTTCATAAGGTGGCTTAAAAATGTCTGTAGTATATTTATTTAAACCACTCTCACTAATACCCTTTAAAATTCCTTCTTGCCTTAGTTGAGATACTTTTGCTCTAATTTCATCACTTTGGTAGAATCCATTTGCAGGAAAACTGTATCCATCAGAAAATGTCAGGTTTCTCTGAGATATAAAGGGAACAGACCAAGACGGCTTGTCTTTAAAATTATCAACACTTCGATTGTCAAAAATCTTACCAATACCTATTGTCTGATATCCATTTTGCTTGAAATACTGGGGAATGGTTAAAATATCAGGATTCATATCTCTCATTCTTGTTTTTAAATCCCAAACTCTTGTCTTATCAGGTCTAAGGCCGGTCATTAAACTTGCCCTTGAGGGACCGCATACTGCTTGCTGAGTGTGATTATTTAAAAAAACAGTTGATGATTTTGATAATTCATCAATATTTGGTGTGACAGCGAATTCATCACCAAAACTACCTATACTTGGCTTCAAATCATCCACAGCAATAAACAAAACATTCATTTTTTCCTTAGCTTGAGAAAATACAGAAAGAGATGAGAAAAATAAGGCAGAGAATACAATTATTTTTATACTAGCTACTCTATTCATAATCAGATAGGTTTTAGTTTATTAAATATCATTAAAATTTAATTATTATCATAACTTTATGATAATATATAATTCATGAAAAAAATAAACCTAATAATTATAATCTGTTTGCAATTTATTTTTAAAATTGAATCCCAAAACTATAACCCTGATTTATTTTTAAAAGATTATTCGGGGGATATGATAATCACTACACAAGTAAAAGCGGAAAGAAATAAGGCTATTCTAAGGGGAACTGAGGCAAAGAAAAATAGAGATTTTGTTTTAGAAAATTACAGTGGCATACAGCCCTCAATTTATCCAGCTTGGGATGAAGGATTCTGGCCTAAGAAAAAACCAGAATTATTAAAAGACTTTAATTTTGATACCAAGTTTTTTGACGAATTAGTTAACTGGGGAGTAGAAAATGAATTTCATATCATGCATCACTGTTTAATCTTTCCGAATAAATACTTTCCAAAATGGTTTTCAAAAACCAACTACTCAGCTAATGAACTAGAGTATATTCTTGAAAAATTTATTGTAGAGGTTTTAAACTCAAATGATAATAAAAATAAAGTTGATGTATTTAATGTAATCAATGAGATTTTTGCTATGGGTAGGTCTGGAAAGTACAGAGTTTCAGGAAATGAAAAAGAAGATTGCAAGTGGATGGATATGGGATTTGAAAAAGATAATTCAGGACTTGTTGGTGAACAGAATATCAATAGTGAGCACCCAATATTTGTTAGAAGAGTTTTTGAAATTGCCTCTGAACTAACAGATGCCAAATTAGAAATAAGAGATTTTAATATTGCTTTTGGAGGAAAAAAAGCCGATGGTTTATATCAACTTGTAAAACATTTAAAAAACTCTGGAGTAAGAATTGATGCTGTGGGCTTTCAATGTCATTTAAATGTGGGAATAAATTATGACTATGAAAAACTTAGAAAAAATATTAAAAGGTTTACTGAACTTGGAGTTGAGGTTTATATTACAGAGTTAGATGTAGGGTTAAATCTTTGGGGACAAGGTGGTAATCACAAAAGGGTTTCAGATGTAATTAAATCCCAAAGTGATTGGAATAACTTTTTTGAAGAGCAAAACAAAATATATTATAATTTGGTTAAAACGGCAAAAGAATCAGGTGTTAAACTTATTAGTGACTGGGGTTTCAGGGATGATATTCCGTATGGTGGATGGAGAAAAGATCAAAAGGCATGGATGGTTAATAAGGATTATTCGAGAAAGGGTGCATACTATGCAGTTCTAAAAGCACTTTATGATGCTGAACAAACTAAAAAATAAAATTTCAAGGAATATTATTTCTGATATTTTTGTGTAAATTATCTTATGAAAAAAAATTTATTGATTTTTTTGACATTCATATCCCTTAATCTATTAGCCCAAAGCACATCTTTTGAAATTGTTCAAGAAATGGGTAGGGGTATTAATTTAGGAAATGTTCTAAGTGCTCCAACTGAAGGTAATTGGGCTTTTTCAGTCTATGAAGAATATTTTGACCAGGTTAAAGATGAAGGCTTTAGCAACGTAAGAATTCCAGTTGATTTTTTTGGGGGTACCTTTTTGAATGCAGATTACACTGTAAATGGAAGTGAAAGAACTCTTAGTAGTTTGTCAAACTGCAATGACAACTCGTGTTTTTCAGACTTAGCTGGCACCCAAAATCAATATAATGGAAGTCCAGATGACTATTATGTTAATCCTTTGTACTTGGATAGGCTACAACAAATTGTTGACTGGTCAATGTCAAAAGGACTAGTTACAATAATTGACTTTCATGGAGCGAAACTAAAAGAAAATTTTCTTTACACTTTTGACCAAAGTGATATAAACGGGGTGAACTACTATTCAGATCCAACATCAGCAAAAAGAATTGCGGACTTAAATAAATTTAAAGCAATCTGGAGAGATATTGCAGAAAGATTTAAAGATTATCCAGAAACATTACTATTTGAAGTTTTCAATGAACCTTATTTTTGGCTTTCAGCCAATGAAATATCTACCATTTCCAGTGATATAATTAACATTGTAAGGTCATCAGGCTCAAACAATGAATCCCGTAAAATAATTATTACAGGAGGAGATACTAACAGCTGGGAGGTTATTTTTCAGATACCAAATGATTTGATTAATTCTGACCCAAATTTAATAGCGACATTTCACTATTATCAACCGATGAGTTTTACATCATCCATGCAGGAGAACAATAATAATTTTAATTTGAGTCAAAATGCAAAAAATCAAATTACACAAAGATTTAGTCAGATTAACTCATGGTCAACAACAAATAATATCCCTGTTTATCTAGGTGAATTTGGAGCAGATAATGAAAATGGAATAAATTATTGGATTGGAGGATCTAACGGTGCTTTTGGTGGGCCAAATCCTGCAGACAGAATTGAATATCATAGACATATTGCTGAGCAAGCAATATCAAATAATTTTTCATTTTCTGCTTGGTGTGCTGGCAACAAATCAACCAAAACCATAAGCTTAAGAACTGACAATCCTAATAATGAAAATATTATTACGGGAAATTGGGTTGAAGAGGTTAAGGACGCATTATTGGGAATTGGTTGCTACAGTTCAGAAGACGTCTTAATACAAAACCCTGATTTTGAATGTGGTATTAATAATGGCTGGGGTTTATCAACCTTTAGCGGTGCACAAGCTAATTTTTCTGAGACTGAAACTGAATCCTATGAAGGGAAATCGGCAAGGATTGAGGTTATAGAATTAGCATCCAGTAATTCTGGATTTAACAAAGTAATTTTGAATAATCAAGAATATGATCAAGATTTAAGTGGTAAAACGATTAATATAAAATTCAATGCTAAGTCAAACTCTGACAGCAATGAATCCATTTCAATAAAAATTAGGTTAAAGCTTGGTAGTAGTGGTAATAATTATATTGTTTCAGATGAATTAACCCTTAATTCAGAATATAACCTTTATGAATTTGAATTCGATATCAACGAGACATATGATGCTCATAAATTACAAGTACTATGTGGAAATGCTATTGGGGAATATTTCTTTGATAATTTTGAAACAATAATTAATGACCAATCATTTTCAAATTATGATGAAACTCTTCAAGATGTGGTCTTCTTTCCAATACCATTTGAAAATAATTTATACTTCAATTCAAATCAAAATTTAGATATTAGTATATATAGTATAGACGGTAAACTAATAAGTGTCTTAAAACTACAAAGTGAGACAGGGAAAGTAAATCTTGACTTTCTTGAAAAAGGTATTTATATATTAAAGTACTTCGTTGAGGGGGCAAATTATTACAAAAGGATAATCAAAAATTAAGACTATCCTACATTAAAGAATTGAAAAATCATTATAAGGACTAAGTGTTTTGATTAACCCATCCTCGTCATATTGAATTTCAGCAATTTTAATAGATCTCAAATGCGTAACACCTTTAGAGAGTGAAGAATCATGATAAAATAAATACCATTTCCCTTTGAATTCACAAATTGAGTGGTGAGATGTCCATCCAACAACAGGATTTAAAATTTTTCCTTTGTAAGTAAATGGTCCATAAGGATTATCACCAATTGCATAACAAATAAAATGTGTGTCTCCGGTTGAGTATGAAAAATAGTATGTTCCATTATACTTGTGTACCCAAGCCGCTTCAAAAAAACGTCTTTCATTATCACCGGCTAATAGCAATTTACCTTTTTCATCAAGAATTTGTACCTCCCTTGGTTTTTCAGCAAATTCTAATAAATCGTCTGACATTTTTGCTACATAAGGTAAAAGAGCAGGTTCATCATCATTTGGAAGAAAAGCTGTTGGACTTGTGGGGCTATTTGGGTTAAAAACCCCATTTCTCCATCTTTGTAATTGGCCACCCCATATACCTCCAAAGTACATATAATATTCTCCATCATCGTCTTTATAAACTGCAGGGTCTATTGAGAAGCTTCCTTCAATTGGTTTATCCATTGGAGTAAATGGACCCTCTGGATTTTCGCTGACTGCAACGCCAATTCTAAAAACACCTTTGTAATCTTTTGCTGGAAAAAACAGAAAATATTTTCCATTTTTCTCATTTGCGTCTGGGGCCCACATTTGTTTTTCAGCCCATTTCACATTATCTACGTGTAATGCAATTCCATGATCTTTGACAGTACTGTCTATATCTTCCATTGAAAATACATGATAGTCTTTCATGGCAAAATGACTTCCTAAATCGTCAAATGCATCACCCGCGTCTATATCGTGAGAAGGATATATGTAAATCTTTCCGTCAAAGACATGTGCAGATGGATCGGCAGTATAAAGATGAGTAATTATGTGTGGTGATATTGATCTTTTATTTAAATCTTCAAAATCAATATGGTCGATACTATTCTCTGGCATTGCAATCTCTAACTTTTTCTTTTTTTTAATAAATCTTGTTCGATCTTCTCCTCCATCTTTTTATCAATGATATAAAAGAATAGTAAAGCAGCGGCAACTAAAAAAGGAATTGAGGGAAATATACTAACCAACATTTTAGTACCTAAAATTGCAGATTCGGTTTGTTCACCAACACTATTTGGGACATAACCATAGCTGCCTAATATAGATGCTACTAATGCGCCCCCAATACTTAAGCCAAGCTTAAGGCCTACCATCATTGCTGAAAAAATTATTGCAGTAGCTCTTCTATTATTTTTCCATTCTGAATAATCTGCAACATCAGCAATCATCGCCCAAAGCAGTGGTATCGTAATGCCATAAAAGAACCCATGAAATATTTGGGCACCAAAAATTAAATTAATGGAATCAGGTGAGAGAACATAAAAAACTAAAATGAATAAAGTTGATATAAATAAAAACACCCCAAACACATTTCTTTTTCCGTATTTGTCAGCCAACATTTTTGACAAACCAATTCCAATTATCATAAATATAATCCCACCTGCGTTAAACAATCCGAAACCAGCTGAGACAGGGTCACTTCCAAAGAAATTTATCCCGATACTTGATAAAAATTCTATTATGGGAGAAATAAAATCACTTAAAGAATTTTTTGAAACATAGTTTTCAAAATAATAGACATATGCTCCTCCTTTCATGGCAAGGGTAGTGAATTGTAAAATGGTAACGGTTAGCATTATTACCCATGGAATATTTTTTGCTAGATCCTTCAGGTCATCCAATATACTAGATGACTCTTCTGGCTTAGGAACAATTCTTTCTTTAGTTGTAATAAATGTTATAAGTAATAAAACAGTTCCTATTACAGCTAGCCATGTCATAGTGATTTCAATCCCAAGGGCTTTGTCTCCGTCACCAACATAATTTATAATCGGAAGCATAAATACTTGGACAAAGAATTGAGCAAACATAACAGCAACAAATCTATATGCTGAAATACTATTTCTCTCTTTCATGTCACCGGTTATAACTCCACTAAGTGCTGAGTAAGGTAAGTTACTTCCCGCATACAATAAGAGTAATAATGTATAGGTAACTACAGCATAAATAACTTTACCACTGTAAGAAAAGTCAGGCGTAGTAAATGCTAATACTGAAGTAACCCCCAGTGGCACTGCAGTCCATAAAATCCATGGTCTAAACTTTCCCCACTTACTGTTTGTTCTATCAGCTAATGCTCCAACTATTGGATTAAAAGCAAAAGCAGCAACAGATCCAACTGTAAATATAATCTTGGTTGCATCATCAGCATTTAAGCCATAAATATCAGTGTAGAAATATGCTAAATATGTGATTAAAGTTTGGAATACAAGATTAGCTGATAAGTCTCCAAGACTATATCCAATCTTTTCTTTAATCGAGAGTGGTTGTGATATCATAGTTTATTTAATAGTTGAAGTGTCAATATTCAACAGCTCAAAATATGCAGGCTTCTTTTTGTATTCTCTGTCGAACAATAATGGATAGTCCGTTCTACCTCTGATAGGGTTTTCATTTCTCCAGGTATATTTATCAGTAGTACCCCAAAAAGTTACTCTGCTAATTTTATCATGATGCTTTACAAATAGCTCAAAAATCTCTTTATATCTATTGGTTAATTTTTTTTTAATATTTTCAGGCATCCCAGATTTATATGGATCCCATTTTTTATCACCTTCAAGTTTTTTAAATTCTTCCCTTGCAATTCCTGCTAATTCGTAAGGATTTGGAATTACTGTTATATCAAGCTCGGTTATCATTACATCAACTCCAGTCGCTGCTAAATCAACAATTGTTTCTTCGATTTCTTTAATGCTCGGAAAGTGAAGGTCCCAATGAGCCTGAATGCCAACCGCATCAATTCTAATTCCTTTTTCCTTTAAAGAATTAATTATCCTAATTGCACCTTCTCGTTTCTTTGGCTTATATAGGTTGTAATCATTGTATGCAAGCTCAACATTCGGATCGGTATCATTTGCATATTGAAATGCTTTTTCGATATAGTCATCACCCATCATTTCAAGAAATAAAGTCTCTCTAAGCGACCCATCATCATTCAAAGCTTCATTAACAACATCCCACATATCGACCTTGCCTTTAAATCTTGTGACCATTTGAAATATGTGATTTTTTAAATGTCGGTTGAATTTAGCTTTGTCATTAATTTCCGAAACATATTCAGGAACTTGATTGTGCCAAACCAAGGTGTGGCCTAACAAGTACATGTTATTATCTTTGGAAAAATCGGTTATTTTCTGAGCATTTGAGAATGTAAATTTTGAATATTCTGGATGAGAGTGCATCCACTTCATTGAGTTTTCAGGAGTTACTGAATTAAAGTCTTCAGAGACGATTTCTAAAATCTTTGCATCTTTATCAATTAATTGATAATCTTCTTGATTTATAGTTGCTCCAATTAAAAAATAATCTTCAAATTTTTCTTTTAAACTTTCTGTTTGCTGTGAGCACATCATCAATGGAAAACATGCAAAAAATAAAAACAAAATATTTCTCATATTTCGATGATTAATTATTTTATAAATATACAAGAAAGGGCATTGTATTAATGCCCTTTCCTGATTATTATTTATTTAAATATCTACTTAATAACTAACTTGAAAGTTTTCGTTTTCGAATTATTTCCTTCAACGTTTACTATATAAATAGAACTACTTAAACTTGACAAATTCAGTAATGCCGCTGTTCCATTCAGCTCTTTGTTTAGGACTTCTTGACCAAGCATATTATAAATTTGAATATTTGACAATATCTCTTCAGAATTTACTCTTAATAATTTTGTCTCTTGATCAAATGAATAATCAATACTATGTAGAGTGAAGTCCTCATTACTCATTGTACTAGAAGTAACCGAAACATTATCAATACTTAGTATGTATTCATCAGTTACATCATGATGTCTGAGTCCAATATAAACAAGATTACCCGTAGCAGCAGAAATATCTAGTGATCTATTTGCCCAGGCACCACACGCATCACCTCCTGACGCTATAGTTTCATTAAAACTCGAATAAGAATTATTAATCAAGTCATTATAGTCATTAGATGCACCTACATAAACCGAATAATTTTCGTTACAATAGGCAGGATCAAGTGCTTGAACCTCCCACTCTAATAAAGCGTCAGAAACATTGGTCAAGTCTATTGGTCCCATAATTACCCAGTTATCTGGTGTAAATGGTGAACCATTCCACGAAAATGAACTAGCAGTTAAGTTATCACTATCATCAATAGTTGTATAAAACCAGTAATTACCATCTCCATCATTATCATAGAATGTTTGACAAGTAGTCCATGCAACAGGGTCATTGAAATCATTTAGATAAGGAAGAGAATAGCTACTTGGGCATGTAGTTGTTGTCCATGCATCAGGCCCATCCCCGTTGTTATCTGGATTCTGTTCCCATTCGGAATAAGTATCTCCACAAATAGATCTTATTGTAAAGTAATATGTGGTATTTGGCTGTAATCCTATCATGGTATGAGGAAATGCATCAAATTCATAAACAGTTGCAGTACCATCACCTGGTGTAAATGTTGAAGTACTATACTCAATTTGATATCCAGTAACACCATCTTGGTTTGTACCATCAAAATTTACCCCGTCACCTGTCATTGACCAAGAGGTAATGTCCGGCACTGGACAGGTACCAGCTGCACAACCTACACCATCACCGGAGCAATCTCCGAAGCAATGTAATAAGTATGTATCACCGTCAAATTCAGGAAGTATTCTATCATTAAAGCTATCTGGGTCAGCACATTCTTGGCCGGCTAAGTCTTCCTTAGCATTCCAATCACCACCATCAATAGATCCGTTTAAGAATACATAATTCACTCCAGCTTGATCTGTATTAAGCTCAAGTGTAATTTCATATACTCCGTCTCCGTCTTCATCAGTCATTGCGTTACCTTGTGCGTTTCCAAAGGCACCACCACCTAACCACATTCCAGACTCTCCAACAGTAATATTAGCTGTATCAACAGCAAATGTTACGTTGTAAACTTGGCCAGGTGTTTCACCAGGACATAAGTTCCAGAATACTGTTTCTAATGTCATGTCAGCATCAGCTACCGTAAATGCTCTGTTAGTAAATGTGCCATCACTAACTGTACAACCTTCAACAGCTGATCCAAATTCTTCTTGAGCAGCCCAGTTGTTAATTGTATGCTTATATTCATAATCACCGTTTTCTAGAGCGATTGTTGTAGTCCATATTCCATCTCCGTCTGAATCATCCATTGGATTACAGTCACCACACCAGCTGTTAAGAGAACCACTTATATAAACGATATCACCTTCAGCTAATCCTCCAGGATAGTT
>CACHNE010000015.1 GCA_902581145.1 uncultured Bacteroidota bacterium | reverse complement strand
TAAATAATTGACTGGTTTGTTCCCATCAGGGTAAGCCCTCCTAATACCATTATAGTAGATCTTACAAAATCGTAGCGACCAACATTTTCGGCAGAATAAAAGTTTGTTAGGAACATGGTAAGCCCAAATAAAAGCAGCACACCAAAAGATCTGATTATTAGAACCGAAAAACTCTTTTGTGTAAGGTCTTTTATTGACATCTTAGCTGGCTCTATCTAATTTATCAAGATATGAGTAAAGCCCAATTAAAATAGAAACAATCAAGTAAATAAGTAAAAATAAAAATGGGTAATACACCATTTTATTTGAGGCAAGTGAATTATTTTCAATTAGGACATTAGATTCATTTATTGTGATTACCGTTTCTTTGGAAGTTAAGCTTTCTCTTTTTAGCTCTTGATTTTCGCTTTGAAGAGTGATTTTTGTTTTAATGAGTTCATTTGGTCTCAAATCTTTATTGTCAATATATAACTGAGAGTTGTTAGAAGTGTTTTGAGTTGTATAATACTCCAAAAGATTATCGATTTGTTTAATAGTTTGTTTATTATCTGAAATAATACTTGAAATTCTTTGAAGGTTTCTTTCTTTAAGTTCAGCAAAAAGTGGATTATTGTTAAAATAATCTATGACTTTGTTTATCGTTTCAATTGATGAATTGTTTGAAACATTTATTTTAATAAAATGGTAGTCATAATCTGATTTAAAGCCTTCGGTTACTGAGAACCCATCTTCATATTCAAGATTTTCAAAGAGTGCTCTTATTTCATTGGCTTGAATATCTTTAGCAATAATATCCTTTATATCTATTACTGGAGATATAGAAACTTCATCAATTGTTTCATCATCATTTAATTTTATTTCTTGGGTAAAAAAATCAGTGTCTTCGCTTGAAATTTTAAGATTTATTAGTTCAACTGTGTCATAGACATAATTTCCTGCATCAAAATTAATCTTAACCAATACAGTGGCTTCCTTTGATGATGGTTTATCTTTGTCAGTTAGGAAATAGCCAAGTACAGCTCCCGCGACTATTACCGCTAATAACTGCTTCCATGCTGATAAAAATTTTTTTGATCCTCTAAAAATTTGAAGAAAAACACTTAAAAGCATCAACTTAATTTTTTCAATTAGAACTATTATATCTAACTCTTCGTTTTCTTTAAAATTATTTTTCATTTCTTGGTTTTGGTTATTTTAAAACGATTTTTTTTTTAAATTATTTTAAGATTATTCAATAAGGTTTAAGTTTTTTAATTGTTCTGCTATTTTTCTATCATTTGCAACTTTTGGAATCTTATTTTGGCCTCCTAGTTTTCCGATACTATCCATGTATATTTTAAATCCGTCTTTCACAACATTTCTTATTACTGGTCTGTCAATAATTTTTCCAACAATTAAATCTTTGTAGTATTTATTTTGTCTTTGTAATTCTTTGTCAATCTCATTAGCAAATTCTTTAGTTTCAATCTGTATTTCATCAAATTCTATAAACCATTCATGGCTTGCAGATGATGTCTTTGATTTAAATCTGGGGGCGACAGTGAATTCTTTAACTAAAAGACCTGTTTTGGATATTGCTTTACCTATCGCTTGCTCGACTTCTTTCACTATTACATGTTCACCAAAAGCAGATAGGCTTTGCTTGATCCTTCCAGTAACTTCAATTTTATAAGGGTTTAAACTTGTAAATCTTACAGTGTCTCCGGTGTTATATCCCCATAACCCTGCAGAGCTAGAAATAATCATTACATAATTTTGGTCTTTTTTTACGTCCCACAAAGGGATTCTTTGCATTTTGTTATTTCGAAAGTCCTCGACATCAATAAACTCGTAAAAAATTCCTGCATTTAGGATTAACAACAAATCTTTTTTTTCTTGACTGTTTTGAAAAGCAAAAAAACCCTCGCTTGCCGGAAAGACTTCAATGGTATCTATTTCTTTGCCAATCAATTCTCTAAATTTATTCTTATAGGGTTCGAAGTTTACTCCTCCGTAAATTAAAAGATTAAAGTTTGGGAAAGTCTCTGAAACTTTCTTGTTTGTTTTTTTAACTATTTTTTCAAAATAGATTTGTAGCCATGAGGGAATTCCGCTAATAATTGTCATGTTCGCTTCCATAGTTTCTTTAACAATACTTTCGATTTTATCTTCCCAGTCCTCAATAATATTAGTGCTCCATGATGGAAGCATGTTTTTTTTCATACAAAAAGGGGTGTGATGAGCAGATATTCCCGAAAGCCTTCCCGATAAAATTCCTGAAATTTTACTTAATACTGGGCTGCCTTGAACAAAAATAAACTTACCATTAACAAAATCTACTTTTCCCGTTTCGGCAACATACATAAGTAGGGCATTCTTAGCTCCGTTGAGATGATTGGTTAAACTTTGTTTCGTTATAGGAATATATTTTGAACCAGAAGTTGTTCCAGAAGTGACCGCAAGATAAAGGGGTTTTCCAGGCCACAATACGTTTTTCTTTCCTTCTTTTATCTGCTCAAAATATTCCCGTAAACCTTCATAATCTCTTACTGGAATGTGATTTTTGAAATCATCGTAGTTCTTTATTTTCAAAAAGCCATGTGCTTGTCCGAATGATGTATTCAAAGCATTTTTGATTAGATAATTCAATTGCTTTTTCTGAGTTTCAATAGGGTTTGATGCCCACCTACTAAGCTGGCTTTTTGTAATCCTAGCCATGATTTTTATAGCTACTTGTTTTAGCATTTTATTGAAAATTTAGTAGGGGCTCTGGGTCTATAGGAGTTCCATTTTTCCAAAGCTCAAAATGCAAATGAGGGCCAGAACTTAAGCTACCTTGATTGCCTGAATATGCAATAACTTCACCGGCCTGTACAAAATCGTTTTGTTCTTTTAATGATTTTGAGTTATGCTTATATACAGAAACTATATTGTCCCCATGGTCTACTATAATTACATGGCCTGTATCAACTGACCACTCAGAAAAAAGAATTTTACCATCAAGAATAGACTTAACCGGAGTTCCTATGTCTGCAGCGATATCTATAGCAAAATGATTTTCTTCAAAATTAAAAGCCTGAGTAATATCGCCTTTAATTGGAGAAAAGAACATTTTATTTTCAATGACAAGTTCATTTTTTGTTAAATTAAATTTGTCTTGACTGTCAACATAATTACGAAGAATAGAGTCCTCAAAATTTGGAGAAATTGAGAAAAAGTTTTTCTCATTTAAACTACTATCAATAGTAATATTATCACGTTCAATAAACTCGTCTGTTTTTCCAGAAAGAACATCTTCAATAGATTTGTAAAATTTATTGTTAAGCTCAATTTGACGCTCTAATGAGTCTGTTTTTTGTGTTAGATAAATTGCTCTGTTTAAAAGATCTGAAGATGAATAACCGGGTACTAATTCTCTTAATTGTGTAAAAAAAACAATGCTTATAGTAAATGAAATTAGAATTACAGAACACACAAGCATTAATATAAAAACGTTGATTTTACTAGCTTTGAAAGCAAGCTTCTCTTCAAAAGTGTCTTCGCTTGAAACAACTACCTTATAATCGTTAAAGAGCTTTTTGAAAAATCCTTTATTTTCTTTTTTGTTTTTCACAGTATTCAAAAATACTTAAAATTAGCTTACTCTTGAATAGAATTGGGCTATATAGCAACAATTACGTGTATTATTATTAACTTAGCTTAAAATTTTTGCAATGGATTTATTTATCACGCCTCTTTTTACAATCGGACCATTTCAGATTGTTGTTATTGTGGTTGTTGCCTTAATCGTATTTGGACCTGTTGGGCTTGGGAAAAAACTTGGAAATCTTGTTAAAGGAACAGGTCAAGGTGTAAAAGAGTTTAAAAAAGCTTTAGAAGAAGGTAAAGAAGACGAAGAAAAAAAGGAAGACTAATCTTTTAGGGTTCTCATTATAGCTTCCAGCTCAAAGATATACTCTCTTTTTGTTGAGCCTGGCGAATAAACAAAACCGTCTAGCATTATAAAATCATCATCACCTAATTTTATCTGAAAATTTAAAAATGGACCTGCCATAAACTGACCCTCAATTTCCCATAAACCTCTAGTTTCAAACACCTGCTTCCCTCCCACGTTAATCTTATGAGTATTAGGCGTGTATATTAAGTCTGTTGACATATATGTGTTTTCAGCAGGTCCAGGAATATAAATTTTAGATATTGAATCTCTTTTCTCAATAATTGACTGTTTGGTTAGATTTGTTTGTCTGTAGATAAAAAGATTAACCGATCCGGTTTCGATATCCCTTCTAATCCAAACAAAATTAGTGTCAGCTTTTGCAACCCTGTAGGCAGATGGAAATTTTAGTGACACCCCTGTATTGTTTTTAATTGCTTCTGTTTTACTTAAGTTTTTAGCAATTCTGCGTTGTTTTTCCTGAATCTCATTAAAGTACATTGTAGAGTAAATTGAATTTAAATTTTCATTAATAATTTCGATTATTTTGTCAGGAGAGTTTGCTGTGATTTGAATTATTCTTTGTGGAGAAGCATATGTGTTTTTAAAATTGAAAACCCCTTCGTTTTCAGAAACATCAATCTTTAAAATTGTTCTCGATTTTGTGGCAAATCCTGAAAACACTTTACTTGGAATATGGCTTAGAGAAAAAGTCGGTTCTATTTGGGGTAGGCCATAAATTGGTCTGCCAAAATTTTCTCTTATAACTTCTCCAACTGCACCCTCCCATAACTCATCGTTTGTAACCACAGAAATGTTGTTTATGTTGCCGCTTGATGCGGGTAATAGTTTTTGCTGATTATCAGAACATGATAAAGCAGTGATTAAAAAAAAGAGGATAATTGCAGTTTTCTTCATAATTGCAATTTACAATAATTTAACCCAATAGTTTTTGCAGTATTTCTTTTAGGTTTTGGGAATTCTTTTTGGAAAAATTATAAGCTTTTGATTTTCTCTAATATTATCGTTTTTAAGATTGTTCCATCGTTTGATATCTGAAACTTTAACACCAAATTTTCTGGCAATCTTTCCTAAAAACTCTCCATACTTTACCTTGTAAACCAATTTTGAGTCAATCGAATATAGGTCAGGTAAAGGCTTTTCTCTTTTATCAAATTCAGATTTTACAAAGGCATAAAACTCCTCTTCTTGCATAACGAGGCTGTCAACCAGCTTGATTGGAAGGCTTAACTCGTTTTTGTTGTAACCCGGAACAATGCCGTGTATATAAGATGGGTTAAGGCTGTAAATTGAATCCGTTGAGTAGTTAAAGAAATCTGAAATGTGTTCAAAGGCTGTTTTCTCTTTGATTGTTATTTTTTCTATATTTCGTGTTGTTTTTTTGTTCTCATAAATATTTATGCCGTGTTCATTACCGTACTCTAATATATACATCGTGGCAATAAATGAAGGGATGTAGTTAGCTGTTTCAGAAGGAAGAAACGGTCTCATGTTCCAGTAATTTGCATAGCCGCCTGATTTTTTTTTGGCTCTAGATATTGTTCTTGGTCCTGCGTTATAAGATGCCAAAACAAGATTCCAATCATAATATATTTTGTAAAGTTTATTTAGATATAGCGCTGCTGCTGCCGTAGACTTATAGGGATCCAATCGTTCATCAACATAACTATTCATGGTTAAACCATTTTCAAGGGCCGTATAAAACATAAACTGCCACAAACCCGTAGCGCCAACCTTCGAAACTGCAGAGGGATCTAGTCTCGACTCAATAATCGGTAAATATTTAATTTCTACAGGTATTTTTTGATTTTGAAGTTGCTCCTCAAACAGAGGAAGATAATAATTTAATTTATCGATGTTTTTTTTATAAAATTCTACTCTAGTATTCAAATACCTCTTGATTGTTTTTTCAACGCTTGGTGTAAAATATAGCTCTATTGGGGTTTTGGCGTTAAGCCTCTCAAGTCTATTTTTGATAGTATCTGAATTAAAATTTGATTCATCAACTTGAGAATAGGCAGAGCAAATGAAAAATGAAAATATTATCAGAAAGAATTGGTTAGTTTTCATTTTTTTTATTTCAGTGCTTTAATTCCTGGGAGTATTTTACCCTCTAGACTTTCCAGCATTGCTCCTCCCCCTGTGCTTATAAAACTAACCTCGTCTTGTAAATTAAACTTTTTAATTGCGGCAACCGAATCACCGCCTCCAATTAACGAAAAAGCCCCACTACTAGTTGCTTTAGCAACCGATTTTGCAATTGCTAAGGTTCCTTGTTCAAAGGCCGGCATTTCAAAAACCCCCATTGGACCATTCCATAATATAGTCTTACTTTCTGTTACAATCTTTTCAAATTTAGATATTGTTAAAGGCCCAATATCTAATCCTTGCCAACCTTTAGGAATGTTATATATATTAATGGCTTTTTTTAATCCCTCGTTAGAAAACTCGTTTGATGCGACGACATCTTCTGGTAAAAAGACATTAACATTTTTTTGTTCTGCTAAAGACATGATTTTACTACAGTCGTTAAGCTTGTCTTTTTCAAAAATAGAGTCACCAATAGCGCCTCCATTATTTTTTATAAACGTATAAGCCATACCGCCTCCTATAATAAGATTGTCAACAACATCAAGCATATTTGCTATCACAGAGATTTTTGAGGAAACCTTGGCTCCGCCTATGATAGCTGTTACTGGTCCAGTAGGATTATCCATTAATTTTTTGAGGCTTCTTATTTCATTTTCAAGTAGAATCCCTGGGCTCTTAATATCAAAGAATTTGGCCATTGTTGCTGTCGAAGCATGTTCTCTATGGGTAGTGCCATAGGCATCATTTACATATATTTCTGCGAGATTAGATAGTTTTTTAGCAAAGCTCTCATCAGCATTGGTTTCCTCTTCATAAAATCTTAAGTTTTCCAATAATATGACTTCTCCCTGTTTTAAATCAGAGCATTGGCTTTCTGTTTTTTCACCTATACAATCATCGGAAAATAAAACTTTTGTGCTGAGTAATTTTTCTATCTCTGGGATAAGCTTTGAAAGTGACAGATCTTTTGTTTTACCTTTTGGACGTCCTAAGTGTGATGCTAGTATACAAGAACCACCCCTCGACATAATATACTTAATTGTTGGAAGTGCTGCTACAATTCTAGAGTTATCGGAGATTCGTCCTGCATCGTCAAAAGGAACATTAAAATCTACTCTTACAAAAGCTTTTTTTTCTGAAAAGTCAATTTGATTTATTGATTTCATATATATATATAACGTGGCAAATATAATTCTTTATCTTTGTTTTTAATCGAATCGGATGAGTCAAATTGAGTTAAAAAAAGCGAAAGGAGCAATTGATGGTGGCAGGGTTGCTAACACATATTTGATGGTTGGGAGGGCAGATTCAGATGTTCTTGGCTCATCGTTTGAGCTAATAAAATTCATAATCAAGAGCCCATACTCAAAGCTAGAAATACCTGAACAGCAAGCCGCTCTAGAAAAACTAAAAAGTTTAACAAATCCGGATATACACTACATCTATCCTGTAAATACCACAAGTGAAGTAAAAACAAAAGCAAGTTCGGAAGATTTTATAGAAAAATGGAGAGAAATTGTTTTGAAAGGGACAAAAATCAAGCTCACAGACTGGTATGATAAAATTGGTCTGGGTAACAAGCAAGCTGTAATTAATAAAGGTGAGGCAGAAAAAATAACAAAACTTGCTTCCTTAAAATCATACGAGGGTGGAGTAAAAATATTTTTGATTTGGATGGCGGAAAAAATGAATATTAGCGCCTCAAACAAACTTCTTAAGCTGCTTGAGGAGCCTCCTTCAAAGACTATTTTCATTTTAGTTTGTGAGCAAGAAAATAAACTTTTAGATACAATAAAATCTAGGTGTCAAAAAATTCTAATAAGACCACAAAATATTGAAAATCAACACCTTAAGTCTGATTTTGAAATTCTTTTTTTGGAGTGGGTTAGGGCAGCTTTTAAGGTTAAAGGAAAGAAGTCTGCAATTAATGAACTGGTTAACTTTGCTGAAAAAGTGAGTAAAAAAACGAGGGAGGAGCAAAAGTCATTTTTGATCTATTGTTCTGATGTCATTAGAGATTCTATGCTTTATGGCTATAGGGCTGAAAACAATAAAGAAAACTATAAATCAGGACTAGATCTTGAAAAATTTGCGCCGTTCGTTCATGAAGAAAACATTTTAGATTTTTATAAAGAAATTCAAAAAGGTTTTTCTGATATTGAAAGAAACGGGAACCCTAAAATTATATTTCTTGACATTTCTATAAAACTTACCAGACTGCTTCATATAAAACCAGCCGAGAATGTCTAATGAATGGTTTATAATAGCGAACAGGCTCTCTAATTCTGGAAAAGCAATAAGTCTTATTGATAAAGTAGTAAAGAAACTTAGAGAAGAGAAAATAAAATACAGTCTCAACCTTACAATTAATAGTGGTAATGAAATTGATTTAGTAAAAAACGCTACAAGGAGTGGTTACAACAAAATATTGGCCATCGGGGGAGACGGGACAGTGCAAAAGGTTGTTGCGGGTATAGTTATGCAGCAGAGCATCAGTCTTAAAAAAATGGTCTTTGCGCTGATTCCTTCTGGGACAGGAAATGACTGGGCAAAATCAAAAAATATTTCATCAAACCTAGATGAGTGCTTAGAGACCTTAAAAGGCGGTAAGATAAAAACTCAAGATGTTGGGGTGGCCACAATAAAAAGTGCTAATAAAAAAAAGACAAGGTATTTTATTACATACTCTGGGGTAGGGTTTGATTCTTTTATGTTAAGTAAAATTGATAAGTATAAGTGGCTCGGCAAACTTTCATATTTGGCGTGTGCAATTATGAACTTCTTAAAGTTTCAAAATATTGCTGTGAGAATTCTAACTTCAAAAACTGAAATTAACACTAATGTGTTTTTGCTTGGGATAGGAATATGTAAGTATACAGGCGGGGGGATGCAATTAATAAAAAAACCTAAAGGCAACGATGGCCTTTTAAATATTACAATTGCTAAAGAATTTAGCAAATTTGATATAATCCGAAATTTTTTTAATCTTTTTAATGGGTCTATTTTTAAAGAACGTAAAGTTTTGACACTTACGGACAGTAAGGTGAAAATAAGCGCTAAAAACGGCTATTTAGTGTGTCAGGGGGATGGTGAAATTTTTGGGGCTGGAAAAATAGATTATTCTGTGATCAAAAAAGGGCTTAGATACTTATCTTAATTTTTTAAAAACAAAAATATTTGAAGAATATTCTTTAGTGAAAAGAGCCAATGTGTTTGAAATTGTGCCTACAAAAATGGACTTAAGGATTTTAAGTGTTGATTTTTTGTATGATTCGGAAAGCAAAGAAACATAATATGCGTCTAAGATCATCGGGCTGGATCTAACGAGCTTAAAGCCTTTATTTTCAAAAACCTCTTTTAATGATTTTTTATCGAAATGCCACAAATGTCTTGGCGCATCATAAGCGGCCCAAAATCCTTTATAGTATCTGGCATCAAAAGATAAATAATTGGGCACACCAACAATTATAGTTCCTTTGTCATCAAGCAAATCATACATACGAGAAATTGTATTTTCCAACTCATGAACATGCTCAATTGAGTGCCAAGCTGTTATATGGCTGAACTTTTGACTGTTCAGTTGTTCAGCAAAAATTGATTTATAAACGGTAGCTAAAGAAGCTGTAGCAGATGATTCAACTCCGCACGCCTTGATTCCCTTTTTTTTAAGCTTGTTTAGAAAATAGCCTTCCCCTGAGCCGAAGTCCAGTACGTTTCGATTGTTTTTGTTGCTTGATAAAAAACGGTTTTTAGCATAAAAATTAACAGACCTTAAAAATCTATAAAAGAAAAAAAACACACCTTTTTTTTTAGAGTTATGAGAAATATATCTTTCTGATTTATAATATTTAATTATGTCTTCTTTGGTGGGTGTAGGGATTGTTTGTAGTAGACCTGGAACAGAGGTTTTTTGAATTTTGAATTTTTCTTTTGTGAGAAAATGATCAACGACTTCAATGTGTGTTTTGTTTTGTTCCACGTGAAACATTTAACGACCCATGTAAACAAGAAGAACAGAAATATCATTGGGTGATACGCCGCTAATTCTTGATGCTTGCGATATGGTTTCGGGTTTAATTTTATTTAACTTTTCTAACGCCTCAGCACTTATCGATTTAAGTTTTTTATAATCAAAATCTTTAGGAATCTTTACAGACTCCAGTCGATTTAATTTGTCGGCATTGTTTTTTTCTTTTTGGATATAGCCACTGTATTTTATTTGGATTTCTGCTTGATCTTGAACCTCTTCAGAAAGATTGTTTGTAGAAATATATGAATCAACGCTATCGCATTCTTTAAGGTCTGACATATATATATTTGGCCTCGATAAAATTTTGTCAGCTTTGCCAGACTGCTTAATTAACGCAGATTCTTTTGATGAAAGAACGGGGTTAATTTCAGCCGGTAAAATGCTTTGAGATTTTAAAAACCTAATTAAGCTTTCCGACTGTTTGTATTTTTGATCACATGCGGCTAACCTTTCATCACTAGCCAAGCCTAATGCATGACTAACCTCTGTCAGCCTTTGATCAGCATTATCTTGTCTTAAAAGCATTCTATATTCTGCTCTTGATGTAAACATTCTGTAAGGCTCTTCAGTTCCTTTTGTAATTAAATCATCAATTAAAACACCAATGTATGCTTCATCTCTTTTAAGTACGAAAGGATTTTTTTCTTTAATTTTTAAAACCGCATTAATCCCTGCCATCAAGCCTTGGGATCCAGCTTCTTCATAGCCAGTAGTTCCATTAATTTGGCCTGCGAAGAAAAGGTTCTCGAGAATCTTTGTTTCTAAAGAATACCTGAGCTGGGTAGGGTAAAAATAGTCGTATTCGATAGCATATCCTGGCCTAAAAAACTTTACTTTTTCAAAACCTGGAACTGCGCGTAAGGCAGAAAACTGAACTTCCTCTGGTAAGGAAGTTGAAAAACCGTTAACATAAACCTCTACAGTATTCCAACCCTCGGGCTCAATAAACAATTGGTGCCTGTCTCTTTCTGAAAATCTGTGAATTTTGTCTTCGATTGACGGGCAATAACGGGGGCCGACACTTTTTATTCTGCCGTTAAACATTGGAGACCTGTCAAATCCTTCTCTGAGCAAATCATGAACCTTGGGACTCGTATAAGTCATATGACATGATAATTGTTTTTTTAAAGGGGTTGATGAATTTAAATAAGAAAATTTTTGAGGGTTTTCATCGCCTGGTTGCTCAATCATTTTAGAATAATCAAGCGATCTTCCATCAACTCTTGGTGGTGTTCCTGTTTTCATTCTTCCAGATTCAAAACCAAGAGACACAAGTTGCTCCGTAATCCCTGTTGCTGCTTTTTCTCCAGCTCTACCACCGCCGAAATTTTTATCTCCCACATGAATGAGGCCGTTAAGGAATGTTCCGTTTGTGAGAACTACTGTTTTACCTTTAATCTTTTGGCCTAAACCTGTAACAACTCCACACAGCTTGTTTTTTTTGATCCATAGGTTTTTAACCATTTCTTGGTAAAAATCAAGATTTGGTGTGGACTCAAGCATTTCTCTCCAATATTGAGCAAATAAAGCCCTGTCATTTTGGGCTCTTGGACTCCACATAGCTGGGCCTTTTGACAGGTTAAGCATTTTAAATTGAATAGAAGATTTGTCGGTTACGATTCCGCTGTAACCACCAATAGCATCAATTTCTCTAACAATTTGACCTTTCGCAATTCCACCCATAGCTGGGTTGCAAGACATCTGACCAATAGTTTGGAGGTTCATTGTAACCAATAGTGTTTTTGCACCAAGATTTGCTGCGGCCGCTGCAGCCTCACTGCCAGCATGCCCACCACCAACTACTATTACGTCATATTCTAGATTAAACATATGCTTGTTTCACGTGGAACATTTGTGCAAATATAATTTATTTATAAGTGGAATGAAAAGCGGCTATAGCTTTGTCTTCAGCCGACCTCATAACAGCCAAGTCTTTGCTGTTCTTGTCTTTATGACCACAAAGATGAAAGAACGCATGACACAAAACCCTAAGTGTTTCATTTTCAACGGTTTGTGAATAATAAACGGCGTTTTGTTCGACTATTTTTTGACAGACAAATACCTCTCCTGAAAGCTCTTTATCTTCACAATAATCAAAAGCAATAACATCTGTAGGGTAATCGTGGTTAAGAAATTGGTTATTTATAGACTGTATTTTTTTAGCTGAAACGAAGTTATAATGAAGATTTTTTACAGTGAAACCTTCCGAGTTGGCTAGAGAAAGAAGCCAGTCTGAGATCTGTTTTTTATTGTCAAGTATAAAATCTGTATTAAAAGTAAACTCAATCATAGAAACAAAACTACACAATCAATTGAAAAATTAATGTTTTATATTTGACAAAAGTAATCATTACACTATTGTGAGACGAGTAAGATTTGCACCGAGCCCAACAGGACCTCTTCATGTAGGAGGTCTGCGAACAGCACTGTTTAACTATCTGTTTGCAAAAAATTCAGGGGGTGATTTTATCCTTAGAATTGAAGACACTGACAAAAAAAGAGAGGTGCCAGGAGCTGAGCAATATATTATCGATGCACTAGCTTGGTGTGGGATCACTGCAGACGAAGGTCCAAAAAAAGGCGGCAAGCTTGGCCCTTACAGGCAGAGTGAGAGAAATTATTTATATAAAGAAAAAATTAAGATTTTGGTTGATTCTGGGCGCGCCTATTATGCATTTGATTCAGAAGAAGAGCTTAGTTTATGTAGAGAAGATTCTGAGAAAAAAGGAGAGACCTTTATGTATAATTGGAAAAACCGAAAGTCTCTAAAAAATTCTCTTTCGCTTGATAAAGAATCTGTGGAAAAGCTGCTTGAAAAAGGAGAAAAGCATGTAATAAGATTTTTATCACCTGAAAACCAGAAGGTTAAAACTGTTGATATAATAAGAGGCGAGTCTGTTATTGACTCTAGTTTGCTGGATGACAAAATCTTAATTAAGGCTAACGGAACTCCTACGTATCATTTTGCCAATGTTGTTGATGATCACTTAATGAAAATTACCCATGTAATTAGAGGAGAAGAGTGGTTGCCTTCTCTAGCGCTACACGTTCTCTTGTATGAAGCGTTTGGTTGGGAAAAACCGATTTTTGCTCACCTTCCTTTAATCCTCAACCCCAACGGAAAAGGAAAGCTCAGCAAGAGAAGTGGTGAAAAAGGAGGGTTTCCAGTGTTTCCAATCAACTGGAGCGGGGATACAAAACTAAACGGTTTTAGAGAGGTTGGCATCCTTCCAGAGGGATTAGTTAACTATTTAGCAACGCTTGGCTGGTCGACTAAAGAAGGTCTAGAGGTGTTGACGCTGCACAAGCTAACGGAATTATTTTTGTTGGAAAATGTTGTTTCATCTGCAGCAAATTTTGATTTTGAGAAACTAAAATGGTATAACCACAAACATATCCAAACAACAGACGGCTATAAACTGACTGAGCTACTTAAGGATCTAAATAAGAACGCTGGTGAAATTGTAAAAGAAAAGTTGGTAGACGCTATAACTCTTGTAAAAGAAAGAGCTAATACTGTTTGTGATCTGTGGGGGTTGGTAAGCTATCTGTTTTTTGACCCAACAAACTACGATGAAAAAAGTTTAAAAAAGATATCCAAACATGGTCTAGAAAAAATAGTTTCTGAAATAATTAGTCAGTGTAAGAAAAGCAAAAGTGCTTCGGGCTTCGTTGAAGGTCTTAAGTCTTGGGGCGACGGAGCTGGGATAGGGGCTGGTCAAATAATGATGACTACAAGAGTAATCTTAACCGGTGGCCTGACAGGTGTTGGTGTTCATGAAATAGTGTCGTTCATTGGGCTTGAAAGCGTTGGTCGACGTGCGGAAAAGTTTGGAGACAGAATTTAACATTATTTTAAAATAAATTTTTTTACAAAAGCTTGTCTTTTCTGTATATTGTTTGTTATGAACCAAATTTATTTAAAATGATATTTTATACTATTATTCTGCCTATAGGGCTATTACTTCTTTTTTTCACTTTTTTCATTGTTAAACAGCAATCTGCTGCAGTTGTTGAAAGATTTGGAAAATTTGTTAACGTTAGACAATCTGGACTTCAAATAAAAATCCCTATCATTGATAGTGTAGCGGGAAGGTTAAGCTTGAGAATTCAACAACTTGATGTTGTTGTCGAAACTAAAACAAAAGACGACGTTTTTGTAAAGCTAAAAGTCTCCGTACAATTTAAGGTCATTAAGGAAAAAGTTTATGATGCTTTTTATAAACTAGACAATCCTGGTGATCAAATCACAAGCTTCATTTTTGATGTAGTGCGTGCGGAGGTTCCAAAGCTAATTCTTGATGACGTGTTCCTCAAGAAAGATGATATTGCAATTGCTGTTAAGTCTGAACTTCAAGATGCTATGACAGAGTATGGGTTCCAAATAATTAAAACGCTTGTGACTGATATTGATCCAGACGCTCAAGTTAAAGAATCAATGAACAGAATTAATGCATCAGAAAGAGAAAAAGTTGCTGCCCAATTTGAGGGAGAAGCTCAAAAGATTTTAATCGTTGAGAAAGCAAAGGCTGAAGCTGAAAGCAAAAGGCTTCAAGGTCAGGGTATTGCAGATCAAAGAAGGGAAATTGCAAGAGGATTAGAGGATTCTGTAAAAGTGCTTAACGGAGTTGACATTAACTCCCAAGAGGCTTCTGCACTGATTGTTGTTACTCAGCATTATGACACGCTTCAATCAGTCGGAGCTGAAGCAAACAGTAATTTAATTTTGATGCCTAACTCTCCTCAAGCTGGATCTGAGATGCTAAACAACATGGTTGCATCCTTTACGGCAAGTAATCAAATTGGAGAAGAAATGAAAAAAGCAAGAATGCAACAAAAAGGAAAAGAGTCTAAATAACTTAAGTCTTACTTTTTCCAAGAGTCTCTGAGGCCGACAGTTTTGTTAAAGACAATATTGTCGGCTTTACTTTTTTTATCTACTGTGAAATATCCTTTTCTTTGGAACTGAAATGTGTCACCTGGAACCACATCTTTTAACGATGGCTCTGCTTTTGCATGAATAACTTTTAGTGAGTCAGGGTTTATGTCGTCAAGGAAGCTGCCTTTTTCATTTGATCCTGGCGCTTCTTCTTTAAACAACCTGTCGTAACTGTTAACGATTATGTTTATGCTTTCTTTTTGAGTTACCCAGTGAAGGGTTCCTTTTACTTTCCTCTGGCTTTCCTCTGTTCCTGAGCCGCTTTTACTTTTTGAGTCATACTCACACAGTATTTCAACTATATTCCCAGCAGCATCTTTAATCACGCCTGTTCCTTTGATTATATATGCGCTTTTGAGCCTAACCTCTTTGCCTGTAGTTAGCCTAAAGAACTTTCTGTTGGCTTCTTCTTTGAAGTCTTCTCTTTCAATATATAGGTGTTTATTAAATGGTATTATTCTTTTTGTAATATTGTCTTTCTCAGGATTGTCCTCAGACTCAAGCTCTTCAGTTTTACCTTCTGGATAGTTTGTCACAGTTAGTTTAACAGGGTCTATAACAACCATTTTTCTGTCTGCTTCTTTATTTAAATCTTCTCTAACACAAAACTCAAGCAAAGAAACATCAATTACATTTTCTCTTTTTGCAACACCAACCTTATTTATAAATTCTCTGATAGATTTAGGTGTATAACCTCTTCTTCTTAGCCCTGAGATTGTTGGCATTCGTGGATCGTCCCAACCGTCAACCAACTCTTTTTCAACTAAAACCGCAAGCTTTCTTTTGCTCATTATTGTGTAGCTTAGATTCAGTCGTGCGAACTCTCTTTGTTTTGGTAAAACAGACATGTTTTGCGTCTCAGGCTTTATTGACTCTATAAACCACTCGTATAAGTCTCTGTGTGGTTTAAATTCTAAAGAGCACAAAGAATGTGAAACTTGTTCAATATAATCGCATTGTCCGTGAGCCCAATCATACATTGGATATATTTTCCAATCTGTAGAGGTTCTGTGGTGTGGCTTATTTAGAACCCTGTAAATAATCGGGTCTCTCATAAGCATGTTTGGGTGAGACATGTCAATCTTTGCTCTTAAAACATGAACTCCTTCTTTATGCACACCATTTTTCATTTCGGTAAAAATGTTTAGGTTTTCTTCAATACCCCTGTCCCTGTGAGGGCTGTTTTTACCTAAAGTGGTGGGGGTACCTTTTTGTTCCGCCATTTCCTCGGAGGTTTGAGAGTCAACGTAGGCCTTTCCTTTTTTTATTAGTAAGATTGCCCAGTCATAAAGTTGTTGAAAGTTATCAGATGAATAGGTAACTTTTTCCCAATTAAACCCTAACCATAAAACATCATTTTTAATTGCTTTTACATATTCAGCTTCTTCTTTTTCAGGGTTTGTGTCGTCGAATCTAAGATTAACTGGGGCGTTATATTTTTGCCCTAATCCAAAATTTAAACCAATTGCTTTAGCGTGTCCGATGTGAAGATATCCATTCGGTTCAGGAGGAAATCTAAACCTCAGATCTTTTGAGTCAAAACCAGAAGCCAAATCTTCTTGAATAATTTGCTCTATAAAATTTTCTGGTTTATTTTCCACAATAGTTTGTTTTTAATAAGTTTACAAAGTTATCAAAAGAATAATTAATGAAGGCTACTGTTAAAGTTGAAAATCTGAAAATATATGCTTTTCACGGATGCATGGAAGAAGAAAAGGTAATTGGAAGCGATTATATTGTAAATATTGAGGCAGTCTGTTTTGTAGGTAATGATGCTTTTAACGACGTGATTTCAAACACAGTAGATTATGTGGATTTAGCCAGAATAGCAAAAAGGGAGATGTTAACAAGATCTAAGCTGCTTGAAGCTGTAGTTAAAAGAATTATTGATAGCTCATTTGAAGAAATTGATGTTTTGAATAGAATTTCTGTAACAGTTTCTAAGTTAAACCCACCCATAAACGCAGATGTTGAAGCTGTTTCAGTAACAATGGAAGAAGAAAGATAAACGGAGATAAATAAAAAAATTTATCCTACATTTGCGCTCTCCATATGAAAGGGCGCCTTGGCCGAGTGGCTAGGCAGAGGTCTGCAAAACCTTGTACGGCGGTTCGAATCCGCCAGGCGCCTCAACAAAAAACCCCCTGATTATCTCAGGGGGTTTTATATTTTTAATTTTAGTTTAATTATTCTTGGGTTGCCATAGATTGGGCAAGTTCAACTTCCTTTGCCATAGCACTCGTGTCGTTTCGCAAATAAGATCTTTGTATTTTGTCTTCATATCCCCAAAAATATGAAATATGTGTAGGAACCTCTATGGTGTCTCCGCTTGCTTTTCCTGTACCCTTCCAAGTAAACCAGGCTTTACTTACCTTTCCAAAGCCAGGGTATGTTACTGTTTCAACCCACGCGGATCTGCCTCCGTCACCCCAAACACACTCAATATTTTCAAATATCTCGTGATGTGAAGCAACAAGCGTTAGGTTTTCTGCTATTGGTATAGAGTCTGTACTGTTTGAAAATACATATGCGTCCTCTGCATAAACATCTGCAATTCCTTGCATGTCATTAGCCATATAGGCTTCAAATATTCCCAATACTGCTTGTGATTTAGGGTCTTCAAATTCAATTGTGGCTTTTTCTTCACAACTAAAAGAGACTGTTGCTGCTGTAATTAATAAAATTAGTTTTTTCATTGTATTGTGTTTTAATTAGTGTTTGTATTGTTTATTCAACTGGCATTGCTGCCTCCATTATTCTAGAATAGTCTTGGTCTGAGAAAAATGCTTGCGCTATAACTATTTTTCCATCTTCCCATTTATAATCAAAGTGAGCTCTAATCTGAAGTTTCTCGCCTGTTTCATTCGCTGTTGCACTCCAAGTGAACCAGTGGTTTGTCCATATATTTCCTCCAGAAAAGTAATTAGTGTGTGCATATTGATCTTCAATAGAAATATCTGAGAACACCTTATGTTCCACGTGCCATCCTCCAATTAAATTTTCTTTTCCTAGAACCTCAGTTGAATTAAATCTAGCTTGGACAGTGTCAGAATATGTTTCGTTAGCAATGTCAAAGTTTTTAGAAACATAGTCTTCTGCCATTTGTTTTACTTTTGTTGAAAGCTCATCTGTTCTTTTAAGAACTCCTGCATTATCTGCTGTTGGTTGTTCGCATGCTGTAAACATAAATGAGGCTAACATAATTAGCATTATTTTTTTCATTTTATAAAAGATTATTGGTTAGTAGATTAAATATAATAAATTATCTAACACGCTGTGTTACAATAACATTATACTCCTTTTAAAATTAAGACTACTCCAGAAACTATGAGTATTAAAGAGACTATAGAATTTACTATTACTATTCCTTTTCCTGTTAAAAGAGATTTAAACCTATTTGCAACAGAAATTTTTAACAGGTCAGTAATAAAGTATGAAAGAAGCACTATTGAAAAAAATAAAATAAAGCTTGTAAATGATTTGCCACTTGCCGGCGATGAGACGATGGTAACTCCTCCCCAAAAAATGAACACTCCTACATTTAGAATGTTTATGGCAAACCCTTTTGCTGCAAGTCCGAAATAATTTTCCTTGGATTCCTGAATTTCTGGTTGATCTTTACTTTTTTTATTTCTGTTAATCCACGAAAAAAGACCATATAAGAGCAATATTGTTCCCCCTAAAACAAAAAGCCCTTGCTTGTTTTGATCATCCTCTAAAAGCTGAAAGCTTCCTAAATAACAAACGCCAATAAAGCACACGTCTGCGAACATAACCCCTAGGTCAAATGCTACTGCTGCTTTAAATCCTTTTGTAATACTTGTTTCTAATAGAACCCAAAAAACAGGACCCATTATAAATGCAGTAAAAAACC
>CACHNE010000014.1 GCA_902581145.1 uncultured Bacteroidota bacterium | reverse complement strand
TAACTCCAATTTCTCTTATTGCTTTAATATTCTATTATGCCTCTATTGGTGGCTTTGGAGATATGCCAGATTTAGAAGTCTTAGAGAATCCCAAAACAAACTTGGCGAGCGAAGTTATAAGCTCCGACGGGAAAACACTTGGAAAATATTATTTTAATGATAACAGAACCCCCGTAACTTTTGATGAACTTCCAACACATCTTGTAGATGCCCTAATTGCTACCGAGGATATCAGATTTTACTCTCACTCAGGAATAGATTTCAAAAGAACATTTGGAGCAGCTTTAAAGTTAGGTAAAGACGGCGGAGGAAGTACTATTACTCAGCAGCTGGCAAAGTTGTTATTCACCGGAGAAGGTTCAAGAGATATATTAGAAAGGTTGACTCAAAAGTTTAAGGAATATATTATAGCGGTTAGACTTGAGCGACATTATACAAAAGATGAAATTATAACTCAATATTTGAACTTATACGATTTTGGTAATAATGGAGATGGTATTAGAAGCGCTGCAAGAATCTATTTTGGAAAAGAGCCAATAGATTTAGATATAAATGAATCCGCAATTTTGGTCGGCATGTTAAAAAACTCTTCATTGTACAATCCAAGACCTCATAGAAATCCAGTTGGTGTAAAAAACAGAAGAAATGTTGTTTTGGGTCAAATGAAGAAATATAATTATTTGGAAGAGGTTATTGTTGATTCAATTCAATTACAACCTCTAAATCTAAATTATACACCAGAATCTCATAGAGAAGGACTTGCTACTTACTTCAGGGAGTTTTTAAGAGCACATATGAAAACTTGGATAAATGATGAAAATAACAGAAAACCTGACGGATCAAAATACAATCTAAATACAGATGGTTTAAAAATTTATACAACAATAAATTATTCGATGCAAGAAATGGCAGAAAATGCAGTATTAACTCATATACCAAGACTTCAAAAAGAATTTTTCGAGCAGAATGAAACACTAGATGACTCGATTGCTCCATTTCGTGAATTAACCAGTGGCGCAGTTGATACGTTATTAAGAATATCAATGAGAAGATCTGAACGATGGAGAAAAATGAAATATGATTTAAAAAAAGATAATGAAGAAATTGAAGAATCATTTTTTGTTCCAAAAGAAATGACGGTTTTTTCATGGGGGGGTGAAATTGATACGATTATGACTCCTTTAGATTCTATGAAATATTATAAGTCTTTTTTTAGACCGGGGATGATGTCAATGGATCCTACTAATGGATACATCAAGGCTTGGGTAGGCGGTATGAATTACAGGCATTTTCAGTATGATATGGTAAAAAAAGGTAAGAGACAAATTGGATCAACTTTTAAACCATTTGTATATGCTGCAGCTATTGATCAATTAAAATTGTCTCCGTGTGATACATTTCCTGATAGTCAATTTTGTATTGAAAAGAATAAATTTGGAAATGTTGAACAATGGTGTCCAAAAAATTCTGGAGACAAATACGGCAGAACAAGAACTTTAAAAAATGCTTTAGCAAATTCGGTAAATACTGTAACTGCTAGATTAATGGACAGAATTGGACCAAGAACGGTTGTTAAATTAGCTAAGGATTTAGGAATTGAACAAAGAATACTTCCGGTACCATCCATTGCTTTGGGAACTCCTGACCTTAGCGTATATGAAATGGTTGCTGCATATTCAACTTTTGCAAATAAAGGTGTGTATACACAACCTGTTTTTATCGAAAGAATTGAAGATAAAAATGGCACTACTTTATTTGAGAATAAGCCGGTTACAAGAGATGTTTTAAGTGAGGAGGCTGCTTACGTTACTGTTAATTTATTAGAGGGTGTAACAAAAGCAGGATCAGGAACAAGACTAAGAACAACCGGAGCTGATGAATTTAACAGAGCTTATCAAAATGTAGTAACCGGATATCCTTATGAGTTTACAAATCCGATTGCAGGAAAGACAGGTACAACACAAAATCAAAGTGATGGATGGTTTATTGGAATGGTCCCAAACCTTGTAACAGGTGTTTGGGTTGGAGCTGAAGATAGAGCAATTCATTTTGAAGACATTGCCTACGGTCAAGGTGCCTCTATGGCTTTACCTATTTGGGGAGTATATATGAAAAGTGTGTATCAAGATTCAACTTTACTGATTTCTAAAGATTCATTTGAAAGACCAAAAAGATTGAGTATAGAATTGGACTGTAACAAATTTGTTATAGACTCTATCGGATCTGGTAAAACTACAGATCAAGAGATTTTAGATATTGATTTCTAATCACTAAATAATCATCAATACATTCAGGATTTCTCATAGCTCCTTTTGAAATCACATCATTAATATTTTGCCCTAGCAGAATCTTTTTTATCGGAATTTCCATTTTTTTACCACTGATTGTATATGGAATTTGAGAAATTGTATAAATTAAGTTAGGGGTATGTCTAGGAGAACACTTATTTTTAATTTTTTTGATTATTGTGTTTTTAAATTCAGTAGTCAACTCTGATTCGGTTTCAATAAATAATACTAGTTTACTATTACTACCAAAATTTAAATCAACTATCATCGAATCTTTGATTTCTAATATATCGTCTAAAGCAGAATAAATTTCAGATGTACCAATCCTAATTCCATTTCTATTTAATGTTGCATCAGACCTTCCTTGCATTAATATTCCTCGTTTATCGTCAATTAATATCCAATCTCCATGAGTCCAAACGCCTTTATTTTTTTCAAAATAGGAATTATGGTATTTTTCAAAATTCTTATCCCCCCAAAAAAATAAGGGCATCGATGGGAGAGGTTCTGTAATTACTAGTTCGCCAGTTTCACCCTCAATTTCTTTACCTTTCTCATCCCATGATTGAATTGCAGCTCCAAGCATTTTACATTGTAGAAATCCAGCGTAAACAGGTAACTTTGTTGACCCACCAATGAACGCTGAACATACATCAGTACCACCACTTAAGGAAATGATTTGGCTATTTGGCAGCTTTTTTTGTAACCAATGAAAAGCTTCAATAGATAATGGAGACCCAGTAGCTCCAATGGTTTTAATAAAGCTCAAATCTTGTTGATTAACGTCTTTAATATTTTGCTTCATACTAGCAATAAAAAGAGGAGAGCCATTTCCGAAGTGGTTGATTTTAGCCTCTTTGGCAAACCTCCATTGTATTCCAATGTCAGGATAATTAGCAGCCCCATCATAAATACATAATGTTGTTCCACAAAGAAGCGAGCCTATCGAGTAATTCCACATCATCCACCCTGTTGTTGTATTCCAAAAGAAATTATCGCCTTCTACAATATTTTGATGTAACGAATGAGATTTATATTGCTCTAATAGTATTCCTCCAGTTCCGTGAGTAATTGCTTTGGGCTTTCCCGTTGTTCCTGATGAAAAAAGAACCCAAATAGGGTGATTAAACTCAACTGAATACAATTCAAAGTCAATCCAATAGTTTGATCTTAGATTCCATGAATCAAAACTTGAATCAAATATAAGAGTCCTAATTACTGAAGGTAATTTTTCTTCAAGCTCAGTAATTTTCTTTTCTTGATTAAAAATTTTACCATTATATGAATAGCTTTTATGTGCTAATAAAACTTTAGGATCTAATTGGCTAAATCTGTTTACAATACTTTCAACTCCAAAATCAGGGGAACAGCATGACCACACCGCTCCCAAAGAATTTGCAGCGATAAATGAGGCTATTGCATCAGGATGATTTAGTAAATAACCAGCGACTACATCTCCCTTATTTACATTACATCTGACTAAGATGTCCCTAATTTCTTTTGTTTTTTCAAGTAAACTATTCCAAGTAATGTCAACAATATCATTAGATTCATTTTTATATTTAACGGCAATTTTATTTCTTTTTGCATGACGTAAAATATGTTTTGAATAGCTTAATTCAGTACCTCCAAACCATTTAGTTTTATAAAAAGGGATTTCTTTTTTTAAAACATAGTCATAGTTTTTGTCAAATTCAATTTTATAAAATTCGGCTATTGACCCCCAAAACTTATCAAGATTTGTTATTGACCATTTATGAAGTTCATTATATTTTAGGAAGTCTAAATTATATTTTTTTGAGACATAAGATTCAAATTGATATAGATTAGATGATTCATAATTTTCTGCAATCCAAATTTTTTCCATGATTACAATGACGCGTTAATTAATTTTTTGGTATACCTATCCTTTGGCTTTTTGAACAATAAATCAGCGTCATTATATTCAACTATTTTCCCATTGTGGAGCACTAAAATTTTATCAGACATATGCCTTACAACTGAAAGGTCATGTGATATAAAAATATATGTGAAGCTATATTTTTGCTTTAACTGATTTAGCAAGTTAAGTACAGTAGCCTGAATCGAAACATCGAGAGCAGAAACTGATTCATCACATATCAAAACCTGAGGTTTGACGCTTATTGCCCTAGCAATACAAACCCGTTGTCTTTGTCCTCCCGAAAGTTCATGAGGGTAACTATTTAAAAAGTTTTCGCTCAGACCAACGTCGTTAATTAGTTTTTTACATTCATCATATAAATCCTCTTTTCTACAAATTTTATGAAACATTAAGGGTTCAGAAATAATTTGATATATATTATGAAGAGGATTTAATGATGCATAGGGATCTTGAAAAACCATTTGAATATTTTTTCTAAAGTTTAATAATTCTTTACCCTGAATTTTAGAAATATCAAGCCTATTAAAAAAGATTTCACCTTCTTCAAATTTGTGAATCTTTAGTATAGCATTAGATAAGCTAGTTTTTCCAGACCCTGATTCTCCTATTAAACCTAAAGTTTCACCTTTGTATAATTTTAGATTTATTTTTTCTAAAACTTGAAAGCCTTTATTTTTTACAAATAAGCTTTTAGATGTATTATAGAATTTTGACAAATTATTAATTTCTAAAATTGGGTTTTTAGAATATATACTTTTTAATCTTTTATCTCGCTCCGTTTTTGTTTCTGAAATTTTCTTATTTTTTTGATTATAAGTCTCAATTGTAGGTAAAACCTTTAATCTTTTGCTGTCATTTATAATTACAGATAATAAAGCCTTTGTATAATCTTTTTTAGGCGATTTAAATATTTGTTTATTTAAACCCTGCTCTATTATCTCTCCAGTCTTCATTATAATAATTCTGTCGGAAATCTTTGACACCAGTCTTAAATCATGTGAAATAAATAATATTGATAGATTTTCACTTTTTTGTAAATCTTTTAAGATCTCGATAATTTCTTTTTGTATTGTTACATCCAAAGCTGTAGTTGGTTCATCTGCAATCAAAAGTTTAGGATTACAAGCGAGAGCCATGACTATCATTACCCTCTGTTTTTGCCCACCAGATAGCTGGTGAGGGTATTTATCAAATAAATTTTCTACATTATCAAGCTTTACTTTTTTAATCAATTTTTTTATTCTAGATGAAATTTCTTTACTATCCATGTTTTCATGAGACCGGAATACTTCAAAAAGCTGCTCTTCAATTTTCATGGTTGGATTTAGAGCAGTCATAGGCTCTTGGAAAATCATAGATATTTCTGAGCCTCTAATTTTCACAATTTCATTTTCATGTAGATTTAAAATATTTTTTTGATTAAAATATATCTCCCCAAAAATATTGAACTTCTTTTTTTCAAGAAGTCCTAGAATGCATAAAGATGTAAGTGATTTGCCGCTACCAGATTCGCCTATTAGACCAACGATTTCATTTTTTTTTATATTAAATGAAATAGATTTTATTAATTTTTTATTTTCAGGTTTTTCTGTAGTGCTAATACACAGCTTATTTATATCAAGTAATATTTTCTTATTTGATTTCAAAGACTAATCAATTGAAGTTGCCATTTTGTATCCTTCTGCTATATATTTAAATAAATCGCTAGAACCGTCATTGCTTCCTTGATTATTATCCTCCCCCTGTCTTACAATAATTATATTTTCATCTGGGAAAGAAATTACAAATTGTCCACGGTGGCCATTCATAGTAAACACTTTTTTACCCTCATAATTATAAAGCCACCAACCATATCCGTAATATGGGCTATCTTCAAAAACTGGATTAATTGAAAGATGAATATAGGAAGGGTCTAAAATCATTTCATCATTCCATTTACCTTTGTTTATGTATAGTTTACCAAATCTTGCAAAATCTCTTGCTGTACCTGCAATACAACAATATGCTTTTTCCATACCGAATTTTTCACTGTCTATTTGCCAAAGAGCAGAATTTTCAGCTCCCATTGGTTGCCAAAATTTTTCACTCAAATAATCTGTAAGAGAAGTACCTGTTGCTTTTTCGATTACCATACCCAATAGCTGAGTGTCACCGCTAGAATATCTAAAGCTTTGCCCAGGTTTATCTATAATATCTTGCCTTAGGACGACTGATCTTATATCCTCTGTAAAGTAACTTTCAGATGTGATATTAATCACACTGTAATATTTTTCACTCCATTTCATTCCTGATGACATAGAAGCTAAATCTCCAACTGTTAATTCACTAGCAACCCCTTCTTTATATTCTTCAAAATAATCACTTAGCGGTTGATCTAGTCCTTTGATTTTTCCTTCCATAATTGCTTTAAACATCATGCTTGTGACAATACTTTTTGCAACTGAAAATGAGTTTGAAAGACTACTTGTTTTATGATCGTCAAAATATTTTTCAAAAAGAATACTGTCATTTTTGATTACCAAAAAGGACTTGGTTTTTCTCTCTTCGTTTAATTTTTTTAGATTTTCAGACTGTGTGACAGAGTTATACTTCTCATGAAGCAACCATGGTTGAGGAACAGAGTTTTTAATTTCTCTATTTTCAAAGTATTCGTAGTCTGAAATAAATGCTGTGTTATTTCCTGTCAGATAAATTGTCCTCACTCCTTTGAGTAGGTACTCAACATTGAATGCATAAATCAATATTAATAGAGAACTTAAAATAACTAACGTCCATACTAGAATCTTTTTCATAATCAGTTTGTTTGTCTCAAAGATATGAATTTAATATTCTAATTTTTTCGATTTAGCACTGTCAAAATTCAGATGTCAACAAATAATTCTTAAATTTAATTGAACTAAAATCATAAACTCTCAATTTATATAGATGCGAGAAAATAATATATCACTCAGTTCTAGGATTTTTTATTATATGATGGTTTTTATAGTTGTTGAATCAATTATGATTGCCGGTGTAACATTGTATCAATTCAATAATCAAAACTCAGAATACCATGAAGGTAGACTTGAAAGAAAAGAAAACAACCTTCTTACAGACATTAAGTATGAAATAGATAAAGCTGGAATTAATTCTATTGATGCATTAAGTAACGGTATGATATTAGAGGTGGCAGATGTACATAATCTAGAGTTTGAATTATATAGTTTAGATGGTATATTATTGAAAAGCTCAACCGCTCTTACTGGGGTAAAAGGGACGACTGTCATAGACAAACAAATAGTTGATTATTTCAAAAATGAAAATCCTTCTAGATATGTTGAGGATGACACTAATACAAATTACTTCAAATCATCTTACAATCTGGTTACTAATTTTAAAAATGAACCTCTTGGTATTATCTATATTCCATATTTTGCTGATGATACAAGTAGTAAACAAGAGCTTACAGGGTTTTTGATAAGACTTGGTTTTGTTCACGGAAATATGATTTTAATTGCATTTGTCATTGCATATTTTATTTCAAATTTTGTTACAAAGTCTTTAGATTCGATCGGAGAAACCATTAAAAAAACAAATCTTCAAAATAAAAATGTTAAAATCAATGTAGATAATACACCAAGAGAAGTTGTTGCATTAATCGATTCATACAATACAATGATAGATGAGCTTAAAAGCAGTGCAGTTAAGCTTGCAAAAAGCGAAAGAGAAACAGCATGGAGAGAGATGGCTAAACAAGTTGCTCATGAAATAAAAAACCCTTTAACTCCTATGAGATTAAGTATTCAAACATTTGAAAGGGGTTTTAGTAAAGGTCAAGAATTTAGTAAGCAAAGAATAAAAGAATTTAGTGATTCATTGATTCAACAAATTGATACAATGAGTTCTATTGCGACTGCTTTTTCTGATTTTGCAGAAATGCCTGAGCCAAAAAAAGAGCTATTGAATGTTGTCGAAGTTGTAGAGCTTGCTATTGATATTTTTAATAAAAATCACATCACTTTTAGCTCTTCTAGTAAGGAAATTCAAGCAAATTTTGATAGGACCCAACTCATAAGGGTAATTACCAATTTATTAAAAAATGCATTTCAGGCAATTCCAGAGGACAGAAAACCAGAAATTAAAGTAAGTATATCGGAAAAAGATAATGATATAAATATTTCGATTGCTGATAATGGTTATGGAATTTCAAAAACTGATACAGAAAAAATATTTGAACCAAGTTTTACAACAAAGTCCAGTGGAATGGGTCTAGGTTTGTCAATGATAAAAAGTATAATCTCTGCTTACAATGGAAATATAACTTTCTCATCAAAGAGTAATGTGGGTACAACATTTAATATTACCTTTCCAAAAATCTAATTAAGATGTCGTATAATAATTTAACTTATGAGATTGAAAATAGAATTAATATTATTTCAATCAATCGACCTGAAAAATTAAATGCATTAAACATTGAAACATTTTCAGAGATTGATCACGCAATTAAGTCATCTGTAGCGAATAATGAAGTTAGGATTATTATTATTACAGGTGTTGGCGAAAAGGCATTTGTGGCTGGTGCTGACATAAATGAGTTTGTAAATTTTACCATGGAACAGGGTTCTGAGCTTTCAGAGTCTGGTCATAAAATTTTATCTGAAACTATTGAAGGGTGTCCAAAGCCTATAATTGCAGCAATAAATGGTTATGCATTGGGTGGGGGTTTAGAGTTAGCTATGGCTTGTCATATAAGGGTTGCTTCCGAAAACTCAAAAATGGGATTACCTGAAGTTTCACTCGGAGTTATTCCAGGTTATGGTGGAACTCAAAGACTTCCTCAATTGGTCGGAAAAGGAAGAGCTTTGGATATGATTCTGACTGCTAAAATGATCGATGCTGATGAAGCTTTAGCTTACGGGTTGATAAATTATAAGACTGACCAAACCGAATTAATGGATTTTGCAAAAAATCTTTCGAAGAAAATCTTAGCAAATTCCTCTAACGCAATAAAGAATGCAATAAAAAGTGTTAATGCAAATTTTGAAAAAGGAGTTGACGGCTTTAATGTGGAAATTAATGAGTTTGGTAAGTGTTTTGAAACAAAGGAATTCAAAGAGGGCACCTCGGCATTTTTAAATAAAAGAAAGCCTGACTTTAACTAAATATTATGTGTTTTTTAACACCTACTTAGTTAATAAAATAAGATATTCACTTCAAATTTAACACATTGAAAAAGTTTGTATTACTAATTTTTATTTGCATATATCAAATTTCGATATCGCAAGAAAGTAATTTAGTTGAGATTAGTATTAATGCCTCAGTTTTAGATTATGATTCAAAAAAAGGTATACCATTTTCTGAAGTCAATTTTATAGATAAAAATATAGGTGTTTTAACAGATACTGAAGGTAATTTTTCTTTAAATTTTCTAGATCAAAACATTAATGATGATGATATTTTTTCAATAACTGCATATGGTTACGATACAATAAAAACCTCTGTAGATAAACTTTATAAATTTTTAAATAATACAAACAAATTTTTTCTCAAAAAGCTAAACAATCAGAACAACTGGTTTGACGAAGATGATACAAATGACAATTATATTTTCGGTAAAGTCTTTAGTGTGTCTGGGCCAATTCAAGGTGCTTCAATAAAACTAAAAAATTCCTTGATTGAGGCTAAGTCTGATTTTGAGGGATATTTTAAAATCAAAGCCAATCTAAACGATATTTTGTCAATCAACTTTTTAGGTATGATTGAAAAACAAATTTTAATTGAAGACTTTGATGATAAATATATACTACTCAAAACAGATGCTCAAATTCTTGATCAAGTCACAATAACTAACACCCCAGAATTAAGTGATGAGGTAGAAACAGGTTATGGAAAGAAAAAGAAAAAATCAGTTGGTTTTTCGACGTCAACAATTACATCAGAAGACATATCTCCTGGAGCTGTAACAGTGGTTGATGCGATAAGAGGCAAGTTTGCTAATGTTCAGGTTGAATATAATCAAGAAGGAGCCGCGACAGGAAATAAATCCCAAATTTATGTTAGAGGAGGAAGTCTTTCACTTAACAATTCGGCTGCAGCAATATTTGACGTTGAAGGGTTGATATATTCCGAGGTTCCGGATTTTATTGATCCACAGCAAATAGAGAGCATTACATTGCTTAGATCATTAGGCGCTACAAATCGTTACGGAAGTCAAGGTAGAGGAGGGGTTTTTTTAATAAAAATGAAGTCACTTTCAAGAAAAGCGGAAAGGTTATTAAATTCCTTAAAGGTAAAGGGTAATGATTATAAAGAACAAGTTTCAAGAATCGATTTTGATTCACTAAAACCTTATTATGTTAAAGATTTCATTAAAGCCAAAAGATTATCCGAAGCCAAGCAACAGTTTTTCACTTTAAAAGACGGAGTTTACGAATTGTCTGTTCCTTTTTATATCGAATCTTTTGACCATTTTAAAAATATTGATAAAGAATTTGCAATTAGTATTTTAAAATCAATTGCTGAAAAAGCAAAAGACAATCCAAAAGCTTTAAAAACCATTGCATATAAACTTGAAGAAATTGGAGAATTTAAAAATGCAAAAATTATATATCAAAGATTATTATCTATTAGACCATTAGATGAGCAGTCCTACAGAGATTTAGCATTGATATATAAAGAGAATGAAGATTATGATTTAGCTGCAAGTTTATTTGATATTATGCTTAATAACAAGCTAAAAAATGTTAACATGTTAGGCCTTCAGGAGACAGTTGTTAATGAAGCTGCTCATTTATATTTTACAGAGCTTGACAAACTAACTTTGACGGATTTTCCTTTAAAAACCTTAAAAACTTATATTCCAAAAAATGATTGGAGAAACTTTGGTTTTGATTATAGAATTATTTTTGACTGGAATGATCCTGCAGTTGAGTTTAATGTTCAGTTTGTTGGTCCAAAAAAGAAATATTATGATTGGTCACACACTGTTCTTGATGATAAAGACTTGTTAGAAGATGAGTTAAACTATGGATACAATACAGAGGAGTTTATAATCGAAAAATCTGATAAAGGAAAGTGGCTTATAAATATTGAAAATTATACAATTCAGGATGAGTCAAACCCTACATATATAAAATATACTGTTTTCAAAAATTATGGAAGGCCAAATGAAATTAAGAAAGTCGAAGTAATTGATTTAAATAAATTAAAACAGAAAATTAATTTAGATGTATTGAATTATTACAACTAACAGTGTTCGTTGTAAGCTCCTTTTAGATTTTGTGAAATCATTTCAGCAGACCTACCTTCAATATGGTGTCTTTCCAGCATATGAACTAATTCGCCGTCTTTGAACAAAGCAATAGCTGGTGAGCTTGGTGGAAATGGCGCTAAATAATGCCTTACTTTTTCAACAGCATCACGATCTACTCCAGCAAATACAGTAGTAAGATAATCAGGTTTTTTATCATTTACTAGACTTGTAATCGCACCCGGTCTTGCATTTGCAGCTGCACATCCGCACACCGAATTTACAACCACTAAAGTTGTTCCTTTATTTGAAACCATATTCTCAACATCGTCAATAGATTTAAGTTCGTCAAACCCTTGATCAGTGAGTTGTTTACGCATTGGATATACTAATTCTTCTGGATACATTTATTTGGAATGATTATTAATAATACAAATATATAACCTTTTCATATAATTTCTTTTTACTTTTATTATTTTCGCACATATTCAATATGGAACAATTAGTAAACGCCTTAGAAGATTTCTTTATTTCATTGAAAAGTCCAATTTTACAGGCTTTTGTTGGTGGATTATTTACATGGATTTTAACTGCAATTGGTGCTAGTCTTGTGTTCTTTTTTAAGTCAGCTAACAGGAAACTACTTGATGCAGCTCTTGGTTTTACCGGTGGTGTTATGATAGCAGCAAGTTTTTGGTCTCTTCTGTCCCCTGCAATTGCTGCTGTTGAAAGACAACACGAATTAGGATTAACTAGTTTACCATCTTTTTTACCACCAGCCATAGGATTCTTTTTGGGTGCATTTTTTCTTTATTTTCTTGATAAGAAAATTCCTCACCTACATCTTTTCAAAAAAATTGAAGAAGCGGAGGGCCCTAAAACCGATTTAAAAAAAACAGAACTTTTAGTTCTAGCTATTGCAATTCACAATATTCCTGAGGGATTGGCTGTAGGTGTAGCTTTTGGTGCAATAGCCTCTGGAATGGATATTGGTTTTACATTAGGTGGAGCAATAGCACTTGCAATTGGTATGGGATTACAAAATGCTCCTGAGGGATTTGCCGTTTCAATGCCTATGAGAAGAGCTGGCTTTAGTAGATTTAAATCATGGCAATGGGGCCAATTATCAGCAATTGTTGAACCTATTTTTGCTGTCATTGGAGCCGCAATAGTAATTTTGGTATATCCTATTTTACCCTATGCATTAGCATTTGCAGCTGGGGCAATGATTTTCATTGTAGTTGAAGAAGTAATTCCCGAAAGCCAAAGTGGAGGAAATGCAGATATTGCTACAATGGGTCTGATAGCAGGTTTCATAGTAATGATGTGTCTTGATGTTGCACTGGGCTAATTAATTACAACCACAATCTTTATTTGAACAATTTCCTTTTGTTTTCTTAGGACTAAATTTTCTCACTAGAAAAATTATTGCTAAAATCAAAGAAGTAATAACTAATATATTCTGAATATTAAGTTCCATTAGCTTAGTATTTGAAATGAAATTAGTGATATAAAATATGCTAATGTTGTCATAATAATAAATTGAAGTATAGGCCATTTCCATGAATTAGTTTCTTTTTTTACAATCGCCAAAGTACTCATACACTGCATGGCAAATGCGTAAAATAAAAGAAGTGAAATACCTGATGCCAATGTAAATATTTTATTTCCATTGCTGTCTGTTTCTCTTGCCATAATGTTTTTAATTTCTTCTTTTTTACCAACGGAATCATCATAATTATCAATATTATAGATGACCGCTAATGTGCCAACAAAAACTTCACGAGCTGCAAAGGATGTTATAATTCCAATTCCTATTTTCCAATCATACCCAAGTGGCTTGAATAATGGCTCAATTCCTTTACCGATATAGCCGATGAATGAGCTCTCAAGTTTTATTGAAGCCTCCAAAGCTTGGATTTCTTCTTGGCTAATTTCTTGAACATTTTCATTAATATAATTTCTGGGATTTTCAAACCTATCTCCAATTCCATTGGTTGCTAAAACCCATAATATAACAGAGATAGCGAGGATTATTTTTCCAGCTTCAACAACAAATGATTTTGACTTTTCAAAAACAGTATAAAACACATCTTTGATTCTTGGAAACTTATAATTTGGCATCTCCATGACAAATATTGATCTCTTTTTAATTTTTAAGATTTTAGTTAATACTAATGAAGATAAAAGAGCCGTAACAAATCCGATTATATATAAGCTCATAAGTGCAATTGCTTGATAATTTAGCCCAAATATTTTTTCGTCGGGTATTACTAAAGCAATTATTATTAAATAAACAGGAAGTCTAGCTGCACAGGTCATAAAAGGTGTAACTAAAATTGTTATTAACCTTTCTTTCCAGCTTTCAATATTTCTTGTTGCCATAATCGCAGGTATTGCACATGCAACTCCAGAAATTAATGGGACAACACTTTTTCCGCTTAGGCCAAATTTCTGCATAGTCTTGTCTGTAAGAAATACAACCCTACTCATATATCCACTCTCCTCAAGGATGGATATAAACATAAATAAAAATGCTATTTGAGGTATAAAAATTACTATTCCTCCAATGCCCGTAATTATTCCGTCAGCCAAAAGATTTGTCATAGCACCAGATGGAAAATTTATTTTAATCCAGTCTGCTAGTGATGCAAATGAAGAGTCAATCAAATCCATCGGTACACTAGCCCATTCATAAATTGATTGAAAAATAGCCATTAAGACCATTAAGAAGATTAAATAACCAAAAATTTTATGAGTAAGGATTTTATCAATTTTTGCTCTAAATCCTTGAGCTTTTGAACTATCAATTATTTGACCTTCTTTTAAAATATTATTGATCAGTTGATATCTCTTTATTGTTTCTTTTTGTTGTAATCTTTTTATTTCAGATGTTGATTTAATTTCAAAGTCAGAGTTTTCAATTTCTTGTCTTGAAACATTACTGAAATTTACATCCTGACAAATAACAACCCAGAGTTTATATAACTTTTGGTTTGGAAAAATCTTTTTTAAGTTGTTAAAATATTCGGGTTCAATTACACTTGTATCTAGAAATATTTTTGAAGAAAGGTCCTTGTAATTTTCGATTAAATTTTTGATATCACCGACCCATTCTTTTGACCTATTTGTAGTAAGTATTATTTTGGTGTCTAATTCTTTTTCTAGTTTTTCAATTTTAAGCTCAATTCCTTTGTATTTCATTCTGTCTGACATATTTATTGCTAGTACAGTCGGAATTTCTAAATCTTTTACCTGGGTAAATAATATTAGGTTTCTTTTTAAATTTTCAACATCACTAACAATGATCGCTAAGTCAGGAAAATCTTTGTGATTTTTATTTAGTAAAAGTTCAACCACTAAGTTTTCATCCATTGACGAAGCGTTCAGGCTATATGTTCCAGGCAGATCGAAAATATGAGCTTTTGTTCCACGACTTAATCGGCAGACACCTTCCTTTTTCTCAACAGTTACACCAGGGTAGTTGGCAATTTTTTGATTGAGACCAGTTAATGAGTTAAAAATCGAGGTTTTACCAGTATTAGGATTTCCTATTAAAGCTACTTTTATTTGCTTACTCATTTGCTTAGTTCTATCTCAATTAATTTGGCAGTTTCCTTTCTGATTGCCACATAACTTCCATTAACTTCAAGATAAATAGGACCCTGAAAGGGAGCTTGTTGAATTAGCCTTACACTATTTCCAGGCAAACAACCCATCTCCAACAACTTCATGGGTATTTCTCGTGATGAAACATCAACTATTTTACCTTTTTCACCTTTTTTTAAATCACCTAGTTTAGGCATAGTAGTTATTTAGAACCATTTTAAAGAGCCAAATGTAATGAAATTGACAAGATTAATCTATTTTTTTAGAATTTCAAGTCAGATAATAAACTTAAATTTTTCTTTACTTGTATTTTACCGCTAGTTCCACAAAGCCCATATTGAATAAAGTGAAGCCAAAAATATCAGCATATTGTTCTATGGTTTTTGAAACTGGAGTTCCAGCTCCATGACCGGCATTAGTTTCAATTCTTATTAAAAGTGGGTTATTTTTAAGTCCTTTCTCTTGAAGTTCAGCCGCAAATTTAAATGAATGTGCAGGAACAACTCTGTCGTCATGATCTCCGGTTGTGATAAGAGTTGCTGGATAAATTGTGTTCTCTTTTACATTGTGCACGGGAGAGTATGATTTTAAATATTCGAACATCTCCAATGATTGATCAGAGGTTCCATAATCGTATGCCCAACCAGCACCAGAGGTAAATTTATGATACCTTAACATATCTAAAACACCAACTGCCGGAAGTGCCACTTTCATGAGTTCTGGACGTTGGGTCATTACAGCCCCAACAAGTAAACCACCGTTTGAGCCACCCCTAAGTGCTAAAAAATCTGATGAAGTGTAATTATTCTTAATTAAGTATTCTGCAGCTGCAATAAAATCATCAAACACATTTTGTTTTTTTGTCTGAACTCCACTATTATGCCACTTTCTTCCATATTCTCCCCCTCCTCTAATATTTGGGACTGCATAAATTCCTCCCTGCTCAAGCCAAACTGCATTTGTTACCCTGAATCCTGGGGTTTGACTAATATTGAAACCTCCATAGCCATAAAGAATAGTTGGGTTTTTCCCATCTAGAACAATACCTTTTTTATATGTTATAATCATTGGAACTTTAGTCCCATCCTTTGAATTATAAAAAACTTGTTCTGATTCATAATTTGAAGAATCAAAATCAATTTCAGGGTTCCAAAATTTTGAATACTCTCCAGAGTTAACATTGTATTTAAATCTACTCATTGGAGTATAGTAATTTGAAAAGCTAAAATAAAGTTCAGTTTGATCTTTTTCTCCGCTAAATCCACTAGCACTACCAATTCCAGGTAAATTGATTTCTCTTATTAATTCACCATCATAGTTATATTGATAAACTTTGGAGATCGCATCAATCATATACTCAGTAAAAATATATCTTCCACAAGTTGATGGAGATAATACGAATTCTTTTTCAGAGATTAGATCAACCCAGTTATTTTGAGCTGGATCTCTGAAGTTAGTTTTTACAATTCTTTTATTAGGAGCATTATGGTCCGTTACCAAAATTATATCTGAACCATCATTATCTAATAAATAAGTATTTGAATCATAATTATCAACTATTGTTTTAAAGACTGATTTTTTTGATGATAGATCTTTGATAAAAAGCTTATTTCCTGTAGTCTTTACAGCTGCATCAATCACAAGAAATCTATTATCATCTGTTACATAGCCTCTTACATATCTGTTTTTTTCTGATGGAATTGCACCAAATATAACTTCATCAAATTTTTGTTTAGTGCCAAGCTTATGATAATATAGCATATGTTGGTCAGTTTTACTAGACAATTTGCTTCCTTCTGGAGCCTCATAAGAGGAGTAGTAAAATCCATCATTTGATTTCCAGCTGATAGCTGAAAACTTTACATTATTGATAGTGTCCCCAACCAATTCTTTTGTTTCAGTATTCATTACAATAACTTTTCTCCAGTCTGCTCCTCCCTCTGAAATGCTATAAGCAACTAAGCTTGCATCTTTCGAAAAACTGACTCCCGATAAGGAGGTAGTTCCATCATCAGAGAATTTATTTGGATCGAGAAAAACTTCAGGCTCATCATTTTCTAAAGTCCTGTACAAAATACTTTGATTTTGTAGACCACTATTTTTATAGAAATAAGTATAATTACCCTTTTTGAAAGGGGCGGAAATCTTTTCATAGTTAAGCAATTCTAATAATCTGTCTTTTAATTCCGTTCTAAACGGAATTTGATTTAAATATTTGAACGTGGTTTGGTTTTGGTTTTTCACCCATTCTTCAGTTTCTGGTGAAAGGTCATCTTCAAGCCATCTATAATTATCTTCAACTTCTTGCCCAAAATAAATATCCATCACAGGCTTTTTAACGGTAGGATGATAGTTTATTTTATTCTTGTTACAAGAAATCAAAATAAATAAAAAGCAGAATGCTAAATATTTAAGATTGATATTTAATAAATTTTTTTTAATCATAATTAAGTTTTTTTAGAATTTTAATATCTGAAATAAGTTGTTCAATTTCCTCATCGTTAGTACCATCGTAAAACCCTCTTATTTGTCTTTGTTTGTCAATCAGCATAAAATTTTCGGTATGAATCATATCAAATTTTCCATATTCAGCATCTTCAACAGCAAGATATGACTTTCTAGCTAAATCATATATTTGCTTTTTTTCTCCAGTCACAAGGTTCCATTTTGAGTCGTCAACATTATTTTCAATCGCATATTTTTTTAATTGTTCAACTGTGTCTACTTCTGGAATTACAGTGTGTGATAAAAATAAAATATCATTATCATTTTTTAGCTCTTCTTGTAATTTGTACATATTTTTTGTCATAATTGGACATATGTCTTGACATGTTGTAAAAAAGAAGTCAGCAACATAAATTTTATTACTATAAAATTCTTGAGTTATCTTTTGTCCGTTTTGATTTGTTAACTCAAAATCAGAAATTTTATGGTATTTAGATACATGAATTACAGATGAATCGACAAGTTCTTCATTTACTTCAGCAGGTTGATAAATTGGCAATGTTTCGACAGGCTTTAAAATCTTATAAAACAATGTAATTGCAGCTGCTGAAAAAGCTAAAATAAATCCAACTGTAATAAAATCTCTTTTCCTAAATAACTTCAAAGCCTATTATTTTTTGTGGTATGCAAAAATACAACAGTTTTACATCAAATAATCAAAATAGATATTTTTAATTTACTATTTATCAATTACTTTTGTCAGCTAATTATTCTTATTTATGGAAATCTTAATCAAAATTTCACAATTTATTTTGAGTCTTTCGTTAATTATTGTTTTACACGAGTTCGGTCATTATTTGCCAGCAAGGTATTTTAAGATAAAAGTTGAAAAGTTTTACTTGTTTTTTGATGTTAACTTTTCATTGTTTAAAAAAAAGATCGGTGAAACTGAGTGGGGTATAGGATGGTTACCTCTCGGAGGATATGTAAAAATTGCTGGAATGATTGATGAAAGTATGGATAAAGAGCAAATGGCAAAACCTCCACAACCATGGGAATTTAGATCTAAGCCTTCATGGCAAAGACTTATTATCATGTTGGGTGGTGTCACAGTTAATTTTATTTTAGCAATAATCATTTACATCGGATTAGCTTATAGTTATGGCTCTTCATCGATTTCAACTGATTCGATTAAAGATGGATACTTAATTAGTAATCCTGTATTATTAGATTCTGGCTTTAAAACAGGTGATAAAATTTTGACTGTTGATGGAGAAAAATTAAGCACATATTCTGAGCTGAGAAAATCAATTATTGGATCAACAACTTATCAAGTTGATAGGGATGGAGATATAATTGATATTAATTTACCTGTAGACTTTTTAGGTAAATTATCCTCTAGTGATGATGTTTCATCTTTTGAGTTTAGAATGCCATTTATAATTCAGAGTGTTTCAGAAGAGTCTTTAAATAAAGACTACGATTTAAGGCAAGGCGATATTATAGTATCACTAAATGACCAAGAAATTAAATACGCCGATCAAATAACAAAACTACTTAAAGAAAACTCTAACAGAACAATAGAGGTTGAGCTTTTAAGAGATTCTTTTAGATTGAAAAAAACATTAAATGTTGACGAAAACGGAAACTTAGGAATTTTTCATGGCGCTACTGTGAAAGATATGGTAGATTTAGGATATATAGAAGTTATTCAAAACTCATATTCTCTACTTGAAAGTATTCCTGTTGGAATAAACAAATTTGTTTCATTTACAGGTTTTTACTTTGAACAGTTTGTTGCTATTTTTAACCCAAGTACCGGAGCATATAAAGGGCTTGGAGGTTTTATTGCCATAGGAAATATTTTTCCATCCTTTTGGGATTGGCAGTCATTTTGGAGCACTACTGCTTTTCTCTCGATTATGTTAGGAGTTTTAAATTTATTACCAATTCCAGCATTAGACGGTGGTCATGCAATGTTTCTAATGTATGAAATGATTTCTGGACGAAAACCTTCAGACAAATTCATGGAGACAGTTCAGGTAATTGGTTTTATTATTCTGTTATCATTAGTGATTTTTGCAAATGGAAATGATATATACAAGTTATTTAACTTTATAGTTTAATATGACATGGTTCTATAACTTACTTTTCCTTTGGATTTTTATAGGACTGTGTACTTTCTTGTACCTCATATTTTCAAAAACAATTGCTCCTTACGGAAGACATTCAAATTCAAATTGGGGAATTACTATTGATAACAAATGGGGGTGGTTTTGGATGGAATTACCTGCTTTGGTCTTAATGCCAGGAATAATTTTGTTTTCTCCTGTTGAAAAAAATGGAATCATAATATTAATAATTGGATTATGGATTTTACACTATTTCTACAGAACTATACTATTTCCAATGAAGTTAAAGACTAAAGGAAAAAAGATGCCTTTAGTGATTGTGATTAGTGCATTCGTTTTTAATTTATTTAACGGTTTTTTTGTTGGCTATGAGATAGGAAATATATCACAACTAGATTTTGGAATTAATACATTAATTGGACTAATTATTTTTTTTGTCGGAATGTACATTAACAGAACATCAGATAATAAATTGATATCCCTGCGTAAAGAAAATAAAGAGTATCAAATTCCCCAGGGTGGCATGTTTAAATATATTTCTTGTCCAAATCATTTTGGTGAAATTGTTGAATGGATAGGATTTGCTATAATAGTTTTTAATCTTGGAGCTTTAAGCTTTACATTATGGACCGCTTTTAACTTAATTCCAAGAGCCCTAAACCATCACAATTGGTATATTAATTCATTTAAAGAATATCCTGAAAAAAGAAAAGCAGTAATACCGTTTATTCTTTAAATTTTCAGATGTAAAGATTTAATTAAAAAAAAATCAAATTTTAAAAATATTACATATATTTGCCCTCACTGAAAAGTAAATTCCTCCTTAGCTCAGTTGGTTAGAGCATCTGACTGTTAATCAGAGGGTCCTTGGTTCGAGCCCAAGAGGGGGAGCAAGCGAAACCGCTACACTACACAGAATAAAGCCTTCGAGAAATCGGAGGTTTCTTTTTTTACAGCACTTTATAAAGAACGATATATAAATATACTAAAAGTTGGCACTCATTTGGCACTCTTTAGTTTGGATTAGCTTGTTGGTTTCTATTTGAGAACTCTATTAGTACCAAGCATATCCTCTATGTCATTTAAATGTTTATTTATTACTTCAGGCTCTTCGCCAAGATTAACAGACTGCTTAAGAATATTAAGCATTTCAATTTCATTTGAATAATTTATAGAATCATTCTCATTTGATATTATATCCAATGCATCAAAAACTCTATGAGCACTAACGACATAAGTATTTCTTGGTACATAATCTATCTTTTTCAATTCACAGTCTCCATAAAAAACAATAAGAGAAAAGAAAGGTATATAATTGGGTTGTTTAAGTTTTTGTTTCAATGCATCTATATGATTAACATTTTGTTTAATTGGGTTGTAGAATCGATATTTTCTTTTCCCGTATGCAAGTACTTGAGTCCAATTTGTTTGATTTGAAGTTCCAAATATCCATCCACTATAATCCTTTATTTCAACAACAATAATACCCACATTTGTTACAATGACTAAATCAATTTGAGAATATTTTCCGTTAGGTTTTCTTACATACAAGTCGTGAAAAATACAATCAGCAGGCACACCACTTTTTAATAATCCTAATATTAAGCTTCTTTCTGAATTTGTTCCTCTGTGAAAAGATGTGACAGAATTGATAAGCTTTCTGTCAATTAACTTTCTTCTGATTTTAAGAAAAATGAAAAGAATAAAGAAATAAGCAAAGAGATGAGCAACAAGTAATCCAATATTTAAACTAAAGTCAAATTCCATATTTATTCAATATAGGCAAGTGGAATAAATAGTAATAGTATTAGCTTTTTCATAGTTAACTTAAAAGGGAACTCCCATTTGACCACCTAAACTTTTTAACTCTTTTTTTGAAATTTCTAAATCATATGCACGAGCAGCATTATCTATAACTCTTTCTGTTCCGTCATTAAGAATTATCTCAACTTTACAATTCCAGAATTTTTTAAAACGATAATCAGATAATGTTATTTTAACACTTTCAACATCTAACAAATCAAACTCTTTAGAGTACTTTTTAGATAATTTTGAAACTTCTTTTTTCAAATAATCTATTATTTCAACTCTTTCATATTTTGATAAAATATTTTCAAGATGACTATTATCAGCTTCTAATTCATCTTTTAATCTTGAAAAAATAGGAGCATCCATTTCCACTGTCCAAGTTCCAAGAATTTTATCCTTTGAACCATCTTCAAGAATATAAAATATATCCACGTAACCATAGCTCGTAAACATTGAATCATCCAAACCAGCATCAACTAAAATTGATTTATATTTTTTTCCAGTTTGCATTCCAGAATAATAACTTAATCCTAAATCTTTTTCAAATTGGCTTTTAAGACTTGATAGTGAAGTACTTGAAATTTTTTCTTCAGTTGCTTTTTTCATTAAACCGTCAAGAATAAGTTGATTTTTAGCTTCAACTTCTGCGAGTGCGTTTCTTTCAGTAAGACCTTCATCAAGCATTATTTGCCTTTCTTCTTTAGGAATAACAAAGTTTATTGCTTTTGAGCTACCTCTTAATGAAAATATAATATCGTTTGAGCCATAATCATCACTAACTCGAAGTGTAACCTCATTTCCTATAGTTAACTTTTCAATAATATCTACAGGTTTTAATTTGCCAGAGCCATCTGGATTATTAAATTCAAGAAAAAATAATATTTTACCATCATTAGAAATTGAAAAATTATATGTTGAATAAACTTTTTCAGGCTCATTATCAAAAACCCAAAGAACACTTACACCTGTATTTTCTTGAAAATACCCTGCACCTGTAATGTAAAAATTAATAGACTCTCCTTCAAACTTATTGACAACAAGTGATGGTTTCTCATAGGGAAAGGTACTTCCAACCCCAGTGACTATTGATGTTTTATACTTACCATCAAATGCATTTCCACCCTCACTGTATTGCCAAGTTTGACCAAATGATATAAGAGATATTGTAAATAAAAATGTAAATAATATATTTTTCATAGCGTTTAGTTGTT
>CACHNE010000013.1 GCA_902581145.1 uncultured Bacteroidota bacterium | reverse complement strand
TATACATCAATTTCATAATAATTTTTCAACACAATCATTCTTCCATTAGAGTCAAAATCGATATGTCTCACATTACTTGGTAAATCAGCAAATCTGCTTTCCTCACCTAAGGCGTCCTGTACTGCTGTGTAATCTATATCTAATTCTGCAGTACCTGCAAGACCTACAGCAACCGTAACATCTCTTGAACTTGGTTCAGAAATTTCAGCTGTTATGGTTGTAAACTCATGCTCTGCAAATTCAATTGGATCTACGGAAAATGATGTAATCTCTGGGTCATCATCACTTTCAATATTCAATGTTATTGAGTTTGGTTCTGCAACTACTGTAGCTGCTGACCCTATCTGAATATCACCAAAGTTAAAAATAATGGTCTCTAATATTTCGACTGAATCATCGTCAAAATCTTGAGTAGAAATAGAAATACTTGCAAATTCAGTATTGGCTGGAACTACAATACTATTAGCACTAATTGAGTACTCAGAGGCTTCTGAATCGCCTTCTACATAATCTGCAGTTCCATCCAATGTAAAAGGAATAGTAGTTTCGTATGAAGTGATCTCGTCTAGAGTAGCAGTTAAAGTGACATCGGTTTCAGAGCCTTCAACAATAGTTTCAGAAGACAACTCAAATGAAATAGACGGAGCCTCATCGTTATCTAATATTTCAATTTGAAATTGAGCTGTTTCATTTAATATAGCATTTAATGGAGCCTGTATAACTGCATCAATAAGTTCAGTGTCTTCAAATGAATCATCATTGACAGTAGCGATTTCCATTGATCCAGTAGTTTCACCAGCTGGAATTTTAATTTGAGCACTAATTAAATATGAGTTAAGCTGCACAACATATTCGTTGTCATTTGTGGTCTCATTTACCATAATTATGTCTCCATTTGGCGCAAAATCAAAAGATCGAGTAGAGTTAATTTCATCTGAAATGTCTACATCAAATGCTTTTTGAGTAAATCCATTACCTGCCTCTAAATCAATTTTAATAACATCCCTATCTCCCTCGTCTGAAAATCCGTATAAAATTCCGTTCTTAACAACAATTTTTCTGCCCTTGTCAATTCTGTCAGTATATCCATTATAATTAATATAAGGACCATCTTCACCGTTAATTAATTGACTATAACCATAAGTTTCTAATCTATAAACATTACCGTTAATTAAAACTGGTTTGTAACAGCATTCCAAGCTGGTGCCAAGTAATGTTGGCTCAGACTCTATATCTTGAATACTCCAAACCTGTCTTGTACCAACTCCATCTACATAAGCACCATATACGATTGTTCCATTCTCGACGGTAAAATTATATCCGTTTAATCCGACATTATCTAACAATGCAAATGTCTCTACCAATACCTGATTTGCTGAAATATCCGTAATATCCACTGTAGCAAGTCTATTATCATTACCGATATAAATCATATCATCCTCAACTACCATGTATTGATAATGCTCAACTGACCCGTTAGAAAGAGTAAGCTGTGCCGTATTCATGTAACTAGCATCGGGTGCAACAACCATGATGTTACCATTATTTAAGAAGATATGTCTACCATCTGATAATATTTCATAGTGACTAAATCCACTAAAGGATAGTTCACCAATAAGCAACTCTTCTCCTGTAGCTTCAGAACTAGTTGTATAATCTAGTTCATAAGTTGCTGTTCCAGAAAATGTTACTGGAACATAAATATCCTCAGAGGTTGGGGCATTAATATGAACTTGCATTATTGTAGATTCCCCTTCTGTTAATTCGGTAGATTCAACAGTAGAATTATTGATTGTAGCTAAATCTTCGCTAATTAAATTAAGGGTAATAGTCTCTTGATCAAATTGACCTAAAGAACCTGTCTCTCCAAGTTGTGCTTCAGTAAAATTAAATATAATCGACTCTGATATTTCAACTTCGTCATCATCATAACCATAAGTATATATGGTTATATTTCCTGAAGTTGCGTTAGGCGGAATTACAATTTCACTTGTTTCAATATCTGTACCCGTCTTACGAATAGAAAACTCTGAATCTTCAGTGCTCCCTGTTAAGTAATCAGCTGAAGAACCATCCATTGTAAAAGGAATTGTGATTTCAACGCCTGATTGATTGTCAACGGTAGCCGTCAGGGTAACACTGATTTCTGAATTTTCATAGATGTTTTCGTCAGAAAGTTCAAATGAAATTATTGGAGCATCGTCATTATCAATAATATCAATTGAAAGTGGCTCTGTACTTGTTAAGGTTGCAAAAGTTGGCTGGCCTGGAGTAATAATAATATCCTCGGTATTCTCAAAAGATTGATCATCGGTTGCTGAAAATGTAAAGGTACCTTGAGTAGATCCTGTTGGAATAGTAATTTGAGGACTAAGCTGATAACTAAATATCCCCCAATAATTATTAGGGTTTGTTCTATTGTACAATATAATATTACCAGCGGCATCAAAAGTAAAAGTCCTTACGTAATTAACAGCTTCTCCTAATTCATAATTTACAATCGTCGATGATCCAAGGTTCCCTGAACTTGAACCGACAATGTCATTCTCTATATCAATACGATGAACTTCACGAGTGTCATTGTTATAATTTTCAATCAGGAAATAGGCAATTCCGTTGTATGCCTTCATTTGATAAAAATACGTATTGCTATAACTAATACTGTTGGTTATTTCACCATTGTATATTTCGTAAATATCATTACCGTTGGCATAATATGTCCTTCCGTTAAATAAAAATAGGGTCTGAAAATAATTATTTCCAGAATATATTTCAATGGAATCTTCATTACCTTGTTTTGTGTAGGTAGCATAAGAATTGTTCAAAACATTAATTTGATAGATTAAATTACCATTTTCAATATGAAATTGACCATAAAAAGAATCATTTGGATTCTCTGGATCTAGGGCAACATGTGTCTCCACAATAATTTGATTATCAACTTCTAATGAAAGTTGACTAACATCAAATTTATCTAAATGTTGAGATCCTTGTAAATAGACATTATTTCCACTAACAGCCATATAGCTATAGTATCTACTATTTAAACCTCCAGTCTCGGTCTCCCCATATAAATAATAAGTTTCAATTGAGAAAGTATCAGGGTTATACACACGTATAGTCGATCCATTTAAAAATATATATCTTCCGTCTTCTAAAACTTCAAATCTGTCACCAAAATCTTGATTTGAATTTGGAGTCATTATTGTTGACTCTCGACCTTCGGTTTCAAAATCTGTTGTGTAATCAATGTTAAACATTGCATCACCCGATAATTCTAAAGGAACAATTACCTCGCGTGATGCTGGCTGTTCAATAGTTATGGTAATCTCAGTTGTTTCACCTTCTGTGATTTCTTCTAACGTAGCTGCTAATGATGATACAGGATCATCCTCACTTATCAAATTAATCGTTATTGATGAACCATCAGTTGCAAATGTAGCATTGTCTGGCGCTGTAAAATCAAATACAATGGTCTCAACTGGCTCAACCGAATCATCATCCTCCGACGAAGAAACTGTAATACTACCCGAGGTAGCGCCCGCAGCTATGACTAATGTCTCTGCACTAACACTATACTCGTCAGACCCAGCTGTTGAGTTTGCAAGAGAATATGTTAATGTGATTTCTTGTTCTGAAACAACATCTGGTGTTGCTGTTAGGGTAACTGTATTTGAAGAATTCTCAGTTAATGAAGCAGCTGATAGACTTAAAGTAATCTCTGGGGCATCATCATTGTCTTCTATGCTAATAGTCACAGAACTACTATCTGATAAAGTAGCATTTGTAGGGGTACCAGGTGTAAGTATAATCGTCTCAGTTAATTCATCATTAGAATCATCAACAGAAGTGAAAGTAATTGTACCTGTAGTTTCTCCTGCTGGAATCTTTAACTGTGGAGATAACTGGTGCTTGTATCTACCATAGTTTGTGTCATTGTTGTACTCAATTGTAAATAAATTACCATTGGAAAATGCAAAATTTACAATTGGTTGTGAAGGGAGATAAGTTATTTCTGTGATTGTTTCAAAACCTACCTGATTTGAATCTACATTTGATAAATCAAGCCTTGCTATTACATAGGATTCTGTGTTGTCATTATAATCTTGTAAAGAAACATACACTTGATTGTCATATAATTGCACATTTTCTCTGTCAATATAAACATTTCCGATATATCCCTTTTCAATAAACTCACCATCTATAATCTCATATAGTCGGTTTGTTTCTAACATAAATGCTCTATCATCAATTAATAGTGGGATGAAACAACAAGTTTGTTGATCACTTATCAATACCGGATCTTCATCTCCAGTTTTTTTATAGACTTTTCTGTTTAAAGCTGTATTATCAAGTACATTAAATAGAATATTTTCTCCCTCTACACTAATTGGATAGTATATGTTGCCTTGCTCAGGTGTATTGCTGATATCAATGATTATCTCTTCAGAAATATTATCCAGATCTGTGATGTCTAAAGCATAAACCTGTTGAGATGTTTGAGCATAAATTTTATCAGATAAAATTTTGAAGTAATTATTTGAGTATGACCTGTTTAGATTAACTGATGTAAGAGAACCATCAGAAGGATCATAAACCCTCAAAGTATTGCCATTTAAATAAAAAATTCTACCATCTTCATGTGATTGCATTTTACCATAATCATCATGATTTTCAGAAATGGTTTGTTTTTCACCTTCTGAACTAAAAGAAGTGGTATAGTCTATTGCATTTGTTGCTGTTCCTGTGATTGTAAGTGGAACAACTACATCAGTTGAAGTAGCACCTTCTATAGTCATTGTAACTGTAGAAGAGGTTCCCTCAACAATTGTTTCTGGTGATCCTGTAATTGAGGAAATTGAAGCATCATCCTCACTTATCAAATTAATCGTTATTGATGATCCATCAGTTGCAAATGTAGCATTGTCTGGCGCTGTAAAATCAAATACAATGGTCTCAACTGGCTCAACCGAATCATCATCCTCCGACGAAGAAACTGTAATACTACCCGAGGTAGCGCCCGCAGCTATGACTAATGTCTCTGCACTAACACTATACTCGTCAGACCCAGCTGTTGAGTTTGCAAGAGAATATGTTAATGTGATTTCTTGTTCTGAAACAACATCTGGTGTTGCTGTTAGGGTAACTGTATTTGAAGAATTCTCAGTTAATGAAGCAGCTGATAGACTTAAAGTAATCTCTGGGGCATCATCATTGTCTTCTATGCTAATAGTCACAGAACTACTATCTGATAAAGTAGCATTTGTAGGGGTACCAGGTGTAAGTATAATCGTCTCAGTTAATTCATCATTAGAATCATCAACAGAAGTGAAAGTAATTGTACCTGTAGTTTCTCCTGCTGGAATCTTTAACTGTGGAGATAACTGGTACTTAAATACTCCGTATGCACCTTCATTTTCTTGATTATATAGAAACAAATTACCAAGTTGATCTGGATAAAAACTTAATGATTGGTATATGTCTGATCCAAGTGAAAATTGAATTTCGTTAACATTATTTTCTGATAATTCTGGGTTAAGCTCTCCAAACTTATAAATATTATTTTGCTGATATTTTATAAAAACTTTATCGTTGGCACTTACAATGTCATATGTGTAATGTGATGTGTTGTATTGCTCTTGAAATTCTCCAGAAGTATATTTAAAAATTTGCCAAGATCTGATGGAATATAAATCATCATTATAATAAAACATGTGCTGAAAGTAAAGATCCGAGCCAGAATCTAAAAGATCCGAGCCAGAATCTGTAATATCACTCATATCCTGTTTCCATACAAACCTATTGCCTGTGATAGTCTGTCTTGTGATGTAATAAAGATCATTTCCATTAACCATAAAACCATAATCAAGCTGATGATTTTGTGGCATCGATAGAGCTCCTGAAACCGGATTGTTGTCTTTGGTTAAGATTATTGTTTCACTTACCAAATTTCCATCAATATCTATAATAATTTCTGAGAGCTGATTATCGTTTCTTGCATAAATTTTATTACCCTCAACTTTGGTATAGCCCCCATAATAACTCTGCGATAAATTAATATTATAAGTTGTATTTGTTTCTGTATCTATTAACAGCAATTGACTATCACTTAGAAAAACATGTCTTCCATCTTGCATTATTGAGAATGATTCAGGATTATAGTATTGAGGCAAGTAATATTGTAAATCTTCTACTCCTTGAGATTCAAAGGAGGTTGTGTAGTCTGTTTCATTTGTTGCTGTTCCAGTAACAGTTAATGGCACTGTAACATCTTTTGATGAAGCCCCGTCAATAGTAGCTGTTAAAACACTCGCTGATCCCTCATCAACTGATGCTGGACTAACTACCATTGAAGTAATTGTTGGATCATCATCACTCTCTAAGTTTAATGTAACATCAGTCATTGCTGTTGTACCATTAGTAATCTCTCCAAAAGTGAAAATAATTGTCTCTGTTAATTCTACTTCATTATCATCCAAACCACTTGTTGATATCGTAACACTCGCCGTAGATGAACCTGCAGGAATAATAATCTCAGTTCCACTTACCGAGTATTCGTCAGAACCTGCCGTGCCAGACAATGTAAACGGAATAGTAATGTCAACACCAGAAACTGGGTCTGCAGTAGCTGTTAATGTAACGCTAGACGATGAGTTCTCATCAATAGAATCTGATGATAATGCAAATGTAACCGCAGACGGATTATCATTGTCAGTAATTGTGATAGTAATTGCTGAACTATCCGTTAAAGCTCCATTGGTTGGAGTACCAGGAGTGATAATAATCGTCTCTTCTGCTTCATTACTATTGTCGTTAATTAAGCTAAATGTGATGGAGCCATTTGTTGATCCAGCTGGGATCTTAATCTGTGGAGCGAACTGATATGAAGTAAGTGAAAGGTTATTACTTACGCCAGAATAAGTGGTTAAATTTCCTACGTTATCAAAATGGAAAGATTCAATTTCTGAGAGGTTCGGAGCTAACCAAGAGTGACTTGAACTATTTAAATCAACTTCAGCAATTTGCCACCAGTCTGAGCCATCATTTGGCTCATCCGCATAAATATAAACCTTATTATCTCTAACTACAGGTTTTTCATTTTGATCAATTTCAGATCCTAAAATAAAAACGGCATCGTCTTCTGAGTAATTAATTGTAAATGATTCGGCGGGCCATATACCACCCGAAGTCATTACATATGCCACATCATTCATTAAAATTGGGTGAGTTCCATACCAATTATATTGGGTTATCAATTCAGTTGCACCGCCAATCTGAAGTTTAGATAAATTAAAGTTTGTATTAGCAGCTGAATCATTCCAGACATAAAGTAAATTGTTTCCCTCTACTGTGAAATTATAAATATCAGCCCCCGCCCCCGAATCATCCATTGTTAATATTTCAGTCTCAACTATATTTTCTAGATCAGAAAGATTAATAGAGTATATGCTTTGACTCCCATATTTTACATACATAATATCACCTACTAACTCAAAACTATTGTTATAGCTTCTTTGTAATTCATAATTTGTTAACGTTCCGCCATCATAAACATTTATATTTCCTTCGTGCAGGGTTATTATCCTACCGTCATCATGATTTCGGTGAGCTCCAAAGTTTTGATAATTAAATATTGTAGAAGCCTGATTTAAAGTTGCAAATGAATAATTATAATCGTCACCATTTGATGCACTTCCAGACAAAGTAAGCGGAATCGAGATATCTGAATCTGAAACCGCGTCAATTGTCCCTGTAATATTAACAGAAGATGCTGATCCTTCGGTTAATGAATTAGAATCAGATGATAGAGTGATGTTTTGAGAAATCGATATTGAAAAAATGAATATCGACAAAATGGTTAGTGAAAACTTATTCATAGTTAGTTTGTTTTTGGATGTACTAAAATAAACTATTTCTTTTAAATATTTATGATTCATTGTAATGTCTAGTTGTTTAAATAATTTGTGTTTTGAATTTTAATGAAAAATTAACAGTTATTTTAAATCTTTTGTTCTCCATTAAATTAACTTTACTATAATGCATGCAGTATAAAATTACAAGAACATGAAACATCAATTTTTAATTATTAGCCTAATAATTTTTTCTACTTTTTCTTTTGCTCAGCAAGAAGTTAAGCAGGTAGAAGTTATTAAATCAGATAGACAGGTTACAGAACTTTTTGATGAAATTGGAGATTCTGAAATTAAACTTGATGTGATAGATTTTTTAACTCAGCCTGCTTTGAATATTGGATATGAAATTATAAATGATGCTTATTCATCATATGGGGCTGAAGTGTTTTTAAACTTTAATGATAATAATGCTTCAAGATCATGGTCTGAAAAATTTTCTTTAAATCCTTTTTATCGATTTTATTTTTTAAATAAAACCGATTTTGGTGGAGAAGGATATTTTGCTGAAGTATTTATAAAATTTTCAAACATTGAATATGACAGAGATACGTACTTTTATAATCCCATGCCGAATGAGCCATATTCAACAACCGAAGAAATAAAAGCTTGGGATATTGCACCTGGAGTTGGGGTTGGTAGAAAATGGGTCAACAAAAAAGGTTGGACTTTTGAATATATGTTAGGGTTTGGAAGGTACTTATTTGCTAATAGCGGAAATGATAATCCAGATTCCAATTATGAGGTTGACAATTATAGACCCGAAGCAACTTTTAAAGGGGGTATTTCAATTGGTAAGAGATTTTAATTATTATAGACTATACAATTTACTATGCATGCATAGTAAATATATCTAAAATTAATCTTTAAAAGTTTATGCTTGTTTAGTTAAGGAAAGGTTATTGGATTAAATGCTGTATTGATGACTATGCAAGTTCTACCTTTGTAGCAGCTTTTCCTTTTCTACCTTCACCTTCTTCATACTCTACTTTATCACCTTCTTTAATGGTAAGGTTGCCAAGTGCTGAATAATGAACGAAAAGGTCTTCTCCTGTTTCGTCGTTTGTAATGAACCCATATCCTTTAGATTCATTGAAAAATTTTACTGTTCCTTTCATGTAAATTATTAATTTCAGCAAATGTAATCTATATTCTTATAGCAAATGATATTTTCAAGTATTATTTTTTAGTTTTTATAATTATCATATAAATACAAAGGCATTGATAATGAAAATCCTACCAAAAACAATGATAACATATATTTGATGAACGATCGACCATCTATTTTTTTATTATAAAACTTATAGATAATAAAAACCAAATACGAAGTTGCCGCAACTGTTATATCCATGGTTATCATTGAAATTGCATGATTAGAATAAATATCAGCCCAAAACCCACTCATTGACCAATTATTTTCAAGTAAAAAATAATACAACTGATAATAAGGTAAGACAATTCCCAAAATACAGAGAACTAAGAACAATTTTTTCATAATATTTAATTAATAATTATTTATCAATTTAATGAATCATCTGAATCTTTATCATAATATTGTAAAATAAATTCAATATTGTGTTAGAAGAATATTTCGATTGTCCATATTGTTGGCAGAATCAATTAAAAATGGTAGACCCTTCAATTGAAAATCAAAATTTTATAGAAGATTGTGAAGTATGCTGTAACCCAATTGATTTTCATATTAAGGTTGAAAATAATGAGGTTGCCTTCTTTAATTCCGAAAAAATAGATCAATAAATTTTAAATATGTCAAATACAAAAGAACTAGACTTAATAATCTGGGGAGCAACAGGTTTTACAGGCCAACTGGTTAGTGAATATATTAATGAAAAATATTCCAACACCGCTCTAAAATGGGGAATTGCCGGAAGAAATAAAGGAAAAGCTTCAGTTGTTGCTAAACGATTAAATATAGCTAATGACAGAATTTTCATCGCTGATTGTAACGACATCGAAAGTCTTATCAAATTAACTTCTAAAACAAAAGTAATTTGTACAACCGTTGGCCCTTATGCAAAATTAGGGACAAATCTTATAGAAGCCTGTATTAAAACAAACACTAATTATTGTGATATTACAGGTGAAACCCAATGGATTAGAAAAATGATTGATAAATATCACTCAAAGGCTAAAGAAAATAAAATTAAAATCATCAACTCCTGTGGATTCGATTCGATTCCATCTGATATGGGAGTTTTTTATTCTCAAAAAAAGGTTTTCGAAAAAACAGGAAAATATGCCAACAAGATAAATATGAGGGTCGCAGGCGCCAAAGGAGGAATAAGTGGTGGTACATACAACAGCCTTTCAAATGTTTTGGAGGAAGCACGTGTAGATAAAGACGTTAGAAAAACTTTGATAAATCCTTATGGCTTAAATCCAATAGACAAACAAACTGGACCTGACAAAGCAGATCTTCAAAGCGTAATTTTTGATAAGATTTCAAACTCATGGATTGCTCCTTTTGTCATGGCAGGAATTAATACAAAAATTGTAAGAAGAAGCCATGCACTAATTGATTTCAAATACGGATCAGACTTTTCTTACGATGAGGCAACATTGTGCGGAAAAGGATTTTTTGGTCAAATAAAGGGATACTTGAGTCTAGTTCCGATTTTTTTAGCAACTAGAAAAAAAGGAAGTTTTATAAAAAATATTGTCGATTATGTTTTACCTAAGTCTGGGGAGGGCCCCTCCAAAAAAACCAGAATTATGGGATACTATAATCTGCGATTTTATTTAATACACCAAAATAAAATTTTCCTGAGTAAAGTTATCGGTGATATGGATCCTGGTTATGGATCAACTTCTAAAATGTTAGCAGAAAGTGCTGTTTGCCTAGCTACAGACAAAACACCCGAAACTTATGGAATCTTAACTCCTTCGGTTGCATTGGGCGAGCCTCTTCTAAAAAGACTTCAGGAAAATGCGGGGTTAACTTTTATTTTTGATTAACTACCTATTCTACTTTTCTCAGAAATATGTTTTTGTTAATCTTTTGGTTTTTTTCTTTGAAGAAGATAATGTCATCAACTAAAACCCATTTATTATTATCTGAGCCGATATTTATTTTTTTATTTAATGAATCGTCAATTACTATTTCCTCACCAACTATTGACCATTTAACTTCTTCTTCCTCATCATAATCTAAAAAACTTAGAGTCAGCGTAGCTGTATTATTTTTTTTGAAAAGAATATAAATATCAGCGGAGTCCAAAATATCTTCTGCAAAACCTGACGCCAACTGCACCGCCATTTTCTCAAATATATCAAGATCTTTTGTTTCTTCTTTTAAAAGTTGTTTTACCTTAACTTTAACTTCCCACTTTCCTATTAGATCAGATTTAGTTAGTTTATTTTGAGAAAATATTAATGAGGAAATCAGAAAAAATAAATATAGAATTCTCATAACTTCAATTATATATAATTCATTAAAATTTTAAGTGTCTAACAGTATTGGTACCATCATACTTAATTATTTCGTTAAGAGATGCAATTCCAAGTTCAAGATGATTTTTATCATATAACTTTGAATTTTTATCATCCTCAATCTTAGTTTTAATTCCATCTGGTATCATTGGCTGATCAGTAACTAAAAGTAAAGCTCCTGTTGGTATCCTATTATGAAATCCTACAGTGAATAAAGTTGCTGTTTCCATATCAATTGAATAAGCTCTAACTTTTTTAAGATATTTTTTAAATTTTAAATCAAATTCCCAAACTCTTCTGTTTGTGGTGAAGATTGTTCCAGTCCAATAATCGGTTTTATTATACTTTAAAGCTGAAGAAATTGCTCTTTGTAAAGAAAAAGAAGGCATTGCTGGAACTTCAATTGGGAAATAATCATTAGACGTTCCCTCACCTCTTATTGCTCCAATTGGTAATATATAATCTCCAATTTTTATTCGGTTTTTTAATCCCCCACACTTACCTAAAAATAATACCGCCTTTGGCATTAATGCGGTAAGCAAATCCATTACTGTTGCTGCATTTGGACTTCCCATTCCGAAGTTTATAATCGTAATATTATTATGAGTTGAAGATGGCATATTTTTGTCAAGTCCATCGACAGAGGCGCCATTTAAAGAGGCAAATTCATCAACATATTTTTGAAAATTTGTTAATAATATATATTCACCAAAATCAGAAATTTCTACTCCTGTATATCTTGTAATCCAATCCTTTACTATTTCTTTTTTAGTTTTCATATCGTAAAGTTAATAAATAAAAAAAACCCCGATAAACGGGGCTTTTTAATCTACAAAAACAAAAATCTAATTTTCTTGTGGAATTCCTTGTGAATTTGTTCTTGGTGACCAATGAGAATGCATGACTTTCCACTCCCCATTTTCATTTACCCATGTTTGAGACGCTCTTGTAGCATAAGGTACATTTTGATCTCCTTCATTAAAATTAATCGAACCATCTGCATCAAAGGTAATTACTGCTGTGTTCATATCAGATGACATAAAAACCTGATGATTTGACATTTCAAAAGTACCAAAATTCCAACCTCTATCTGTGTTAACCTGCTCCTCAGTTTGAACAGCTAAAGCAGATCCATTTGAATTAAATATTGTAGTTCCTAATTCTTCGGAAATCCATTGACTTGCCGTTTCCCAATCTTGAGAGATATAAGCTGATTGAAAATCATTTGAAATTTTTACAATATCAACTACTACTGCATCAACGTCAACTGCAGATACATTTTCCGTGGGATTAGCACAAGAAAAGCTAATCATAATTGAAAGCAAAAAAATAAGTTTTTTCATAATTATAAAATTTATTAAAACATTATAACTGAAAAAAAAGAAGTTTATTGTATTATTTCAATTATTTATTCAGAAGTGGATTTGTTAATCGAATATTCCAGAATAAAAAGGAGAGCAATTATAGATCCGTTGGCAACAACTAATTCCATAATACTAGCGTTATTATTGGATAAGGCATTTATTGCAGAGACGCCGATTACAACAAAGAAATATGTCATTTCCTTTACCTTAATAGTCTCTGTTCTAAACCTAAGAATCGCAAAAATTGCAAAGAGCCCTAACGCAAAACCTAAATCTAATTTTACATTACTAAGTAAAAAACATAATAAAAAAGTAATGAGGCCAGCTGAATTATATGTGAAAAAGAATTCATCAAGAGACTTTTTATTTCTGTTATTATATTTCAAATAGATGAATTTTGAAATAAACAAAACCACAAAAATATTGAGTAGAAGAATTGAAATTAAATTGGTTAAATCTTGATCATTTGCAAAAATCAATTCCATATTTATTGGTTTTATAGATGCAAATGCAATAACGAAAAAAAATAAAACAATTCCTAGCCAAGCTTATTTAAATTCGCTGCCTTTTACATTTTTATAAGAACAGTGAATAGAATTAAAAAAGAGATTCATAAATTTACGCAAAGAAGTTCTGAAACAGATTATTAATATTTAAAACAATTAGCGAATTAATATGGAATGGTATAAGAAAAACAGAAAATATTTTTACGCAGCTGTAATATGTTGGTTTCTTTACAGAGTAATTACATCTATGATGTACTAAGCTAATCTAGCATATACCGGATTGCTAATGAACTTTTCGAAAATGAAATCTTTAGTTCGTTTTGCCTTTCTCTCGTGCTATTGAATTTAAGTGAAAGATAATTAGTGTTTGCGAACTTATTTATTAAATCGTTTAATAGCCCACTTGGCAATATGTTTTTTTTCTCCGGCTTATGAAAAATATCATTTAATTGAAATTGAAAATTATTTTGATTTTTAAATTCATCAAATGATATATTTTTAAATTCGTCAAATTGAAGATTGTTGTTCGAAAATGAAGTTAAACTAAATAATAATAGAAAGGCTACTAAACGATACATGTTGAAAGATAAAAAATAATTTACAATTCGGGTTTTTCTTTTTTTGAATAGTCTACTTTCCATAAACCTACTCTATACCAAAATGGGCTTGTATAAACTAATTTTTCAGGATATTCTACCTCTCTTTGTTTAACTACGGAAAGTATTTTTTTCATATTTTCACCCTCACTTAAAGGGTTTTGTTTTGATATTCTAAAACAAACCTTATCATTAAAATCTATAAACCATATAGTCTCATGTCTTTTCTCTTTGCCTTTGTCATCTTTACTTATTTCAGTAACATTTATAAAATGCTTTATTTCACTCCATGTACCACTTCTAAATCTAATCTTTGGAAAAAGTAAGGATTTATAAATTCCAGTAGAATTAACCGTAACTCTGTAAACTATTAAATTAATTACCACAAAAAGTAATGGGATTGTGAACTCATAATAACCCTTAATAATTTCAGGTATTTCAATATGGCCTTCATTGTGTAATTTGAACATCCCAAATAAAATAATTGCGATGAAACCTAGTCCTACAATATTTAATTTTAAAGTTGAAATATCTCTCATTCTTGAATTACACTGCGCGCAGTTAATTTTTGTATATTTAGCAAAATAATAAATTTTATGAAAAAGTATATTAACTTATTAATAATTGCTGTTGTAATTTTTTCATGCTCTAAAACCGAAACTGATCCTGTTTTAAATTTATCTGTTAGAGAACATATTGAATTAATAAAAAACCATGATAATAAAATCGAAATTTCTTTTGATGACCTTCCTGAAATTTCACAGAGTTACATTAACAGTTTAGAAAATAATATTACAGCTGAGCAAATCTTACATGCTCAAAATATTGGTTATGAAGTTAAAATTAAAAGAGAATCGAGAAGTTTAGTTTCACTTTTAAATGCTCTTTACATCTATTTTGATCAGAATGGAGGTATTCTTTTTGATGATAATTATGATCAAGATAGTGACGGTGACTATGATATTTTTGATGAATGGGAAAATTTCATGTGTTTTGATTTACAATTCCCTGTCTCAGTAAGTATGCCCGATGGCTCTCAAATCTCCGTTGCTAATGAAGATGAATTTTATGAAGCTGTAGAATTGTATTATGAAATGAGTGATGAATATGATAGCTTACCAGAAATAAATTTTCCGTTTAATATTGTTTTTTATTACGAAGATGAAAATGGAAATGAAAATGAAGAGGTGGTTGGTGTTGGTAGTTATGAAGAACTAGAAATGTATTTTGAAATGTGTGATGATGGATGGGATGACGATGATGGATGGGATGACGAAGGTTGGTTTGAAATTGACTGTGTTGATTTAGTGTATCCAATTTCAATTGTAAATCCAGAAGGTGAAATTATTTCGGTAGAAAGCGAAGATTCACTTCACGAATATATTGATCAATATTATGAAAATTGCAATAGCGATAATTGTGGAGATTTTACACTTGCCTATCCACTGACTGTTGAGTATTACTCTGAAACTAACGATCAAATTCAAACCTTGACAATTAATTCTGAAGAAGAATTAGAAGAATTACTTGATGAGTACTGTTATGATGATGAGGGTGAAGATGAAGCCTGTGGTGAAATTGTTTACCCTGTAACTGTGGAAGCACCAAATGGTGATCAGTTTACAGCAAACAGTGAAGAGGAAGTATACACTTTTATGGAAGAATGGTACTCAAATAATTGCAACACCGTTGAGTGTGATGATGAATTTGAAGTTGTATTCCCTATTACTATGGAGTTTGAAAACGAACAAGGTGAAATTATTGCACTGACTATACAGTCAGAGGAAATGATAGAAGAAATCACAGAACAATACTGTGGCGACTAAAGTTTAATTAAACAATAACATACTTCAGTTCAGCTCTGTAAAATTTCAATTATTTATTTTTTACTAAATTGTGATTACTAACTATTCAATAAAAATACAATAATGGGTTATAAAAATGATGTTTTTATATATCTATGGATTGTCCTTATTATTTATGCAATCCTTTATTCTTTTTATAAAAAATATTTAAAAAAGTAATTACATAGATCTAACCACAGGAACTCCTAGAATACCACTAACACAATAGTCCATTGTTTGTGAAACTAGCTCCCCAAACATTTCTTCTCTTGCTTGGCCTAAAGCCATATGTGCTTGACAGCGTTCAGGACCTTGATAAATTTCAGTTGTAGTTTTCATTTTGGTTAATTTTAATTTAAAATCAATATTATAAAATTTAAATTTTTGAAATTAGCTATTTGTTAAATATTTTAATATTTTGATTAAAGTTTATGAATAGAAAAATTTCACATAAAATTAGAAGAGCGCATAGATACCTTGGGCTATTTTTAGGTATACAGTTTTTGATGTGGACTATAAGTGGATTATACTTTAGCTGGACTAATTTAGATGAAATTCATGGAGATCAATTTAAAAATCTTGACTATCAGCCAATAGCATTTGATAATTTAATTAGCCCGTCGGAAATTAACTATCCAGAATCAATTAACAGAATAGAAATTAGAGATATAAAAAAAGAGCCTTATTTTCTTATTAATGAATCTTTTTTGTTTCATGCTAGAACCGGAGAAATTAAAAAAACTATTTCTGAAGAAGATGCAATTTACATTGCAAATAATTATATGAAAGAGGGCTTGGAAATTTCAAATGTAGAAACGATATATGAAACCGGAAAACACCATGAGTATAGAGAAAAACTTCTTCCAGCCTATGTTATTAATTATAAGTCAGATGAAAATTTAAAAGCATATATATCGATTAAAAATGCAAAATTCCAAACCGTAAGACACAGAGATTGGAGATGGTTTGATTTTTTATGGATGACACATACTATGGATTATGAGGGAAGAGATGATTTCAACAATACTGTTCTAAGAATTTTTTCCTTGTTAGGTCTAATAACAGTTATGAGTGGTTTTTCACTTTGGTTTGTGTCTTCTCCAACTCTAAGAAAATTTTTAAATTGAAAAATTATACCGATATAATAATTATTGGTGCTGGGCTCTCCGGAATTGGTTCAGCATGTCATCTAGAGAGAAAAAATCCGGAAAAATCATACATAATTATAGAAGCTAGAGATGAGTTAGGCGGAACTTGGAGCTTATTTAAATACCCAGGAATAAGGTCTGATTCAGATATGTATACTTTTGGATTTTCGTTTAAAACTTGGGACAATCCAAAATCATTTGCTGATGCTCCAAATATTCTAAAATACCTTAATGAAGCCGCAAATGAATATAATATAAAAGATAAAATTAGATATCAAACTAAGGTCGTAAAGGCAAATTTTGATACTTATAAAAAGATATGGTCAATATCAACTAAAAACAAAAATAATAGTGAAGAAATTTTCTATTCTAGATTCTTATTTTCATGCACTGGATATTATAATTATGATGAAGGCTATACTCCAAATTATAATGGGATAAATAATTTTGAAGGAACGGTTATTCATCCTCAAAATTGGCCAGAAGATTTAGATTATAAAGGGAAGAAAGTAGTGGTCATAGGCAGTGGTGCAACAGCTGTGACAATCGTTCCTGAAATGGCAGAAAAAACTTCTGAAATTACAATGCTGCAAAGATCCCCAACCTATGTTGGAGCTTTTCCAAATAATGATAAATATGCAAAGTTTATCAAAAAGTACTTTCCAAAAAAAATTGCCCATAAGCTAATTCGATTTAAAAATATTTTTGTTCAAATCTTATTTTTTCAAGCATGTAAAATTTGGCCAATGCATATGAAAAAATTATTAGTTAATGCTGCTCAAAAACAATTGGGTGATTTTCCTGCAAAACCTCACTTTGAACCAAATTACAATCCATGGGATCAAAGATTTTGCGTTGCTCCTGATGGAGATTTATTTAAGGCGATCCGAAATGGCAAAGCTAATGTTGTAACCGACAAAATCGATTCACTAGATAAAAATGGTATAAAACTTTCCTCCGGTAAAAAATTAGAGGCAGATATTATTATAAGTGCAACAGGCCTAAAGCTATTAGCATTTGGAGGTTCAAAAATAAGTATTGATAATAAGGATTATAATCCATCTGATGCTGTAACATACAAAGGGCTAATGCTTAGCGGTTTACCAAATTGTATTTTTTTTGCTGGATATACCAATGCTTCATGGACATTAAAAAGTGATTTAACAAGTGAATATGCAAGCAGGCTTTTTAAACTCATGGATAAAAAGGATTATAAATATTTTGTTCCTCAGGTAAAAGATAAAAGTATGAACATATCTCCGTTACTAAATTTAAATTCTACATATATCAATAGAGCATCACATTTGTTTCCAAAGCAGGGTTCAAAATTACCTTGGAAACTTTACCAAAATTATTTTTTAGACTATAAAATGCTTAGGATAAATAAAATAAAAGACAAAAATTTAATACTTAACTAATACAATTATAAATTTGAAAATGACTATGAAAAATTTATTTAAACTTTTAATTTTTACAATTTTATTCACTTGTGGTTCAGATGATGAATCAGAAAATAATGTAATCAATTTACCTGCGAGTATTTCTGCTAATGTTAGCACCCTATCATTTGAAAATACAATGGTAAATCAGATTTCTGAATCTCAATTTATTATTATCAATGCTGAAAATACTTCATCTGAAATAAATATAAATGCACCTGAAGGATATGAAGTTTCATTAGATAACAGCTCATTCTCACAAAGTTTTTCTTTTGTGCCTGAAATTTCACATGAATTATATATTAGATTTACTCCTTCTCAAGCAATAAATTATTATTCGACACTAGTTATATCCTCAAATGATATTAGTAATAATATTAATATAAATTTATTTGGCTTAGGTACACCCTTAATTCATAATTATCAAGCTTTTCAAAATCAATATTTGGGCTTTGGCGGTGGGTTTAATCAATCGGCAAGTCAGATGTTTAGTTTACATGATGATTTATCTGAAATCCAACAAATAAAAATGTATTTACAAATTGATTGTCCTTCAACAGGTTGTGATGATTGGGATAGATTTGCAAATGTTAAAGTTAAAGATCAAACAACCGGAAATTGGTATGAGATAGCCAGATATATAACCCCCTATTGGGTAGGGACTCAACAATTAGAAAGAGGATTAGAGTTTGATGTAACTGATTTTAAATCGTTTTTGAAAGGCAATGTAGAATTAAGAATATATATTGAAAACTGGACCACAAAAGCTGACATAGTCAGCATAGATTTTGATTATATCGCTGGAACCCCTGACTACGAAAACTATGAAGTTGCAGAAGTATTAAGTCTTCACTCAAATTCAATAAGTGGAGTCCCATATGGAGTTAATCATAATGTAGATTTAGAAAAATCAATTCAAATTCCCGGTAATTCGGAAAACATTCAATTTAGAACGATAATTTCTGGATGGGGGCATGCAACTCCTACTGATTCTGACGGCAGGCCATGCGCTGAGTGGTGCTATAGAACACATAATATAAAAATTAATGGCTCTACTACATTTCAGCATAATCTTGGTCCTCTTGGTTGCTCTAGTAATCCGATTAATAACCAGAACCCTGGTAACTGGCAACCTGATAGGGCAGGTTGGTGTCCTGGAATGGAAGTTCCGGTAAGGTTGAATAATCTTGATACAAGCTACAATGGATCAACGGTATCTTTTGAATATGATTTCGAAGACTGGATAAGTGATGGTAACGGTGGAAATGCATTTTATGCTATCTCAACCTATATAATAGTAAAAAGTAATTCTGAAATTACAGCACCCATTGTTTCAGACTAAAGGTGCTTTAATTTTTCAGTTAATTTCTTAAGCTTCATTTTTCTCCACCAAGTTTTATTGTCATTTTCCTGGCTTTCAGATCTATGAATTTTTTTATTTAGTTTGTTGATTTTTTTTATCAAATAAGATTTATCAATTTCCTTCATGTTTTCTAATTCTCTGTTTAAGCACTTGTTAATAGTGTAGTAATTATATAATTCAAAAAGTTTGAGTTCAAGAAATATTAAAATTTTCCCCATTTATTTTTTATCATCAATCCAAGACCAGCATTGATTAAAATTAATGATATCGTCCCAATAAGAAACCAATTATTATTCTCGTATTTAGAAATAAGTGCTTCTCCGAAAACACATAACCCTGATGAAAATAAAATTAAACCTAAAAGTGCTAAGCCATATCTTTTCATGAGTCAGATCCTTTTTTGGTTAACTCCCAAATCATCAATAGAGCCCATATTATAGCGAATGTCGGATCTTTATCTAACATAAATCCCGCATATACTCCAATTAGAACAAGTAAAATTAATTTCCATCTTGGGAATACTCTTTTACCAAAAAACCATTTTTTCATAAATACAATTTACAATAATTTAAAAAGAAGAAAATGTATGATTTTGTTTTATTAAATTTGAGATAATTATTTATTCCTATTGGAACTATTACTACTATACGTTTTTTTAACTATCAGCTTATCATTTCTATGCTCAATACTAGAAGCTGTACTTCTTAGCATTAACACAACCTTTATAAAAATTGAAATAAAAGAAGGAAAAAATTATGCAAAAAAATTATCAAATTTAAAGAATTCAATTGATGAACCTTTAATAATTATTTTAACTCTTAACACAATTGCTCATACAGTTGGAGCTATTTTAGTTGGTGTTCAAGCTAAAGTAGCATATTCCGAATTAAATCTTGAAAACACCTTTTTTCCAGGTGGAATTTCTGACGAAATTCTAGTTGGGTTTGTTTCCACAATAATGACAATTATGATTTTACTTTTTTCTGAAATTATCCCCAAAACTATAGGGGCAAAATATTGGAATAACTTAGCAAAGTTTACAACAATTTTTCTTTCATCGATAATTCCAATCTTCAAGTACACAGGAATATTATGGGTTCTACAAGCATTCACTAAATCAATCGGTGCTTCAAAAAAAGAACTTTTTTTTAAAAGAGAAGATATTTCAACTATTGCAGAAATAGCAAAAGAAGAAGGTATTATTGAAGAAAAGGATTCAAAATTTATTAAGAATATTGTCAAGCTCAGAAATGTAACAGTTAAAGAAATAATGACACCATATTCTGTCATGGTTACTGCAGATGAAAATTTAACAATTAATGAATTTTATGAAAATAATCCTGAACTGGTTTTTTCAAGGATTCCAATTTTAAATGACGAAAAGATTGAAGCTTATGTACTTAAAGATACAATCTTAGAAAGTATAATCAATAATAAAGGTAATTTTAAATTAACAGAAATAAAACGACCAATAATTATTTCAAGTGAAAAAACTAATATCCCAAAACTATTTGATAAGCTTTTAAAAAAGCGTGAGCATATTTCACTTGTGGTTGACAATTCAAAAAATACAATTGGAATTGTTACACTAGAGGATATTATAGAAACTATTTTGGGATATGAAATAGTTGATGAAACAGATATGGTGGATGATATGCAAATGCTTGCAAAAAAAATAAGCTCAAACGGAGGTAATGACTAATAATTTTATTTACTTTAAACTTTAAACAATACAAATACAATGAAAAAACTTTTTTATTCAATATTAATGGGAGTAATTATTCTCTCCTGTGATTCACAAACAAAATCAGATGATTCTGTAAACTTATCTTTTGAGAAAAATTCTGCAACTATGAAATCGTTATTAGATAGCTATGCAAACGAAGACGTCGATTACTCACGTTTTTCAGAAGAAGCTGTATTTAGAGGTACTTTACTTGGTGCACCAGACACCCTTAGATTAGACCAAATCAAAGCAATTCATAAAGACTTTTTTGCTAAATATGATGTAAAACATATGGCTCCATTTAATTTTCTTCAGGGAGTAAATCCTGAAACTGGAGAAGCTGACGGGTCGGTAAGATTTTATTATGATATGCAAGTAACTAATTCTTCAAATGGAAAGTCTGTAGTTATTCCTATTTATGAATCTTTTGATTTCGACGATGATGGAAAAGCAATTTATGTGCAATGGTATTGTGATTGGACCGCTTCGATATCATCACTTGAATAAATTATTTAAAGGCCTCTTTCTGAGGCCTTTTTTAATTTTCTAATTTGGTGTGATTATATAAGCTTATAAGGTATAGTAAAATTGCGCCCCACATTATATAAATGAAATGAGAGGAAGGTATCCAGAAATAAGCGAGTATAATATTGGAAAACAGTAATGTGCCTAAAGCAATAAAATATCTGTTTCTAAAGCTTCTATGATTAAATAAATCAATTTTAGAAAACATTAAAAAAACAAAGCCTGTACCAAAAACATATAGACCCAGAAATCTATAAATCTGTTTAAGGTAGGCTGCTAATGTATTGTTACCTTCAATCGAAAATAATTCATTGAATGTCATTGCCAATCTTTCCTCATTTGCAACCTGATCCAAAATCCACGGTTCTTCGTTAATTAACCATCTTAAACCAGAAATACATATAACCACACAAATAATTATGAGTGGTAATTTTACAAACCTGTTTATTTTTTTATCCATTGATTAAATGAGTTTAAAACAATGTACAAAAATATAAATGATTTAATTGTGGTAATTTTAATTTAGATAGACCTAAATCTTCTTGCCCCTGTCCACGTAACTTTTTTACTTCTTCCTAGAAAAGATTTAGATTCAATTCTATCATTAAATTCATTTCTTGCAGAATTTAATTGTACATTTCCGTTATCTTGATTTTTCATTAAATAATTTTTAAAAAATTCGGCCGCAAAAGTACACATAAATTTATCTTTAATTATTATTTTGGATTAAATTTTTTAAAAAATTAGAGATGAAAATACCAGAATCACCAAAGTTTAATCATTATATTATTTTTGCGCTTGTTATCCTTGATGTATTTTTCTTATATAATTTAATTCAATACATCCGTTTCGGACTCGATACACATTTATATGGGTTTCTTATTTCTTTAGGTGCTGGTATTATTATTCTTATCTATCTTTGGAAAAACGACTACTTTCCAAAACACGATAATAACTAACCATAAATTTTTTGCTAATTTTAAACTATGGAAAATAAATTTGAAAAACTCTTATGGAATTTTAGATACATAACTATTCTTGCAGTAATACTATCAATCTTATCAGCCTTTACTTTAATTTTAATTGGAAGTTGGGATATAATTGAGGCTGTTATTTTTTATAATCCACTTTTTGATTCTTCAATAGGTAGTAATAATGAACTTCTGTTTAAATTAATATCCGCAATTGATTTATTTCTTATTGGGATTGTACTGTTAATCTTTGGTTTTGGAATTTATGAGCTCTTTGTGGGTGAAATTGATTTTGCCAACTCAAAATTTACTGATTCAACTCTAAAAATTAGAGACTTAGACCAACTCAAGAATAAAATAATTAAGGTTATCATTATAGTATTGATTGTTAAGTTTTTTGAAAAAGTTCTTAAGTTTTCTGAAAATTTCACTACCCCAATGGACATATTATATTTTGGGCTATCTATTCTTTCAATATGTGTGGGATATTACTTAATAAATAGGAAATAAATTTGATATTAACGATCAATGGATAAACTTGAAAAATTTATTTATTCTCACAAGTATCTCCCCCCATTTTTATATTTTGGGTCTGCCGGCCTAATTGGATTTGATATTTATTCTGATATTTTCAAAGAGGTAGAGTTTCTTAATCAATATGTTGAAACTCCGCTATTTATTTTATTTTTTTATATGACATATTTAGGGTTGAAAAATCTAAAAAAGAAGAAATGAAAAAGCTTCCGGATTGGGCTAAACTTATTATTGTTGTTATTGGATTAGCAGTTGGATATAAATTTGGCTATGCTATTATGGATTGGTTGTTAGACTTAATAAATTTCTAAATATGAAAAAGCTTTATAACTTTCTTAAAGTTAAACTATGCTACAGAACCTATTGGAAACAGTGGTTAGCATTCTTAACCTTATGCATATTTGTCTTTACTTGTTCTAGTGATGATGAGGATGTCCCTAATATGTGTATTGATGAAACATTAATCAGCTCAGATATAGCTTGCCCCGCAGTTGTTGAACCTGTATGTGGTTGTGACGGAAATACATATAATAATAGTTGTGAGGCATTTAATTGGTATGGTGTGATTGCATATACAGATGGCCCTTGCAACTAAACCAACTTACAACATAACAATATTCTTGTTTCATGCTTGAATCCGTAAACAACTTACTATCTTGTAGAAAACTAAAGCAAGTTAGCATGATGGAAAATATTTCAGTATTATTTCAATTAATTGTTGCTTAATTTAATGGGGGTAGATAATATAATTATAATATTTGTAGCCATATCTTTTATCACTTATGGTATAAATTCATTTGTTTCAAATAAAATGGTTTTGGAATTTAAAAGATGGGGGTTGGAAAAAAGAAGAAAAGAAATAGGTGGGTTTCAGTTAGCTTGTGGTATGGGGATACTAATTGGTCTATGGTCAAATTATACTCTAATTGTTAGCTCAATAATTTTAATAATAATGATGCTTATAGCTATTTATGTTAGAGTTAAAATAAAAGACAATATTTCTGATATTATTCCTGCTATAGCTTACCTTATTTTAGGAATAATAATCTTACAAAATACTATATGAAAAAACTAATATTATTAATATTTATTCCACTAGTCTTTGCTTGTAGTGATGACTCTAATAACAGCAATACCATTCCTACAGATAATGTTACTCCATCAAATCTTAATTTAGAAATTATCATAGAGGGTGTTTCTGAGGACTTTCCTAACGGAGATGGATCCGGAGAGGTGATTTTTAATTCAACTGCGGATAACACAGACTATTTTGAATATAGACTTGGTAATGGCGAAGTAATTACTTCAGAAAACGGATATTTAGAATATACATTTTCTGAGCAGGGCACCACAACTAAATCAATATATGTTTATGCATTTAACGAAAATGGGAATAATACATTCGTAAATGAAATTATAACTATTTATGTAGAAGATCCCAATCAGTTATTCAGCCTCGAGCTGGACTTTACAGATGAATTTCCAGTAGGTCATAATTTAGGCTTAAATTATTTTAATGATGTAACTGTTGGTGTGATTAACTATGAAGAAAATGATGTAAAATTACTTTTAACTTCCGGAGTAAGTTCATTTGTCTTAGAAGGTGGTTCTCTAGAAAATTTAACAAGTGTCAGCCAAGTTGCAGTACCAATTTCGGATACTTATTATTCAGACTATGTGGGGTTAGGTCAATTAATTAAAGATGATAATGGAACAATTTATAGTGTTTTTCATTCTGAACGCCATTATAGTAGCGACCAATGTCCTGGAGCTATTCCTGGCTTTTACGCATCCATAGGTCTTGGGATTTCATTCGATAGCGGTCAATCATACGAATTATCCAGCTCACCTTTGGTTCAAAATTATTATAGCATTGATAATGATAATGGATATTGTGATAATGGCTTAGGTGAGCCTTCAATAACTTATTCCAAAGACTCATCAGAAGTGTTTTTATATTATGTTGATCATCAGCGAATGGGTAGGGGTGTTAATATTAGTATGTCAAAATATGATGTTAACTCAGATCATACTCCTGATTTTGAAAACCCATATTATCTAGATGCAAACAATAACTTTACTAATGAACATATAAGATCTAAAGAAATTGTAGTTGGAATAGGTAATTCGGATGCTATTTTTCCTCATGTTACATATAACAGTTTTTCAGATACTTACATTATGGTCTATTCAGAAAATAATTGGGGTGAATATTTAAGTGGGGCTTCAGATCCAAATATGTCTGGAATTTATGTTCGGCAATCATCTGACGGAATTAATTGGGATACGCCCCCAGCTAAGTTAATAACAGACTGGTCAATTCCTTGGAGTAATGATAGTCCGTTTAGTTGGCATCCAAATTTGATTTATACAAATGAAATTCAATCTGAAGGGTATTTGTTATATTCCAAAGCTGATAATTTACAGCAAGGTCATAAAATGTGGGCTGTAAAGTTTAATATTGTTTCGAATTGATATAAGATATGTATTCTTGATATAGTCAATTAGAAAAAGGTACATACATACTTAACTTGTCATATGGTATTAATAACTTAACGCATAAAATAATCAAAGAGTAAAAAACGATAAACCATAAACAACTTTTTCACTAACTTGTAGATATATTAAACTAAACATTATGAAAAATTTATTTTTATTATTATTTATCCCTTTGTTCTTTTTTTCTTGTATTGAGGTTGAAAAAGAATTTGAAGTTGGAAAAGAACTTGAAGTTATAATTGTTGAGTTTGGAGATTTAACAAGTCTGAGCGATGACAAACAATATGGAAACTTTGAAATTAAGGTTCCTGAAATTAATGATGATGTAATGGAACACGGTGCTGTACTCGCATATATTGAAAGAGCGGCTACTGAAGAAAGACCTCAAAGATGGAGTCAATTTCCTCAATACAATCCTGTATGGAAAGAAATTGGAGACACAACATTTTCTTATTTAAGTTATGGGGAAGGTTTTGTTAGAATTTCTTTGCAAAGTGAAACTTCTGTTGAAGGGATTGCAGAAACATTTAAGGGTTTAAAATTGAAATTAGTCATATTTGACTAAGATTTTTTAGAAAATTAAACAACAAAAGCTATGAAAAACTATTTTAAATTTTACTCACTATTAATTATTTCATTAGTATTAATTGGGTGTAATAATGCAGAACAACCAAATGTATTTGGATATGAGTCTGAGGGCGGAAATAAAGTAAATATAACCACAGGAGACCAAGCCTCTCTTGAAGTAATTATAAACTATTTTGAGGGATATAACAATAAAGATCTTGAAACTGTTGAAAGTTTAGAGCACCTAGATTTTTTAGGTTTTGCTCATACAGGTCAAGTTGTTGAAGGAAGCAAACAACATATAGAAATGTCTAAACAATTTTTAGATCAGTTTCCAAATGCTAAATGGGAAATATTGTGGTCTATCTCATCCGATATAAATTTTCAAAATAAGCCTACTGAAAATTGGGTAACAACCTGTTTGAATACAAGTTTCGGTGAAGGAGAAAATAAAAATAATTTTCAAAGAATTTTTGACGCCCAAATTGTTGACGGAAAAATTAAAAAGGCTTACCTGTATCAAAGAGATATGTCAGATAGAGAAATAAATTAGGCCCCCTATATCCATCTTCTTGTTTTAGTCATATATAACAAATATTCTTTACCAAATTTTTCTGTGAGAAAAATCTCTTCTCTTTTAATTTGAAATCTGTTTATCCAAAAAACAAAAAGGATAGGTGTTGTAATTGAGAAAATATTCAAATAGAATATTGATGTTGATATGACGATCATCAACAAGCCTAAATACATAGGATTTCTTGAATATTTATAGATTCCTGAGGTTACGAGTTTGTTAACTTTTTTAAACTTTATTGGGTCAATTGTAGTTTTTGATTTTATAAACTTAAGAATTGGATTAATTAAAATAAGCACTCCGAATAAAAGCATTATAAATGAAATTAAGTTTTGATTTGGCATGACAATTAAATCAATTTTTTTCGATGAAAAATAATTGGAAATAACCAAAATCAAAACTAATATAGGAGGTGGTATTTTTAACATTTTTAAATATCAATGTAATAGTTGTTCTTCAAAATAGTAAATTTTAGTTATTTAAGGAAATACATA
>CACHNE010000012.1 GCA_902581145.1 uncultured Bacteroidota bacterium | reverse complement strand
TAGAGAAAGACTTGTAGCTTCATAAATTTCTTGAACTACATAATATGATAATTTTGGCTCTCTATCTCTTGTTACAATACCCCAGTATTCTTCATTTGCAAAATTATCATAAGGAATTGCATTAGGAAAACCCCCTGGATCCTGTTGATTTGGATCACCTGCCTTCCACCATTCGTCACAAAATTCAAATAAAGTAACTCCAATACACAAATCTGATTTATCAATTATAGAGTTTAATATAATTTCGGTTGCCTGTGCTTGCTGTGACTCGTTTTCAGTGTTTGAATTTATATTAAAGCTGTCAGCTCCAGCTTCGGAGATATACATTGCTTTGTCGGTAACTGCTGCCAATTCATCTATTGCAGAATCAGGATTTAACCATCTATATATATTCATACCCCATACATCAACACTAGGACAGGAATTTAAAGCTTGACTGTCGGGAACCTCTCCATGCCCTGTACTAACAGGATGATTTGAATCTAATGATTTAACGGTAGCAGCACAATTTTCAAGTACATCATACCAGTTTTGAATATTATTATTAAAAAATTCAGGATGATAGTTAAACTCATTTCCAAATTCCCACATTAAGATAGCTGGATGGTCTTTAAACTGATTTACATACCAAGTGTAACTATTTTCATTTAACATCATTATTACCTTAATACCTGCATTTGCAAAGGCATTAAGTTCTGCAATATTTGTTATGGCTGAGTAAGTTCTAATTGTATTAATATTTGCATCAACCAAAAGAGGGATGTCATCATTAAACGAATAACCTGAATTTTCTCCGTTACCTTCACCTCTAGCATAGCATATACCATTTATTCGGTATTCTTGTCCGTCAACATATATTTTTCTGTCTTCAACATATACCGACTGAGCATTTAGCGTGGCTGTTATCACAAAAAATAAAAGAAATAATAACTTTACCATTAAATTATTTTTTTAGGAATAATTTTGAATTTGAACTATATCCAGATGTTATTTTTAAAAGATATGTTCCATCATCAAATTCACTAACATCAATCGTTTTTAAGTCATAAGATTTAAATATATTTTTTCCAAGTAAATCAAAAATTTCAACTTTAAAATTATCAAGTTGTGTATTTATGTTAACAAAATCAACAGTTGGATTAGGATATAATTTGAAATTAGAAATTGCATCATTGCTAAAACCCATAGAATTCCCAGTGTAATCAAATTCAATCCAATTAAGGTTAAAACCTGACTGCAGAACTTTCATTCTTAATTTGTACGATCCCTCAATCAAATTTGTTGATGTAGAGACAGTTTCCCAAGTCTGCCAACCGCCAGTTATTGGAAGGGATATTTGAGTAAGATTTTGAACTTCTGAACCGTTGACTAATTGCAACATAATTGATCCTGATTGATTTTCTGAAGCAGATCTAAAATTTATATCGTATTCGCCAGTCTCAGTAACCAAAACTAGATAATCAGCAAAATCTCCTGAATCTGTGTATCCCAGATTTAAACCTCCATTAATGTCAGAGGTTTCTTCTGTTGAAAGGCCCTCTTGATATACATAATCTTCCGCCTCAACTAAACCAGGAATAATTATTCTTTCACTAACATTATTGTATACTGGGAAATTTGTGAATGGAATTAAATACTCGTTAAAAATTGAAACTAATTCTGTTTCTGGATAAAAACTAACCGAAATATCATCTAAAAAACTGTATTCTTCATCAATTGAAATATAAATAACCTGTGGATTTTCTTCACTAATTTCAATTTCAGAAATTGTTACTTCCTCAGAATTTACAAAAACTTGGAAATGAGAATTATCGATTACCTGATCAATGGCAAGAGGTTGATTTAATAATAGTAAAATAGTTGAAAGGTTTTCTTGTGCTTCTGCAAATTCAATTGAAAATTCAGGGATTTCATCAGAAAGATCAAAGTCAACACTTGAAAGATTATATCCTCCAGTAATCATTTTCATTTTAAGTTTAAAAGTTCCTTGGGGCAAATAAACTCCTTGGGTTAGTTTATTTACAAAATTTGAATAGCTTCCAGTATTGTATAGTGTAATATTACTAGCTATTGGAATCCCATCCAGTTCCAATGAAAAAATCCCACTTGAGGTTGATGCATACCTAGTAACTATGTTGTAATATCCAGACTCCTGAATATCGACGGTGAATAATAACCACTCATCTTCACTTGTAAAACCAACTTGATAACCGTTTCCATCAGTATCGGTACTGTCCTCGATATCTACCCCGTCATTTCGATATTGCCAACCTTGATTCCAGGCTTGAAACTCTTCTGTATTTATATGATATGTAGCATAATCTGCATCAGAATATGCATAACCAATTTGGCCTAAATCATAATCTGATGCATATAAAATACCTGGTATGTTATTAGGTCCATTAAAGGGTAAAGTTTGATTTGAACTGACCTGTCTAATCATTGCGTCTACAACATCTCTTTGAAATCTATTATTCGAAATATGGGAATCTTCTGCAAGTTGCATTAGGCCGTTTACTGCATTTTCAATTGACGGCGGACTTGATTCACCTCTAAAATAATTAATAAGAGATTGATAATTTGAATTTGTATGAATCTCAAACGGTGCTGAAATAGATTCCAATTTCTTCCACGGCCAAAAGGCCCATCCGATATAATTATCTTCAAATATCTTGATTGCTTCAGTAAACCATTGATTTGAGTTCTCTCCTGCCTCACCCATCCATAGTGGGATGCTATATTCATTTCTCATCCATGTAACCCAATCAAGTGAATCATTATAACTCCAATACTTATGAAAACTGTAAACCATATTATCATCCCAAGGGGGAGTCAGTCCAGAAAAGTCGTTTGCATAACCATTTCCTTCAATAAATATGATGTGGTTTTGATCGTGTTGTCTTATTTCATTAGTAATATCAATATAGAGGTTTCTTAATTCGTTTTCGCCTAAATCCCAATGAGTTTCATTTAATAAATCATAACCACCTATCCAGGGCTCATCAGCATAGCGCTCAGCTAATTTTCCCCAAAGTGCAATTGTTTTATTTTTATTTTCTTGACTTTCCCAAAGTGAAGGTAGATTTGGATTATAATCATTAATATCGGATCCACTACCCTGTCCACCCGGTGCAGCATGTAAATCCAATATTAAATACATGTTATTGGCTTCACACCAATCAAGTAAATCATCAACCATTAAAAAACCAATATCCAACCATGTCTGTTCATCTAAAATAGGTTCATCTTGGATAGGAAGAGTAAATAAATCATAGTGCATTGGTAGTCTTACACTATTAAAACCAAAATTGGAAAGTGAATCAATGTCACCCTGTGTTATAAAATTTTCGTACCACGAATTATAAAATTCATCTGTATTTTCTTGACCTATAAATTCTACCAATTTTTCTTTGAACTCATGCTGAGAATCTGCAGCTCCAGTAAACTGGAACAAATAAGGTTCTTGTAGCATCCAACCACCTAAATTTATACCTTTAAGTATAACATTGTTACTATTGTCATCCTTGAGAAACGGGCCAAGTGTAGATAAATTTTGTGTACATACTGAGTTGGAAAAAAAAACAAATAAAACAATAAAAAGTTTCTTCATCCGCTAATCTATATTATCCAAGCCCCAAAGAGTTATCTCCGATCCGTGAACATAGGTGTCACTACCATAATTTGAAGTAATGGAAAACTTAAGATATTGGAAGGGTTCAGAGACTCCATCTAAATCAAAATCATGACCATTAGCCGCAGCATCAATAAAATCTTGTGGAATAGTTCCATTTTCATCACTTGGATCTCCTATATCAAACTGTCCTAGCAAAGTCCAATCTATAGTATTATTGCTAGCATAAAGATCAAAAGATCTCATATTTTCTTCCTGATAATAATAAGGAATACCAGTTGGTCCGTTATACCAAAATGCTCTTTGCCATACCTTAAACCTGTGAATTCTTACGTTTTTATTAAGATTGATAACAATATCTAATGGCCAGTTTAAAGTTCCTCCATTTTGATCTCTCCAAATAATAAAATAACTGTTATCTGAGTTTGTCTCAGCAGTATCAACAATATCATCCCAAAAGGCAGTTGTCTCACCCTCCCAGGCATTTCCATTAACTGAAAGCTGACTCATTAGCGTCCATGTTGATTTATCTATCATTTCCTCAAATAAGGGAGTTAAGGTTGCTTTCTCTTCAAGATCTGTAATATTTCCGTCAAAATCTTCAACCTTGGTTAAGAAAGTCGTTTCAACTGATTCTAAACCTCTTACAAAAATACTTTCTGTAAGACTATTTGATGATAGTATTCTGATTTCTTCGTCATTTCCATTAACAATGTGTAAATGAACATATACAGTTTTTTCTGCTACATTTTCCCATTCTAATTTAACACCACCCAAATCAGGTGTTATCGTGATACTCTCCTGAACCAAGAAAATAAATGAAGGAAGTGGAATAAACTCAACTTCAACTGGTTGTGAAATATTTTCATTTTCGTCAACCACGAATAGCCTAACTGTTATTGCTGTATTTTGATTCAAACCATCAATTTCAATAGAATTATTATGTGAACTTGAAACTCTATATACATCAACACCTAAAGAATTTGTATACTCAGCTCTAACAAATAAAATATCAGAATCATCGGGTAATTGATATGAAATAATTCCCCCACCGCTAGTCGGAGTTATATTTTCAATTATTAGACTTCCAGGTGGTGTAGAATCATGATTTTCATCATCTTTACAGCCTAATAAAATGACAAAAGAGATAAATATAATTGATAATATATTGTTCGTTTTCATATTTTTAAATTATTACCACCCTGGGTTTTGAATCAGGTTTGGATTAATTGTTAATTCGTTTATACTTATAGGATGAAAGTAATCCCTCGGATAATTGAATGATCTGGTTCCAACTTGCGTAATGTTATAATAACCACTTACGGTTGTTCCGTTTACCGACCAACCAAATACCGGAGAATTAAAATATTCCTCAGCAAGTTTCCATCTTCTTAAATCATTATATCTATTTCCTTCAAATGAGAGCTCGATCAATCTTTCTTGTCTAATTATATCTCTAAAACCCTCCTGAGTTGTGTGTTTGTTCAAGTTAGCTGAAATCGATGGATTACTCCAAGAATCTTCAATATTAGGGATTCCAGCTCTTTGTCTTATAACATTTATGGCATTGTATGCATCAGCATTAGGCCCACTTGACTCATTAATCGCCTCGGCATAGTTTAGATAAAGCTCAGAAAGTCTAATCATCGGCCATGCGTAAGTAACAATTTTTGAATAACCATCACCCTCTGAATCTGGGTGTACAAGTTTCTTTAATGCATAGCCGGTTATCAAATAATCATCTGAATTAGCCACTCTCCCATGACTTTCTCCTTTTTTCATTCTTAACTGCCATAAATTACCCCAAGTTCTATTGTAGCCACGATCAAAACCTAGTGATGAATAAAACCTTGGTTCCCTGTCTAGGTTTAATTTAGCGGTGATAGCCCCATATTGAGCTTGTAAATTTTGTGACCCACCCACAGAAGTTACGCTAAATCTATTTGGATAATCATAAGTTAAATCTTCTTCAATAGGTAATCCGTTTTCTGAATAAAATAGTTCAGCAATTCTCAATGTTGGTGAAATCCATTGCCAAGCTGCTTCAACAGATGAGGCATTCGGATTTTTCATCATACAAGCGGCTTGCATTTGCCACCAGTCATTATCACGTACTGGGTTTGAATTACCCCAAATTAGTTCTGAGTTCCACTTGTCAACAGTAGAATATTTTAAATCATATAAAGTTTGGATAAATTCTTCATCCTCATACTCATCTTCATAATTTGGTGGAGCTGATGTAAATTCATACATACCTACTCCATTGTCAATAGCGGAAACGATGGCATCTAATGAGGCTTCTCTTGCTAAATCCCATTTTGTCTGATCATAAGATTGATTAAAAAAGTGTTCGCCCTCATCATTTACAAAACCCGAGTACATTTCTGAATTTCCATTAAAAAGGGGACTAGCAGCGTATGTTAATACCCTTGATTTGATAGCTTTTGCTATAACCTGATCAATTCTACCCAAATCATTTGAGCTAAGAACTCTAGCAGGTAAATGAATAAGTGCTTCATCAATTGTTTCGACTATGTAGGCTACTGATTCATCAACTGTTCTCCTTTTTACTCTAACTTCAGCATCACTGGCAGAAATGGGTAGGTTCTCGTCTACAATCGGAATTGGACCATAGTAAGTGAACAGTAAGAAATGATAGTATGCCTTTAGAAATTTAGCCTCTGCTGCCCATGTATTCATTTCTTCCTCTGTCATATCAACAACATTGTAAATATTTTCAATGAGAACATTACAGTGTCTGATTCCTTCCCATAAAGGACCTTGATCAGACCATCCTGACCACAAACCAAATTTAGGATTGGAAGATGATTGTTGACCCTTCATAATTCTGATACCATCTGTTTCTTTTGATATCGGAGTTGTAACTTCATCACTCATCATCATGAATGATGTATATACTCCATCATTTTTGGGTAAATATGCATAACATGTTGCTAAAGCAGTATATGCAACCTCTTTTCTCTCAAATAATAAATCTATTTGTTGCGTCTGATCAGGGACAATATCTAAATATTCATCACAACCAAACATTGCAAATAATAAACCAATAACTATAATCTTTTTATTCATAATTTTTTATTAAAAATTAACCTGTAAACCAATATTATAAACTTTTTGTGGAGGATATCCTAATCCATTACCTCCCATTTCAGTATCCCATAAATCAAATTTTGAAAATGTCAACAGATTCAGTCCTGTAAAATATACTCTGGTATTTAATCCAGAAAATAAACCAGATTCTCCTTCAGGAAAAGTATATCCTATTTCAATATTTTTTAATCTTAAAAAATCTCCATCTCTTTGCCACCATGTTGATTGTTGCTCATTATTTGCAATTGAATATGTTGAAAGTCTTGGCCAAAATGCGTTTGGATCAGGATTGTTTATTGACCAATGATTATCTGCTATAACATTTAATGCATTTCTTTCGTTTACAAAAGGAGAAATATCATTTGGATTTATAAAGAAAGAGGTTCTCGCTACCCCCTGCATAAAAATTGAAAAATCATAACCCTCATATGAAGCTGAAATACCAAATCCATAAACAATCTCAGGAACAGTAGGTTTTCCTATTGGCACCCTATCCAGTTCGTTTACAACACCATCATTATTAATGTCAGTATATTTTATATCTCCAGGCATATAAGAGTTTGCTGATGAGGAGAACCCATTAAATTGTTCTGGAGAATTATCAATGTCTGCTTGATCAATAAATAAACGTTCGGCAATCAAACCCCAAGCCTGATTGACTGGGTATCCAATTCTACTTAAGTAATCGTATGTGTAATCTGGTTCACCATTAACTAAAACTTCATTGGTAGAGTACGTGAAATTTCCTCTTCCTGAAAGGATTAACCCAGAGTCAAAGGCTTTATTATAATCCAGTGAAAAATCAACTCCCTTTGAGTTCACTTCACCAAGATTACTACTTATAGTTGTTGTTAACCCCATAGTTGAGGGAATATAGTCTCTGGACATATATATTTTAGATCTATGTTCAGTAAAATAATCTATTTGAAAGTTTACTGAATTAAATAAGCCTAACTCTAAACCATAATTAGTTTTTTCTGCAACTTCCCAGGTTACATTTTGGTTTGAATACCTATCAATAACATATCCTTGATAATAATTATTAAAATCAGAACCCCAAGTAAAACCATAACTAGGACTTTGAAGATTAACCTCAGACAAATAGAAAAATCTATCATCTGCACTTGAAATCCCATCATTACCAACAAGTCCGTGAGTAAGTTTTAATTTAAACATATTTACGTCAGGTAATTTTTCAGAAAACCATTCTTCATTTGATAAAATCCAACCAAGTCCAATAGAAGGAAAAAATCCAAATCTATTATTCTTAGCAAACTTTTCAGATCCATTATAACCAAAATTAAACTCGGTAAAATACCTTGAATCATAGTTGTATGAGAATCTTCCTGAGAGACCCATGTTTCTAGAAGGTAATGTGGCAAACGCACTGTTGCCACCGATTGTATTTAAAGATTCACTAAAATTAAATACAAGAAGACCCCCAATATCATGAAGCTCATTAAATTTACGATTGTACTCTGTTACAAATTCATAATAAAATCTACTAGTACCTAAATTACTTACAGAAGGATTATTTAGAAATTCTGTTCCTTCCTGAATTCTATATAAATAATTTAATATTCCCGTCTCTGTCTCAACCTCTGCCATCCCGTAGTAAAAAGGCGTGTATTCTCTTGAGTTCTCATTCATTGTGTAAGTTCTTACTGACGCCATACCTCGAAACTTTAGTCCTTCTGTAATAAATTTCAAATCCTGTTCGATTTGGACTTGAGAAAAAATTGTGTTTGTGAATCTATCTTTATAACCTTTTACCATATCTGCGTATGGATTTGGAAATCCACCATTTCCTTTATTTCCAAACAATGTATGATTATATCCTAAGTTATCTTCATAGGCAAAATACTTTGGAAAGTTAGCAGGGTTTGCTTGCATCACCGAACCAAATATAGAGTTTGCTGATACTGATGGACCATTATATCTTTCAAATAAAGAATAAAACTTAACAGCAATTTTTGTTGTATTTGTTAAATCAATATTAATGTTTGCCCTAAGGTTTGATCTCTTAATATCAATATTATTGTTGAAATTATTCAAAGGATCAACTTTTAATAATCCAGTATCATTGTTGTGCGATACTGAAAGATAATACTGTGCTATATCACCCCCTCCGTTTACGTTTAAATTTGCCTTTCTGTTAAGGGTGTAATCTTTAAATAGCTCATTATACCAATTTACATTTGGATAAATATTTGGGTCCCCTCCATTAAGAGTACCATAAATTTTTGAAATACTGTAAGTCAATGGAGCAGAAGCATCTCTAGTTCTTGTAGCTCTATTATACAAATTCATATAATCAACCCCACCTAAAAATTCATTGGTTTGAGAAGGAGCTGAAATAGAGTTTTCATATCTAAAAGATACTTTTGCCTTTCCTTTTTTTCCTTCTTTGGTCGTAATTAAAATAACACCATTAGCACCCCTTGCTCCATACAATGAAGTGGCTGTTGCATCTTTCATAATTGAAAAACTAGCAATGTTGTCTGGTTCGATTCTAGCTAGATCATTGGTAGTTACTTCTAATCCGTCAATTAAAATTAGTGGGTTATTAGCATATCCAAAACTGGTCACCCCCCTAATAAAAAACTCAGCATTATCTGCACCTGGCTCACCAGATCTTTGATACGAAATCATACCAGCAAGCTTTCCTGCCATCGCATTAGTAATATTTGATGTAGGGATTTTTAACTCGGATGGGTTGATTGTGTTGATAGAACCAATAACACTATTTTTTTTCTGTTTTTGAAATGCTACAACTTGAACTTCTTCTAGAGATTCAAGGCTTTCTATCATAATCACATCAATTTTTGTTTGATCACCTATCAAAATTGATTGCGTTTCAAAACTTATGTAAGAAAACTGGATATTTTGATTTTCATTATCCGCTTTAATGGCATACGTTCCCTCAAAGGTTGTAGAAGTACCTTTGTTTGTTCCTTCAATCAATACTGTTACACCTGGCAATGGGTTACCTCCTTCGTCAACAACAACTCCACTAACAAGAATTGATTGAGAATGTAAAAAAGAAGAAAACATCAACATTAATACTAAAAGTATATTCCTGAAATTCATTTTATGAAATCGATTTAGTTTAATTCTGTAACAAAAATAATACTATTTTAAGTCTTGACAATAATGTATATCAAATTTTAACACACATATAATTTATATGCTAAATCTAAAAATTTAGTAAATAATTAAGAAGTAAATTAAGAGATGTGTAATCTTACTAAGAAAACCTTCTATCGATAGAATATTTTCCAGGACCAGTCATCATCAATATTACAAAAACTGCCAAAAATAATAAAGCCTTTTCAACTCTTCCAAAAGGGTCTCCCATATGAACTATAAAGGCTGCTACAAACATAGTAGCTGCCGGGAAAAAGCTGAAAAACTTAGTTTTATAACCAATCAATATAAAAATTGGAGCTATAAACTCAGAAATTACTGCAAGAATCAAAGTTGGTGCTTCGCCTATTCCAATAGGATTAGCAAAACTTAAATCACCTTCAATCAATTTATTAAATTTACTTAGGCCATGACCGTAAAGCATAGAACCAGCAAAAACTATTCTTAGTATTAATAAAGCTATATTATTCATTTTTATTTATTTGGTTTGATTGCCAAAGATAAGTAAATTTAAAAAAGAGGAATTTTATGAAAAGAAGAAATTTTATAAAGAATACTACATTAGCCAGTGTGGGATTATCTTTTTTTGATATCTCTGCTACAAATATAAATCTAGAAGAAAATTTTATTTCCAATAGACCACCTGTCAATAAAAGAACTTTTACAAGTGAAGCTGTCGAGGGTCTAATTATTTTTATCAAAAATCAGATTAAAGATAAAGAGTTATCATGGATGTTTGAAAATTGCTACCCTAACACAATTGATACAACTGTTGATTACGAAATAATTGATGGCAAGCCTGATACATTCATTATTACGGGAGATATTGATGCTATGTGGTTAAGAGACTCAACAGCGCAAGTATGGCCTTATTTACCACTGGTAAAAAAAGATAAAAAAATTAAAAATCTAATTAAAGGATTAATTAATCGACAAGCTAAATGTGTAATTCGTGATCCTTATGCAAATTCTTTTTATAAAGATTTATCTAGAGTTTCTGCTCACAATAAGGATATTCCAACTCCTATTGCAGGAGTACATGAACAAAAATGGGAAGTTGATTCACTATGTTATGTCATACGGTTGAGTTATCATTACTACAAATTAACTGGTGATAATTCTATTTTTGATGAAACATGGATTCAGTCATCAAAAATTATTTACGATACATTTTTAACAGAACAGAGAAAAGATGGTGAATCACCCTACACTTTCATAAGAAATGGAACAGCAATGGTTGATGCCCCAGTATTTTCAGGGACAGGAAGACCCTTTAAACCAAACGGAATGATTTGTTCTATGTTCAGACCATCTGATGATGCAACAATGTACCCTTTTTTAATCCCGTCAAATATTTTTGCAGCAATTTCAATGAAACAGCTGTCAGAAATATATAAATCTGAAAAAATGGATCTGGTTTTTGCAGAAAAATGCTTGTCAATGTCAATCGAAGTGGATAAAGCAATTGAAAAATATGCAATCAAAGAACATCTTGATTTTGGAAAAATATATTCTTACGAAATAGACGGCTTTGGAAATAATCTGTATATGGACGATGCAAATGTACCATCACTAATGTCATTGGTATATTTAGATTCTAAATTTAAAAAAAACGAGGTTTATCTAAATACAAGGAAGTTTTTGCTAAGTGATAACAACCCTTATTTTTTAAAAGGTAAAGCTGCTGAGGGACAAGCGAGTCCACACACCGGAAAAGATAAAATATGGCCTATGGGAATTATACTAAGAGCAATGACCAGTGAAAGTGATAAAGAAATAGAAAAGTGCTTAAAAATGCTTATTAATACTCATGCTGGAACTGGTTTTATGCATGAAGCATTCGACAAGGATAATCCAAGAAATTACTTTAGATCGTGGTTTGCATGGGCAAATACTCTTTTTGGTGAGCTAATAATCAAAATTAACGATGAAAGACCTCATCTTCTAAAAATCAAGTATTCTTAATACTTAATTATTTTTTCCGTTTGCGAAATTCCTGAGGCTGTATTTATTTTAAGTATATAAATACCTGTGTCCAATTTCTCTAAATTTTTATTGATTCTTTGCATACCTGAATTCATTCTTCCAGAGTAAATATTATTAACAAGTGATCCCTTCAAATCAAAAATATCAATTGTAACAAACTCACTTATTTCTAATTCCAATAGAATGTATAAAGTTTCAATAAATGGATTTGGATAAACTCTTGTAAAAAATAAATCCTCTTCGTTAATCGAGGCAGTTGCAGAGTTTATGGCATCGGGACTTCCATGAAAATTTATATTACTCCAGCTTGATGGAAGTGAATTATCAAAGGAAGGGTCTATTAATTCCAATGTATATCCATCCCCATTTGATAACGTAGGCCAAGGAGATGAAGGCTCATAATATACTTCATCTTGTAAAATCAAATCAGAATTAAATAATCTTACGGCATCACCTGAAGCGGATAATCCAAAATCAAACTCTCCTACAAATGATGTAATCTCAGGGTAAAATTCAGTAAAATCATCCGCATTTCTAACAATAACCAAATAATCATCTCCACCAACACTTGTTCCAGAAGGAAAAATAAATTCATTCGAATCATTGTTGTCCTTTAAAATCCATCCGGAAATATCAATATCATCTTGATTAGGATTGTATAGTTCAACCCAGTCACCGGTGTCAAAATTGTCAGATGATTTATAATTTATTTCATTAATTACTAAGTTTAATCCTGAACTATTTATAAAGTGAGCCTCGATTTCAAAATTCTCAGTAACATTAACCTCAATTTCAGATTCTGTCGAATTTACATCACCACTCCAATGAGAGAACTCACTTCCAGATTCTGCAATAGCTTTTAATGTAATTGGAACATCTTCAAAATAATCCCCACTCCATTCATCGTCCAAAATAGTTAGATTATTATTAAGATAAATATAACCTAGCTGAGGAGTTTCATTAAATAGAACCAACTGATGATAAGAATCAAGATCAAATTGATTTAGGATATGATACTTAGCCTCTGATTGTCTATTAGCAGCAAAATTATTCATATTATCAACAAACTCATAAACAGATTCATCTGAAACCCACGGCTCGCTTTCATTCCATCTTTCAATATGATTTTCCATTTCGTCGTACATATTCTCATAGATATCAATGAAGTGTGAAGTAACATTAGTCGGAAGGTATCTGGTATTCATTTCATCAGCATAGCGATTAATAAACTTGTTTCTAAAACTATTATTTTCCACAAGTTTTCTCATAAATAGTGTTGCCCATGGTGGATTGGCCCAAGTTGTTTGATTCCCAGATAAAACAAAGTCTAATGTATCAAAAAAGTAGGCATAATTTTGATCCCAGTCTGACCACCACTGGCCAGCAAATCCAAAATCAGTATCATATAAAATCCATCTCCATTTTCCACCTGGAACTTTCCAATATTTTATATTGTTTCCGGGGTAATCCCTATTATCCATATAAATTTGAGCAATATTATATTCCATGAAGTTATCGATATCAATTTGATTAATTACATGGTTATAATTTTCGTCATTAGACAAATCATTTTGTTGCACAAACTGTCTCAATTCTAAATATTCGGAATTGTCACCGTCTACCTCCTCGGCATTTAACTCTAGCATGGTTACATCGTTGGGATTAACATCGTGTTTGGAAGCAATCATATTTTCACTAACCTTTTCTCTTAGATTATATAAACCCCAATATGCTTTATTTATATAGGAAGAAACTGTTTTAAAGTATTGATAGTCTATGTGAGAACCCTCCATTAAACTTGTAATAGCAGCATCTCTCATATTAGTTCTCATCCAATCATTACCTGAATTTCTTAGAACTAATGATTCAAATGAATCATAATCTAGGTTGTCAAAAAAACGGATACTGAAATTCTCCAGCTCCGTATTCACCCCTTGCGAATAATGCAAATGACTTTTGATCCCATCCACGACTATATGCGCCAGTAATTTTAATTCCAGCATTACCACTAAATTCAAGTGTATTATCTACATAATAAGAAATATGAACAGGTCTTTCCCAATCTTCCCAAAAGTTTGCTCCAAAATATGGATATCCACCGTAATCTTCTGGTCCATATGAGTAAATACCATAATTATGATCAAACAAATTATATTCATCCGTAACTAAATGAATAATAGGATGATCACTATCAATATTAAAGAAGTAATTTCTAGAATTTGAGTGAAGTGATATATAATTCTCTTTAAATGCTTTTGCTCTTACTATCGTTGTTTCATCAATCGCAATTGGACCAGTGTATAAGATTGAATTTTCATCTGGTTCAGTAAAATCGGTGGTATAAGTTATCATATCTTCGGTTCCATCTCCAAAAATTTCAAGATTTATAGAACTTGCAATATTTCCTCCATCATGTGAAAATGTAACTGGAACACCTAGAACACCAGAGTATTCATAAGATTCATTCTCTTCTCCTGGAGTTGGATCTTGATAAGCCACATAAACTCCATTTTCGAAAGATACCCCGTATGAAATATTTGAAGGAAGTGCACCAAAAGTTATGGAATCAACTAAATTTCCTAATTCATCATTTAGATAGACTGATTCACCTGACGATGATAATTTAAAGTCTGTATGCATAAATGACTGACTCTGAAAACCAAGAATGTCAGGGGGAGAGACGCCTTCACTGGTTTCGTTTTCATAAATTGCTGAAAGAAACGGAATTATTGTCATATCTGAAGAAGTATCGGAAATATTATGAACCTGAATACTAAATATATTTTCTCCTTCAACTAAAAAATCTTCATAATTTTCAATTAGAAACCTGTCTGGGTAGCCACCAGTATACATTTGAGCTTCATGATCAATTTGTGTTGTACTATTATACAATGGTGGAGTTCCGTTTATATTGGCTCTGGCGACTTCAGTTCCGTTAATATATGCTACAAATCCGTCATCATAATCAACATCTAATACTAAACTATTAATTTCGCTGACATCCTCTATTGTAAAAGATTTTCTTAAGTAAACTGCTAATGTTCCCGCAGCTATATATGTATTATCATCACCATCTGAATAACCAAAGCCAGAATTACCAATACTCCACTCATCATCATCAAAATCTGTATTCATCCAATTTATATCTGTATCCTCATTTGGGATTTCGTACCTAAACGAGTCACCTTCATTAATTAATGTTCTGGCATAAGTAATACCTGACCTATCCTTGTCCGATGCCCATATAAGAAGATATTCGTCCGCGTCGATTGTAATATTTGGAAATGTCCACGGATTATTATCTTCAAGTACATCTGTCAAACTCCAATTATTTAATGAAATTTCTTCAGAACCATAATTATATAATTCAATCCAGTCAGGAGTATCACCGTCTTCATCCAAAAAAATTGAGTTAGAAGCCGAAACCTCGTTAATTCTTACTGATTGCGAAAAAGATAAATTGAATAAAAAGATGAAAATCAGTGAAAACCTTATCTTAATCATGGTATAATAATTGTCAAAACAAATATAATTATATATAATTTATTGGACAGAGTGGCTGAATTATTATTTTTAACAAAGTATTTATGATTAGATTTAGGCTAATTTTATTTTTTTGTTGTGCAGTGTTTACTGCTTGTAAAACAAAATACGCAAGTAAAGAATTTAAAAATTCTCAAATTCCTTTAAGCCCCAATTATAAAAACCTAGAATGCTGGGCTGCTCATCCAGACAAAAATGATTCAATAATAGATATTTTTTATACCACTGAAAAAGAAAATTTAAAGGCAGATGTTTTTTATATATACCCTACTCTTCTTACGAGCAAAAAAAATGACGCATGGAATTCTGATGTTTTTGATAATGAGCAAAATAAGACTGTTAAAAATATAGCTATTAAATATCAGGCATCTGCATGGGCTAATGCAGGTAGAATATACAGTCCTCTGTATAGACAAGTTCACTATAGATCATTTTTTGAACCTTACACATCAAGTGGTGGTAAGAGAGCTGGAGAAATTGCATATGATGATGTTAGAAGAGCATTTATTTATTATTTGAATAATTTTAATAACGGAAGACCAATAATTATTGCTGGACATAGTCAAGGTGCATATCATTGTAAATCTCTACTAAAAGAATTTTTTGACGGTAAGGAATTACAGAATCAATTAGTAGCTGCTTATTTACCTGGTACTCGGGTAGATTTAGAAGAATTTAAAACAATTCATGCATTAAAAGAACCTGAAGAAACTAAAGGTTATTTATCATGGAATACGTTTAGATTGAATAAAGAGCCTAAAAAGGGGAAACACCCAGCTCATTTCTCGTGGAAAAAAAATCAATATGTAACGAATCCTATAAATTGGGATAAATCACGAACAGCAAACATAGAAGAACACAAAGGATTGTTGTTTTACGATGAAAAGATTTATCCAAATTCAGTTCATATAGAAATAAATGATGGACTTCTTTGGTCATCTGTTCCGAAAGGAATAAAAGGTAATTTCTTTCTTAAATTAATTAGAAATTATCATTTTGGAGATGTAAATATTTTTTGGAAAGATATTTCAGAGAATGCTAAAATACGCGTTGAAAATTTTTACAATTTGGCCAAAAACTAAATTTTTAAGTTGTTTTAAAATTGCCAACAGAGAAGAAAAAAAGTAGCATTTAATCCAAAATTGTTAATAAAAATGAGATTTATATGGTTAAAATCTTCTTTTTTGAAAAAAAATACCCTATATTTAGATATTAATAATTTAAAAACTAAAAAGACATGGGTTATTCACACCAAAACAGTAAAGGAAAAACTTACTTCCTTCACTCAAAAGACGTAGTATTAAAAGGAGGAAGAAACCAGACTATCTATTACTTTGCAAAAGAGGCTAAAGCTGGCGCTTGTGATCTTCCTGCTGGTAAAACTGTAGTTGAAAATACAAAAACTGGACTTCCATTCCTAAAAGGGAAGTAATATGTATTTAATATTATTATAAAAAACCCTCCTTGTGAGGGTTTTTTTATTTCTTATATATAACATTTAGATGATTAAGAATTTTTCAAATTTTATTTCAAAAAAAATTGATACAGATACAAATATTATCTGGTTTGAAAAATCTAATAAATACATAATAATTAATAATCTTTTAAAAAGCTTAATACTTAATAAAATTGACAGCAACAAATACCCTATAAACCAATTTTCTTCAGAGATCAATGAGTTAGAACCTAATAATCTCAGTAAAATATTTAATGATATTGATTCACTTTTAAAGGAATGTAATACAGAGTCAAAAGAAAAAATACACAAAGAATTAAGTATTAAGGATGAAAAATTCCCTTATTACAGTAAATTCAAATTCAATAATCGAGTTGTAAAAATTGAATATTCCAATAAAGATCTTAGGAATCTTATTGATCCTAAATTTATGCATATTAAATCTGAAGATAATGAACAGATAGTATTTAGGGTTCAAGAAAAAAACAAAAGAATATACCTATTTAAACAAGATAAATTTATCGGGGGCTGGGGTATTTCAGAAATGCATGAATTTCAGGGAAAAATATCAATGGAATTAACCTCATTTTTTCATAATATGCAGGAATCTGACTGGGCTGCAGTGTTTCATGGGTCTACACTTTCTAAGAAGAATAATTGTCTTATGCTAACTGGGGAGTCAGGAAATGGAAAAAGTTCATTGAGCACCATTTTGATGGCAAATAATTTTTCTCTAATTGCTGATGATTTTAGTCCAATGAGTAATGAAGAATTACATTATAATTTTCCGTCAGCAATATCCATAAAAGAAGGTTTTTATAGTTCAGCTAAAAACCTGTTTAAATCATTTGATGAATTAGAAGAATATTATATTAACGATATAAAGGGTAATGTAAAATATTTACCTGCAACTAACAACAATGAATTAATATTATACAAAAGGTGTAATAAAGTATTAAATGTTAAATTTGGTCATGATTTGAAAAATGAAATCAAAACAGTTAATAAAGGTAAAGCTTTAGAGCAAATTTTACCTGATGCTTGGATTTCAAAAGATTTAAATCATGCAAAATCATTTATTGATTGGGTTAAATCAAGTTTATTTTATGATTTAACATATAATGATAATGATAAGATGTTAAAGATGATTAAAGATATTTTTTAGAGTATGGTATTATTAATAATGGCTGCAGGTAGTGGCAGTAGATATGGAAAGCTTAAACAATTTGATGAATTAGGGCCAAATGGTGAATTTTTAATGGAATTTAGCATTTATGATGCAATAAAAAGCGGTTTTAATCACATAGTATTAATTACTAAAAGTGAAAATAAAGACTTTCTTTATAACTATTTGAGAGAAAAAATCAACGACTCTGTAAAACTTGATGTTGTAATTCAGGATATTGATGATCTGCCAGATGGTATTATTGCTCACTCAGGGAGAAAGAAACCATGGGGAACAGCTCATGCTGTTTGGTGCGCAAGGGATTATATTAATACTGATTTTGCGATTATAAATGCGGATGATTATTATGGTTCAAAAGCTTTCCAAAAAGCAGCTCGATTTTTTAATCATTCTCATGATCAAAACAATTATGGACTGGTTAGTTATAGATTAAAAAATACTCTTTCAGAATTTGGATCTGTTTCAAGAGGGGTTTGTAAGGTGTCAGATGGTAAACTTGATTCTATTAACGAACATTTAAAAATCGAAAAAAACAAAAATGTTATTATTGACAATGATAGTGGTAATATTTTGAGTGAAAAAGATTATGTGTCTATGAATTTTTGGCTTTGTAAATCTAATTTTTTCGAGCATCTTAACGAATATATCAAAGAAGAAATCAAAAATTTAGATGATATAGAAAAAAGTGAAATCTATCTGCCTTTTGCAGCTCAAAAATTACTTTCTGAAAATATCATCAATATCGATGTTGTTGATTCAGACTCAAAATGGTTTGGTGTTACCTACAAAGAGGATAAAGATAATAGCGTAAGAAAATTGGCTTCATATACACGAGAAGGTATTTATCCTACTCCGCTGTGGAGTTAATCTCATCAGAAAAATTATACACTAAATCATTTCCATTTTTAACCCAAGAGGTAATACCACCTTTTTTTACTGCAATTTCTTTAAATCCATTTTCCTTTAGAAAATTAGCGGTTTTTGTACTCCTATTCTGGGCTCTACAATATAATATAATTGACGAGCTTTTTTCCAGGGTGAGTATATCATTTTTAAATGATTCAGAGTAAAAGTCAAAATTTACAGCATCTTGAATGTGACCTGACTCATACTCCTCAGGGGTTCTAACATCAACTAAGATGTAATCAGTATGCTGAATTTCAGTGAATTGAGTGTCAGAAATCGTATTTATTTCTTTAGATTCAAAGATTTGACATGAATTAACAAGGAGTAAAGAGAAAAAAACAAATCTTAGCATGTCTAATTAATTATTTATTTCACCTTTCCATTTAACAATACCACCAAGTAAATTATAAACTTTTTTAAATCCTAATTCACTCATTAATTGGCATGAATTAGCACTTCTAACGCCGGTTCGACAATAAATAAAGTAACTGTTGTCTTTATCAAGTTTTTCAATCTCCTGCATGAAATTTTGAGGATTGTAAAAATCAATATTTTTAGAATTTGGAATTCTTGAAAGTTCAAACTCTTCAGATGTTCTTACGTCTATTACAACTGCATTTTTTTCAGAAAATAATTTCTTTTCCCAGTTTGATTGGTCTAGATTCATATAAAATAAAGATATAAAAATTATTTATTCAATAACTTTATTAATTTCGGCAACTAACTCCTCTTTGTTGAAAGATTTTGGATAAAAATTATAGTTAGAAGAGTTTACTATTAGAGTAGCAGGAATACCACCAGCCCAGTCTTCAGAAACTTTTGGAACCCAGGTATTCATTTTAGAATCATCCAATAAAATTACTTTAGATTTAATTTTATTTTTTTTCAGATAAGGTTTTAATTTATTTTCAATTTGTGAAGGGAAATCTAGGCTTACAAGAATTACCTCTGTATTTTTATTTTTATATTCTTTATTTACCTCTTCAAAATGAGGTAATTCCTTAATACAAGGAGCACACCAAGTAGCCCAAAAATTTATCACATATGTTTTGTCAACTGATAAATCAATTTTACTGTACAAACCGTCAAAATCTACAATCTCAATAGTATCTTTTAATGGTTCGTTGCAGGAAAATAGCAAAAGAATAAGAATGATTGATAAGCTTCTAAATATAAGTTTCATATGAGGAACACATCAAATGATATGCCATAAAAATAAAAACCTCCACCCTATTAGAATTAGGATGAAGGTTTTTAATTCTTATTTAAGAAAAAGACTTTTAAATTAATCCCAACCTGGAGGTCCTGGTGGGCTTGACTGAGACTGAGCTTTTTTAGGATTCAGAATAGCAAAGGTTCCAATAGCAGTTAATGCCGCATATTTACCCATCTTCTTTATCGCCTGTTTTCTACTTATACCTATCTTCTTCATGACTTATTGTATTAAAAGTTTCTTAGTTAATCTATCACTTCCTGATTCTAATTCAATTACATAAATACCAGCAGACAATCCAATTGTTGAGATTGTTTGTGTACCCATGTTATTGTTTAGAGTAGTAGACAATACTTCTCTACCAAGAATGTTATATAAACTAACCTTAGTTTCATTTGATTGAGTAGCTAATCCCTCAATAGTGATATAGCTAGCATCTATTTCTTTGTAAGCATTCAACATACTTGTTGATACTTCTTCATTACTCATTGTATCAGCACTCATGTGGATGAAGAACCTTCCAACAACACTTAAATCACTAGTTGGCGTGTAAACAAAGTCACCCTCATAAAGATTAGTAAAGGTTCCTTCTTCAACGTCTTCTAAATATACATTAGGATCTGGAATTGTTGCTGTGTGAAGATTAATTCTAAATTCTTGACCAGCAGCTTGATTAATCACAAGAGGAATAACAGCGTTTTCCATGGCTGACAGTGGCAAGTTTTGATGTTCAAAATTGATTCCATTATCATCTTCAAGTAATCTTGTTGTAATTGCTGCATTTTGATTGAAATTACCAACATCATAACCTGGATTTAATCCAAGAGTGGTATTCTCTCTAAAACGAATATGAGTTTGTTCAATTAATAAATCAATATTGTAAAGGTTTAAATAAATCTCTTCATATTGAATAGGATCGCCTATAACAAAATCATCACCTCCTGTAAATGTTTGCATTGCCTGAGTAAAATCTAAATCTGTACTGCTTGTGCTATACCCAGCTATAAAGAAACCTTGCCCAGGTGCTATATATTTTTCAGTATCATTAAAGTCATAAGACTCATAACCTGGACCACCAGTCTTATTAGGGTTCCATCCATAAACTGATTTAAAGTTATCGTCAATATTCTTATTCCCAACTGCGGTATTTATATCCAGAAAATTATTTGTTCCATCAGCTGCACTATTTAAATTTAAATATGAAGGATAAGGATTAGAAACTAAATTCCATCTTCTTCCAGAGCTACTATTATCAATAACTGGTTCAGTAACCGAACTTGAAGGAATTGATCCAGTGAAAGATAGAGTTCCACCAGATGAGTGTGCCATTTGATATCCTTTACCAGGTTCAAATGCGGTAGAATTATTTACAACGGAACCTGAGTCATAGTTAGTCCAGCTATTCGAAGAGTTATTATAGTATCCAATTGCATAAGTGGTTGGAGAACTTCCGTTAGTTGCCAAAGATCCTGAGTTTGCAGAGAGGAATGTACTTATATAATTATCGCCACCAACAGGTGTTCCAATAAGATCCCATTCATCACTTCCAACAGTATTTACATAACGCTTGTAAGTAATATCACCAGTAGGAGTGCCTTGAACAATTATTGAAGAAAACTGAGTGTTATTTGAATTTAATACTGTCTCACCATTTGATTTAAAATCACCTGTTACTGTTAATGAATATGCAGCAGGAATTTCAAGTTTTCCTCCAGAAATAATTTCAAATTCAGAAGCTTCAGAATTATTTACAGTAACATTATCACTGATTGTTACTTCACCATATTTACCTCCAGAGGTTGGGTTAGTAGCGCTTGCAGTTATTGGACTATTGGCAGTGGACCACAATTCAGCTCCAGATGATTTTAATCCGACACCACCATAATAACCACTTATTGTACCTGCAGATTCTGTTATTGCGTAATCACCATGATTCATAGCATAAAAGCCGCCATTATAACTCATGTATGCTACAAAATAAACAGCGCTTGGATCACCGAGATCGCTAAGGGGAATTCTTAATTGTAGAGCAGTACCACCTACCCAATTCATCAAATCAGAAGCAGATTGATCTGCCCAGCTACTAGTATATTTATGTATCCAATAACTAGCTCCATTTTGACGAATGGTTATTCTGTAATCTGCATTAAAAGGGAGTGTTGGTGTATTACCGTCCCAAATGACTCCAGCAGTTGAACCGTTTCCAGAATTTGTTGTGGTTTGTGGATCGGTATCTAAGTAAAAATTTAAATGGTCCCATTCATTAAATGACTGGCCATTTACTCTTTTAGCAGAAATATACAGATATGATGCATCAAATGTTATAAAATAATCTACATTATCACCACCATATTTTTTTTCTGCATTATTAAAATCACTTGCTGGATCACCACTAAAATTTGCTATTGTATTATTGGATTGTCCAAATATTTGAAGGTTAAATATTAGGACTATCAGAAAAGAAAGTTTGTTAATATTAAACATGTTGTATAAATTACGATAACGATATAGTAAAAATAAAAAAATCTAAGTTAATTCAAAAAACATTGTGGCTAATTAAGAAGTAATTATAATGTCGGGCATAATATTTAAGAATCTATAACAATTTTTAAATCTTTCTTAAAAATGTAATAATCATCATCTACATTTATGTAAAGATTTTTAATTGGTGTTTTTTTGAATTCGGATGTCGGATACAATACTGTATTTTTACCATCGATTATCACTTCTATCGGCATGTTAAATCCATCAATCACATTATTCCATCGGTAATTTAATACTCCATCATTAATTTCATATTCGAGAATAGGCACTCTGTAATCTCTTAGATATTGGTCAAATACTTTTGATAAATCCATCCCAATACTTTCTGATATGTATTTTTCAATTTCACCTGTAGTTACAGTAGAGTGGTAAAATTCCTCATTCAATCCTCTTAAAGTTTGTCTCCAAAGCTCATCATCCTTGGCTAATTGTCTTATTGTATGAAGAAGATTTGCCCCTTTTGAGTACATATCCCTTGACCCTTCTCGATTAATATCGTATTGACCTATAATTGGCTTTCTATTTGAAATTCCAGCTCTTGTTCCGATTACATATTCAGCAGATGCTTTTTTTCCAAAGAAATAATCAACATATAAATTTTCTGAATAACATGTGAATCCTTCATGAACCCACATATCAGCTATATCCTTATAGGTAATATTATTTGCAAACCATTCATGACCACCTTCATGAATTATTATGTAATCAAATTTTAATCCCCAGCCGGATCCCGATAAATCTCTTCCAAGGTATCCATTTTGATATTTATTACCATAAGTTATTGAACTTTGGTGTTCCATTCCCAAATAGGGGACTTCAACCATTTTGAAACTATCTTCATAAAAAGGGTAAGGTCCAAACCAGTGCTCAAATGCTTCAATCATCATTGGTACTTGTTTAAATTGTTTTTTTGCTTTTTCTAAGTTGTAACTTAGAACATAGTTGTCAATATCTAAATCTCCTTTTTCTCCTTCGTAAACCTCAGAAAAACTGACATAGTCTCCTATATTTATGTTAACTCCGTAATTATTTATTGGATTAGTAACAAACCAATCAAAAGTTTTAGTATCGTTTTTATGTTCGGTTACTTTTCTTAACCTTCCGTTTGATACATTAGTTAGGTTTTTGGGAACATTTACGCTGATTAGCATCGAATCAACCTCATCATACATATGATCCTTATTTGGCCACCAAATACTAGCACCTAATCCTTGACATGATGTAGCAACAAAATGATTTCCATTATCGTCTTTTGTCCAAGACAGACCACCATCCCATGGTGCTCTTATAGCCTCCTTTGGAAATCCCTCATAATTAATCTTTATGTAATTAATATCATTCTTCCTTTGCTTATGCTTTAGTTCAATGAAATATGCATTGCCATCACGATTAAATTTTAGTGATTTTCCATCAGCTTCAACTGATGTAATTTTCATTGGTTCCTGAAGGTCAATCTGCATTGTTTTTTTAGATTCTAAAACCTTATAACCAACTGTGTTTGAACCACTTATGAATTTCTTGTCAGGCTCTACTTTAATATCCAAATGGTAGTAAGTTAAATCCCACCATTCTCGTTCAGCTGTAATACTTCCCCTAAGTGTATCTTGTCTATTTGGAAGTAATTTTTCCTCCATTAACCCTTGAGAAAAAGCGTCAACTGTAATTACAATAAATAAGAATATTATTAATCTTGAAGCCATATTATTACCTTTAACAAATTATTCATTCAATTTAATAATTAAGAATGAGATTATTCTATTATTTATTTATAACATTAGTTTTCTTTTCGTGTTCTAAAAATATAGAACTAGAATTTGATGAAAATAACGGTGGTTTGTTTTTGCCACAAGGATTTCAATCAATTGTAGTTCACGATGGAGTAGGACAGAGCAGACATCTTGCTGTCAATGATAATGGTGATATATATGTCAAATTAAGATTAGATTATGGTAGAAATGGAAATGTTGCCCTGAGAGACGAAAATGGAGATGGAAAGGCAGAGGTAATAGAAAGGTTTGGAGACTATCCAAACGATGGAAGGTTTGCAACAGAAATGAAAATAAATGATGGTTATCTGTACTACAGTTCTGAAAGGGTTATATATAGACAAAAATTAAATCCTGATAAACTTATCCCAGATACCCCGATTGAAGTCCTTTTGACTGATCCTTTTCCTATAAGATGGCATAACGCCAAATCCATTGCTTTTGATATGGAAAACAATATGTACGTTACATTTAGTGGTTTTACAAACTCGTGCGAAGACATGACAAAAGGATACGACGATCCATTAGCGACCGTTTTGGGAAGAGATCCTTGTGATGAATTAGAACTTTTAGGGGCAATATGGAAATTTGATAAAAACATATTGAATCAAACATTAACCGATGGAGAAAAATATTCCACCGGTGTTAGAAGTGTTGTTGGTATAACATGGAATAATGAGATTAATCAGCTTTATGCTGTAAATCACGGAAGGGACTATTTATTCAATCATGCTCCTAAATTCTATTCTGAATGGGATAATGCAGTACTTCCCGCTGATGAGTTTATGAAGATTTCTAAAGGTGACGATTTTGGTTGGCCATATACTTATTATGATCATTTTAAAAATCAACGATTAGTTTCTCCAGAGTACGGAGGTGATAGTAAGAAAATAGCCTCCGAAAAATATAAAGATCCTATCTATGGATTGCCTGCACATTGGGCTCCAAATGATTTACTTTTCTACTCAGGAGATATGTTTCCTGAGAGATATAAAAACGGTGCTTTTATTGCATTTCATGGCTCTACTAACAGAAGTCCTTACCCTCAAGCGGGTTATATAGTAGGTTTTATTCCTTTTTCAAATGGATTGCCCTCTGGAGAATTAGAGATTTTTGCTGATGGATTTGCTCAAGTTGAATTAATAAAAGAAATGAAAGATGCTAAATACAGACCAATGGGCTTGGCTGAAGGTCCTGATGGATCTCTTTATATTTCTGATTCCAAGAAAGGTAAAATATGGAGAGTTTTTTACACAGCAGACAAAGCTTCTTTTTCAGATGAAAATTTAAAAGAAATGGAATTGAGAGAATATTTACCACATATTAAAATTCCAACTGAATTTGAAGATATTGTAAAATAAAAAAACCTCCATCGAGGAGGTTTTTATTAATGATTTCTTAAATTATCTAAGAGAAATAAAGTTCCAGTGGGTGTCACTGTAGACGTGTCTTCTAAGTTTTTGGATTTCATCATGTTTTTCCCTTTGTTCTTCAGACATTTCAAAAGTGGGTGCTCTTTCATCCATCATTTCTGACATTTTATTGTAAAAATCAACAGTCATGTAGTTGTTATTTAAACCACTTCCAAATCTGTCAACTCTTTTGTGCAATGCCCATCCAGCCTTACTTGAAGCCTCTACAGTTTGTTTGTATTCTTTCTCCATTTCTTCATAATCAAATTCATCCCCATGAGTAACTTTCATATAATTGGTAAGAGCGATTTTTGGAACTGAATCTTGTTTAAAGTAGTTATCTACCACTGTATAAATAGTTGTATTAACGATTTTTCTAGCCTCCCTATTCTTTTTATTAAATTCAGCAACTTCATCATCAGTCATTTCAGGAAAAGCTCTTTTGATTCCAGCACCAGCACCAATGCTGTCGATATTAGTTAATAAGGTTACAAGCAATATGTCGTGATTGGATTCATCTGTTGAATTCATATTCCACCACGCATCCCATCCAACAATTGTACCCTCTTCGATTCTTTTTTCAGCAAGCTTAGCCCATTTTTCATTTAATATTTGACCATAATTTTTACCAGGTACGGTTTTTATATAATCAACCTGAATGAAAGTAGCTCCATTTGAAACACCATCTTCTTGAGCTGTTATAAAGCCAATTGAAAAAAACAAAATAAGTGTAAAGAAATAATTTTTCATAGTTAGTTTAATTAGAGTTATTTTCAATATTAATTAAAAATTTTTAAAAAAACTTAAGAAATTATTATGTCTTGTATTTAAATATTCGAGAATACATAGCACGTTGCCGAATAATATTGATGATTAGCTTTCAATTCAGTGGAAGGAAAATTATTATTATTCGGTGAGTCAGGAAAATGTTGAGTTTCAAGACACAGCCCCTGATTTTTAGTGAAACTTCCAGATAAATGATTTCCAGAATAAAGCTGAATTCCAGGTTGATCAGTTTTAATGATCAACTTTCTGCCACTGATTTTTTCTGAAATTTCTGCTGCAACATCTGATTCTTTTTCCAGAACAAAACAGTGGTCATATCCACTTGCTATTTTTAATTGTTTATTATCACTATTAATTTGTTCACCAATTTCTCTTGAATAATTAAAATCAAATGGTGTATTTACAACTTTATTTATTTCTCCATTTGGTAAAAACTCATTGTTAATCGGAATATAGGCAATAGAACTGATTTTTAATTTATGATTTAGTATCGAATTATTTGACGGGTTTAAATTAAAATAGGAGTGGCTTGTTGGATTAAAAATTGTATGCTTATCTGAGTTAGCAAAGAATTCAATTTTAAATTCATTACTATCATTTAAGGAATATCTTACATTACAGTTTAAATTACCTGGATATCCTGAATCTAAATGTTTACTGAATAAAGAAAGTTCTAGAAATTTTTTTTCATGTGAATCATAGTCTACCAACTCCCAGTTTTTTTTATGAAATCCATTTTTACCCCCGTGTATATGATTATTTTTTTCATTTTCTTCTAGATGAATAATATTATCATTTAATTTGAAACTACTATTTGCAATTCTATTGGCATATCTTCCAATAAGTGCACCCAGAAAATATTTATCATTCAAATATTTATTATTGTCTTTGTATCCAAGCACAATATTTTCAAATCTCCCATTATTAGAAGGGGTATTAATTTCTTTAATTATACCACCAAAAGAAATTATGACTATTGAAATACCATTTTTGTTATTTAGCTTATATTCTTTAATCATTTTCTAAATGAAGATTTTTTTCATTTAATTAATTCGACATTATTTGTAAAAATAAAAAAACCCACTGAATTCAGTGGGTTAAAATTAAAAGCGGAGGAAGAGGGATTCGAACCCCCGGAGGTGTGACCCTCAACAGTTTTCAAGACTGCCGCATTCGACCACTCTGCCATTCCTCCAATAACGGATGCAAATATATGCTTGTTTTTCTTTGGTTCAAAAAAACTCTTTAAAATATTTATATTATATTCATTGAAATAACATAAATGATAATGAGACAATATTTTCTAACAACTATCATTTTAATTGTTTTTTCCTGTAATCAGGTTGAAATTAATCCAGAGTACAGAACCTTTAATATAGCAGAACAGTTTTTGAATTATAGAATTTTATATCCAAAGAATTTTGATAATTCTAAAATTTATCCTTTAACTCTTTTTTTACATGGTATTTCGGAGAGAGGAGATGATAATAACTTACAGCTAAAATACGTAGATAAAGTTTTTTTAAATCAAAACAATTATAATAATTACGAATCAATAGTTATTTTTCCTCAGGCCCCAATTGAAGATAATTGGTCCTCGAGACTTTTGACAAAAAATAAGATTAGACAAGTTTTTCCAGAAAATGAAAATCCGACAAAATCGCTTCAATTGGTTATCAAATTAATGGATTCACTTGTTAACGAAGATTTCATAGATAATAAGAGGGTTTATTTGAGCGGATTATCAAATGGAGCTATGGGATCTTTTGAATTACTAAAGAATAGACCAAATATGTTTGCTTCAGCAGTTTTAATATGTGGTGGTGGTAACCCTGAATGGGCTAAATATTTTGCAAAGACAACTCCGATTTGGGTTGCTCATGGATCTGATGATGACGTTGTTCATCCTGAGCTTTCAATAAATATGGTCAAAGCGATCATTAAACATGGCGGTAGTCCTAAATTAACTTTATATGAAAATGTAAACCATGAAAGCTGGTTCAATGTCTTTAATGATCCAAATTATTTAAAATGGATGTTTTCCTTTACTAAAAATTGATATATTCAGAGATTTCTAAACCATATCCAATCATTCCAACTCTTTTTTTACCTTTTGTATTTGTGATTAATTTAAGCTTGGTTATGTCTAAATCATGAAGAATCTGTGCTCCAATACCAAAATCCCTATCATCCATATTTAATATTGGAGCTTTGGTGATTTTATTTTCTGATTGAGTTTTTCTTAGAATTTTTAACCTTTTTAGCGTATCAATAGATTTAAATTCAGGACTGATAAATATCATAGCTCCCTTTTCACTATTGATTATATCAAACATATTTGACAATGAGGTTTCCGTATCAGAAGTGAGTGTACCTAAAACATCATTATGAATAGACTTTGAATTTATTCTTGTTAAGATAGCATCACCTTTATTCCAACTTCCTTTTGTGAGTGCTATATGGATATTATTATTCGTGGTTTGTTTGTAGGCTCTTAATCTGAATTTTCCATATCTTGTATTGATTTCAAAGTCTTCTTGTTTTTCAATCAAGGAGTCATGTTCCATTCTATATGCAACAAGATCTTCAATTGAAATAATCTTCAGCTTAAATTTCTTTGCAACCTTAATTAAATCTGGAATTCTAGCCATTGAACCATCCTCATTCATAATCTCAACAATTACACCTGCTGGCTTAAGTCCAGCAAGTCTAGGTAAATCAATAGCAGCTTCTGTATGACCAGTTCTTCTCAAAACGCCACCATTTTTTGCAACTAAAGGAAAAACATGACCTGGCTTAGAAAAATGATTTGGTTTTGTTTTGTTGTCAATTAAAGCTTTGATTGTTGCAGCACGATCAGAGACAGAAATTCCTGTAGTTACTCCATTTCCTTTCAAATCAATTGATACGGTGAAGGCTGTGTCTTGTGGATCTGTATTTGTCCCAACCATTAAATTTAAACCTAATCTTTTAGAAATATTCTCAGTTATAGGGGCACAAATTAGACCTCTTCCGTGAGTTGCCATAAAGTTTATGATCTCAGGGGTGATTAGTTCAGCTGCAGCAAGAAAATCACCTTCATTTTCTCTGTTTTTATCATCTACAACAATAACAACCTTACCATCTCTAATATCTTTAATAGCAGATTCAATTGTATCAAGTTTAAACTTATCCTCTGACATAATTTTCTATCTTTTTGTAAAACGAAATAATACTATCACCAAAATTAAACACACTCTGATCATTAGTTGCTCGATAGGTTAAATAAATACTAAAAGGTAACATTATTAGAGTTGAAAGCCAGCTTGCTAAAATAGGATTTATACTACTATCTTCTGCAAGATTTTTTGAAAAAATACCTAAAAAATGATATGCAAGAAATAGCAATATTGAAATGACTAAAGGCAAACCATATCCGCCTTTTCTGATTATTGTTCCAAGCGGAGCACCAATAAAAAATAAGATAATACATGCAAACCCTAATGAAAATTTATCATGCATTGTCATCACATGTTTATTTAAGTTTTGTTCTCTGAATGATTGAATAGTTTTATTTGATTTTACAATACTGATTGTACTTTTCACAGAGCTTATTGCAAGATCATAAAGTTGTTTTTGTTTTTTTGGTTGAAAGAGATTCAAGAAATTTTCGTTTTCATAGTTTACATCATCCTTTGGATTAAGATTATAGTCAATTGTCTTAAAACTAGATCTGTTGAACATTTTAGAACTTATAACTTCCAAGTCCTCAATTTTTTTGTTTGAGAGGGAATCAATAGCAAAACTTAATTCATTAACCTTCATCATTGAGTGTTTATTTACATTGTCCTCTTGACTAAAATCCACTTCATTAATTGAGGCTATATCAATATTTATTTGATATTCTGTAAAATAACTTTTAACAAAAGGTTTTTTAATTTTTTTTGAATAATCCTCAGAAATAACCTCATCATAATAATTTCCATCATAAAGTTTAAGCTGTAAAATATCAGAGTTCTCTTCAGAAATAATTTCACCTTTTTTTGATTTGATTACTGTAAAATTTCCAGGTTTATTTTTCTTTTGATGAATAATTACCTCATCTAAAAGTTTGTTTTCATTTCCGTATTTATTTTTCACTTTGATATTATAGTCTCCAATTTGACTAAACTGTCCTTCAGCTATAGCCATTGAGGGCTTGACCTTAGAAATATTTTTTCTCAAATTGTGAAAATTATATTCAGCTATCGGAGCAATATTATTGGAAAAGAAAAAAGTAACAACCCCAAGAATAAAAGTGAAGAGTATTAAGCTTTTCATTGATCTTTGCAGTGAAATACCACTTGCTTTCATGGCTGCAAACTCATAATTTTCTGAAAGACTTCCAAAAACCATAATACTCGAAAGCAGTATTGTTAGCGGTAATACCAAAATTACAAGTCTTGGAGACACATTGATTAAAAATTGTAGTATTATGTCTAATTCAAGATCTTTTCCTGCCAGCTCAGAAATATAAAGCCAAACCGACTGAAGTAAAAAAATTAACATTAATATACAGAACGTACTGGCTAATGTTTTTAAATAAGATTTAAATATGTAGCGATCTAGAATTTTCAATAATCTAATCTAAAATATTCATATAGTAGTCTTTGTACTTCTGCTCATCAAAAACAAAAAGCTTACTATCAAGGGTTAGATTGAACTCAAAATCAACAATAGAAATTGTTGTAACCGTTTCGTTTTTTCCGGTTTCGATAACTTCATATATTTGATTGAATTCAGTATCAATTCCAAGTAAAATATACTTTATTTCCGCTTCAGAATCTTTTGGAATAAGTTTTACATATTGAATTTTTTTCCTGAATTGACCATTTCCGACAAACCTGGATTCATCCATTTCAAAATAGTATCCTTCCTCATAAAAATATAACATTTTATTTGGGGTGATTGTGGTTTCGTCTTCTGGGTCTTGACTAGAAATGGTTACCTCTTCGTCATCAGGACTAATCGAGTATAATTTATTTCCGTCAAATATTCTTGTAACACCAAGCATTTCAAATCTCCACTTTTCATTTTCAGTTACAAAACTTCCATTATTTGTTTGATTTATATCTTCTTCAATATTCTGCAGAGTATATGCATAATTGATATATATGTTCTCATAGTTTTTGATGTTTTCAGAAACTTTATTTAACAACAATTCAGCGTCTGAATTATCCTGTGAGTAACTCAACATCATAAATAATCCAAAAATTAATAGTAAAAACTTTTTCATAATCATTTTTATTCATTTTCTAATAAGTTGTCCAGAGCTTGTAAGTCAGAGACTAAAACTTGTCTTGCTTTGCTACCTTCAAATGGGCCTACAATACCAGCCGCTTCCAATTGGTCAATTAATCTTCCTGCTCTATTGTAGCCTAGCTTAAGTTTTCTTTGCAGAAGGGACGCAGATCCTTGTTGTGCAATAACTAAAACCTCTGCAGCTTCTCTAAACAATTTATCTCTGTCTTCAATATCGATATCAAGATTTGTGCCACCCTCTTCACCGATATACTCTGGTAATTGATGTGCAGTAGCATAGGCTTTTTGAGACCCAATAAAGTCAGTTAAAACTTCAATTTCAGGTGTATCTACAAATGCACATTGAATTCTTATCAATTCATTTCCTTGTGTGAATAGCATATCTCCTCGTCCAATCAATTGATCAGCACCAGATCCGTCAAGAATTGTTCGTGAGTCAATTTTTGATGTTACCCTAAATGCAATTCTTGCTGGGAAGTTAGCTTTAATCACTCCTGTAATTACATTAACAGAAGGTCTTTGTGTTGCAATAATTAAGTGAATTCCTATGGCCCTTGCTAATTGGGCTAATCTTGCAATTGGAGTTTCTACTTCTTTTCCTGCAGTCATAATTAAATCAGCAAATTCATCAACAACCAGTACAATGTAAGGAAGGAATTGGTGTCCATCATTTGGGTTTAACTTCCTGTCTTTAAATTTTTTATTATACTCAACAATATTTCTACAAGCAGCATTCTTTAGTAGTTCATATCTGTTATCCATTTCTATACATAGAGAATTCAATGTATTTATAACTTTTTTGTTATCCGTTATTATTGCCTCATCTGAATCTGGAAGTTTAGCCAAATAATGCCTTTCAATTTTGTTATACAAGGTCAACTCAACCTTTTTGGGATCTACTAAAACAAACTTTACCTCAGCTGGGTGTTTTTTGTAGAGTAGTGATGTTAAAACTGCATTTAACCCAACAGATTTTCCTTGACCTGTTGCACCAGCCATTAATAAATGAGGCATCCTAGCTAAATCAAAAACTAGTGTTTCATTACTAATCGTTTTACCAATGGCTACCGGAAGCTCCATTTCGGATTTTTGGAATTTTTCAGCTGAAATAACCGAGTGCATTGATACCACTGTTGGTTTTTTGTTAGGCACCTCAATACCTATTGTTCCTTTTCCAGGAATCGGAGCTATAATTCTAATCCCAAGAGCCGCAAGTGATAAAGCAATATCATCTTCAAGATTTTTTATTTTAGAAATTCTTACCCCTGCATCAGGTATTATTTCATATAAAGTAACAGTAGGCCCAATTGTAGCTTTAATATTTGAAATTGAAATATTATAATTACCTAGTGTTTCAACAATCCTATTTTTATTTTCTTCAAGTTCGTCTTTATCAATAGTAATTTTTTCAGAATCGTATTGCTTTAGCAAGCTAAGCTTAGGAAATTGAAATTTACTAAGTTCAAGTTTCGGGTCGAATTGTCCAAAATCATCAACTAACTTATCAGATAGATTATCGATTTCAGATTTTTCTTCAAATATCTCCTCAACTTCAATATCTACTTTTTCTATTGCATCATCTTCTTTTAAAGCAGGAGTTTCTTTTATGGTTTCTTCTTCTGATAATTCTTCTTCAATTTCTTGATTAATTTCAACCTCATCAATTTCATCAACTATTTCCTCAGTAAAATTTTCTTCTGAAAATTCATTTGTTACATCAGCGTTTTTGGATGTTTTGAAATTTATATTTTGAAAATATTTTAGAATTTTTAGAATATCATTTACTCCAAATTTTAACCTAAATGTAAGATAGACAAGAGACATAAAAATTAATAAAAAACTTATGCCTAAGTAGCTTATATATATATCCAAAAAACTTACTATTTCGTATCCTATAATTCCTGAGTATATATTACCGTTATCTACAACTCCAAAAAATATTGAAAAAAGGAAAATCAAGTAAAAACCCCAAAGCCAATTTTTAGTAATATTTCTTTTTTTTAGATCTAATAATATTTTTAAAGCGCTAATAAAAATTAAAAATGAAAAGATTATGGAGCTAACACCAAATCCTTTATAAATAAAAAAATCACTAATTATTGCACCAATTTTACCCAATGAGTTTGAATTTGATATGCTAATATCCGTAAAGTCAGCTAGATTGCTTTGATCAATTTCCCCTGTAAAAAAGTATGAAACAAATGATATAAATAAAAAAAGTGATAAGATGATCAGTGAGCTGCCAATAAACAATCTTTTAGCACTAGAAAGTTCTTTCTTTTCTTTATTTTTTGAAAATGAAAAAATATGCTTCATTAGCAACTTGTTGAATAATAGTTTGCAATTTAACAATCATTTCTGCAAGAATGAATTTTTTAATTAAAATTTATGATTTGATATCATCTTAATTTTTATCATTAAAGCTGCATAAATTAATGTCGTAATTGGACTTAGCCAATTAAAAATTGCATAAACAAAATAATCAGTCACTGAAACACCAAGAACTCCATAATGATATGCGCCACATGTGTTCCAGGGGATAAGTGCTGAAGTTACTGTTCCTGTATCTTCTAATGTTCTGCTTAAATTCACAGGTGAAAGATTTTTTTCTTCAAATGCATCTTTAAACATTTTTCCAGGGATTACAATTGCAAGATATTGGTCTGATGCTACTACATTGATTCCAAGACAACTTACTGCTGTACTAGCAAACAAACCAAATGTTGTTTTCGCTTTACTTAAAAGAAAGTTTGTGATTTTTTTAAGAGCTCCGATACCATCCATTGATCCGCCGAATATAATTGCACTTATTGTAAGGTAAATTGTCCATAGCATACCCTTCATACCTCCAGAGTCATATAATCTTTGAATTCTTAGATTTTCTGTTGGGATGCTTGTATCCGTAAAAACAGATTTTACCAAAGAATTAATAGTTGAAGTATCAATACTACTTAGAATATTATTTTGAAATATGATTGAAAATATAATTGCGCTAAATATCCCAACACTTAAAGCAGTAACTGGTTTAACTTTTAAAAATGCAAGGAGTATAACGATGGCAGGAACAACAAACAATATTGGGGATATATAAAAGTCATTTAGTATTGTATTTGAAAGAGAATTAATATCGCTCATTTCTCCAGCTGAGCTGATGTCAAGTGAGTAACTTATAGTAATAAAAACAATTAATGTTAGTACATATGTAGGGATTGTGGTGTAGGTCATATACCTAATATGAGAATAAAGGTCTGTGCCTGCCATAGCTGGAGCAAGGTTTGTGGTGTCACTTAAAGGAGACATTTTATCACCGAAATAAGCTCCAGAAATCACTGCACCAGCAGTCATTCCAGCAGGAATATTAAATGCTATTCCAACAGCTACTAGTGCTATTCCAACAGTTGCAGATGTTGTATATGAACTACCTGTGGTTAAAGAAACTAGAGTTGAGACGATTAATGTTAAAGGTAGGAATATTGTTGGATCTACTAGATTTAATCCATAGTATACCATTGCTGGTATAATTCCACTAACTTTCCATGTTCCAGCAAGAGCTCCTACTAAAAGAAGTATTACTATTGGAGTACTAATGCTCTTTATACTTGAAAATATTTTTTTAATTATAAAATTAATCTTAGCACCCTCAGAGATTCCAAGTATTGCGGCAAGTGAGGAGGTAAATATTAAGATATAGTGATAAGTGTAATCACCAAGCCAGTCATTATTTTCAAAAAAAATGATGTTGTAAAATAATAACGAAATCAATAATACAACAGGTACTAATGATTTTTTTAAGCTAATTTCAGATGGTTTAATTTCCATTTAAATCAGGTTGAATTCTTTAAGGCATTTCTTTATCCCTTCATAAGTCCTTGAAATATCTTGATCAAGTCCAACCGAAAATCTGATTAAACCTTCGTTTAATCCCATTTTTTCTTGTTCTTCATCAGAAATTTCTGATGAAGTTGAAGAGCCAGGTGCACAAAATAAAGTTTTATAAAATCCTAAGCTCACCGCTAAATATCCTAAGTTTTTATCTTGCATTTTTTCCATTAATTTATTTGCAGTTTCTAAACTACCTGCGTCAATGGTTACCATTCCCCCATAACCATATTCTTTATTCATCATCTTTGAAAAAATCTTGTGAGAGGGGTGAGATTTTAATCCAGGATAAACAGCTTTAATTCCGTCTTTTTCAAAAGATTCAGCTAGATACATTGCATTTTCACTGTGTTTTTTCATTCTTATATGAAGTGTTCTCATATTCTTTAGAACTGAAGCAGCTCTTAAACTATCCATTGTTGTTCCCATTAGCATAAATGCTCCATCATTAACATCTCTAAGTGAGTGAATAAATTCTTTACTACTACAAACGACTCCTGCAATAGTATCACTTGTTCCGTTAATAAATTTTGTTAAACTATGAATTACTACATCTGCACCATATTTAGCTGGGGATACTGATAATGGTGTGAAAGTATTATCAACAACTAATTTTATATTGTTTTTTTTTGCAATTTTTGAAATCTCTTTTAAATCAGCAATTTCAAGTAATGGATTAGATGATACTTCGCAATAAATAATTTTTGTGTTTGGTTTGATAGAATTATTGATATCATCCAGTGATGTTATGTCTACAAATGTTGTTTCAATCTTTAGTTGTGGGGTGAAATTCTTTAGAAATGCGTATGTACCCCCGTAAACCGTTCTACTAGAAATAATATGGTCTTCGGACTTACATAATTGTAAAATTGTAGCCGTTATTGCACCCATTCCAGATGAAAAAACATTTGCAGCTTCAGTGCCTTCCAATGCTGCACATGCCTCTTCTAAATAAAGATTACTTGGTGAAGAGTTTCTAGAATAAAGATAACAACCTTCAATATTGCCCTCAAAAGTCTCACTCATTGAATTTGCAGACAAAAATGTGTAAGTTGAAGAATCTGAGATTGAAGGATTGACTCCACCAAATTCTCCAAAAAACTGAAGGTCTTGAATATTATTTGCTGGTTTAGATTTCATTAAATTTAAGGATATATTTAGTTTGTATTTTTCACTAATTTACCAAAATCAATTTTAATAGTTTAAAAATTATTTTAACATTTAAATATTTGTATTTTTGAATCCTAAATTTATTTGGTATGAGTTCTTTTGATGTCATTGTTATTGGTTCTGGTCCTGGTGGATATGTTTCGGCAATCAGAGCTGCTCAACTTGGAATGAAAACAGCATTGGTTGAAAAATATTCAACCATGGGTGGAACATGTTTAAATGTTGGTTGTATTCCAAGTAAATCATTATTGGATTCTTCTCATCATTATGAAAATGCTCTTCACAATTTTGATGACCATGGAATTTCAATAGAGGGTAAGATTAAACTTGATCTTGATAAAATGATGTCTAGAAAATCATCGGTTGTCGAACAAACAACAAAGGGGCTAGAATATTTAATGAACAAAAATAAAGTCACTGTTTTCAATGGATTAGGTTCATTTAAAGATTCAACTACAGTTGAAATTAAAAACAACGGTAAATCCAAAGTTATAAATGGTAAAAATATAATTATTGCAACAGGAAGTAAGCCAACTAAATTACCGTTTGTAGATTTTGATGGTGAAAGAATTATCTCTTCAACTGAGGCTCTAAAATTAAAAGAGGTTCCAAAACACTTGGTTGTAATTGGTGGTGGAGTTATAGGTCTTGAGCTAGGGCAGGTATATAATAGGCTTGGTTCTAAAGTCACGGTTATAGAATATCAAGATAGAATTATTCCAAATATGGATTCTAGCTTATCTAAAGAATTAACCAAAGTTTTTAAGAAAAGTGGAGTTAAAGTTAACACCTCTCACAAAGTAACTTCCATAGAAAGAAATGGAGATGATGTGATTATTTCGGCGGAAAATAAGAAAGGAGAAAAAATAACTTTTGAAGGAGATTATTGTTTGATTTCTGTAGGAAGAAGTGCATATACTGAAGGTTTAGATTTAGATAAAGTTGGCATTACTACTGATAAGTATGGAAGAGTAGAAGTTGATGTTAATTTAAAGACAAACGTACATAACATATACGCAATTGGTGATGTTGTTAAAGGTATGATGTTGGCTCATAAAGCCGAAGAGGAGGGAGTATATGTTGCTGAACATATTGCAGGTCAAAAACCACATATTAATTACAACTTAATTCCAGGTGTTGTTTATACATGGCCTGAAGTTGCTTCAGTTGGTCAAACTGAAGAAGAATTAAAAGTTAATGGTAAAAATTACAAACTAGGCCAATTTCCAATGAGAGCATTGGGAAGAAGTAGGGCCAGTTCCGATTTGGATGGTTTTGTCAAAATTTTAGCTGATGCTGAATCTGATGAAATTTTAGGAATCCACATGATTGGTGCAAGGTGTGCTGATCTTATTTCTGAAGCTGTTGTAGCTATGGAATACAGGGCATCAGCTGAGGATATAGCCAGAATATCCCACGCTCATCCAACATTCTCAGAAGCTATCAAGGAGGCTGCGCTTGCTGCAACCGAAGATAGAGCTATTCATATATAAACCTTATTCTTTACATTTCTATATCTTTGTTTTAAACAAGTGAAATGTTATCAAAATTTGAATCTTACATTAAAGATCAATTTCCTTTTCTGCTAAAGGAAAAAAGCATTGTATGTTGTTCTGGCGGTGTAGACAGTGTTGTGCTATTTAACTTAATGCTTTCTGTAAACAAAAA
>CACHNE010000011.1 GCA_902581145.1 uncultured Bacteroidota bacterium | reverse complement strand
TTCGGTTTTTTTAATTTTTAAACTTTCAAAAGATTTTTTTATTGAGTAAGACGTATTATCATACAGTCCAGGATATGTATGTGGTGTTCCAATTATTTTGTAAAATCCTAGATCTTTCATCTCAGAAATTAGTTTACTAGATTCCTTAATATTTTTAGCTCCATCGTCAATACCAGGAAGAATATGAGAGTGAATATCTACAAATCCCTGAGGAATCAGTTCTTTCAAAGTTGGTTTTGATTTAAATAGATTAAAAATCATATTATTAATTTATGCTATAATTAGTGTAATAAACAAAGAAATTTTAAGACATTATAATATACACTACTAAAATCATTAAATTTGAATTATGAATTCAGACTTCCCTTTTTTTTTAGTTTATTATTTTGGATTACTCATAGCAATTATAGTTCTCTCAAGATTTATTTTTAGAAAATATATTCAATTTGCTAAGAATTATAATCTAATTAAGGCTATAAACTCGAGAACAGTGCATCATGGAACAGTATTTACTGGGGGTGGAGTGGTATATGCTGCTGTTATAATGGTTAGTGCTTTAATTTTAGATAATTTAGATTTTGTTGAATTTTCTAATTTTAGTCCAATTGTTGCTACGGCTATTTTAGTCTCAATCCTTGGTTTTTTCGATGACTTCATTGAAATTTCTGCTTTCAATAAATACATAGTACTTGCTTTTTTAATTTTAATGCTATTATATGCAAATTCGACTTTGCCGATAATTCAAAATTTTAATGGATTTTTAGGAATTTATGAAATTGGATATATACCAGGTCTATTATTTACTTCTTTCGTCTATTTGTCTATCATGAATGCGATTAATTTAACAGACGGAATTGACGGGTATCTGGCCATATTCTCTATATTTTTCTTTTTATCGTTTTTATTTACAAATAGTGTAAATCAATTTTATACTCTGACTTCAGTTTCTGTCATTATTATTGGATGTAGCATGATGTTTCTTAGGTATAATTTTCATAAAGGCAAAAAACTGTTTGTCGGAGATGCAGGGTCATTATTCATAGGTTTTTGGATTGCAACATATTTAATAACATACATAACTAGCGCTCCTAATTCAACTTTGGTTGATGTCTTTTCGATAAAAATTGAGAATGTTCCGGTAATTGCAATTTCGATGATATCAATTCCAGTACTTGATACTTTAAGGGTGATGTTGGTTAGGGTATTGAATAAGAAATCTCCATTTTCTGCCGACACAAACCATTTACATCATATTCTTTTAAATAGCGGTATGACACATTTAAGAACATCACTCTTTTTGACTTTTATCAACTGGTTTAATTCTATTTTAATATTTTTATTGGAGCAAGATTTTAACTCAAAAGAGCTTACTGTAGTATATATCCTAATAAGTTTATTTTGGTATATCTTTTTTGAGTATTTAAACAGAAAAAATCTTAGCTCTTGATCAAACTTAATATTTGAATTCTTTTATCTTTTGAACTTTTGCTAATATTTATAAATGGTTCATCAGATCCAGTTATAAATTCAAACTTTTCATTTAGAGATTCGATAATTTTATTTTTTATTTTCGATGAATAGTCGTACGAAAGACCGTTATCAACCAATTTAGCAACTATATCATTACTGGTGATTTGTTCGTTTTCTTTTAACATTTTTAATATTTCAACAGTATTATTGTCAATATTTATTTTAGTATCCAAGAAGAATAATTCTCCATTATTAAAGTTGAACAAACTTTTGGTAACACTTTTAACATCTTTCCTGATTATTTTGTAAAATAAATTAATTATTACTATAAAAATTACAATTAACATCGGAATAAAGAATTGATTTCTTGATTGTTCAACTCTAAATAGGGGTATTTCTTTGACTGAGCTAATATCTAAAATTTCATCAAGTTTGTATTTATTTAGAATTGAAGTATTAATCTTTCCGTTATGTGGTTTAAAGGTGTGTATAAACTTGTTGTCATAATTATTCATACTAATAATACCAAATTCCTCACCTTTTTTATTTACACTCAGAAAGGATTGATTACTTCTGTTATATGGGGTGCTATTGCCAAGACTTTCAATATTAAAATCTCTACTGTACTCGAACTTTAACATTTTTTCTTTATCTATCTGAACTTGATAAAAGAAATTTTTATCAAAAACATAAAAACAGGTTTCGTATGGAATAATAAGGGGGTTCCCAGAAAGATCTAGATTTATTTCACCTAATTTATCCCATGTGTATTTTTCAAAATCAAACTTCAAAATTGATTTATTAAAAACTCTATCATTGTTAAAGGAGCTATTTCCACTTAAGATGTAGTAATCTGAATCAATAAGAAGTGGAAAAAAAGAAGCTATTCCATTTTTTATTTCTGATGGTATGTTATTTTCAAATTTAACTTCATCCCATTGATTGGAGTTGCCTTCATCGAATAATAGCATTGTATTATTACTTCTAAATAGACCATATCCTCCAAAGTGAAATATTTTTCCTTTATAGTTTATGAGGTCTCCGAAAAATTTATTCATAAAAGGAAAGCTATTATCAACTCGATTTAATTCATCATTTTCTAAAGATAAAACGAGTCCACCACCATCATGAAAAAGATAAAATTTACCATTTTCAAGTTTTTTTAATTTAAGATTATTCATTAGCCCATTTATAACATCTGGACTAAGATTTACATCGCCAGTATAGAGTCCACTCCAGGTTCTGTTGTTTAATTGTTTTGGATTGTCTAGAGTAATTTGGCGGGAATATTTAAGTAAACCTGTCTCAAGATCATATGTATTTAGCTTTAGTAGATTATTGAACAGATATAATTCGTTTTTATTTATATCTACATCATAAATAAATTTTCCTATGATCTCGTTGTTGAAAGAAAATGAATAGCTGAATATAAAAAACAGTAGAAATGATATTAGCCTGTTAATCATTGAATGGTTAAATTTTGATTAGGCAAATATATATAAAAATATATATAATGTCGGGTATTATCTATATTATGTCAGCTATTGTAATCAGTTGATAATTTAAAATGTCTATTATATTTATGTTAACAAATCGATATATAAGTGTTAGACATGCTTTAATTTAGATATAATTTCTTTTGGTTTATCAGCTTTAAAAACATGACTACCAGAGACTAAGACATTTGCTCCGCATTCAATTAGTTTTTTTGCATTATCTAAAGTAACACCACCATCAACTTCAATTAAGGTGCCTGATTTATGTTTGTTTATTAATTCTTTAACCGCTTTACAACGTTTGTAAGTATCTTCTATAAAAGCTTGACCGCTAAAACCTGGAAAAACACCCATTACACACACTAAATCAATTTCTTGAATATATCTTTCTAGCAAAGTGATATCTGTATCAGGATTTATAGCAACCCCAGCTTTCATCCCGTTATTTTTTATAGAATTTAATGATTCAGAAAGTGTGTCTTTTGAAACTTCGTAATGTATTGTTAAGATATCACTTCCCAATTCTGCAAATTTCTCTATATACTTCTCAGGGTTAACAATCATTAAATGAACATCTAAAGTCTTTGTTGCGTATTGATTGATTGATTTTAACACCGGCATTCCAAATGAAATGTTAGGTACAAATACTCCATCCATAATGTCAATATGAAACCAATCAGCTTCACTTTCGTTAACCATTTGAATATCAGACTTAAGATCAGAAAAATCAGCCGAAAGTATTGAGGGGGCTATTAGTTGACTACCCATTAGAAGAATTTTTATTAAAGGTAATCAATAATGAAATCATATTTAATTTAACCTAAATAAGTTTTTAAAATCTTACTTCTTGATGTGTGTTTTAGCCTTCTTATGGCTTTTTCTTTTATTTGTCTTACCCTTTCTCTTGTTAAATCAAAGGTTTCACCTATTTCTTCAAGAGTCATAGGATGATGATTTCCAAGCCCAAAATAGAGTTTTATAACATCTGCCTCCCTAGGAGTTAAAGTTTCAAGAGCTCTTTCTATTTCAGTTCTCAGAGACTCGTGAATTAGCTCTTTATCAGGATTTGGTGATTCACCACTTCTAAGAACATCATATAAATTTGAATCTTCCCCTTCAACAAGTGGAGCATCCATGGAAACATGACGACCTGAATTTTTCATTGATTCTTTAACGTCATTAATTGTCATATCTAATTCATTTGCAATTTCTTCTGCGCTTGGGGGTCTCTCATGAGATTGCTCTAAAAAGGCATATGTTTTATTAATTTTATTTATTGAACCAATCTTATTTAAAGGAAGTCTAACAATTCTAGATTGCTCTGCTAATGCTTGTAAAATAGATTGTCTAATCCACCAAACCGCGTAAGAAATAAACTTAAAACCTCTTGTCTCATCAAATCTTTGTGCAGCTTTTATCAAACCAAGATTTCCTTCGTTGATTAGGTCAGGAAGGGTAAGTCCTTGGTTTTGATATTGCTTTGCTACTGAGACAACGAAACGTAAATTAGCTTTTGTTAGCTTTTCCAGAGCTAATTGATCACCCTGTTTTACTCTTTGAGCTAATTCAACTTCTTCTTCAGCGGTAATCAGGTCAACTTTACCAATTTCTTGTAAATACTTATCAAGTGATGCAGTTTCTCTGTTAGTTACCTGTTTAGTTATCTTTAATTGTCTCATAATGAATTAAATAAGAAGATTTTAGTAAATAAAACCTTACAAAAATATTATTTATTTTTTATTAAATCCTTTTCTGTTATTGTTTCTGTTAAAAGTTTTCCTAGGCTTATCAACATAACCTTCAGGCTTAGGCAATAAAGCTTTTCTTGAAACTTTATCTTTTCTAGTTCTGGGATCTATTCCGAAGTATTTTACGTCTAAAGTATCTCCTAAATTAACTACGTCGGTTACATTTTCTGTTTTTTCCCATGCTAGCTCACTTATGTGAAGTAATACTTCATTTCCTGGTGCTTCACAGTATTCAACAACAGCTCCAAAATCTAATAATTTTATCACTTTTACCTCATAAACACTTCCTACTTCGGGCTTAAACAACATTGATTCAATATGCAATAGCACGGTGTCAATGCCCTCTTGATCAGTTCCAAGTATCTCTACTATTCCTTGTTCAGTGTCAGGATCTTCGTTGATTACAATTGTACAACCACTTGTTTTTTGTAGCTCCTGAATATTTTTTCCACCAGGTCCAATTAATGCACCAATATAATCTCCAGGGATTGTTCTTGTGATCATTTTAGGTGCGTGGGCTTTAACATCAACATTTGGAGCTTTAATTGTATCTGTTAGTTTAGATAAAATATGCAACCTTCCGTCTTTTGCTTGTGTAAGTGCTTCAACTAAAATTTCATAAGATAATCCTTTGATTTTAATATCCATTTGACATGCTGTAATCCCGTCAGCTGTACCAGTGACCTTAAAGTCCATGTCTCCAAGATGATCTTCATCTCCTAAAATATCACTTAAAACTGCATGTTTTTTACCATCTGAAATTAATCCCATAGCTATACCAGAAACAGGTTTTTTCAATTGTACACCTGCATCCATTAATGCCATTGTTCCAGAGCAAACGGTTGCCATTGATGAAGATCCATTACTTTCAAGTACTTCACTCACAACCCTTACTGTATATGGACAATCAGTTGGTACCATTCTTTTTAATGCTCTTTGTGCCAGATTTCCGTGACCAATCTCTCTTCTTGAAGTTCCTCTTAGAGGTCTAGCTTCACCAGTTGAGAAAGGGGGGAAGTTATAATGTAAATAAAATCTTTCTTCACCTTCAAAAGTAGGGGAGTCTATCTGATTTGCTTCTCTTGATGTTCCTAATGTGACTGTTGCAAGAGCCTGGGTTTCACCTCTTGTAAATAAAGATGAACCGTGGGTTGATGGTAAGTAGTTAACCTCACACCAAATTGGTCTGATATCGGTCGTTTTTCTACCATCTAATCGAATTCCCTCATCAAGAGTGAGGTTTCTGATTGCTTCTTTTTCAGATTTATAAAAGTATTTTGTTATTAATTCTTCTTTCTCTTCTAATTCCTCTTCACTAAATATAGCTAATAATTCTTCTTTAACTGAATCAAAAGCAATTCCTCTTTCAGATTTGGAAAGCCCCTTTTTAGCTACTTCATAACATTTATCATATGTAAACTCATGTACTTTTTTCATCAAATCCTCATCCTCATCCTCAGGATCGTATTCACGAATTTCTTTTTTACCAAATGCTTTTGCTAATTTTTCTTGTGCTTTACACTGTATTTTGATTGATTCATGAGCAAATTTTATTGCTTCAACCATTTCTTCTTCTGAACATTCTTCCATTTCACCCTCTACCATCATTACTGAATCAACAGAAGCACCTACCATAATATCAATATCTGCATTCTCTAATTGAGCTCTACTTGGATTTATTACAAAACTTCCGTCAATTCGAGCAACTCTAACCTCTGAAATCGCTGTTTCAAAAGGTATGTCACTTAGTTGAATTGCAGATGAAGCGGCTAAACCTGCTAATGCATCAGGCATAACATCTTCATCATGTGACATTAATTGTATCATCACTTGAGTTTCGTTATGATAATCCTTTGGAAAAAGGGGTCTTAAAACTCTGTCAACAAGTCTCATTGTAAGTATTTCATCGCTGCTTGGTCTAGCTTCTCTTTTGAAGAACCCACCTGGGTATTTACCCGCTGCAGCAAATTTTTCTCTATAATCTACCGTTAATGGTAGAAAATCAACATTAGCACTTTTGTAGTTTGAAACAACTGTACACAATAGCATACATTTTCCCATTTGAACCACGACTGATCCATGTGCTTGTTTTGCTAATTTTCCTGTTTCAATTGAAATAGATCTTCCATCGCCTAAATCAATTATTTCTTTATACGTTTTAGGTATCATAATTATTTTTTGGTTTTAAATTGTGTGTTGAAGTAGTTTTTAACCAATGAATAACCATAAGACAAAATATAGAAAAGAGTTATTTTCTTAATCCCAACTCTTTTACGATTGCACGATATCTTAAAATATCTTTTTTAGTAAGATAATCTAGCAAAGCTCTTCTTTTTCCTACAAGCTTTACAAGTGCTCTTTCCGTGTTATAATCTTTCTTATTACTCTTAAGATGCTCAGTTAAATGATTTATTCTGTGGGTAAAAAGGGCAATTTGACCTTCAGCACTTCCCGTATCTTTAGCATCTTTTCCGTGCTTTTTGAATAAATCTTCTTTAGTTTTTTTTGTTAAATACATTCCAATATTATTTAAATGATTATTATGTATGCTGATATCAGCGGCGCAAATATACTAAAAAATGGGATATTCGTTGACAAAAGATAATTTATTCTCTCACTGGATTATTGAGAATTAAATCCAGATATAGATTTATTTTCTTTTTTAAATCTTTTCTGTGGGTTATAAAATCCAGAAATCCATGATCAAGGACAAATTCTGCGGTTTGAAATCCCTTCGGTAAATCCTTCCCAGTTGTATCTTTTACAACTCTAGGTCCAGCAAATCCGATTAGAGCACCAGGTTCACTAATATTTACATCTCCTAACATAGCAAATGATGCTGTTGTACCACCGGTGGTTGGATCTGTACACAACGATATATACGGAACTTTGGCTTCAGAAAGTTGAGCTAACTTGGCAGATGTTTTTGCAAGTTGCATAAGAGATATAGCTGCTTCCATCATCCTGGCTCCACCAGATTTAGATATGATTACAATTGGAATTTTCTTTTTTAATGAATAATCAATAGCTCTTGCAATTTTTTCCCCGACAACACTACCCATCGAACCGCCGATAAAGCTAAAATCCATACATGCAATTACAATATTTTTTCCCATTGATTTTCCAACTGCAGTTCTGATGGCATCATTTAATTTTGTTTTTTCTTTTGCTGCTTTTAAACGATCGGTATATTTTTTACTATCCTCAAATTTTAAAGGATCTTTAGAGGATAAATTTTCGTACAATTCTTTGAAATTCTTATCAAAAATTATTGAAAAATATTCTCTGCTACCGATCCGAACATGATAATCATCTTCTGGGCTAACATAAAAATTAGCTTGAAGTTCCTCTGTGTCAACAATTTTTCCAGTTGGTGATTTATACCACAATCCTTTTGGTATATCCTTTTTTTCTTCTGTTGGGGTTTGAATTCCTTTGCTCTGTCTTTTGAACCAAGCCATAAAATCCTAATTTATGATTAACAAATCTAAAAATTTATAATGTATTCACATTATTTAAGTCCTCAAAAGCTTTAACAAGTCTATTTACAAAAGTGTTTTCGCCTTCTCTTATCCATTTTCTTGGATCGTAATATTTTTTATTCGGAACATCCTCACCATCTGGATTTCCAATTTGGGCTTTTAAATAAGCACTTTTATCATTGAAATAGTCTCTAACACCTGTCATAAAAGCATATTGCATATCAGTATCAATATTCATTTTAATAACTCCATAACCAATTGCCTCTCTAATTTCCTCTAGTGAAGAGCCGGATCCACCATGAAAAACAAAATCAATTGTGTTATGGGGCAAGTTGAATTTTTTTGAAACAAATTCCTGTGAATTCTTTAAAATTTTTGGGGTAAGTTTTACATTTCCAGGTTTATACACACCGTGTACATTTCCAAAGGCAGCTGCAACCATGAATTTATCACTTACCTTTATTAATTCCTCATAGGCATATGCAACTTCTTCAGGCTGAGTATATAGTTTAGATTCATCAACTCCAATATTATCAACTCCATCTTCCTCACCACCTGTGATTCCTAGTTCAATTTCCAAGGTCATTCCAATTTTTGACATTCTACTCAGATACTCTTTACATATTTGAATATTTTCTTCTATTGGCTCTTCTGAAAGATCAATCATGTGAGAGCTAAAAAGTGAATGACCATTATCTTTATAAAATTTTTCATTTGCATCCATAAGTCCGTCAATCCATGGTAAAAGCTTTTTCGCACAATGATCTGTATGTAATATAACAGGAACTCCATAAGCTTTTGCCATTGTATGAACATGATGTGCACCTGCAATTGATCCGCTGATTGCAGCTTTTTGATCTTCATTGCTTAATCCTTTTCCTGCGTTAAATCCTGCACCTCCATTAGAAAACTGAATGATAACAGGAGCATTTAATTTTTTGGCGGTTTCTAACACACCATTTATACTACTCGATCCGATTACATTAACAGCTGGTAATGCAAATTGTTTCTCTTTGGCTAGTTTAAAAATTTCTTGAACTTGGTCACCTGTTGCTACACCAGGCTTAATATTATGATTCATAAAGAATAGTTATGTTTTAAGGTTAGTTTACATTAATTTTAGCAAGTGTAAAGTTATGAATAACAAATAACATGATTACCAAAAACCAAATAAAATTAATCAAGTCGTTAAGATCCAAGAAAAACAGAAAACAATCTGGTTTTTTTGTTGCAGAGGGTGAGAAAATAGTCGATGAATTGTTAGAATCTGATATAGAGGCAGTTAATATTTTTTCGATTTCAGAAAAGTATAAAAATTTAAAGTATTATATTTCAATCAATTCTACTCAACTTAAGCAAATAAGTAACTTAAAGACACCAAATAATGTTTTAGGCATCTTTAAAATTCCTGCTAATAAAGAAATAGATTTTAATGCAAATATTGTTGCACTCGAGGAAATTAATGATCCAGGAAATTTAGGTACGATAATAAGATTGTGTGATTGGTTTGGTATTAAAAATATTATTTGTTCGAAGAATAGTGTTGATTGTTATAATCCCAAAGTTGTACAGTCTTCAATGGGCTCAATCAGTAGAGTAAATATTTCATACATGGAATTTGATAATTTAATTACCTCTGTTATTTATGATACTGTTGCAGCAGATTTAAATGGTAAAAGTCTCAAAGAATATATTTTTTCAAAAAATCAAATTATATTTTTTGGAAATGAATCTAACGGTTTCAGTCAAAAGGTATCTTCAAAAATCAAGAATAAGATTACAATTCAAAGGTATAATGATAATGTAGAAAGTTTGAATTTAGCAAGTTCGGTAGCGATTGTTCTTTCTCAACTAAATAATCAGATTACTGGAAAGTAAAATTAATTAGTATTCCACTTGTTTTCATAAAATCAATATTGCTGGTCCAAGGGCTAAGTGGGTCATTATCGTCAACATGTTCATCTGAAAATGCAAAAACTCCTCTTATGCTTGGACTAAATTTGAACCATTCTAAGTACAAATCAATTCCAAAGCCTAATTCATAGAAAAAAACATTTTTTTTAGTTCTAAACTGACCTAAACTATTGTCATCTACATTATTTTCTTTACTGGATAAATTTAAAGCTGTAGAAACCCCAGCTAACAGAAATGGTTTAAAATTATTTACCCTTTTACTTGATATTTTTAATAGTACAGGAAAATGGATATATGTTGACTTAATTTCTCTGAAGTGTAGATTTTGATTGAATTCTGCTTCTCCAAATTGGGCAGGGTTAAAAACCAAATTTCTGTTTGACATTACAAGACCTGGTTCAAAGCGAATATCAAAAAAATCAGAAATTCTAAAATTTCCAATTAGTCCTACGTTAAATCCAAATGATTTTTCTGTCTGAATATCATAAGTGTCTGATATATAATCAAAGTTATAATCATAATTATTCATACCAAGATAATATCCCCAGGAAAGTTGAGGTTTATCAAAGTTTTCATTATTTATTACTTTTTTTTTGGTGAAAAGTTGCGCATGACCCTGTACTGAGAAAAGGAAAACAGAAATAAGCAAAATGATTGATCTCATAAATTAACTTTCACAGAGTAAGTTCGCTAAAATAACCCTTTTTTTTTGTGTTTATTGTATTGGCTTAATATGAATCTAAAATTAACCAATTGGTCAAAATAAATTATATTTGTCCGTAATATTTATAAATTATAATGAAAATAATAATTGCGGGATCTGGTCAGGTAGGATCTCATTTAGCAAAATTATTATCATATGAATCGCAAGAGATTACACTCATAGATTCCAATGATGAAAAACTAACTTTCCCTAACAGTCAATTAGATATTAGAGTTGTAGAAGGCGATTGTACATCAATTTCTATATTAAATAAAGCTAATGTCGCTGACGCTGACTTATTTATCGGAGTTACTGCAGCAGAAGCCGTGAATTTAACCTCTTGTTATTTAGCTAAGCAGTTAGGAGCAAAAAAAACTATTGCAAGAATTTCTAACCCAGAACTCAAAGAAAATGAAAATATAGATTTTACAGGATTAGGAATAAGTGAATTAATTTCACCTGAAATTCTTACTTCAAAGGAGATAAATATGGCTATTAATAGAGCAGAATTTACTGATCCATTTGAATTTGAAGGAGGTGCATTAATAACATTGGGTTTAAGTGCTACTCATACTTCAACCTTTGTTGGAAAAACAGTAGTTGAAGCTGCTAAAATATTTCCTGAAACACATTTTTTTCCAATCTCAATCAAAAGAGATGAAAAAACCATAATTCCAAGAGGAGACACTGTGTTTCACTCGGGAGACCATATTGTTTTTATGACTGAACCTGGAGGAGAAGAGGAGCTTTTGAAACTCTCTGGTCAAAATAATGGTGTTATCAAGAATGTAATGATTCTTGGAGGTGGAAGAGTAGGTAAAAAAGTAGCACAGGATTTATCTTCTAACAATTTTAATGTTAAGCTTGTTGAAATTGACAAAGATAGGGCTGAGGAATTGGCTGAAGATTTAGAAAATTGTCTTGTGATATACGGAGACGGTACAAATACAGAATTGTTAGAGGAGGAAAGTTTAGATCAGATGGATTCATTTATAGCTGTAACAGGGGATTCTGAAGATAACATAATGTCAAGTCTTATTGCTAAATCTAAGGGCATAAATAAAACAATAGCCCTGGTTGATAATCTTGATTACTATAAATTAACCCAAATTAGCGGAATAGATACATTAATTAATAAAAAATTATTAGCAGCAGATGCTATTTCAAAGCATGTACACAATGCTGAAGTCGTGGCAATTTCACAACTTGGGAATATGGATGCAGAATTATTAGAATATGTAGTAAATGACAAATCTAAAGTTTGTAATAAAACAATCAAAGATTTAGATTTTCCAAAATGTGCGATTATTGCTGGAGTTATCAGAGAAAGTAAAGGTTATATAGTTCTTGGTGACTTTAAAATATTAAGTGGTGATAGAATTGTTGTTTGTTGCTTAAACGATTCAATTCAAAAGGTTGAAAAACTTTTCTAAATGAAAATTAATACAAAAATAATCACATATTTTTTAGGATTTCTTTTGTTAATCAATGGGGGATTTATGTTCCTAAGTGCATTATTAAGTTACATTTATAAAGACGGAATAACAGGTGATTTGATTTTTTCTGGGATAATTGTATCAATAATAGGTCTACTGATGCTTTTTCTGAATAAGAATCATGATAAACAAATTAATAAAAGAGAAGGCTATCTAGTAGTTGTTTTGGGTTGGGTTATAATGATATTTTCTGGTACAATTCCTTATATATTAACTGGAACAATTGAAGGTTTTTCTAATATATTTTTTGAGACTACATCTGGTTATACTGCTACTGGTTCAACAATAATTAATGATGTTGAAATCTTACCTGAAGGTATTTTATTTTGGAGAAGTATTACTCACTGGTTAGGAGGTATGGGTATGATTGTATTTGCTATTGCAATTTTACCGCTTTTAGGAATTGGAGGGATGCAGTTATTTACCGCTGAATCTCCAGGACCTAGTACGGATAAATTACACCCTAGAATTACAGATACCGCTAAAAGATTATGGTTGATATATGTCTCATATACCATAATTGAAACAATTTTTCTGCAGTTTGCCGGAATGTCATTTTTTGATGCTATAAATCACTCAATGAGTAATATAGCATCAGGGGGTTTTTCAACAAAAAATGCAAGTTTAGGTCACTGGAATTCTAATCCAGTTATTCAATATATTGTCATTATATTTATGTTTTTGGCGGGAACAAATTTTGTTTTAAGTTATTTTGGATTCAAGTTTAATTTTAAAAAGATTTTTTCAGATGATGAATTCAAAGTATACAGTTTATTTATTTTAGGATTTACTTTTTCTGTTGCGTTAATTTTATTTTTTAGTACAGACTTTTTAATGAGTTATGAGAGTCAATTTGAAAGAATTGAAGGTGTATTTAGACATTCTCTTTTTCAGGTTGTTTCGATTATAACTACAACTGGTTTCGTAACCGCTGATTATACCGCTTGGTCTCAGTTACTTTTGCTTTTATTTTTTGGAATGATGTTTTTAGGAGGGTCTGCAGGAAGTACTTCTGGAGGATTTAAAATAATGCGTCATCTTCTAATCATAAAAAATGGTGTTTTACAGTTTAAAAAGATTTTACATCCACATGCTATAATTCCACTTAGATATAACAAATCATCTGTTTCGACTGAAATTACTCATAATATACTTGGTTTCTTTATTGTTTATATGCTATCATTTATGATTGGAACAATAGTTTTTGCACTATTAGGTCTTGATTTTGAATCTGCACTGGGGGTTTCGGCTTCTAGCCTTGGAAACGTTGGACCTTCAATTGGTTCATTTGGACCAATGAATACTTTTTTTGAATTACCTCTTTTGGCAAAATGGTGGTCATCTTTTTTGATGTTGTTAGGAAGACTAGAGCTATTTACAGTACTCATTGTTTTTACTCCATACTTTTGGAGTAACAGGTAATCTTATGACTCAACCGCAGATTTAATTCTTTTAACGGCTTCAACTATTTGTTCCTTTGAAGCGGCATAAGAAATCCTAATGCAATTTGGGTTTCCAAAAGCATTTCCAGTTACGGTTGCAACAAGAGCTTTTTCTAATAAAAACATTGACATGTCGGATGCATTATTTATTTCAAACCCGTCAATAGTCCTTCCAAAATAATGGGAAATATCTGGAAAAACATAAAATGCACCATCAGGAATATTACAATTGAATCCTTTGATATTACCCAGTAAATCAAGAATTAAATCTCTTCTTGCCTTAAATTCCTCAACCATATATTCAATTTTATCTGGGTTTTCATTCAGGGCAGTAATCACAGCTCTTTGCGCTATACAATTAGCTCCGCTAGTGACCTGACCTTGAACTTTATTGCAAGCTCTAGCAATCCATTCTGGGGCACCAATATAACCTATTCTCCATCCAGTCATTGCAAAAGCTTTAGACACACCGTTTACAGTTATCGTTCTATCTTTTATTGCATTATAAGTTCCAATACTATTGTGACCACCTTTATAATTTATATGTTCATATATTTCATCAGAAACTATAAAGATGTTTTCATATTCCTGAAGTACTTTTGAAAGTGCCGAAAGTTCTTCGTCAGAATAAACAGATCCACTGGGATTACATGGAGAACTGAACCATATCATTTTTGTTTTTTCTGTAATGGCACTTTTAAGTTGTGCACCTGTCATTTTAAAATCGTTATCAATGTCGGTTTTTACTTCAACTGGAATACCTCCTTTCAATTTTACAATATCAGCGTAGCTAACCCAGTATGGACATGGTAAAATTACCTCATCACCTGGATTAATAAGTACTGATGCAATATTATATAATGCTTGTTTGGCGCCGGTTGAAACAACAATTTGTGATAGACTATATTTTAATCCATTATCTCTTTCAAATTTTTTAATTATAGTTTCTTTTAAATCTAAATAACCATCAACCGGTGTATATGAATTATAATTTTCATCAATAGCTTTTTTTGCGGCTTCTTTAATGAATTCAGGAATGTTAAAGTCAGGTTCGCCTAAACTCAAGCCGATTACGTCTTTTCCTTGAGCTCTAAGTTCTCTTGCTTTTGCAGCCATGGCTAGTGTCTGGGAAGTTGCCAGATTTTTTACTCTTTCAGATAGGTGATTTTCCATAATTTTAAGTTGCCTAAAAATAACACTTAGTTACAATTTTTAAAATTTTTGTTTACAATATCATACTTTTGTTTAATAACTTTTGTTATGAAGATTATACTTGAAGAGTTTCCTGATTTAAATGATTTTCAGATTGAACAATTGTCAAAATTGAAAAAGATCTATAGTGACTGGAATAATAAGATTAATATTATTTCCAGAAAGGATATTGATAATATATATGAAAGACATGTTCTTCACTCTTTAGTAATTGCAAAATTTATAAAATTTAATAAAGGAACAACTGTCCTTGATTTAGGTACGGGAGGAGGGTTTCCAGGAATACCTCTATCAATAATTTTCCCTGATGTAAACTTTATTTTAGTAGATAGTATCAGAAAAAAGATAGTTGTAGTTGATACAATAGTTAATGAACTTAGACTTAAGAATGTTAAATCAGAGTGGTCAAGAGCTGAAAATTTAGATTATAAATATGATTTTTTGGTGACAAGAGCGGTTGCAAAAATGCCCCTTATAATTGAGTGGTCTAAGGGAAAATTTAACAAAAATTCAAATAATCATATCCCAAATGGAATTATTGCCTTAAAAGGAGGTAATATAGACGACGAATTGAAAAATATTCAACAAAAAAAAATAGTGGATATCAAAGATATTTTTGACACCCACTATTTCTTAGATAAAAAGATTATTTACGTCCCTTCTTAGTTTATTGTACCATTAATTTAAAGGTCTTAATTCCATAATTACTTTCCACGTTTATAAAGTAAACAGATGTAGAGAGATTACCTAAATTGATTTGATGGTTGTAACTATTTATATCTTCTTCAATAATTTTTTGACCCAAAATATTGAAAATTTGAATATTAGAAAGTTTTTCACTTGATGACATATTCAACATATCATTAAATGGGTTGTAATTATATTCGAAATCAGAAATTTCATTTTCATTTATACCCAGAGTTCCTTCGACTATAAATTCATCCATCATGAGAACAAAAGAATCAGATCCAACATAATGAATTCCAACTCTGATATTTTGCCCAACATAATCACTTAAGTCGTATTCATAATTTGTCCATTCAGTTGGAGCTTCAACATAAGGGTCAGGTGTAATTATCGTAAAGTCAGAGGGATTAGTTGTAGAACCAATTCCTATTTGAAATCTTTCCAATCCGTACTGGTCGTTTACTGATTTCGCCCAAAAGGATAGGATTGGAGAAGTAACTCCTGCAATTGGAAATTCAGGACTAATCATCCAATCATCATTAGGGTAGGTTGTACTATTAGCTCCTGAGGCAAAGAAATACAAACCTTGGTTACCCTCGTAAGAGTCCCAAACAGATGTATCATCAGTTGCTGGGGTAGCAAGAGCATTATTAAATATGATTCCCGATCCAACATAACTTTCATTTGTAAAGTCAACCGCATTGGCACCCCAAGTGGTTCCACCATCATTGTCAATTATTGTCCAACCATCAATATTATCTATTGCAAATGCCTCATAACACTCAAAGTTTTCCCTCCAAACGATCGGAAGTTCATAGTTATCAGGACAGTCTCCCGCCTCAACAGAGGTAATAGAAATCGAAATTGAATTATTTGTATCATTTTCATCATTTTCAAATGTGATAAAAGATGTAATTATGTAATCTCCTGATTGGCTAAAATCATAAGTATTGTTAAATGTATATTGTGCGGTGTTTCCAGAGCCTAATACTTCACTATATGTTTCAGTTACTATATCTCCTTCGTTAACTTGATAGGAGATGTCGAAATTTGAAATCTCATTCTCCCCACTATTAGTAACTGTTACTGTAATCGATTCATTTTGGTTAAAATAACCTGTTCCAACGGGCGAATCTATTGAAGTTAATGTTAAATCATAAGCAGGTAAAGCATAGGAAGCTACGGCACCACTCCCAGTGATAATTTCATTTCCGTCGGTTACGAAGGCAACAATTTCAATCTGACTTAAATCAACAGCAACATCATTATAATAACTTGGTAATGTGTATGTGTAATTTCTGTCAATAAAACTTCCTTCTGAGGTTTCAGTTACTATATCACCACTAATTCCATTAATCATATCAACCAACCTGTTCATGTGTCTGTAGTCATATTCACCATGCTGATATACCGGATTTGGCGCATCAGAAGCTCTGTAGTCAGGGTTAAATTCGGTACCCAACTGTGGACCTACAGTCTCATTTTGTAAAATAGCTACATTTATAAAATTTGAACTTGATGTGGCTGATGTATAATATAATTCTACATGAACGTTAAGTTCATTACCTTCAATGTTTGCTTCAACTCCGAGATTAACATAAGATGGTTCTTGAATAACTGAGTTAATTGCACTTGTCCAAGCACCTCTGCTCATGGCAGTACCACCAGACATTGAAAAGGATGGGAATATTTGTCTATTAACAGAAGCAGACGGTTGAGCAGTTGCTTGCCCCATAAAACCAAGTTCATTAGCAATATTATTATTAAAATCATGACCTCCGTTGGGATCACAATCCCAAGCATATCCACCTTCATGAAATTTTACAACAAAAATATCATTTGGGTTTTGGTCTTTAGCCTCATTTAGTATTCTATGACCATCAGGGCAGTATGAACAGTGGATACCAGTAGATTCCTCAACGATTGCATTTTTATTTTCAGCTGATGTGGAAACGATTGTTTGTGAAAACGTAAATAATGTATTCAAGACTAATGCTGTTGTTAGTAGTTTTTTCATCTTATAATAATAAGGGTTATATTTGTAAATATATATAACTTTTATAAAGATGAAAAATATCAAAATCATTATTATTTTAATATTTACTCAGACTATGTTTTCACAAGTTGATTATGCTTTTGTTTTGGAGGATTCTAATACAAATGTTATTGCAAACCAAACTACTTTAGAATTTACCAGCATTGAGTACCCTGAAGCATCTTTTAATTTTTTTGCCAGAAACCTTACAAATGAGCCTATTAATTTGAAAGCAGAAGTAATTTCCATTTCGGGTTCAGATGGAACCCTTATGGAATTTTGTTTTGGCGAGTGTTATTATTCGGTCGATATTGGGTTAACTTATCCGCTATCGTCTTATGTAACAATACAGCCAGGGGAGACCCAGATTTCATCGGGCGATCATTTTTTTAATCAAAATCCTGGAGATGGGGAAAACCCAATTGAATATTCATTTAGATTTTTTATGGTTGATGAAAATGGTGATGAGGTGGCTAGTATTGCTGAATTAGAAACTGAATATTACATAAATTACTATTATTCACCTTCTCTAGGCTTAGACAATTTGGATGGACTAAAGCTGGTTTATTTTCTGATAAATAACAGATTATTTGTAAGTTCTGAATCAAATCTATCTTTAAAAATTTATGATCTTACAGGAAGAGTTATTTCTAAAAATTCAATAACGATAGGAAATAATTCAATTGATATTAAAAACATTTCTAAAATGCCTGTTATTTTATCTTTTGAATCAGATGAGGGTCAATTAACTTCAAAAAAAATATTTATTCCTTAAAAAGAGTAAGATAAACTTACATTATAGCCGTTGCTTTCTGGAACAAACCTGCAAACTCCACCGATACAAACTAGTCCACCTCTTTGTCTACCATAGTTAGCACCCAATCTTATATTTCCCTTTGAATAGCTTCCTCCAAAATTGTAGTAGTGAAGCTTTTCAGAGTTGCCATAGTTCCATATATCAGAAATGAAAAAATTCAGATTATTATTTATTCCAATTTCATAAACAAAACCTAACCATTCTTTTCTATCATCATTAGTCCATAAATGTTGTAAGACAATCCTGTTGTTTCTGTTTTTGCCATCTTTAGCATTAATCTCAAAAACTCCAACTTGAGCATCAATATTACCGTCAACTCCAACAGGCCCACCTAAAGTTACTCCTTTATCGATTGAAAGATCAAGAAAAGTTATTGTGCTACTAAGCCTTTTGTTCCATCTATTTTTTACTTCAATATTAAAGTCTTGGTAGTATTTATTTCCTTTTCCCACAAAATCAACATTATAAGACTCATCATCCATAAATTCAGCTCCGACAGCACCCCAATAAGAAAAATTAATGGCTAACTTAGTTCTATATTTTCCAAGAAAACTCTCTTTTTTAAAAGAGTAGAATATATCATTTTGAAATCCAATTTCTCCAACTCTTTTTTCAATGTTATTAATAACTAATCTTGGTTGTGAATTGTATACGTATATGTTGGTTAACAAATAATCTTGTTGCTTTGTTAGAGCAGGTAAAAAGCTTAAAGTCTGCTGATTGTAGATATTGCCTTCAGCAAGTTTGTCACTGTAAAAACTAAAATTTTCTAATCTTCTCATAGATGAGTTTAGTCCAAATCCTTTTTTTGAGTACCCAACATCAATTTGTAGCGCAGTCCCATCATACATTCTTTCCGATAATATTTCACCTTCATTAGCAATAACATCTTTATTTTTTTTTGCTAGTTCAGCATTGATATAAAAATCTTGATAGAATATGTCTAACCTTGCTCCGCTTACATTAACATTTTCAGGTTCTCCAAAACCAGCATCTAATTTTTGATATCTGTTTAAATGGCTAACACCTATATTAAAACTAAATTTATCCAGATTAATAATTTCAGAAATATCAATATTAGAGTTGACCCCAGAAATTACAGAATTTGAATATTCAAAACCAAATCGTTGTTTTCCATGAATTGCTGAAATTTCAATTTCTTTTAAAGGAGAAAATCTATATCTTATTCCCCTTAAAGAATTATTAATTCCCAGTTGCCTATCCTCCCATGTTCTAAAAACAAGTCCATTTCCAAATTGCTCATAAAATGAACCTACGGTAATTTCACTATTTGTATTTTCATATTTGAAATAATATTGAGCTATTCCTTCATTATTATCGAATATATCGGAATAACCAAGTAGGGCACTTGGTAAATAGCTCTCATATTGAATTCCGAATGAAAAGTTTCCATTTTGAAAATCTAATTGTAAATAATTATTTGATCGAAAATTATCGGAGGGTGCATAAAAATTTAAACCCTCATCATCATTTAAGTATTGAGAGTTGCTTTCAAAACTTCCATAAATAAAGGTGTTTTCTTGGGATTGAGATATAAAGGGTAAACAAATAAAAATTGCTAATAATTTAATTTGAATCTGCATATATATTTAATTTTTCAAAAAGATAATCTTCATCACCAGGCTGATAACCAGTGTGTTGATATAATATTTTTCTGTCTTTTACTATGAGGGTTTGAGGGATAAATGATGTTCCAAGTGCTCTTTTAAAATCCTGGTTAGAGTCTAGAAATATTTTGTAAGGCCAAGCTTTTCCGTTTACAAGCGCTCTGGCACGTTTAACTGATCTACTATCATCTACATTAACAGCAATAAAATTAAATTCTAATTCCTCTTTCCAATCATCATAAACTTCATTAATTGCATCAAGTTCTTTAATGCAAGGAACACACCAAGTTGCCCAGAGAGAGATTACTGTAATTTTATCGTCCTCGATAGCATCATAAATTTTGGTTTTCTCACCTTCAAAATTACTAAGAAATATGTTCGGTATGGTTTTTTGTGAAAATGTATTGAATGATACAAATAAGATTAAAAAAAATAAAGTTCTTTTCATAAACAGATGTAAATATACTTTCTTTTTTAATATTGTTAATTTATTTTTCAAAATATGTAAATTTGAAAAATTTAAATATGAAAATAAAATTTTCTTTATCTGTTTTCATTACATTTCTTCTTTTTGGTTGTAGTAATCAAGAGGACTTTTCCAGTTTAGTTTCAGAGCCAGAAATTGTTACTGGTCTAAATTTAAAAAGTTCCTACATTCTTGGTCAAAATATAGAATTTCATGTTTTTGATCAAAATCAAAATGATGTATCGGAAATTTCAATTTTTTATGTTGATGGATTAGAAATTTCAGGAAACCAGATTATTCATAATGAAACTGGTAGCTACAATGTTTATGCCGAATATGCAGTGAATAATCAGTTGTTTAACACTGAGCTAATGAGTTACAATGTAGTTAACCCTATTAATAAAGTATTGTTAGAAGATTTTACAGGAACATGGTGTGGCTACTGTCCACCTGTAAAACTCGCGATAGAACAAGCGAGAGAGCTATACTCCGAAAATATTACTGTAGTAGCCACTCATCAAAATGATCAATTTGCTTTACCTCAAGAACAGGAGTTAACCAGTGCATTAGGTCCATTTGGATTACCTGAGTCAAGAATAAATAGAACCTTAGAATGGGTTGAGCCTTACGATATAAATTTTATTGATGATTTTATAAATACAGTAAATAATTTAGCTATTTCAATTGATAGTAATATTGAAAATAATAGCTTAAATGTCAGTGTGCGTTTTGTCTCTTCAGATGCTTTAGTTAATCATAAATTAGTTGTTTATTTAATCCAGAACGGTCTAATTGCCGATCAGGCCAACTATCTTAATTTTGACGATACTAGTTATTTTTATGAAATGGGTAATCCAATAGAAAACTATATTCACAATGATGTTTTGGTACATAGCTTCACTAACATTTTGGGTGATAATTTTGACAATACGCAACCCTATGATGATATTACAAAAACATTTTCATTGGATATTTCAAGTTCATCATTACAAATTGATGACTCAGCTATAGTTGCTTTTGTAGTTGACTCAGAAAACACAACAATAAACTCACAATCAGCAGTGGTTTCTGAATTTCAAGATTTTAACTAATTTACTTTTTTAAAAAAGGATATCTGTAGTCTGTTGGTGTTACAAAAGTTTCTTTTATTAATCTTGGCGACACCCATCTTAGTAGGTTTAACATACTGCCAGCTTTATCGTTTGTTCCGGATCCTCTGGCACCACCAAAAGGCTGTTTTCCAACAACAGCACCAGTTGGTTTATCGTTTATATAGAAGTTACCAGCTGAATTTTTTAGTAATTTAGTTGCCTTTTCAATTATATATCTATCACCAGCAAGAATTGCGCCGGTTAATGCGTATTCACTAGTCTTGTCTACTAAATTTAGAGTTTTATCAAATTCTGAATCTTTAAAGACATATATAGTCATAACCGGTCCAAATATTTCCTCCCTCATTGTCACATAATTTGGATCAGATGTTAAAATTACAGTTGGTTCGATAAAATAACCTTTTGATTTGTCATATGAACCACCGATAATAACTTCGGCACTATCAGAATCATTAGCACCGTCAATATACTGTGATATTTTATCAAATGATTTTTCATCAATTACAGAAGTGACAAAATTTTCAAAATTTTCGGGAGATCCCATAGAGATAGATTTTAAATCATCTTCAAGATATCCTCTTACTTTGTTCCAAATAGATTCTGAAATATAGCCTCTAGAAGCAGCACTACATTTTTGTCCCTGAAATTCAAAAGCTCCTCTTGTAATTGCTGTCGAGACTTGTCTAGGATTTGCAGATTGGTGAGCAAGAATAAAGTCTTTACCACCTGTCTCACCTACAATTTTTGGATAAGTATTATAGTTAGCGATATTCTCACCAATAGTCTTCCAAAAACTATTAAATACAGATGTTGATCCTGTGAAGTGTAATCCGCTGAATTCTTTATGAGACAAAGCTTTCTCTGTAATCAAAGCAGCATTTCCATAAACAGCATTTATTACACCATCTGGAAGGCCAGCTTCCTTCAGAACATCAATAATTACTTTTGTAGATAAAATTTGTGTGCTACTAGGTTTCCAAAGAACAACGTTACCTAACATAGCCATACAAGTTGGTAAATTTCCTGCTATTGCAGTAAAATTAAATGGGGTTACTGCGTAAACAAAACCCTCTAATGCTCTATACTCAACTCTATTCCATGCATCACCATCACTTTCAGGTTGATTGCTATAAATTTGAGTAACAAATTCAACGTTAAACCTTAAAAAATCAATTAACTCACAAGCTGAATCTATTTCAGCTTGATGAACTGTTTTTGATTGGCCAATCATAGTTGCTACATTTATTTTAGATCTATAGGGTCCAGCAATTAATTCAGCAGCCTTAAGAAATATTGCAGCTCTATTTTCCCATGACATGTTTTCCCAATTTTCTTTCGCAGCTAATGCTGATTCAATAGCATCATCAATATGTTTTGGCTCAGCGATGTAGTATTCACCAACTATTTTTTGGTGATCATGTGGAGGACTAATTTGTTTTTTATTTTCTGATTTTACATCTTTTCCATTGATATACATCGGAACTTCCGTGAAAGAGTTTATCATCTCTTTATATGTCTTTTGAATTTCATCCCTTTCTTTCGATCCTGTAATGTAAGATTTAACTACTTCATTTTTAGCCTTTGGGACCTTAAAAAAACCTGTGCTCATAATTGTCAATTTGGTGTGTGAAAATACAACTAATTTTTATAATACTTTTAATTTAGTGCAAATGGAGCACTCAGCTTAAAGGATGGAATAATTACATTAAATTTTTTTGTAGAATTTAGATTTATCATTCTGTAATAACCATACATTGCTCCAAAAGGGGAGGATAGTAAGCATCCTGATTTGTAATTGTGAATTTTTCCTGGCTGCAGAACAGGTTTTTTTCCAATTACTCCCTCACCATTTACAACTTCATCGTTATTTAGTGAGTCTAAAATTACCCAATGTCTTGAATTAAGCTGAACAACATCTGAACTTTGGTTTTCTATGGAAATTGAATATTCAAAAGCATAAAGAAGCTTGGTGTCTTTATAGTAGGTTCCTTGAAATTCGGTATCTACAGAAATCTTAATGCCTTTGGTTATTTGTGTTACCATAATATGGTACTAAAAATAATGAATTTTTTTCAGTTGGTTATGAATTGAGAAAGACCTTTTCCTACACCCACAACTCTGTCAAATCTTTCCCCATAGTTTCTGTAGTAAACAATCACGTTATATTCATTTTCGGTTTCGTCAAAATTTCCGCTTATTTCTCCGTGAATTATTTTTTTCTCTTTATTAACTGCTATGTATTTATAGTTATAAAATCCTTGTTTTAATTTTAAAACTAACTCAAACAAATTGTATCTAGAATTATATTCCATTAAATACTCATCGCTTATTTCATAATTGTTGAAATCACCAACAACGTATATTTTATTTTCTGAATCAAAAGCTTGAGGTTTTTGTAGATAAAAATGAATGTTTACATAATCGGCTTCAAATTCTGCATTAGATGAATTATTTACATTAAATAAAAACCCGCCATTGATGTCAGGATTGTAAGTGTATTTTCTGTTTTTTCTCGAAAAATCTTCGTACAAGAAATTACTGTAAATATCCTCTAAATCAAAACCTCTTATATTGATACTTGTATTTCTTACAAATTTATTTTCAAAAAAAAGATATTCATTTCCTCCCCAAAAACTCAATTCTTTATCGTATTTGTAAATCAGTTTTCGACCCATATTATATTGCGGTTTGATATTATCAACCGAATAATTTAATTCGTTGTTTTTAAAAACTTTTACTTTAACTGTTCTGCTGGGGTTGTTTAGCTGGATATTTATTGGGTTTATTTCAAAGTTAACAACTTGCTTTTCGTTAATAAATTCTATTTCTCGAGACCTCTTAATTTCTGTCTGAACTGTTACCAAATTTTCATAAAGGATGAACTTTCTTCTAAAGATTTCATCACCATATTCGTCTACTATTTTAATTATGTAGTTTCCAGATTTTTTGAAACTTGTATTAGAATTTGGGAAACTAATGTTGTAGTTTGTATAAATTTGATATGTGTTAAAACTACTTGAGTAGTTGTCAATTTTTACATCGTCAAAACCTTGAATATATTCTGATTTAATAAGTTGAGATTTTTCCCAATCAAAATCACAATGTTCAATTACATAATACAGGTCATGCTCTAGCCCTGATAAAACATCAAATGATAAGGAAAACCTTTCATTAATTGTTCCAACAAAGAGGTTGGAATATTTATTCTCATTTTGCTTTTGGAAGGAAATTGACTTAACATGGTCAGGGTTTATTGATTGAGAAAAAATAAATTTAAACGATAAAAATAATGCACTAAGAAGAATGAATCTTTTTTTCATTTTTTTGTTAAAAAATCTTACTAAAAATAATTAAAAATTAATTGTAAGATCTTCAATATTGGCTTATTTTTGCAGCGAAATTTATTATTAAGCTAACTACCAGGTTTATGTCAATGGACATTATTGTAAAAAAAGGTTTAGATTTAAAATTAGTTGGTAAACCTTCAAATGAAATTGAACAAGCTAAATTTTCACAAGATTTTGCTGTTTATCCTGCAGATTTTCACGGCGTTTTTCCAAAGTTAGTTGTTAAAGAAAATGATTCAGTTAAGGCTGGTGACATTTTATTTTTTGATAAAAATTCCGAAAAAGTAAAATTTGTTTCACCCGTTTCTGGAAAAATTAAAGAAATAGTAAGAGGAGAAAGAAGAAGAGTGTTGGAGATAAAAATTCATGCAGACAAGGAGATTACTTACAAAAAAATTAAAAAATTAAAATCTGAAAATTCATCAGATATTATCGATTATTTATCAGAAAATGGATTATGGACTTACATAAAGCAAAGACCCTATGATGTAATTGCGGATCCTGAATCTAGTCCAAAAGAAATCTTTATTTCTGGATTTGATTCGTCTCCACTTTCAGCGGATTATGACTTTATTACAAAAGACCAAAAAGAAAATATTATCGAAGCCATAAAGCATTTGTCAAAACTAACTAAAGGTTCTGTCAATATTTCACTAAGAAAAGAGAGTAATAGCTTTCTAAGAGAATTAAACGATGTGATAATTCACAATGTTTCTGGACCACACCCCGCTGGTAATCTTAGTACAATCATTAATAAGGTTTCACCAATTAATAAAGGGGACACTGTTTGGACTTTAAATCTGCCAGACTTAGCTATAATTGGTAATACAATATTAAATGGTAAATTTTCACCTGATAGAATTGTTGCTTTGGTAGGTTCTTCTATTTCTAAACCAAAATATTACAAAACACTTGCTGGTTCAAATATTTCAACTTTTCTAAACTTAAATGAGAAGAATTCAAGAATAATATCAGGAAATGTTTTTACTGGAACAATGATAAACTTGAATGGACATTTAAGGCATTACAGTAATGAAATCACTGCGATTCCAGAGGGCAATGATTATGACTTGTTTGGATGGGCAAAACCAATGTTTGAAAAGTTTTCTGTTTCCAGAGCACTTACTTTTTCATGGTTATTTCCAAATAAAAAATATGATTTAAATACAAATACCAATGGTGAGCACAGGGCATTTGTTGTGACTGGCTCGTTTGAAGAAGTATTTCCCTTAGATATCTATCCAATGCAAATTTTGAAAGCTTGCATGTACAAAGATTTAGATGAAATGGAGGCATTGGGAATGTATGAGGTATCACCTGAAGATTTTGCTTTGACAGAATTTATTTGTGTCTCCAAGCAACCTCATCAAAGTATTATTAGAGAAGGATTAGATTTAATGAAAAAAGAAATAGGTTAATATGTCAATAAAGTCAAAATTACACGAAATAAAAGAAAGTTTTAAGGGAAAAAAAATGGCCCCAGCATTTAATGCATTCCATACATTTCTTTTTACACCAAATGATATAACATCATCGGGTACACATGTGAAAGTTGCTGATGATTTGAAAAGAACAATGAATACTGTTATCATGTCATTAGTTCCATGTTTAATTTTCGGAATTTTTAATGCTGGTTACCAACACAACCTAGCAATTGATGACGCAAATGGTATTTCTACCCAAGTTTCTCTTTTTGGAAACTTTTTAACTTTTGATAATCTAATGATAGGATCAATGAAAGTACTGCCTTTGGTTATTGTTTCCTATGTAGTTGGATTAACGGTTGAATTTATCTTTGCAGTAATTAAAGGTCATGAAGTTGAGGAGGGTTATCTTGTTACAGGAATGTTAGTCCCACTTATAGTTCCGGTTGATTTACCTCTGTGGATGTTGGCTGTTTCTGTAGTATTTGGAGTGGTAATTGGAAAAGAAGTTTTTGGAGGTACTGGAATGAATATTTTGAATCCAGCGCTCACTATACGAGCATTCTTGTTCTTTGCTTATCCTACTTGGATGAGTGGTGATAAGGTCTGGGTATATGATGCTGTTAATAGAGCAGGTACTCCTGAAGCTATTTCTGGTGAGACTATTCTTGGAATGCATGCACAAAATCTTACAGTCGACATGTACTCTCTTCAAGATATGTTTTTTGGTTTTATTCCTGGATCAATTGGTGAAACTTCAAAATTGCTTATAATATTTGGTGCACTATTTTTGATTTTTAGTAAAATTGGAAGTTGGAGAATAATCCTAAGTACACTAATAGGTGCTCTTGTTATGGGCTTAATTTTCAACGGAGTTATCGAGGCTGGTATTATAACAGATTCAAGTAAATTTTATGGGCTCATGAGTGTTCCATTCTGGGAACATTTATTAATTGGTAGTATTTTATTTGGTGCCGTTTTCATGGCAACAGACCCTGTTACTGCAGCTCAAACAAATAAAGGTAAATGGATTTATGGTTTTCTAATAGGTTTTATTTCAATAATGATTAGAGTGTTTAATCCAGCATATCCAGAAGGAGTATTTTTAGCAATTTTATTGATGAATGTATTTGCACCAACTATTGATCATTTTGTTATTCAGTCAAATGTGAAGATGAGATTAAATAGATTAAAAATTAAAGCAGCTTAATTATGGCAATTAATACGGAAAAAAACACATACACTCTATTGTTTGCAATTGGTCTTGTTGTAATTGTCGGTACATTACTAGCTGCAATTGATGCATCCCTTAAGGATAAAATTAGAGTTAATAAGACCCTTGAAAAACAACAAAATATTTTATACGCTATTGGAATTAATGAAAATGAAGGTAATAGTGTTAGTTTTATCGCAGCTGAAAAAGCAGAGGAGGAGTTTAATAAGTATATTACCAAGCAGGTATATATTCAAGGAAATGATGTTGTGGAAGATGATAAAGCTTATTTAATCGATGTTAAAAAAGAAAAAGCTCTATCGAAAGATCCTAATCACAAAAGAAAACTTCCCTTATTTATAGCAGAAAAAGATGGAAGGAATTTATATGTAGCACCCATACGTGGCAAAGGGCTCTGGGATGCTATTTGGGCCTACGTTTCAATTGATGAAGATATGGTTATTAGAGGTATTTATTTTGATCACAAGGCTGAGACACCAGGTCTTGGGGCTAATATTAAACAAAGATTTTTTATGGATGACTTTATAGGCGAGTCTTTATTGGATAATGAAGGAAATTTCAAAGGTGTAACTGTTTCCAAAACTAACCTAGATCCAAAGAATGAAGATAAATACGATAATGAAGTAGATGCAATTGCAGGATCGACAATTACTGGTGATGGTGTCACCGCAATGATAAGAAGTGATTTAAGTTTATATCAACCATACTTAAATTCTTTAAACAATAACTAATATGGGATTACTTTCAAAAAAAGATCGCCAATTAATAACGGACCCGCTTTCTGATAATAATCCTATAACGGTTCAGGTATTAGGTATTTGTTCAGCTCTAGCAATTACTGCTGAACTTGAAGCATCTGTGGTTATGTCGGTGTCCGTTTTATTTGTTATGGGTGTGGGTAATGTTGTTATATCTATGATTAGGAATATAGTTCCTTCAAAAATCAGAATCATTGTTCAACTTACAGTGATAGCAACTCTAGTAATTATTGTTGATTTAGTTTTAAAAGCATTTGCCTACGAACTTAGTAAGACTCTCTCGGTTTTTATTGGACTGATTATTACAAATTGTATTATTATGGGAAGATTTGAGGCATTCGCTCTGGGTAACGGACTGTGGAGGTCTTTTTTAGACGGAATAGGTAATGCTTTTGGTTATGCAGTAATTCTAATAATTGTTGGTTTCTTTAGAGAACTTCTTGGTTCTGGCACCCTATGGGGTATTCCAGTACTTGGAGATCCGATAGACAAGACAGGTTTGTATGCACTCGGTTACGAGAACAATGGATTCATGTTATTGTCTCCGATGGCCCTTATAGTTGTTGGAATTATAATTTGGGTTCAAAGAGCTAGAAGTAAACATTTAATAGAAGAATAAATGGAACATATTGAATTATTTTTTAAATCGGTTTTTATTGACAATATGGTTTTTGCTACATTCTTAGGAATGTGTTCCTATTTAGCTGTTTCAAAAAAAGTTTCTACGGCTATAGGTTTAGGTGCAGCTGTTACATTTGTTTTAGCGATAACCGTTCCTTTAAATTGGCTCTTAGATCAATATATTTTGCAGGACGGAGCTTTAGCTTGGCTTCATCCTAGTTTAGTTGACTATGATTTAAGTTTTCTTTCTTTCATAATGTTTATTGCAACTATTGCAACCATGGTTCAACTGGTTGAAATTATTGTAGAAAAGTTTTCACCTGCACTTTATAATTCGCTTGGAATTTTCCTTCCGCTTATTGCCGTGAACTGTGCGATCTTGGGTGGATCATTATTTATGCAGTCTAGAGAAATAGCTTCAATTCAATTGGCCACAACTTATGGTGTTGGTTCTGGATTTGGATTCTTTTTAGCAATTTTAGCAATTGCTGCAATTAGAGAAAAAATTAGATATTCATCGGTTCCAGGCCCGTTAAGAGGTTTGGGAATTACTTTTATCATTACAGGTTTAATGGCTATTGGTTTTATGAGTTTTGGAGGCATGTTAACCGGAGGTGACGAAGCTCCAAAAGAAGTTTTGGTTCAAAATGAAGGCACTGAAAATGAAAATAAGATTAAAGATGATAAAGAAGAAATAGTATATGAAATTAATAATGATATAAATTAATTATGTTTTTAGCTACATCAATAACACAATCAATTTTATTAGTAGTAGGAATCTTACTAGTAGTTTCATTACTATTAATATTAGTATTACTTTTTGTAAAAGAAAAATTAGCTCCGTCAGGTCCGGTTAAAATAAAAATCAACGGAGAAAAAGAAATTGAAGTTGCATCGGGAGATTCATTATTAACAACTTTAAGCGCACAAAAAATCTTTCTACCATCTGCTTGTGGAGGAGGAGGTACCTGTATTCAATGTGAGTGTCATGTAAAATCCGGAGGAGGTGAAGCACTTCCAACTGAAACCCCTCACTTTACAAGAAAAGAGCTTCAGTCTGGAGCAAGATTAGCATGTCAGGTTAAAGTAAAGCAGGATATGGATATAACAATCCCTGAAGAAGTTTTTGGAATTAAGAAATGGGAAGCTACCGTAGTTAGTAATTATAACGTTGCGTCTTTTATTAAAGAATTTGTTGTCAGAATCCCTGAAGATATGGATTACAAGGCAGGTGGATACATTCAAATTGATATTCCAGAATCTGAGATTAATTTTAGTGATATGGATATAACTGCTCACCCAGAGGAACATGATTCACCTGACAAATTTAAATCTGAGTGGGATAATTTTAAGTTATGGCCTCTTGTTATGAAGAACTCAGAATCTGTAGAGAGAGCATATTCAATGGCATCATTCCCAGCTGAAGGTAGAGATATAATGTTAAATGTAAGAATTGCTACCCCACCATTTGATAGAAAAGCAAATGACTGGATGGACGTTAATCCTGGAATTGCATCTTCCTATATATTTTCTAGAAAACCTGGAGATAAAGTAACTATTTCAGGTCCTTATGGTGAGTTTTTTATTAACGAATCAGATGCTGAAATGCTTTACGTGGGTGGAGGTGCAGGTATGGCACCAATGAGATCTCATTTGTATCATTTGTTCAGAACGTTACAAACAGGAAGAAAAATTACTTTTTGGTATGGTGGAAGATCTAGAAAAGAGTTATTTTATTTGGATCACTTCTACAAGCTTGAAAAAGATTTTCCAAACTTCAAATTTTATGTAGCTCTTTCTGATCCTTTAGAGGAAGATAATTGGAAAGTTAAAAAAGATTTAAATTCTGAAGGGGACGGCTTTATTGGTTTCATTCACAATTGTGTTATTGATTATTATTTGAATGATCATGAATCACCAGAAGACATTGAATTATATTTTTGTGGTCCACCTCTTATGAACCAAGCTGTACAAAAAATGGGAGAGGACTTTGGAATCCCAGACGAAAATATTCGATTTGACGATTTTGGTGGATAGGACTTGTTTTATCTAACTTTAGTCAAAATATGAAAAACTTTTTCACATTAATTTTTTTATCATTAACCTTCATTTCTTGTGAAAATGAACGTCTCATAAGCTTGAAGGGTCTTATTTATGGAACCACATATAACATTCAGTTTTATAATAATTCAAATGAAAATTATTCTGAGAAAATTGATAGTATCTTTAAAGTTATTGATAATTCAATGTCTACCTATAAGTCAAATTCAATAATATCCAAGATTAATAATAATCAGGATGTTGATGTTGACAACCATTTCAAAAATGTTCTCTCAGTTTCTAAGAAAATATATCAAAAAACAAATGGAAGGTTTGATCCCTCCATTGGATTACTAGTAAACTATTGGGGTTTTGGCCCAGAAAAATACAGATCAAACTCTGAAGCTAAAACGGATGATCAAATAATTTCTCTTTTTTCCAAAGTTGGTCTTGATAAATTTAAAATAGTTGGTAACAAATTAAAAAGACCCTTAGATTCTTACATTGATTTTAATGCAATTGCCAAAGGTTATGCTGTAGACGAGATCGCAAATTTTTTAAAGAATAATCGAATTGATAATTATTTAGTTGAAATCGGAGGAGAAATTAATGCTTCAGGAACTAATGTAAATAAAAATAAGCCCTGGGTGATTGCAATTGATATGCCTAGATTTGACGGTGATAGAAGTATTTATAGCACTCTTGAATTAAATAATATTTCTTTAGCATCTTCTGGAACATATAGAAAATTTAAGATTGATTCAGACGGTAATCGATATGCTCATATAATTAATCCGCTTTCAGGCTATCCAAGTAAAACAAATATTTTAAGTGTAACAGTCAAGGCATCTTCTTGCATTGAAGCAGACGCTTATGCAACTGCTTTACATACAATGAGTATTGATGAAATAATTGAGTTTTTTGATAAAAACCAAGAAATCTCATCGCTGGTAATTTTAGAAAATGAAAATAATCAGCTTGAAGAGTTAGTTTTAAATGATTTTTATTAAAATTATTTTATACAGACAGGGATTATCTCTTTTTTTGGCAAGCAGTATTTAATTTTCTCTTCTTCACTAAGTTTTAATGTGTATTCACATTTTTCGACTTTAAACCCTACTTTTTCAAGCCTTTCAAAAAAATCCATTCCATACACTCTGACATGATCATATTGCCCAAAGGCTTTGTTTCTTTCTTTTGGGTCAGTAATTGTGAAATCTTCATATGTTTGTTTATTTGACATATTTAGAGGTACCTGAAATATACCTGTCCCCCCTTTTTTTAAAACCCTATACAATTCTTTCATGGCTTTTTCATCATCTAATATATGTTCTAAAACGTGATTACATAAAATAAAATCATACGAATCACTATTGATAGGTAAATTACATATGTCTGCTTTTATATCTGCCAAAGGGGAGTTTAAATCGATTGTATCGTATGAAATATTTTTAAGTTTTTTAAATTTTTCAAGAAAAGCTGCTTCTGGAGCAAAATGAAGAACTTTTATTTTTTTACTAAAAAAATCGGTCTCTCTCTTCAAGTATAACCATAAAAGTCTATGTCGTTCAAGCGAAAAGGTCGATGGAGATAGTGCATTAACTCTTATTTTATTATAACCATACGGAAGAAATTTTCTAAAACTTGAATTATCAATTGGATCAACATGCTTTTTTCCAAAAAGGTATATTTTAATTAGAGGTTTTAAAAGGAAACTAAGTCTCGTTAATAAATTTCTTGGAATAACATTAAGAACAATTTTTACTAAATTATTCATCGATTAGAAGTAATTATGGAATTCATCTTCTTCGTCAGAGCTTATTCCAAGTGATTCATATATAAATTTAAAAGTAGAAAGTATCTCAGGTTTTCCATTAATAATTGCCACATTATGTTCAAAATGAGCACTAGGTAGATTGTCCTTCGTAGTTATTGTCCAGCCGTCATTGTGCTGTATAATTTTATGCGTATTCATATTTATCATCGGTTCAATGGCTACCACCATGCCCTCTTTAAATTTTTTTCCAGTTCCTTTTCTACCGTAGTTTGGCATTTCTGGTTTTTCATGAATTATTTTTCCTATACCATGTCCAACCAACTCTCTTACTACTCCATAGCCGTTTTTCTCACAATGATTTTGAATTGCGTATCCAACATCTCCAACACGATTTCCATATTTAAATTCTTTAATTCCTAGATAGAGTGATTCTTTTGAAATTTGTAATAGTTTTTGAACATCATCAGAAATCTCACCAACAACGAATGTGAAAGCATGATCTCCATAAAAATCATTTTTTAAAACTCCACAGTCTATGGATATAATATCTCCATTTTTTAGAGGTTCGTCATTAGGAATACCATGAACAACTTGTGAATTTGGACTTGTGCAAAGAGTGTTTGGAAAGTCATATAGTCCAAGAAATCCTGGAATTGCATTATTATCTCTAATGAATTCCTCAGCAATTTTATCAAGCATTAAGGTAGTAACACCCTCCTTAATCTCTTTGGCTAATATTCCCAATGTTTTTGAAACCAATAGAGCACTTTCTCTAATTAATTCAATTTCTTCTATTGATTTTTGTAAACTCATAATTTTATACAAGAGGGTTTTGAGTCATTTCAGATGGAATTTCAATATTCATAATTTTTAAAATTGTAGGGGCAATATTGGCTAAAATCCCGTCAGATATTGATTTGTATTCAGAGTTAATCAAAATCAAAGGAACTAAATTTTTTGTGTGCGCAGTATTTGGTGATCCGTCTTCATTCATCATCATATCACAATTTCCATGATCAGAAATTAATAATACTGTATAGTCAGTCTTAATACATGATGTAATAACCTTTTCAACACATTTATCTATTGTTTCACAGGCTTTTATAGCTGCCTCAAAACTTCCTGTATGTCCAACCATATCTCCATTTGCATAATTCAAACAAATAAAATCATTTGTTTTATTTTCAATTTCTAGGATTAGTTCCTCTGTAATTTCAAAAGCACTCATTTCAGGTTTCAGATCATATGTAGCAACTTTTGGAGAATCTTTTAAAATTCTTTTCTCAAAACTGAAAGGTTTTTCTCTACCGCCTGAAAAGAAAAAAGTAACATGTGGATATTTTTCAGTTTCGGCAATTCTAAGTTGAGTCTTATTATTTTTTTCCAAAACCTCACCTAAGGTGTTTCTTAAATCTTTATTTTGAAATACAACATTGATACCCTTATATGAACTATCATAGTTAGTCATAGTTACAAAATGATACCTTTCATTATTTGTTTCAAATTCGTTAAAATCAGATTGCGTCATTACCCTTGTAAGTTGTCTTCCCCTATCAGTCCTAAAATTGAAGAAAATAATAACATCCCCCTCTGAAACAACTCCAATGGGATTGTTATTAGAGTCGGTCTTTATCATTGGCATTAAAAATTCATCTGTGCAATTGTTATTATATGAGCTTTTTATTTCATCGACAAAACTCGAAACTTTCTTTCCTTTACCCTTACATATTAAGTCATATGCAAGTTTTGTTCTTTCCCAGCGATTATCTCTATCCATTGAATAATATCTGCCAATAATGGAAGCCAATTCACAATTTTTGTCCTGAGTAAATTTTTCTAAATTTTTTAAATCATTAATTGAAGATTTAGGGTCAACATCCCTTCCATCAGTAAATCCATGAATAAAAACCTTTGAATTATATATTTCAGAAATATTAATAAGCTCGTATAAATGATCATAGTGAGAGTGTACACCACCACTACTAATAAGTCCCATTAAGTGAACATTTTTTTCAGCCCTTTCAGCATATTCAAATGCATCAGTTAAAACCTTTTTTGATTTAAAACTTCCATCTTCAATGGACATATTAATTCTTGAAAGCTCCTGATAAACTATTCTTCCAGCTCCAAGATTTAAATGACCAACTTCGCTGTTTCCCATTTGACCATCAGGTAATCCAACCTCAATTCCGTCAGTTTTTAGATTTGCGTTTGGGTATTTTTCATATAAAGAATCTATGAACTGGGTGTCGGCATTATCAATAGCAGAGGTTTTTGGATTTTTTGATTTACCCCAGCCATCTAATATCATTAATAAGACCCTACTTTCTTTCATAATTCAAAGATATAATAATGGGATCTTTTTATATTAAATTTTTGAGATTAAAACCCGTCTCAATTTCAAATAGTTTATTTCCTTTTTTAAAAATAACAGCTTTTTTTGTACCCGTCAAAATAATATCATTACCCATAACGCTAAGTGAAGAACCTTCTCTTAAGCCAACAACTAATTGATTATTAAGATTATGAAACTCATTTATACGGGTTTTTCTTGATTCTCCCATGTGTTCAATTCCTTCAATCTGATCGATATAGTGTGGATTAATATTTAGGTCAATAATTCCAAGTGCTTCAAAGCTTTTCACATGAATTATAGGCATATCATTCGTTGTTCCTATGGAGAGACCACATATATTGGTTCCAGCACTTGTCCCCAAGTATGGAATTCCTGAATTTATCTTATATCTTAAATCTTCGATTAAGTTAAATTCATATAATTTATTTAGAAGTAAAAATGTATTTCCTCCACCTGTAAAAATTCCATCACAAATTTCAAGTTGTTCTTTTATATTATCCTTTGTATAGTCAAGTATATTTAAATTAAGAGATTCAAATACTTTTTTTGCCTTGTTTGTATATTCAATATGGCTAATACCTGAGGGCTGAGCGTATGGGATAAAAATAATTTTCTCACAACCAGAAAAAAGTATTTTTATATCTTCAAGTAAATATTCAAGGTACTTCTGTCCGTAGATTGTTGAAGTACTAGCCAGTAACATTTTTTTCATAAATTTTATGAGTTACTTTAGTTAAATAAACTTACTCATTATATTTGTATAAATCTTAATCAAACTATGTTTTTATTTATCAGTGGACCTGAGATTGGTTTTATAATTTTTATAGTTGTTTTATTATTTGGTGCGGATAAGATTCCTGACTTTGCTAGAAACCTTGGTAAAGGAATTAATAACATTAAACATGCTACTAATGAAATAAAACAAGAGATAAATAATTCTGCAGATGGTATTGATAAAAATACTGATATTACCAAACAAATCCAGTCTGAAATAGATAAAGTTAAATCTGAAATTGATTCGGTATCAGGTTCAATTAAGAGAGACCTATAATTTTAATGTTAAACTTATCCCGTCTCGAATGGGAAGCATCACAGTTTTTAAACTTTTATCCTCTAAAATTTTTTTATTGAAATTATCAATTAATCTGGTTACTCTATCTTGATTCTCAGAGCTTTCAAGTATTTTTCCATGCCATAGAACATTATCAGTTAATAAAACCCCACCAGGTTTTAATATCGGCAAGATAAGTTCTAAATACTTAACATAATTTTCTTTATCAGCATCTAGAAATACCATATCAAAATCAAATTTAAATTTAGGAATTATAGCTAAAGCATCCCCAGTATATTGTTTTATCTGATTTCTTAAACCGGATTTCTCAAAATATTTATTTTGTATTTGTAAAAGCTCTTCATTCTTGTCAATTGTATGAATCATACCTCCTGGATTTAGACCTTTAGCAATACACAATGTTGAATATCCTGTGTATGTTCCAATTTCAAGAACATTGAAAGGTTTTATTAATTTTGAAATAATTGCTAAAAAGTTTCCCTGAATTTTTCCGCTAAGCATTATTGGATTCAAACATTTTAATTCAGTCTCTCTTCTTAATTCATAAAGAATATCACTTTCTTCAGAAGAATGATTATCAATGTAATTATAAATCTCTTTATTTGAAAAATCCATTTTTGATTAATCTTTAATCAAATCCTCAAATTTAAATTTGAAATTTTTAAATCTTGGGTCAGAGACATTTTTTATGTATGGATGGTTTGGGTTATTTTTTTTAAAATTTTGGTGATATTTTTCAGCAACCCAAAATTTTCTAAAGGGATATACCTCTGCGGCGACCTTAAGATTTTTTTCAGATTCAATCTTATCTATCTTGGATTCAATTAGTGTTTTTTGTCTATTATTTTGATAAAAAATGATTGATCTATATTGTGGCCCCATATCAGGTCCCTGACCATTAATTTGATCTATATTTTGAGAACCAAAGTAAACATCAAGTAAATTTGAAAAAGAAATCTCACTTGGATCATAAACAACTTCAATTGTTTCAGCGTGACCTGTTAATTTAGTATTCACTAAACCATACGTTGGATTATTTGTGTCACCACCTGAATAACCACTGGTTACTTCTTTTACTCCTATTAAACTTTCATAAATAGCTTCAACACACCAAAAACATCCACTTGCGAAGTAGGCCTTGTGCACGTCTTTCTCATTAACAGAAATTGGTTGTAAATTTTGATGAATTCTACTGTTTTTTTCTTGTGCACATGAACTGTAAAATAACCCAAAAAGAAATATGGAAACAAAAAGTTTTTTCACTCTATTTAAATACTGGAAAAAAGTTTTTCCATTTTTTCTTTTTGCTCAGTTGCTAATACCTCATCTACTAAAATTCTACCACTGTGTTCATCAGTTATGATTTTTTTTCTAGAAGCTATTTCCATTTGAACCTGAGGAGGTATTGTAAAGTATGAGCCACCTGCTGCACCCCTTTCAATAGGTACAATAGCTAATCCGTTTTTCACATTACTTCTGATTTTACCGTAAGCAAATAATAACCTTTCTTCAATCAGTTTCTTGTAATCTTCAGATTTGGCAAGCAACATATTTTCTTCTTTTTCAGTTTCTTTAAGAATGTTATCAAGCTCACCTTTTTTATGCTTTAAATGGTCAGTTTTTTCTGAAAGAGTAGATTTTACAGATTCAACAGATTCATTTTTAAGTTCAATTTGAGCTTTAAATTCTTTTATATTTTTTTCAGCAAGTTGAATCTCTAGTTCCTGATATTCAGTTTCTTTTGTTAATGAATCAAACTCACGATTATTTCTAACATTCTTTTGTTGCTCAGTATACTTCTTCATTAAAGCTTTGGCTTCTTCAATTAAATTTTTCTTTGCAGAGATTTGGTCATCTAATTCTTTAAGGCTTAAATCTAACTTTTCAATTCTTTTATTCAATCCCTCAATTTCATCTTCTAAATCTCTGACTTCTAGTGGAAGTTCACCTCTAATATCTCTAATTTTGTCAATTCTTGAATCAATTAATTGTAAATCGTATAGAGCTCTTAATTTTTCCTCAACAGTAGGTTCTTTCTTTTTGGCCATTTTATCTGTATTTAACAGGGTTCGTATTTGTTTTCGCTAAAGCGATTGCAAAATTAGGGAATTTTTTTGTAAGAATATCAAACAATAAATTTTTTGTATACTGTTCGCTTTCATAATGCCCTACATCAACTAATAAAATTAAATCTTCTGCTTTAAAATAATCGTGATATTTTAAATCAGAGGTTATGTATGCATCGGCATTAACCGATATGGCTTTTTCAATTCCAAAACTACCAGAACCACCTAAAACTGCTATTTTTTTTATTGGTTTTTTTAGGAGTTTTGAATGTTTTAAAAATTTTGATCCTAATTTATTTTCGATTAATTCAAAAAGTTCCTTTTCTGAAATTGCTTGCTTCAATTCGCCAACCATTCCCATTCCAATATTTTCGTTAACATTCTCAAGGGTATTTAATTCATATGCAATTTCTTCATATGGGTGAACTTCTCTCAAGCCAAACAATACCATTTCTTCCAAATGTTTTAAAAATGTAATATTGACACATACCTCATCTAATTCAGTATCTTTTTGTTTTACTCCTAAAGTGGGATTTGAATTTTTATTCCCTTTAAACGTTCCAACTCCCTCAAAGGAAAAACTACAGTTTTCGTACTTGCCTATAGAACCTGCACCGATTCCAAATAATTTTTTTCTAAGATTCTCAGCATCTTTTTTAGGAATATAAGTTGTAAGCTTTTTTATTGTTTTAGTTTTCGGCATCAATATTTTTGGATTATTTATCCCTAATACTTCACATAATTTCATATTTACACCCTTTATTGAATTGTCTAATGCAGTATGAATTGAAAAAATTGAAATATCATTTTTTACAGCCAATAAAATTGAATCATTAACATAATTACCTGGTGAAAGTTTTTTTAAACCGTTAAAAATAATTGGATGAAAGCTAATTATGAGGTTTTTATTTGATTCAATTGCTTCTTGAACAACTTCCTTTGTTGCATCAAGACAAATAATTATGCCATTAACCTTATCATTTTTACTACCTACGATGAGGCCTGTGTTATCAAAATCCTCGGAATAATCTAATGGAGCATAACTATTTAAAAAATCGATTATATCTTTAACTAACATCTCATAATTATTTATTTCAAAGATAAATAATTACTTTAGTTAAGATGAAATTGATAAAAAAAATAATTTATTGGAAACTTAGCCTTCAATTTTATTTAATTACTTTTTTAAGAAATAAGTTGTATGATTTTGGATTACTGAAATCATACTCTTTTGATATCCCTATAATAAGTGTTGGGAACCTAACTGTTGGTGGCACTGGAAAAACACCAATGGTGGAATTTCTGATAAATCATTTTTCTAAAGAATATAAGATTGGTGTTTTGAGCCGGGGATACAAACGAAAATCAAAAGGGTTTATTTTAGCATCCAAAATTGATGATGCTTACTCTATTGGAGATGAGCCATTCCAATATTATTCAAAATTTAAAAATATTAGTGTAGCGGTTGATAAAAAAAGAAGACGAGGTATTAATAAACTTATTGAGCATGGAGTGAATCTAATTATTTTAGACGATGCTTTCCAACATAGAAAAGTAATTCCCACGTACTCATTATTATTATCAGACTACTCAAATTTATACTTTAATGATTATTTATTTCCAAGGGGAAGTCTAAGAGAATCAAAAAAAGGCTCCAAAAGAGCTGATTCAATTGTAATAACAAAATGCCCAGAAAATTTTTCTCAAAGTGATAAAAATTACTTAATTGATCGGCTTAAATTAAGTCCTAATCAAAATATTTTTTTCAGCAAGATTAATTATTCGGAAGAACTATATTCTTCTAGAGATACAATGAATATTATGAAATTATCAAATAAAAAAGTCAACGTAGTAACAGGTATTGTTAATTCTGAAGTTTTATTAAGTTTTCTAGAAGATAAGAATATAACTGTTGAACACTTTAAATATCCAGACCACTTTGACTACAAGGAAAAAGATATTGTGAAATTCAGGGATAACATTACCATTACAACCGAAAAGGATTATTCTAAGTTAAGGAAATTCAATATTGAAAATTTATATTATTTGCCGATAAGCGTAGATATTTCAGAAGAGAAAATTTTCATAGAAACAATAAGAGATAGTATAACTTAGTCTATTGAATATGTTTTCTCGCTCTGTATGATGATCTCACTAGTGCACTGCTTTCAAAGTGTTTAAATCCTAATTTTTCACCTATTTCTTTATATTCCAAAAACTCATCTGGGGTTACAAATCTTTGAACTTGAAGATGTTTTTTGCTTGGTTGTAAGTATTGTCCTATAGTTACAATATCAACTTTTGCATTTTTTAAATCATGAATAGTTTCAATAACTTCTTCTTTAGTTTCCCCTAAACCAAGCATAATTCCTGATTTAGTCCTTCTTTGTCCGCTTTCTTTCATATACTTAAGTACATCCATACTTCTGTCATATTTTGCTTGAACACGAACTTCTTTAGTTAATCTTCTGGTGGTCTCAATATTATGAGAAATTACCTCTGGTTTTATATTTACAAGTCTGTCAATATGTTTATGAATTCCCTGAAAGTCTGGAATCAATGCTTCAAGGGTTATACCTGGATTTAATTCTCTTATTTTTTTTATTGTTTCTACCCAAAATTTACTTCCCATATCATCTCTCAAATCATCTCGGTCAACACTAGTTAAAACAGCGTGTTTTATCTGCATTATTCTAATACTATTTGCAACTTTTTCAGCTTCTTCCCAATCAACAGGTAGTGGCTTTCCGGTTTTAACACCGCAAAATTTACATGATCTTGTACATATATTTCCAAGAATCATAAATGTTGCAGTACCTTCGCCCCAACATTCACCCATATTAGGGCAGCTACCAGACGTACATATAGTGTGTAAATTATTTTCCTCAACTAGTTTTCTAAGTTTTATATACTTGGGTCCAATTGGAAGCTTAACTCTTAACCAGTCGGGTTTTTTTTTATGTTCAATTACTTTTTTTGGCAGGTCAACTTTGAACCACTCTGTTTGCTCCTTAATTACGGTATCAGTGTCAGGGATATCGATTTGAAAAAGATTTTCTTTTGTATTTTCTAGAATATTACTCAAGAAATTAATATTAATATTAGACAATCAAAGATACTAAGTAAAATTAAAAACTTAAACACCTTTTATTAAAAAGAATACAGAAAATCCCACAAGATAAATTATCCCAATAATACTTAAAATATGCATTAATATATTTGGTCTAAAGTCTTTAGGAGTATGTTTTGATGTTATTAGTAAATAGTTAATTATTGCGAAAAATGGTGCAGTTAAAAAAGAAAGAATTGTAGCAACTTTTATTAATAGTCCCATTTGGGATGTAAAAACAAAAAATATAATTAAAGTACCAATAGATAAAATACTTACCCAAAATAGATACCCTTTTCTTATTTCTTTATTCAAAATTAGCTCTGTAGTGATACCCATAGCTCTGGGGGATGCATCTAAAGCAGTTATGGTAGTGCTTAGCATTGTAGATAAAGCTGCAAAAGCAATTAAATAATATGACCAATCACCTAAATTATCAGTGTATAATCGAATCAGTTGATCAGAAAATATTGCGGCTGATTCACTTAATATTTCTGATGAATTATAAATTGTAAAATATCCAACTCCAATAAAACAAATTCCGAGTATAGCTGTTCCAAAATAGCCAAGGTTGAAATCAAACATTGAATTTGAAATAGAGTTTTGTTTTTGTAGTTTGATTTTTTCAACGGTCCAAATTGAATTCCAAACTGATACATCCAAAGGAGCCGGCATCCAACCCATAAACGCTATTAGAAAAACTATTGAAACCGATTCTTTGGGGAATACTTGCTCTAAATTGATAGTTTCTTCGAAATTAGCACCAGCAAATAAAAACGATAATATTGTACTTACAGCTAGAGTTATTATTAATATTTTTATCACTTTGTCTAGCATATTATATTTTCCTATAATTAAAAGTAAAAATGAAAAAAATAAAATAATCAGAGTCCAAACTTCAATGGAAAGTATATTGCCAAAAATCGAATTTGCTATTCCAGCTGTTACAATTGTTACTGCAGTTTGAATTGTAAACATAGTTCCCAGAGTAATTATGAAGAATATTATTGGTATAATTGGATGTAATTTTTGATACCCGTGTAAAACACTTTCATTTGTAGCAATACTATATTTTGGAGCAAATTTGAAAAAAGGATATTTTAGCAAAATTGCTATTAAAAGTGCCCATGTTAAACCAAATCCAAATTCTGCGCCAGCCTTGGTTGATTGAACAAGATGAGAAACTCCGATTGCAGTTCCAGCAAATAATAAGCCAGGCCCCAGTTTCTTTATAAAACTATTAATTCTTCCCATTACACTCCTTGAACTGATCGGGACTTTTACCACAAAAACCACAGTTTTCTCCTTCTTGATTTAAATAAGGATTTTGACTTGCGCAAGTTCCAGAAAACTCACCGTCTTTTTTTGCCCAAATCTTTATGCTAATTCCCATAACACATAATCCAAGCACTAAAATTGTAACTATTGTAGGTACCATAATAATTCAAATTTATTAAATAATGTTCACTTCTGTTTCCAATTCTATTTTAAATATTTTAAAAATTATTTCTTTAATAGAGAGGGAGAGTTTATAAATATCTTCACCTTTAGCACCTCCATAATTAACAAGAACCAGAGGCTGTGTTTTGTGTATTCCGAATCCGTCTAATTCTTTTCCTTTCAAACCTGCAGATTCGATTAACCATGCAGCAGGAATTTTATAATTTTTATCGTCTAATTTGTACGATGGAACATCATTAAAATATTTCTTAATCCATTCTAACTTATCCTTTTTTACAACTGGATTCTTAAAAAAGCTACCAGCATTACCGATTTTTTTGGGGTCTGGAAGTTTTCTTTTTCTAATGCTGCAAACTACATTTGAGATATCTTTTATTGTTGGTTTTGATATTTTTAATTTTTTTAATTCATCATTTATTCCACCATAAGATGAGTTAATTTTATGATTTTTATTTTTTAGTTTAAGTCTTATGGAAAGAATAATTAAATTTTTATTTTCTTTAAAAATTGAATTTCTGTACTCAAACTTACAGTTCTCTAGATTGTATGTTTTTATTGAAAAATCATTTTTATTAAATACTTCACACGACAAAAAAACATCTCTGAGTTCTACTCCGTAGGCTCCTATATTTTGAACAGGTGCAGAACCAACATTTCCAGGTATCATAGATAAATTTTCTATCCCACCTAAATCATTTTTTATGCAAAATTCAACAAAATTATTCCAATTTTCACCTGCATTAGCTTGTACCACAGTTTCATCAGAATTTGTTTTTTCACATTGAATACCCTTAATGTTAAGATGAATAACAATTCCATCAAAATCTCTGGTAAATAAAATATTACTACCACCACCCAAATAAAGTACCTTTTTACCCTTAGTTATATTGGCTATTTCTATTAATTCATCTTTTGAATTAAC
>CACHNE010000010.1 GCA_902581145.1 uncultured Bacteroidota bacterium | reverse complement strand
TTACAAATTATAAATGAGGGCAAATTCGACAAGCTAGTTAAAAATACTCTTAGCTACTATAAATCTGAAGAAGGATTAATAAAAATTGATGAAACCGACATTATTGCAAGAGAAATTTCAAAAAAGCTTTCTAAAGAAGGTTTTCCTTTTGCAAAAGTTAGCTTTAAAAATCATGATTTAACACAATCATCGGTTATAAAATCAAATCTAAACATCGATTATGGTTCAAGAAGATATTTAGACAAAATTATTGTAAAGGGTTATGAAAATTTTCCAAGTAATTTTACTAAGAACATTTTTAAAACTAACAAAAACAGATTTTTTGATATTGATCAAGCTACTAAGCAGTCAAAAATGATAGATTACACAAATTTTGCAAGGAACATCAAGGAGCCTGAGATTTTATTTACAAACGACTCAACTTCATTGTATCTGTATTTAGAAAAAATCCGAAGAAATTCATTTGATGGTTTCATAAGCTTTGATTCAGATGAAAATTCAGGTAAAATAAATATTCAAGGCTATGCTAAAATAAGTCTAATCAATACATTCAACAACGGTGAGAAAATAAACTTTGATTTTAGATCTCAAAAAAACCAAGACAGATCGTTAAATTCAAATGTGGTTTTTCCATATTTTTTGAGCTCGCCATTTAACCTAAAATATTCTTTGAATTTAATCCAAAAAGACAGCACTTATAACTCTATTGAGAATTTGATTGATGTCGAATTAAATTTGAAAAAAGTCAAAGTTGGATTAGGTTTTCAAAAAAACAAATCAGATTCTAATGATCAAACTCAATTTGTAGAAGATTTTAATAGTAATTTGTTCAATATTTCAACAGAATATTTAGTTGTTGATTCATTTGACAAATTAATCTCTGAAAAATTTGAATTTTTGGTTAGATATGGTTTTGGTAAAAAAAATCAGTCAAATAATGAAACCCGTTTGAGTAGATACAAATTAAAATTTGCAAAAAAATTTGATTTTTCATCAAGATTTAAATTACAATCGTTGATTGTTAATGAAAAAATTAAATCTAAAAATTTAGTTAATAACGAATTGATAAGATTTGGTGGGTCAAACTCCATGAGAGGTTTTGATGACAACAGTATATTCGCTGATAGCTACTTGCTTTTCAGTAACAGTCTAAATTATTATTTAAATAACACCATATATATGTTTGGGATTTTTGACTTAGCTAATTACACTAACTACATCCTTGAGACAGATAAGGATATATATTCAGTTGGGATGGGATTTTCTACTGTAACTGAAAACGGCATTATTTCAATTAGTTATTGTAAGGGAAATAATTGGGGTAACTCATTTAATCTAAAAAATGCTAAAATCAATGTAATTTTTACTACTTTTTTCTGATAGGCTACAGGTTAAATCTTAAAAAAACCTTAAAATTTTACAATTTAATTTTGTTTTATTAACATTAATTTATGATTTTTGTCTTTGGACTAATTCAAATTATAATTAAAATGAAAACAAAGTTTAGTGGAATTTTGACGCTATTATTGGCGTTTGTTGTGCAGCTAACGTTTGCACAAGACAAAGCGGTTTCAGGAACTGTTTCTGATGAGTCAGGAATGCCTGTTGCCGGAGTAAATATTATTGTGCAAGGCACATCTTCTGGAACTCAGTCTGACTTTGATGGTAATTATAGCATCATGGTTGACGAGGGAGCTGTTTTGACATTTAGTTATGTTGGATACACAACTGAGACAAGATCAGTTGGATCCTCCGACACAATTAATGTTACTATGGGCGAAGACGTAGCACAATTAGAAGAAGTAGTGGTAACTGCACAAGGTATTACAAGAGAAAGAAAAGCTCTTGGTTATGCCGTTAGTGAGGTTGCTGGTGAAGAAATGGAACAAAGAACTGAAGGTGATGTTGCTAGAGTACTTTCTGGAAAAGCATCTGGTGTTAATATCACTAGCCAATCAGGTACTTCAGGATCTGCAACAAATGTTGTAATTAGAGGTTACACCTCTATTAATGGTAGTAACCAGGCACTTTTTGTTGTTGATGGTGTTCCTTACAGTACGGAAACTAACGCTCAGGGTGGTTACCTCGGTGGTAACCTTGGTTCAAGTAGATTTTTAGATCTTGATCCAAATAATATTGAAAGTGTTAACGTACTTAAAGGTTTAGCTGCAGCTACATTATATGGTAGCCAAGGAAAGAACGGTGTTATTGTTATTACAACAAAAACTGGATCCTTAAAAGCTAAAGGCCCTAAGAAAACTGAAATTAATGTTACTCAATCATATTTTGTTAATGAAATGGCATCGATGCCTGATTACCAAGATACCTATGGTGGTGGATTTGATCAATCATTTGGTTGGTTCTTCAGTAACTGGGGACCTGCTTTCGCTCCTGATGGAGTTGATGGATACTTAAATGATCCTGCTGGAATCATTCAACCTGATGGAACTGTTGAGCACCCTTATGGTTCTTCAGCGTTCCTTAATGCCTTCCTAGGTGGTAACAACGTATTAAATAATCAGTATACCGGTGAAAGATATGCTTGGCAACCCTACAGAAGTGTTGAAAATTTCTTCAAATCTGGTAGTGTTTCTAATACTTCTATTAACATAAGAGGTGCATCTGATGATGGTAACCTATCATATACTGTTAATTATGGTAATCTTGACGAAGAAGGATTTACTCCTGGTAATGGACTAAGAAGAAATAATTTATCTGTTGGTGGACGTGCTGTTCTATCTAACAAGTTTACTGTTCAAGGTTCTATGAACTACAGTAATACATCATTTGTTTCTCCTCCAGTTGCTGCTTCTAGAGGTAATGGTACATTAGGTTGGTCAACTTTTGGTAATGTATTCTTTACTCCAAGAAACGTTGATTTAATGGGATTACCTTATACTATTCCTGAAAATGGTGGTAGTATTTACTATAGAAATGGTAATGATATTATCAACCCTAATTGGTCAGTTGCCAATGCGCAAGGTGGTCAAACGGTTAACAGAATCAATACTACTACTAGTTTAACATATGACATCAACGATAACATGTCTTTAACATATCGTTACGGTCTTGACTGGTATAATGAAAGAAACAAGGATTATTCTAACAAAAATGGTGTAAACTTTAATGATGCTATTTTTGGGTACTTACGTACTTGGGATAATAATGTAAGTATTCACAACCACTATGTGAGTTTAAATGGTAGCTATGATCTTTCTGACGATGTTGGATTAACCTTTAACGTTGGTGCTACATCAAACAGAAGAACATATGAGCGTTCTGGTGTTTCAAGTACTGGACAGATTGTATATGGTGTTATTCAACACTTCAATTACGAGAACCAAACTCCATTAGCTTTTGAAAGTGCTCAAAATACATTAGGTGTATTTGGTAGTGCTGATATTGATTACAAAGATTACTTATTTGTAACATTACAAGCAAGAAACGATTGGGTTTCTAACCTACCGAGTGAGAACAATAGTATGTTCTACCCTAGTGCGAGTGTATCTTTCTTACCTACATCTATGGATGAAAACTTTAAGTCTGAAAACCTTTCATACTTAAAAGTTAGAGCTGGATATGGTACTTCTGCTAGTTTCCCTGGTGGATACCCAACTGTTAACACTGTGGGTCAAAGCACAAACGTAAATGGTGGTCTTAACGGAGGTATTATTACAAACTCTGTAAGTAATTTCCAAGCAAATCCAAATCTTAAGCCTGAGTTACTAGGTGAAATGGAATTTGGTATTGACGCTAGAGTATGGAAAAACAGAATTGGTATTAACGCTTCTTATTATGAAAGAAATACTAAGGACTTAATCGTATTCAAACCACTTCCTACATCATCTGGTTATACTTCAACTCAAGATAATATCGGTAAGATTGAAGGTAATGGTGTTGAGATTGATGTTGATTTAGAAATGTTTGAAATTCTTCCTGTAAATGTTGACGGACTTAGCTGGAATGCGAGAGTAAACTTCACTAAGAGTGAAAATACAGTTGCAGAACAAGCCGATGACCAAATCGTATTTGCTGGTAACACAGCTACATGGATAGGTGGTAACGCAGCCATTGAAGGTCAGCCACTTGGTGTTATTGTAGGTAGTAGAATTGAAAGAGATGACAATGGTAATTATGTTGTTAATGCTTCTGGTAACTACGGTGTTGAAAGTACTATGGCGATTGACGCTAACGGTAATGAAGTTCCAATCGGAACAGAGGGGTCTAGACAGATTACTCCAATTATTGGTAATCCAGAACCTGATTATGTTATGAATTTCATCAACACTTTGAAGTATAAAAACTTCACATTAGGATGGCAATTAAGTCATACTGCTGGTGGTGATATTGTTGCTAAAACAGTAGCTACATTACTAGGTCGTGGTGGAATCGTTGAAGACAGAAAGAATACATTCATTCTTCCTGGTGTTAAAAACGATGGTTCTCCAAACAACTTACAGATCAATAACTCTACTTATTACTTTAATAATGTGTTATTTGGTCCACTAGAATTATCTGTATATGATGGTTCAGTTGTTAGATTACAAGAATTATCTTTATCATATGCATTCCCACAAAAATTCTTAGATAAGACTCCGTTTGGTGCATTATCTTTGACAGCTACAGGATTTAATTTATGGTATGATGCCTATAATACTCCTGATGCTGCAAACTTTGATCCTAATGTTGCCGGTGTTGGTGTTGGTAACGGTAGAGGATGGGATTTCCTTAATGGACCAAGTTCAAAAAGGTATGGTATTAGTATTAAAGCATCATTTTAATAACGTATAAATCAATTAATTATGAAAAGAATATTTAAATATTTAATGTTGACAGTCTTTGCCGCTGGTACGATGTTCTACTCGTGTGAAACCACTGAGTTAGAAGATCTTGCAAGTCCAAACGCACTGTCTGCAGATCTAGCTGATGCTGATCTGTTATTAAACGCTATCCAGGTTAACTATCTTGGAGCAATGCAGGGTATGCAAGGTAATGGTGCCGCATTGGGAAGAATTAGTTACATGGGTGGTAGAGACTATTATAATAACTTTGGTAGTGGTACTGTAAGTGGAGCTTGGGGTGCTTTATACTCTGGAATGCTTCCTGATATCGCTGCAATTGAATCTCAAAATGATGAGGAGAATTTATTAGCTTTCCATTTAGGGATTTCAAAAGCTATGGCAGCTCATGTAATGATGGGACTTGTTGACTCTGTAGGAGATATTCCTTGGAGTGAAGCAAATAATCCTGCTGAGTATCCATCTCCATCTGTTGATGATGATGCTGATGTTTATGCAGCTGCTGTTGCAATGTTAGACGAAGCTGAGTCTTATCTAAACGCTGCTGGTGGTGGCGATGACTTATTCTATGGTGGTAATTCAGCAAACTGGATGAAGTTTGTAAATACCCTAAGAATGCGTGCAATGCTAACTACTGGAGATTATGCTGGTGCACTAGCTCAAGGTAACGTTATAGATTCGCCAGATGCTGACATGCAATTTAATTATGGAACTCAAGAGTTACAACCAGACACACGTCACCCATGGTACCAATCAGATTATACAACTTCTGGTGCTAACATTTATCAGTCAAACTGGTTAATGAATTTAATGGCGGGTGATATTGCTGAGTGGTATGGTACTTTTGGACAAGTAGCTTATCCAGGCGCAGGAAATGAAGAAGCTGGAACTGCACAAGATGTAGTAATGTCAGATGATCCAAGAAGAAGATACTACTTTTACAGACAGTCTTGGGTAACACCAGGTCAATCAGGAATGTTGTTCTTTAACGGAAATGGACCATACGTATGGCCACTTTCATTTGCTGGAACTAACGGACCTGCAACAACTGCAAACGGAGAAACATTACAATGTTCATTACAGCTACAACCATTCCACCTAGATTTCACAGAGGATGGTGAAGACGCTTATGGAATGGTAGGAACATGGTGTGCTGGTAAAATTGGATACTGGGGAAGAACTCATGGTAACGATGAAGGAACTCCTCCAGACAACTTTACAAGAACAGCTGTAGGTGTTTACCCTGCAGGTGGTAGTTTTGATAACCAACCAGATGTTCCGAACTATGACAATCATGGTTCAATTTCAGGAACTGGCGCCGCAATAAGTGGAGCTGTTTGGCAAGGAAACGGTGGTGGTGGACAAGGTATGTGGCCAATATACCTTTCATCTTATGTACACTTCATGAAAGCTGAAGCTGCTATGTGGTTAGGCGATGTTGCTACAGCAAGAGCTATGATGGAAATTGGTATGCAACATTCATTTGACAAAGTATTAAGTATGGGCTCAGTTGATCCTGATGCTGATTCTGACTACTTTGCGACTGCTGGTCAAGTAAGTGACTTTATTGCTATGAAGTTAGCTGAATTTGATGCTGCTCCATTGTCGAATACACATGATCCACTTGCACCAAGTTCTAACAAAGATAAATTAGACGTACTTGGAGAGCAATATTTTGTTGCTATGTATGGTGGTGCTAATGATGCTTGGAACTTTATGAGAAGAACGGGTCATCCTAGACATGTTGCATTAGGAATAATGGATAATGCTGAATCTGGGCCATTCCCAAGAACTGGTACTTATCCGTCAGGTGAAATTAGTGCTAACCCTAATATCCTACAGAGACAAGACAATAATACTCAAGTCTTCTGGGATCAAGGAGTAGTAAATCCACAGAATTAATAAAAATAGAAAACTATGAAAAATATATTTAAATTATTATTTGCTTCTCTATTTGTAGTTAACTTCTCATGTCAAGACAGTGATAATGTTATTGACGGAGTACTAGACTATGAAGTTGGTGCAATTATTAGAACAGTCGCTGTTGACAACAATGTTGTTAATTCAAGTGATGAAACTAGTGCATGGCTTGCTACTCTAGAAGTTCAAGATGGTACTGATGACTCATCTTTATGGTCATCAATCGAGCTACATGTTGAAATGAAGGACTTTACTCCAGATAATGGAGATAATACTACTGCTTCAGTTCTACTTTACACATGGACGCCTGCCGATTTTGAAATGGGACCTGTTGGACTTCCAAGAGCTGATGTAGCTGCAAACTGGGGTGATATTAAAGCTGCTTTGAATTTTTCTGGTGGTGAATATTCTCCTGGTGATTTATTAACTTTTAAAGCATACTTACATCTAAACGATGGAAGAGTATTTGGACCTGATTCTGCCGCTGGTATTATTACCGGAGGATTCTTTGCATCACCTTTCCAATACAATGCATTATTGACATGTTCTCCTGCTTATGGAACTTACACTGTTGAAATGTATGATGGATATGGAGATGGATGGCAGAGTACTGGTGTTGAAGTTTGTATAGACGGTACTTGTCAAGATTTAACAATCCCGCAATTATGGCCTACAGTAACAAACTTTGGTACTACTACTATTGAAGTTCCTCAGGGAACTGAAACCCTTACTTGGACATGGGCTGGTGACACATATGGTAATGAAGTTTACTTCATTGTATATGGACCAAACGGTGACATGATCTTTGCCGGTAAAGGTGCAGAAGAAATGTTATTATATTCTAATGGTGCTGCTCCTTCTGAAGAAGTTCAAGCAGATGCCATACTTATGGGTGCTGGATTACTTCCAATTGCTCTGTGTGCTGAATAATAGATTTATTCTAAAGTAAAAAAAGAGCTTTGCCTTCGCAAAGCTCTTTTTTTTTATCATTTGATTACATTTGTAATATGAAAAATTTATACTATTTCAAATTATGCTTGATGGTTTTAACCCTAATCGGTTGTGATCCAGCAGAAAATAAAGTAAATAGTATCCCTTTTGAAAAACTATCTTCAAATTACACTGGTGTAAATTTTTCTAATATTATCACTCCTAACCTGGAATCTTCAGAAAATCTTTTTGACTATGACTACTTTTATAATGGTTCTGGAGTAGGAATAGCTGATATTAATAATGATGGTTTAAAAGATATAATCTTTACTGCAAATCAAGAAGAAAATAGACTTTATCTAAACAAAGGAAACCTAAAGTTTGAAGATATTACTAGATCAAGTAATATCAACTCAGAAAATAAAAGGTGGTCAAGTGGAGTAACTTTTGCAGATATTAATAATGATGGATGGCTCGATATATACATCTCTCAAGGTGGGCCAAATCAACCTGATTCCAGAAAGAATTTATTGTTAATTAACAACCAAGATCTAACCTTCACTGATATGGCTACAGAGTATGGTCTAGATGACGAAGGAATTAGCACTCAGTCAGCTTTTTTTGATTTTGACAAAGATGGAGATTTAGACTGCGTGGTTATGAATGAAAATGAGTTTTATGGTTATGATCCTATATCGTTTTTTGAAAAATATAATGACAATTCAGTTTTATTAGCAAACTCATCTCATTTATATGAACAAATTGACGGAAAATTTATAAATATAACAGAAAAGGCTGGTTTACTAAGTCCAACATTTGGATTAGGATTATGCATAAGTGACATAAATAATGATAATTGGCCCGATATTTATATCGCGAACGATTATTATGTAAAAGACGCCATGTATATAAATAATCAAGATGGAACTTTTACTAATCAGATTCAAGAATCTACAAAGCAAATTTCTTTTTATGGAATGGGTGTTGATATTGAAGACATCAATAATGATAATCTTAGTGATATTTTTGTTTTGGATATGGCTTCAAGCGATCATGTGAGATCTAAAACCTTGATGGCGTCAATGAACACATCTAATTTTGATCTAATTACAAATAAATTAGATCAGCATTATCAATATATGTTCAATTCCCTTCAGTTAAACCTAGGAAATGATAAATACCATAATATATCTCATCAACTCAATATGGCCAAAACCGATTGGAGTTGGGCAGGATTAATATTTGATTATAACTTAGATGGAAACGAGGATATTTTTGTTACAAATGGCTACAGAAAATATGGCTCTGATAATGATTCACGGATAAAAATTAATCAAACAAAAATTGAGTATAATTATAGAGTTCCTATTGAAATAAAAAAAAGACTTTACGATGAATTACCATCAGAAAAATTATCAAATTTACTCTATAAAAATGAGAGTAATTTGATATTTAGTGAAGTTGGAGAACAATCCAATATATTTGAACCTAGTTTTTCAAATGGTGCAGCCTATGCAGATTTAGATAATGATGGAGATTTAGAAATCATCGTAAATAACATTGACGACAATGCATTTATTTATAAAAATCTTTCTGTAGAAAATAATCTTGGAAATTATCTAAAAGTTGAACTAAAAGGAAATCTTTCTGAAAATTTTGCAAAGGGTACAATATATTTTGGAAATAGTTCTAAAATAAAGGAATCTAAGCGTGTTAGAGGATATTTATCCTCAGTAAGCGACGAATTACATTTTGGACTTGGGAAAGTGTCTAAAATCGACTCATTAGTTGTTGAATGGAGTTCAGGAACCAAGCAGGTAATCTATGAAATTGAAGCCAATCTCACGATTTCTGTAAATGAGGATAATTCTATATTAACTAATTCAATAAATAAAGATTCGAAATCTATCTTCAGTAGAGTTAATAATTTTATTAAATATTCGCACAAAGAAAATGTTTTTGATGACTTTAGCACTGAAATTCTACTCCCCTATAAGCAATCAACTCTTGGTCCTTTTATTTCGACCGCTGATTTAAATAACGACGGTAAAGAAGATATATTTATCGGTGGAGCTCACAAACAGGACGCAAAAATATTTTTATCAAATGAAAACAGATTGATTGAAAAGAATATTGAATCATTTGATATTGATTCAAAAAATGAAGATATGGAGTCTATTTTCGTAGATATTGATAATGACAATGATCTAGATTTATATGTTGTCAGTGGTGGAAATGAGTTTAACAGTAGATCAATTGAATTGGCTGATCGAATCTATTTGAATGATGGAAAAGGAAATTTTAAAAGAGATTTTCAAGAAGATTTACAAAATTATACAATTAGTGGTAAAACAGTAACAGAAATTGATTATGATAATGATGGGGATAGTGATATAATTATTGGAAATAGAATTCAAACAAAAAAATATCCAATTCATGAACCCTCAATTATTTATGAAAATATCTCTGGTAAATTTTATAACAACACATATAATATTGCTCCTGAATTTGAAAATTTTGGTATTGTAAATAAGGTTATTAAAACTGACTTCAATAATGATGGATGGGATGATTTCATTGCAGTTGGAGAATGGACTAATATCGGCTTATTTTTAAATGAAAACGGAAAATTTAGAGATATAAGTAATGAAAGTAATCTTGAAAATACATTTGGTCTCTGGTTTAATGTAATAGAAACCGATATTAATAATGATGGACTAAAAGATTATATGGTTGGAAACATTGGTGAAAATTCAAAATATAAGACAAGTGTAGATAAACCACTAAAAATATTTGGAAATGATTTTGATGGTAATGGTACTCATGACTTAGTTTTAAGCTATAAATACGAGGGTAATTATGTTCCACTTAGAGGAAAGGAATGTTCTACACAACAAATGCCATTCATCTCTGAAAAAATTCCAACTTTTGAGGAATTTGCTAATGCTTCAATTGAAGATATCTATGGTGACGAAATTGTTGATGCATATGAAAGAAAAGTAACTAGCTTTGAATCGATTGTATTAATTAATAGGGGTAATAATAAATTTGATGTCCAAAAACTACCACCATTGGCTCAATCCATACCTATTTTGACTAGTGATATTTATGACATAAATAATGATGGGTTTGAAGATATAGTTGTCGCTGGTAATATTTACAATACTGAGGTTGAAACACCAAGGTTAGACAATCAGTTTGCCTTAGTCTTGATTTCAAATAAAAACAGTAATTACGATGTAATTGGACCTGATAAAAGTGGCCTTTATTTATCTGGTAATACAAAATCAATTAAAATAATTGGAAAAGATAGCCCAAAATTATTGGTTGCAAATAATAACTCTGACTTGGAAGTGTTTGAATTGAATAAATAATGGAAAAAAACACTGAAATTTATGGAATAAGGGCTGTAATTGAAGCAATTAATTCATCTAAAGATATCGACAAGGTTTTTATTCAAACCGGACTTAAAGGAAAGCTTATTGGAAAATTAGAATCACTAATAAGAAAAAATAAAATCAACTTTTCTTATGTTCCAACACAAAAACTTGATAGACTTTCAAAAAAAAATCATCAAGGGGTTATTGCTAGAATTGCTCCGATCAAATTTTATACTATTGACAGCTTTAGCGAAGTAATAGAAAAGTCTAAAAACCCATTTATATTAATATTGGATCAAATAAATGATGTTAGGAATTTTGGAGCAATTATTAGAACAGCAGAAATTAGTGGTGTAGATGGGATAATAATTCAAAACAGTTCATCAGCCCCTGTTAATTCAGACACAATAAAGACAAGTGCTGGAGCTATTTTCAATATTCCAATCTGTAAAGTAAATCATATTAAAGACGCCATATATCATTTACAATCCATGAATATTTCTATAATTTCCGCGTCAGAAAAATCAGATAAAAACATCTATGATGTTAATTTAAAAGGTCCTTTGGCTATAATCATGGGTTCTGAACAAAAAGGAATTAATAAATCAGTTATTAATCTCTCGGATGAATCCGTTAAACTTCCTATGTATGGAAAAATTGAATCACTTAATGTTTCTGTTGCGTGTGGAATTTTTCTCTATGAAGTAGTAAGGCAAAGAATCTAAAGTAAAATCGGAATAATTTCTTTAAGACTCTTTACAATAACCACATTTTCTCTTTCTTGCTCATTAGTTTTATGAAAGTCATAGTATATAGCTTTCATACCTATCCCTAAAGCACCTAGAATATCTGCATTAAAATTATCACCTATCATTATAGAGCTTTCGACATTTGCGTTTGCTGCTGTTAATGCATGATTAAAAATTAATTTATGAGGTTTCTTTACTCCAACATCTTCAGAAATTGTAACGGTCTCAAAATATTGAATTAAGTCTGATTTTTGAAGTTTTCTTTTTTGAACTTCCTTAAAACCATTTGTTATAATATGCATTTTATACTTTGACTTTAATAATTCCAAAACGGTCAAGGTGTCTGGTATTAAATGATTGAAATCTGAAAGATGTTCTATATAATCTATCGCAAGCTGATTAATACGATCATCATTAATTTCATAATTTAACTTTTTAAACGTATCAGAAAGTCTGTAATATCTCAAGTCAGCTTTACTGACTTTGTTCAAGCGATACATATCCCAATATTTTCTGTTAATTGGATGATAAAAATTTAAAAATTTAGAAACATCAATACTTATATCATTTTTTTTAAGAATCTTAAAAAAAGTTAAATCAGAATTTTTGTCAAAGTCCCAAAGAGTGTGATCTAAATCAAAAAATATATTATTTATTAGCTTCATTTAAGATTTTTTAATCTTATTAAAATCTAAACCACCAAATTTACCTGAGCTCATCATCAATAGAACAGAATTTGATAAATCAATATCATTTATTTTTTCATTGAGTTTTTCGTAATTATTAATTACAATCAAACTGCTGTGATTAAATGATTTTATAATTAATTCTGAATCGATAGGCTCAAGTCTTTTGATTTTCATGTTTTTTTCAGAGTAATAAATATAGCATTCATCTGAGTGCTTTAAGGTATCTCTGTATTTTTCTAAAAATAACGGATTTAGACTACTATACGTATGAAGTTCAAAAAAAGAAATTAATTTTCGATTTGGAAATTGTTTACTAACAGCCTCTGTAGTAGCTTTAACTTTACTTGGGGAATGTGCAAAATCTTTAAAGATAATTGTATCTGATGATTGATACACCAACTCAAGTCTATTACTTGCTCCATTAAAGGAAGTAATTGCTTTATAAAAATCTTCAGACTCAACACCTAATGCTATACATATATTTAGTGCTCCTGAAATATTTTGAAGATTGTGATCTCCAAAAATTTTGAGTCTGTATAATTCATTGTTAAAATTAATAAATGAAATACCGTCTATTATTTTGTGTTTTGGAATCGAATATGGAATGTAATTAAGATTACTTTTATTATTGCTTACAAGTTTTTTTAACTCAGGATCTAGCTCATTGTAAACCAAGGCTCCATTTTTCTCTACAGAATTGATAAATATCTCAAATTGTTTTAAATAACTTTCAAATGTCTTAAACACATTTATATGATCCCATGCGATTCCACTAATTAGAGCAATATGTGGCTTATACAAATGAAATTTTGGTCGTGGATCTAATGCCGAAGACAAATATTCATCTCCCTCTAAAACAATATATTTACTGCTTTCTGTAAGTTTAACCATAACTTCAAATCCATCTAGTTGAGCACCAACCATATAATCAGATTCAATATTTAAAGTCCTTAAAACATGTAAAACCAAAGATGTAATGGATGTTTTACCATGGCTACCTCCAATTACAATTCTTATTTTATCCTTCGATTGATTGAAAATAAACTCGGGATAAGAGTATATTTTTAATCCTATTTCCCTAGCTTTTAATAATTCAGGATTATCATCTTTTGCATGCATCCCGAGAACAACTGCATCAATATCAGAGGAAATTTTATCAGAAAACCATCCTTCTTTTTCAGGAAGCAAATTATATTTTTTAAGTCTTGATTTGGAGGGATCATTAATCGTATCATCACTACCTGTAATACTATAACCCTTTAATTTTAATGCTATTGCAAGGTTATGCATTGCTGATCCTCCGATGGCTATAAAGTGAATTTTCATTGCTTAATTAGTTTGTCTAATTCCTCTATCTTTTTATTTAAGTTAGGATTTTTTTTCTGATTATTTTCATAAGCTTCCTTTGCTCTCTTAATCAAAAATTTTGAGTTTGTATTTCCAACTTTATATTTTGAGTAAGCTAAATAATAATAAACCTCATCTAGGGTAAATCTATCAGCTGATGAATAATTAGCTAAGTAAGTTTCTAAATATTTGATCGATAAATTATTTGTTTTATCATTTTGAGTTGCGAGTAATCTCCCAACGACGAAGTTGAAATAATTGAATTCAAACAAACTAGGAGTAGATATAATATAGTTGATTATGTCTGTTTCTAATTCAGTTATCTTATCTTGATTATTTTGAAAACTATAAAAATAATGATACGATATCAGGCCATGAATGAATGAAATATTTTGAATTTCATCACAATATATAAGAGCATTTTCCTTATTACCACCTAAAATCTGGGGCAGCTCAGTTAATATTTGAACTAATGCCCATCTACTATAAATATGCTTAAAATCTAATGATGCAGATTTAATTAAATTTCTTTTCGCTGTATTTATTAATGACAATACCTTTAACTTGCTTACTACTTCTGAATATGCAGCCTGTGTGCCTCCAAGTCTATATAAGTAATCTGGATTTTCAGAATCAAGATCAACTAGTTTTTCATAAAAATCAATTGCTAAATCCCATTTTTTTTCTGCAGCATATAACTCCCCAATTTCAATTAGAGTTTTTTCATTTTGAGGATTATTTTGATGAATTTGAATTAATGAATCTAAAGAAATTTTTTGAGGAAATAAGTTAGTTGTACAAGCAATAGTAAAAAGTATTATAAAATTTAATTTTGAGATTCTGAAAAACATATTCTTTAGTTAAGCATTTCCCAAATTTTATCTTTGAGTTCAATCAGCCCTAAATTTGAAATTGAAGAAATAAATATAAATTCCTCATCTATTTTTTCTTTTATTTCAAATTCAATTTCTTTTATTAATTCATCATCAAGTAAATCAGATTTTGTAATCGCGATTAGCCTACTTTTGTCTAGCATTTCAGGATTATATTTTTTTAATTCTTTCAGTAAAATCTTATAACTAGTTACTATATCATCAGAATCTGAAGGAATCATAAAAAGAAGAGTAGAATTTCTTTCAATATGTCTTAAAAAATAGTGGCCTAGTCCCTTTCCCTCAGAAGCCCCCTCAATAATTCCAGGAATATCTGCCATTATAAATGTTCTAAAATCTCTGTACTTTACAATTCCTAAATTTGGCTTTAAAGTAGTAAACTCATAATCAGCAATTTTAGGTTTTGCATCAGTAATGACTGACAGCAGGGTTGACTTTCCTGCATTTGGAAAGCCTACAAGGCCAACATCAGCTAAAACTTTTAACTCTAAGGTTATTTGAATTTCTTGGTTTGGTAATCCAGGCTGAGCATACCTTGGGGTTTGATTAGTGGAGGATTTGAAATGCCAATTTCCCCTACCTCCTTTACCACCTTCACAAATTATTCTTTCCTCTCCTTCTTGTGTAATCTCAAAAATCGTAGACTGGTCAGTGGTATTTTTGACAACTGTTCCTAATGGTACATCAATAAAAATATCCTTACCATTCGAACCTGTAATTCTGTTTTTACCTCCGTCATTTCCTTTTTCAGCTTTAAAATGTCTTTTAAACTTTAGATGGTACAGGGTCCAAAACTGTGAATTTCCTCTTAAAATTATGTGTCCCCCCCTTCCACCATCTCCTCCATCCGGACCACCTTTAGCGACATACTTCTCTCTTCTCAGATGTGTAGATCCTTTGCCACCTTTTCCAGAGGCGACATTAATTTTAACATAATCAACAAAGTTACCTTCGGTCATATATGAATTATATTTTACTCATTACGTCAATTATCCTAGATGTAATTTCATCAATCTCTCCAACGCCGTTTACTCCATAGTAACAATTTTTTCTTTGGTAATAAGTTTTTAAAATCGCTGTCTTATTGTAATATTCACTAATCCTATTTTCAATAATTTCACGGTTAGAGTCATCAGCTCTACCACTATCTTTACCCCTTTCTAACAACCTGTTAATCAAAATTTCATCGTCAACTTCTAATGCTATCATTCCAGAAATAGATGTGTTAAAATTCTCTAACAAACTATCCAATGCATGAGCCTGACTTTGAGTTCTCGGAAAACCATCAAAAATAAAACCATTGACGTGACTATTTTTTTCAACAACATCGCTTAACATGTCTATTGTAATTTGATCTGGAACCAATTCTCCTTTGTCCATAAATCCTTTTGCTAACAATCCAAGATTTGTATTATTTTTTATGTTAAATCTAAAAACATCACCAGTCGATATATGAAATAAATCATATTCTTGCTTAATAATTTCAGCTTGAGTTCCTTTTCCAGCTCCAGGTGGACCAAATAATACAATATTTTTCATAAGGTTTATTTATTAAATACAAATATAATCTTTGGGTGGTTTAATTTCTAATCGATTAAATATTAAAATGTATTTTTGCATCAACATTACAATAATGTTAGATTAATGCAATTATTTAGTTCAAAATTCAAATTAGGTATTCTTGGTGGCGGACAACTAGGTAAAATGCTTTTATATGATGCAAAAAGATACGATTTACACACCAAGGTAATGGATTCAAATAAGCAGGCACCATGTGCAAAAATAGCTGATGAATTTATTGTAGGTGACATTACCAACTATCAAGATGTTATAGATTTTGGAAATAAAGTTGATATAATCACTGTTGAAATTGAAAAAATTAACACTGAGGCTTTGCTTGACCTAGAAAAAAAAGGCAAAAAAGTCTATCCCTCTGCAAAAACACTGCAAATAATTCAAAATAAATCAGATCAAAAGGACTTTTATAAAAATAATAATTTACCAACTTCAGGATTTAAAAATTATTCAAATTTAGATGAATTGAAACAAAGCTTTAAAAAAGATAATTTTCAATTTCCATTTGTTTGGAAAAGTTCAAAATTCGGATATGATGGAAAAGGAGTAAAAATTATTAAAAATCAAGAAGATCTTAATTTTTCATATGATGATCAGTGTTTAGTTGAAGAAATTGTTTTAATAGAAAAAGAATTATCAGTAATTGTTTCAAGAAACGTTCAAGGAAATATTAAATGTTTCCCGATTGTTGAAATGGAGTTTAATGATAATTCTAATCTTGTTGAATATGTTATGTGTCCTGCAAATATTTCTAGTGATGTCAGAAAAAAAGCAGTTGAAATTGCCGTAAAAACAGCTGAAAAATTTAATATGGTTGGTTTACTTGCCGTAGAATTATTTCTTACCAAGCAAGGAGATATTCTAATCAATGAGGTGGCGCCAAGACCTCATAATTCAGGACATCATACTATTGAGTGCTGCATGACATCTCAGTTTGATCAACATTTAAGAAGTATTTTGGATTTACCTCTTGGTGAAACTGAGTTAATAATCCCAGGCATTATGGTAAATCTAGTCGGAGAAAATATGATTGAAGGAAATGTTATTTATCAAAATATTAATGATATTTTTGATATTCCTGGTGTTTTTGTACATATTTACGGAAAGAAAAAATCAAGATTAAACAGAAAAATGGGGCATATTACAATTGCGAATAAGGATATCGATAAAGCAATTGAAATAGGAAAAAAAATTAAGAAAAAAATAAAAGTAATTTCATGAAAAAAGTAGGAATTATTATGGGTAGTAAAAGTGATCTGCCTGTTATGCAAGATGCTATTGATATCCTTAATGAATTTGGAATTGAGTCAGAGGTAAATATTGTATCAGCTCATAGAACACCAGAAAAAATGTTTAAATACGCAAGTGATGCAAGTGACAACGGAATCAAGGTTATAATTGCCGGAGCAGGTGGAGCTGCACATTTACCAGGAATGGTTGCTTCAATAACAACACTACCCGTCATTGGAGTTCCTGTAAAATCAAGAAATTCAATTGATGGCTGGGATTCGGTATTATCAATCTTGCAAATGCCTAATGGTGTTCCTGTGGCTACAGTAGCACTTAATGGTGCAAAAAATGCTGGAATTTTAGCAGCACAAATTATCGGAATATCTGATTCAGAAATCACAAAAAAACTTTTTGACTACAAGAGTCAACTTGAAAAAAAAGTTTACGACTCAGAAAAAAACTTGTAAACCAAATTCAATTAGTAACCACATCATAGGAATAGACTCAACGGTAAACGAACTGTAGTATTTATTCTGCTTTTCACTTGAAAAATATATCAAGATTCCGGCGACTAAGATTATTATAGCAGTTGAATTTTTTGAAATTAAATCTTCTGACAAATAATGTATTAATATCATGGGAATAAGAGAAGTTATAAGAATAAAATATCCTATAATCTTAGAATTCTTTGTTTCATAGATATGTACGATGGTTTTTACGTTATACATGTCCTTGTGTTTATCTCTTATTTCAAAGGGAATCATTTGAGCAGTAACTAAACAAAAGATTAGTAGTGAGTAATAGAACATATTATAGGAGTCCATCATCTCAAAAAACGGTAAAACTACAATCATCATAGTCCAACAAAAAGCAACAGTAGATATTTTTATAATTGGGTTACCTCTTAACGTGTATTTTAATATAAGTGGCACAGTGTATAAAACCGTCAAAAGAGACGTAAATAAAACAGTTATTTGCTTTGAATTAGACAAATCAAAAAATAAATAAAATGAAATCAAAAATGCGATAAGTGCCTTTGAAAAAAATAATTTTAAAACAAACGAAATTGGCCTATTTGTTGATATCATATTCTCATAAAATTTTATAAAATTATAAGTGAAAAAAGTGGTGAAAAAAACAAATGAAATATTCCCCCAATCAAAAGGAAATTTATTAATCAATTTTATTGTGATTATATAAGAAATTATACAAAAAGAGACATGTAAACTAGAGTTTATGTAATAATCAAAAAGTAACTTGATTTTTTTTGTTAATAAACCCATAAATGTTGTTCATTATTTATTTTTTAATATATGATAATTGGACGTTATATTATTTAATTTTAATCGATATTTTTTAAAAATGAATACAGAATCTTTTGAAAGAAGACATATTGGACCTACTGAGAATGAAATTAAGCAAATGCTTAGTGTAATTAACGCAAATTCAATTGATGAGTTAATTGATCAAACTATCCCTAAAAGCATAAGAAATGACAAACCTATGCGGTTAGATCCTCCGATGTCTGAATCAGACTACCTAACACACTTAAAAAAAATTTCATCGTTAAATAAAGTGTATAGTACATATATAGGATTGGGATATAATAGATCCTACCTCCCTGCTGTTATTCAAAGAAATATTTTAGAGAATCCTGGATGGTATACCGCCTATACACCATATCAAGCAGAAATCGCACAGGGTAGGCTTGAAGCTCTTCTCAATTTCCAAACAATGGTTACAGACTTAACCGGCATGGAAATTTCTAATGCCTCACTGCTTGATGAGAGTACAGCTGCTGCAGAGGCAATGACACTTTTATTTTCTACAAGATCAAGAAACCAAAAAAAAGAAAATATTAACTCATTTTTTGTGTCTGCTGATACATTTCCTCAGACTCTTGCCTTGCTAGAAACTAGAGCTAAACCTCTTGGAATTAAACTTGAAATTGCTGAGTCAAGTAAATTTGATCCTGAAAAAAAATATTATGGTGCATTCTTTCAATACCCAGGTCTTTCGGGTAATATAGGCGATATTGAACCGATAATTCAGCTTTGTAAAGAACATGAAATAAAAGTGGCTGTTGCAGCGGACATACTTTCTTTGGCATTACTAAAATCCCCTGGAGAAATGGGGGCCGATGTTGTTGTTGGGAGTACACAAAGATTCGGTATTCCACTTGGTTATGGGGGTCCGCATGCAGCATACTTTGCGACCAAAGAAGAATTTAAGAGGAACCTTCCTGGAAGAATAATCGGGGTAAGTATTGATGAAAATGGAAATAGAGCACTTAGAATGGCCTTACAAACAAGAGAACAACACATTAAAAGAGATAGAGCTACCTCGAATATTTGTACTGCTCAAGTTTTACTTGCTGTTATGGCAGGTATGTATGCTGTATATCATGGCCCTGATGGTTTGAAAGAAATCGCAAATAAAATCCATTCAAATGCCTGTATACTTGAAGAAAATTTAAATTTGCTTGGCTTTAAAACACCAAATAAATCTTTCTTTGATACTGTTCTGGTAGAGTGTAACTCTAAACTTATAAAAGGAAAAGCATTAGAAAAAGAAGTAAATTTTCATTATCCAAGTGATAGTCTGGTTTCAATTTCAATAAATGAAACAACAACTACAAATGATATATTTGAAATTATTTCAATTTTTGCTGAATCCAAAAACAATAAACTGGAAAATTTTTCAAATTTTGAAAGTCTGAACAGAATCCCCAAAAAATATTTGAGAAAATCAGATTTTTTGAGAGATGAAGTTTTCTCAAAATATAAATCAGAAACCTCTCTGATGAGATATATAAAATTTCTTGAAAATAAGGATCTAGCCCTAAATACTTCAATGATTTCACTAGGTTCATGTACTATGAAATTAAATGCTGCGGCTGAAATGCTTCCCCTAAGCTGGAATAGATGGTTAAATATTCATCCGTTTGCTCCAAAAGATCAAGCTCTTGGTTATGAGAAAGTTCTGAAGAAATTAGAAAATCAACTTAAGGAAATTACAGGCTTTGATGCTGTTTCATTACAACCAAACTCAGGCGCTCAAGGAGAATATGCCGGCCTTATGGTAATAAAAGCATATCACGAAAATAATGGAAATTTTGACAGAAAAGTATGCCTCATTCCATCATCAGCTCATGGTACTAACCCTGCAAGTGCTGTGATGGCTGGAATGGAAGTCGTTGTTGTCAAATCATCTGATAATGGAAATATAGATGTCTCAGACCTTGAACAAAAGGCAGTTGAGTATAAAGATACATTAGGTGCATTAATGATTACTTATCCATCAACGCATGGAGTTTTTGAATCTGATATTTTAAAAATAACAGAAATCATCCACAAAAACGGTGGACAAGTATATATGGATGGAGCTAACATGAACGCACAAGTGGGTCTCACAAATCCAAAAATTATCGGAGCTGATGTTTGTCATTTAAATCTACACAAAACATTTGCTATTCCTCATGGAGGTGGTGGACCTGGTGTTGGACCAATTTGTGTAGCGAAACACCTAAGTCCTTTCTTACCTTCAAACCCTATTATCAAAACTGGAGGTAATAAAGCAATTTCTTCAATTTCAGCTGCTCCATTTGGATCTGCTCTAGCATGTTTAATATCATATGGATATATATCAATGTTGGGGTCTGATGGTCTAACCAAAGCCACTAAAATTGCAATATTAAATGCAAATTATATCAAAGAAAGACTTCATGGCAGCTATGAAATTCTATATACAGGTGAACTAGGAAGATCTGCTCATGAAATGATAATTGATTGTAGGCCATTTAAAGATTATGGTATTGAAGTAGTTGATATTGCTAAGAGGTTAATGGACTACGGATTTCATGCGCCGACAGTTTCTTTCCCTGTTGCAGGTACAATGATGATTGAACCAACTGAAAGTGAAAATAAAGAGGAAATTGATAAATTTTGTGATGCGATGATTTCAATCAAAGAAGAAATTATTCTATGTAAACCCTCTGATGAAAGTAATTTACTAAAGAATTCTCCACATACACTTGAAATGGTAACTTCTGATAAATGGAGCTTTAACTATTCCAGAGAAAAAGCTGCATTTGCTTTAGGTTATATTAAAGAAAATAAATTCTGGCCACCTGTAAGAAGAGTTAACGATGCATATGGGGATCGTAATCTAATTTGTAGCTGTACCCCAATAGAATTATATGCAGATTAATTTTCCAAAAATCGCTATTATTTAATAAGTTTACCTTAATTAAAAATTCATTTGTAAATGAACATTAAAATAACCGGAACTGGATCCTATATTCCAGAAATTATCCAGGACAATTCTAAATTTTTAGACAGAAATTTTTTTGATAATGAAGGGAATCGAATTGAAACAAAAAATGAAGAAATTATTGAAAAGTTTCAGAAGATAACTGGAATTAGAGAAAGAAGGTATGCGAAAGATGAATTAAACACTTCTGATATCGCCTATTTAGCTGCAAAAGAAGCCATTAAAAACTCAAAAGTTGATCCTGAGAAAATTGATTATATAATACTAGCTCACAATTTTGGTAATGCGAGTAATAATTCAACACAAGTTGATGTATTTCCAAGTTTAGCTGTAAGGGTTAAAAACTTATTAAAAATTAAAAATCCAAAATGTGTAGCATATGATATTTTATTTGGATGTCCAGGATGGCTTGAAGGTGTGATTCAAGCTTATGGTTTTATTAAAGCTGGAATGGCTGAAAGATGTCTAGTAATTGGTGCAGATACATTATCAAGAGTAGTTGATGTCAGTGATAGAGATTCGATGATTTTTGCAGATGGAGCAGGTGCTACAATAATTGAAAAGACAGACGAAGAAGGTGGTATTTTATCTCATAACACAGCATCTTACACAGATGATGAAGTTTTTTATCTTTTTTACGGGAAATCTTTCAATCCTCAGGCTGATGAAAAAACAAAATATATTAAAATGAGGGGGCGAAAAGTTTATGAATTTGCTTTAACAAATGTTCCTTCTGCTATGAAAGAATGCTTAGATTTAGCTAATACCGATATTTCTGAAATAAAAAAGATTTTAATTCATCAAGCAAATGCTAAAATGGATGATGCAATAGTTAAAAGATTATATAAACTATTCAATGAAGAATCTCCCGAGGAAATTATGCCCCTTACTGTAGATCGCTTTGGTAACAGTTCAGTGGCAACTGTACCAACAATGTTTGATTTAATTGTAAGAAATAAACTTGGAGATCATAAAATTGAAAAGGGAGATAAAATTATTTTTGCTAGTGTAGGTGCTGGAATGCATATAAATGCAATGTTGTACCAATATTAATAAATGTATTTTAAAAACTTTCCGCACAAGAGATATAGAATAACAACCGATTTTATTAATAATCATATTGATAAAAGTGAGTTAATATTAGACTTAGGAATCAAAAACCCTTTGTCAGAGGCTTTAAAAAAGGATGGTTACCAAATAATAAATACTAATGGTGAGGATCTTGATATAGATCAATCATTAATAATTGAAACAAAAGCTACAGTGGTAACTGCATTTCAAATATTTGAACACTTATTAAACCCATTTCAAATATTAAACAGTATCAAAGCTAAAAAGTTAGTTTGTAGCGTTCCCCTAAGACTCTGGTTTGCTAAAGCATATAGAAATTTCAACGATATCAGAGACAATCATTTTCATGAATTTGAAGATTGGCAATTTAGATTATTACTTGAAAAAACAGGTTGGAGAATAATTGAAGAAAAAAAGTTTACAAATCCGGTAAAAAAAATAGGAATAAGACCATTCTTTAGACTGTTTACGTATAGATACATGATTATTTATGCTGAAAAAATTGATTTATGAAAGTGTGTATAATCATACCGGTTTTTAATGAGCAGGATTTTATAAAAAAATCAATTGAGTCATTAATTAATCAGACAATTAAACCTGCAGAGGTAATATATGTGAATGATAACTCAACAGATAATTCTAAGAATATCATTAAAAATTTAATAGGTAAATGTGATTGGATTAGGGTTATTGACCATAAGTCATTTCAAGAACATGTCCCTGGAAGCAAGGTTATTGAAGCATTTAATTTTGGATTAAAAAATTTAGAAACACAATTTGATATCATTTGTAAATTTGATGGTGACATTATACTTCCTAAAAATTATATTGAAAAAATTATTGAAATTTTCAATGAAAAAGAAAAAGTAGGGATCGCTGGAGGAAATTTATACATACTAAAAAATAGAAAATGGATTTATGAAAATATAGCTGCTAAGACTCATGTACGAGGACCAATAAAAGCATATAGAGCCGAATGTTTTAATGATATAAATGCTTTAAAATCTTCAATAGGCTGGGACACAGTTGACGTTTTACTTGCACAAAAAAAAGGGTGGTTAATTTATACAGATAAAGATTTGATTGTTAAACATTTAAAACCTACAGGGCAAAAATATTCTCTTAGTTCAAAAATGTTACAAGGTGAATCATTATATAAAATGAGATTTGGATTTATATTGAGTATTCTTTCTTTATTAAAATCTTCTTTAAATAATTATAGTTTATCTAGATTATTTTTTGGGCTTACTGGTTATTGTGTGTCATTTTTAAAACAAAAGCCATTTATTGTTACGGTTGAAGAAGGGGTCTTTATAAGAAATTTTAGATGGAAAGTGATTTATAAGAAATATTTAAAATTTTAGAGAATTAAAGTCAATATTTCCACCACACATTATCAATCCGATATTTTTATTTTTAAACTTTTTATTATTTTTAATCAAAGCAGCTAAAACAACTGCGCTTGATGGTTCTACGACAATTTTTAACTTGTTAATTATAATATCTAAAGAGTCCATAATTTCATCTTCGCTAACCAATAAAATCTCATTTACATAATTTTGAATAATAGGAAAATTAATTGACCCAAGATTAGTTCTTAATCCATCTGCTATTGTATTTGTAGATTCATTGAATTCAATTTTTCCAGAAATTAAAGATCTATATGCATCATCGACATTTGACGGTTCAGCACCAATAACCTGACAATGTTCAGAAAAATTATTAATTGCAATAGAGGTACCAGCAATTAGTCCCCCACCACCAATAGGAGAAAAGACAAAATCTAAATTTGGATAATCAATTATAAACTCAAGCGCACAAGAAGAATTTCCTATAATTACATCCATATTATTTGAGGGATGTATGAAATATAAATTTTTATTTTTTAATATTTCACTGGTTGTAAATTCCCTTGCTTTTAAGTTAGATTCACATTCTATAACATTTTTAGTGTAAGATAGTACTGAAGACTTTTTAAAATTTGGGGTGTTATTAGGCATTACTAAATGACAAGGTATTTTTAATTCGTAGGCTGCTCTAGCCAATGCATGAGCAAAGTTTCCCGAGGAATGGGTTATAACTCCTGTTTGTTTAAATTCAACAGGCATATTTTTAATAGCATTTATTGCAGCCCTATATTTGAATGAACCAGTATGTTGAAAATTTTCACACTTAAAAAAAACATTGCAATTACATAAAGAATCAATAATATCAAATCTTAAAACAGGGGTTTTTATTACAAATTTCTGTAAATCTTTAGTAACTGATAATATTATGTCTCTCATAAGACATTACTTTAAAAATTGAATTTGAAGATCTTTAGCAGCAGTGAATAGTTTTTGAATTCCTTCTAAATTATCACCTGCACATGTGGAGTAAAATGCTTGACCTCCTCCTCTACCATTAATAAACTTACTAAGTTTTGATATAATCTCAGAGGAATTTAAATTCTTTTCAGAAACTAAATTTTTTGATATATAACAAGAGCAGTACACTTTATTTAAGTCTTTAGTGATAATTATTAAAAAAAGATTTTCTATTTCAGAAGCGATTGAAAAACATAAATCCTTGATTTTTGCAGGTTTTAAATCTACAGTAGTAGTAATAACATTCAATCCGGAAATATTTTCAAGCTTTGTTATGATATCTTTTTTTACTGAAAAAACTTTTTCATTACTTAATTTATCAATTTCTTTCTTTAGTAAAGAATTTTCATCAGACAGTGATTTTACACTTTCATATAAGCTTTTGGGATTTTTTAATATATCCTTTATCTTATCATATTCGTTAATTTTTGAATTATAATAATTTTTAACAGACTCATTTGTAATAGCCTCTATCCTTCTTATACCAGAAGCAATTGCACCTTCACTAATAATTTTGAACTGCCATAGTTCAGAAGTATTATTTACATGTGTGCCACCACATAGCTCATAGGATGCCCCAAACTTAATTGTTCTAACGGTATCTCCGTATTTTTCTCCGAATAAACCAATAGCTCCATTATCTTGAGCCTTTTTTAAAGGAACATTCCTTTCCTCAATCAAATCAATAGAATTTTCAATTCTTGAGTTAACAAAGTTTTCTACCGATATTATGTCACTTTGATCAAGTTTTGAATAATGAGAAAAATCAAATCTAAAGTTTTCAGAACTTACCCTACTTCCTTTTTGTTCAACATGATTGCCAAGAATATTTCTAAGTGCCTGATGTAATAAATGAGTTGCGGTATGATTACACTGAATTCTAAATCTATTTTTGCTATCAACTACTGCTCTAAAAATTAAATCAAGCTTTTTTGGTAGATTTTTGGTTAAATGAATAGATAAGCTACCTTCTTTAATTGTATCGTGAATGTGGACTACATCTCCGTCATTTGATTCAATAAATCCAATATCTCCGATTTGACCACCAGATTCTGCATAAAAAGGAGTTAGGTTAAAAACCAATTGAAATATTATACCTTCTTTTTTTGACTTTACCTTTCTATATCTGACAATTTTTACATTAGCTTCAAGTGAATCGTATCCTACAAATTCTTGAACAGGGTCATCAATTAAAACCATCCAGTCATCAAAAGAAATTTCTGCAGCCTTTCTTGACCTGTCTTTTTGTTTTTCAAGTTCACTATTAAATGATTCGATATCAAGGTTGAATCCTCTTTCTTCAAGAATTAAGTTAGTTAAGTCAACCGGAAAACCATAGGTGTCATATAGTTCAAATGCTTTTTTACCAGAAATCAACTTATTATTAGATGATGAGATTATTTCTTCTAAAAGGATCAGTCCCTGTTCAAGAGTTCTTAAAAAAGAGTTTTCTTCTTCTTTAATAACATTTTCGATTAAAATTCTTTGTTTTTGTAGTTCAGGGTAAAAATCCCCCATTTTTAATTGTAGTGCACCAAATAATTTATATAAAATGGGCTCTTTGATTTTTAAAAATGTAAAACTGTATCTAATTGCTCTTCTTAAAATCCTCCTAATTACATAACCAGCTCCACTGTTGCTTGGTAGTTGACCATCAGCTACAGAAAAAGAAACCGCTCTTAGATGATCAGCAATAACCCTCATTGCTATATCTACTTTATCATCTTTTCCATATTCAATATCTGTTAATTGTTCGATCTCTTTGATTATAGACTTGAAAATATCTGTATCGTAATTGGATTTGACCTTTTGAAGGACCATACATAACCTTTCAAGTCCCATTCCAGTATCAATATGTTTTTTTGGTAAATCTTCTAATTTTCCGTCAACTTTCCTGTTATACTGAATAAATACAAGATTCCAGAGCTCTATAACAAGAGGATTATCTTTATTTATTAAGGATTGAGCAGATACTTTCTTTTTTTCGGATTCATCCCTTAAGTCTACATGTATTTCACTGCATGGCCCACATGGTCCTTGTTCACCCATTTCCCAAAAATTATCATCCTTTCCACAAAATAATATTTTGTCTTTTTCTATTATCTTACTCCAGATATTAAATGCCTCTGAATCCTCAGAAACACCATCTTCCTTTGAGCCCTCAAAAATAGTAACGTATAAGTCAGTAGGGTTAATCCCAAACTCTTTAGTCAATAGTTCCCATGACCAATTAATTGCATCTTCCTTAAAATAATCTCCAAAACTCCAATTTCCAAGCATTTCAAAAAATGTATGATGATATGTATCATGACCAACCTCAGCTAGGTCATTATGTTTTCCTGAAACACGAAGACATTTTTGAGAATTAGCAATTCTTTTATTTTTAGGGTTTTCCTGATTTAAAAAGTAATCCTTAAAGGGAGCCATTCCTGAATTTATGAACATCAATGAAGGATCATTTTTTGAAATAATTGGAGAAGATTGACCAATTTTATGCTTTTTTTTCTCGAAAAAGTCTAAAAATTTTTTTCTTACTTCGTTAGAGTTCATTTTATGGTAATTATCAGTTTTTATCGAACAAAAAAAGTATTGTTATATTTGCATTTATGTTTATCAGATAAACATAAATTACAAAGATATAATTTTAATTATGCCTAAAGTTAAATATTATTACGATTCTGAATCTCTTTCATTTAAAAAAATTAAAAAGAGTAAAAGAGATGTATTCAAAAATATTCTACTATATCTAACTGGATCTGCATTTTTTGGCTTTTTATTTATTTTCATTGGTAGTCAATATTTTCAATCACCACAGGAGAGATCTTTAAATAGGGAACTTAAAAATATGAAATTTCAATATTCTCAATTAGACAAAAAAATGGAAAATATTGAAGGTGTTCTTAAAAACATTGAAGAAAGAGATAATGCCATTTACAGAATCTATTTCGAGGCGTCTCCCATAAGTGAAGATAAAAGAAAAGCAGGCTTTGGAGGTGTTAACAGATATAAAAAATTTGACGGTTTTGAATATTCTAATATTATTAAGGAAAGTAACAGAAAAATCGATGTAATTCAAAAGAGATTAACCATACAATCAAAATCACTAGATGAAATTGCAAAACTAGCAATGGATAGGGAAAAATTTCTAAAATCCATACCTGCTATTCAACCTGTTAATAATGATGACTTAACCAGAATTGCCTCAGGATTTGGTTATAGAATTGATCCATTTACAAAGGCTAGAAAACACCATTATGGAATTGACTTTACAGCTCCACAAGGAACGCCAATTTATGCTACGGGGGATGGAACTGTAATTCGAGCTGATAATAGATCTTCTGGGTATGGGAATCATATAAGAATTGACCATGGTTATGGTTATACTAGTCTATATGCACATCTTTATAAATTCAATGTTAAAAGATATCAAAAAGTAAAAAGGGGTGATTTAATTGGTTATGTAGGTAGTACCGGGAGATCAAGTGCACCCCACTTGCATTATGAGATTTTTAAAGATAAGGTAAAGATAAATCCGATTAATTTCTACTATGGAAACTTAACTGCAAAAGAATATGACGAATTATTAAAACAAGCTTCTGTGGTTAATCAATCTCTAGATTAATGAAAATCAATCTTCAAGACAAAAGATATTACTCAATCGGAGAAGTTGCATCAAAATTTAATGTAAATCCTTCACTAATCAGGTTCTGGGAACAAGAATTCAAAATTTTAAATCCTAAGAAAAATTCAAGAGGTAATAGAAAATTTACCAATAAAGATATTGAAGCAATAAACAAAATATATTTTTTACTAAAAGAAAAAGGATATACAATCCAAGGTGCTAAGCATTACATTAATAACGAAAAAACTTCGGATAAGTTAGATATAGTAAATAAACTTAAATTAATAAAGGACAAATTAATCGAGATACGAAATCAATTATAACTATTTTTTTCTCAGAAAAATAGTTATTGGAACACCTGTAAAGTCAAAATTTTCTCTAATTTTATTTTCTAAAAACCTTTTATAAGGTTCCTTAACATATTGAGGTAAATTACAAAAGAAGGCAAATTGTGGGTGATGTGTTGGTAACTGTGTTATATATTTTATTTTAACATATTTCCCTTTGATTGCTGGTGGAGGATATGATACAATTATCGGAAGTAAAACATCATTTAACTTTCTGGTTTTTATTTTTTCAGATCTACACTTAAATACTTTTACCGCGGTTTCTATAGCTTTATGAATTCTTTGCTTATTTAAGGTTGATACAAAGATTATATTAACATCTGTAAATGGTTCAATTTCTTTTTTGATAGTAGTTTCGAACTGTTTTGTTGAATTTGTATTTTTTTCAATTAAGTCCCACTTGTTTGCAATTAAAATTATTCCTTTTTTATTTCTTTCACATAACCAAAAAATATTCTTAACCTGCGTATCAAAACCTCTTGATACGTCAAATAATAAGATACAAACATCAGAATTTTCGATAGCCCTAACACTTCTCATTACAGAGTAAAACTCAAGATTTTCCTTAACCTTTGACTTTTTTCTTATTCCTGCTGTATCAATAAGATCAAATTCAAATCCAAATCTGTTATATCTAGTATTGATTGAATCTCTTGTAGTTCCAGGAATTTCAGTTACAATATTCCTGTTTTCCCCAATCAATGCATTAATAAAAGAAGATTTTCCTGCATTTGGTCTACCAACAACTGCAAATTTGGGCACATCATTATCTATTTCTTTTTCTTCCTTAAACAGTTTTACAACATCGTCTAGTAATTCTCCCGTACCAAATCCGTTAGAACTTGCAATAGGGTAGAGTTTTTTTATCCCCATTGAATAGAATTCGTTAACATCATTCATTCTAGAGGAATTATCTACCTTGTTAACAACCAAAAAAACTGGCTTTTCAATCTTTCTTAATAAATCTGAAATTTCTGAATCCATCGAAGTTATTCCTGAATCAACATCAACCATAAATAAGATTATATCAGCTTCATCTATAGCTAATTCAACTTGATTATCAATCTCCGTTTCAAAAATATCGTCACTACCCACTACATATCCTCCAGTGTCAATTACAGAGAACTCCTTTCCATTCCAGTCTCCCTTACCATAATGTCTGTCTCTGGTAACACCACTTATGGAATCAACGATCGCCTCTCTTCGCTGAATAAGCCTATTAAACAAAGTTGATTTTCCAACATTTGGTCTTCCTACTATCGCAATTATATTACTCATAACAATGGTGGACAAATGTAATACTAAATTAGCTGTAAAAAAAGGGCGGTATTAATACCGCCCTTTTTTAAAATTAAATGGTTAATTCAATCTATTCAATAGTTAGTTTATTGATACAGGAGGTGAACTTAACTCGGGCAACCATCTCCATACTTCTGAAAAATTACCCCACATTTCTAAGCTATTATTAAAGGCTTCTTGATCAGCTTGGAAAGAATCTTCAAAAAGCTCATTGTAAGCCTCTATAACTTTAGGCCATGTTTCACTTTCGTTGTCAATACCAGACATATCTGGATTTCCATATCCAACCATTACGTGCCCACTAGGTCCTCCTAGAGAACCTGCCCAAACGTGTAGGCTTAGGTTTCCAACCTTTTCTGCTGCTTTGGCTACTCTAGTTCTGAATTTCCAAAAGTCTGGACCAGAATTTCTTTTTACATTATAGTGTAGAACCTTCCATATTTTGTTTGCTCCTGGTTCAGCATCATCAAAACTGGCATCGGTGGAATGTGAAAAATATTCAGTTCCTCCAACATTATTCATTAGCGGAGCAACATTTTCCATCCAATAATCTAAACCTTGAGTTCCATAAGAATCAAATTGTGACATAGATTGTGCAAAACCAGACCTTACAAGGTAGTTAGCTCTGTCTCCAGCAACAATTTCATATGTGTAGATTAATTCACCATCAGCATTGGAATTATATTTCTTTGTTTTCTTTCCGATAGCTGATTTAGCATCTTTCATTTTAACAGGATCAACCTTATATGCAGTCATCCAAGTCATCTGAGCCATTGCATTACTAAATGTAAAAGCAATAGCTAATAAAAAAATTAGTTTTTTCATAATTAGTTTTTTGAGTTAAACTATCAATATATAAATAAATTTGAATAAAAGTACTTGACATTTATATGTCGGGTTTTAAAGGTAGTGTTAGAAATTATTGTTTATAACCAAATCTCTTTAATTGGCTGGAATTAGACCTCCAGTTTTTACTCACTTTAACATGTAATTCAATAAAAACTTTTTTTCCAAAAAATTTCTCTAAATCAAGCCTAGCTTTAGTACCTATTTTTTTAAGTGCAACTCCTTTATGACCAATTATAATTCCTTTTTGAGACTCTCTTTCCACTAAAATTTTAGATCTAATTTTGATAATTGATTCTTCTTCTTTAAATTCATCAGTAACAACTTCAACTGAATAAGGAATTTCTTTATCATAGTACAAAAAAATTTTTTCTCTCAATTTTTCATTAACAAAAAATCTTTCAGGTTTATCCGTTAGTTGATCTTTAGGAAAATATGGTGGAGATTCAGGAATCAATTCAATGATTCTATTAATCAACTTTTCAATATTGAAATTATTTAAAGCAGAAATGGGATATACATCAGAATTTGGATACATTTTTGACCAATTATCAATTTCAATTTCTAATTGCTTTTGATTAGATAAATCAATTTTATTTAACAGAATTATGACTGGAACTTTGGCACTATTTATTTTATTGTGAACATCTAAATCCTTAATAGATTTTTCTCCAATTTCAAGCATATACACTAAAACATCAGCATCTTCTAAGGCAGATTTAACAAAGTCCATCATTGAACTCTGAAGCTCATAAGAAGGTTTAATAATTCCAGGTGTGTCAGAAATAATCAGCTGAAAATTATCACCGTTAACTATTCCAAGAATACGATGTCTTGTCGTTTGAGCTTTTGAGGTGATAATAGATAATTTTTCTCCAACCAAACAATTCATCAGTGTAGACTTACCTACATTAGGGTTACCGATAATATTTACAAATCCAGCCTTATGCACAACCCAAAGTTAATGTATTAATTAAATAAGAACCAAATGATAAAGGGCTCCAATTTGGAGCCCTTTAAAAAAACAAACTAAAAACCAACTCCCGTAGTAGGAGTTATATCTCACAAGGTTAGTTTAATCCACTTATCTGTTTCTTTTTCCTGGATATGCTCGAATACCATGCTCAGCTATATCCAAGCCTTCAATTTCTTCTTCTTTAGTAACCCTAAGTCCAACTGCTTTTTTGAGAATCCAAAAGAAAATGAAAGCTAATGTAGCAGCCCAAAGAGTATATGCGGACGCTCCAATTAGCTGACTCAACAGTTGTTCATAGCCACCTCCGTTAAAAATACCTATTCCACCTTCGGAATCAATTCCCCAAAGACCTATAACAATAGTCCCCCATATACCTACAACTCCGTGAACTGAAGATGCACCAATTGCATCATCAATTTTAAGCTTTTTTTCGATAAATTCTATTGCAAAAACAACTATGACACCCCCTATTAAACCAGCAAAAAAAGTCCCGTATGGATCCATATTAGCAGCACCTGCAGTGATACTAACTAGACCAGCTAATGCCCCATTCAATGTTTGAACAATATCTGGTTTTCCATACCAAATCCAAGTTGTAACTAATGCTCCAACAGCTCCAGCGGCAGCAGAAAGGTTTGTAAATAAAACAATAGTTGTAGCAGCTACTGTGTTATCACCTCCCCATGCTAACTGAGACCCTCCATTAAAGCCAAACCATCCAAACCATAAAGCCATAACTCCTAAGGTTGCTAAGGTTTTATTATGTCCAGGAATTGCTTCGACTTTACCTTTTACAAATTTACCGAGACGTGGACCAACCATATAGGCACCTACTAAGGCTGCCCAACCACCAACTGCATGCACTATTGAAGACCCAGCTAAATCTATAAATTCAACAGGCATAAAACTCGCACTATTTAACCAACCATCAGTATTCCATTCCCATCCACCGGCTATAGGATATATTAATCCAGTTATAATTACGGCAAAAATGGCAAATACAGAATATTTGGTCCTACCGGCAACAGCTCCAGAGACAATTGTTGCACAAGTGGCAGCAAACATTGTTTGAAAAAATAAATCATGTGGAGCAGTCTCTGCAAACAATCCAGACCATCGGAAAAATCCATTGGATGATTCTCCATACATTAGAGAATAACCAATAAACCAATAAACGATTGTTCCAACCGAAATGGCCATAAGATTTTTCATTGCTATATTGACAGCATTCTTAGCTTGTGTAAAACCTGCTTCAACAAGAGTAAAACCGGCATGCATAAAAAATACCAGAAACCCGGCAATTGTTATCCACATGATACTTAAATCAGCCTCTACAGATGATTGAAGAAAAAAATTAAAAGTCATAATAAATAGTTTTTAGATGTTTTTGTGTTTTTTTGAATAATTCATAAATATATTTAATTATTTATATAAAAATGATAATAAATTTTATCAATTATTAACTTTTACATATTTGATAAAATACAATAATTAAAATTGAAAAAATGTAAAAAAAAGTATGTAAAAAAAATGAATTTAATAATTGATAAAAACCAACTTGCTGACAATCAAATAATTCTAACTCCGCCCGAATTCAATCCTGTGATGTAAGAATTAAATTTTATATTACTTTTTGAAAACGTTTTGTCACAAATAAGTTTTAATTCATTTGCTTTTTCATAACCATTTACCAGAGAAAAAATCGATGGTCCAGATCCCGAAATTGAGCAACAAATAACATTTCTGGCTACAGCTATTTTTTTAATTTCATGAAATAATGGAACTTGATCAGCTCTATACTGTTCAACTAGGTAGTCTTTTAAAATCAATCTCATTAAGTCGAAATTCTCAGTATGTAGCGAATGAATAAAACCACCCATAGATGCTAATTGTTGTGAAGCTAAATTTATGTCAATAGTTTTTGGTAAAACTGATCTTGATTTAGAGGTTTTAATTTCAATTAAAGGATGATGAACTACCGCCAATAAATCTTCTGGCACAGGGAGCTTAATAACTTTATAGTTTTCTCTGTTATTTACCAAAATTAAACCACCATATAATGCTGATGCAACATTATCTGCAGGAGCTGTCTTACTTGAAATAAATTCACCTTGCATTGCAAATTTTAGAAGCTGCTCTTTTTCTAAAGGACTACCTAATATTTTATTGATTCCGTATACAGCTCCAACTGCGGATGCAGCACTACTACCTATTCCACTACCTGGCTTTATGTTCTTATTGATTTCAATATCAAAACCCTGATTAATATTTAAATAATCGAGCAATGCTTTTGCTGATACGCATGCCGTATTTTTTTTTTCATCAATAGGAATTTCATAACCAGTTACTCTTCTAATTTTTATACCTTTTGTATTGGACTTTTGTATAAAAATATCATCTCCAATACCCTCAATTGAAAAACCCAAAACATCAAAGCCGCAACAAACATTTGAAACTGATGCAGGAGAAAAAACTTTGATATTATTCATTATAAAAATCTTTTGATAAATTTAACTTAATTAATTTCAATTGATTTAAACAAATATCTATGTTTGAGCTATAATTAAAAAGATTAAAATGAAAAAACTAAACTATTTATTGCTAACTGCTTTTGTGTTTATGATTTCAATGTCATTTAATGCCCAAACTGCTGACGAAATTATTGAAAATTATATAGAAAAGATTGGTGGAGCTGAAAATTGGCAAAATGTCAAAGCAATAAAAATGAATGCTATTATTAATCAAATGGGAATGGAAATACCTATTGAAATGGTACAATCTGGAAACAAAATGTACACTAAAATTTCCATTCAAGGTCAAGAGATAAAGCAAGGTGTTTTTGACGGAGAAACTTTATGGTCAACAAATTTTATGACAATGAAAGCTGAAAAAAGCAACCAAGAAGCTGTAAATAAGGTAAAAAATGAACTTGTTGAATTTCCAAATCCATTTTTAAACTACAAAGAAAAAGGATTTTCATTGGAATTAATGGGAACAGAGACAGTGGATGGTTCCGATACATTTAAAATAAAATTGATAAAAAAACCAATGCTTATTGACGAAAATGAAGTTCCCAACGTTTCAGTTTACTATTTTGATTCTAAAAAATTTCTTCCTATTATGATTCATGAAGAGGTTATGAGTGGCCCTGCTAAGGGAATGATTATGGAGTCTAAAATGAGTAATTTTCAGGACGTAGAAGGCTTATATATGCCGTTTTCTATGACTCAAGGGATTAAAGATCAACCAGGTCAGCCTATAAAATTTAATTTTATAAAACTTAACCCTGTTATTGATGACAGTGAATTTAAATTTCCTGAATAAGATAATGATTAGTCGAAAAGTTTAATTATGAGGATTTTTAAACTATTTTCAATTTGTCTTCTGTTATTTCAATCATGCAATAACGATAAACTCCCAAAATTAGGTGAATATAGAGCTGAAATAAGGACAAAAGATAACTCGTTACTTCCTTTTAAATTTGAATTGATAAATGATTCAAACAGATTAATTATGGTAGTTGAGAATGATAAGGAAATACTTATTTATGACGATATTATTTTTAAAGGTGATTCTTTAAAAATTATTATGCCACCTTATGATGCAGTAATAATTGCCAAAGTTAAAAACGAATCATTATATGGAAGGTACTTAAAAGAAGAATCTGGTAAGGAAGCTCCTTTTTTTGCTACAATAAATAATGAATCCAAATTTCAATCAAATAAAAAAGCTAATTTTTCTTTAAGCGGAAAATACAAAACGGTTTTTAGGCCGAAAAATCCTTACCCTGGACTAGGCATATTTATACAGAATGGTAACGAGGTTTCAGGCACATTTAGAAAAAATACAGGAGATACTAGATTTCTTTCAGGCATAACATTTGGAGATTCTATCCTTCTTTCAACTTTTGATGGTGCTCACCCTTATCTTATCAAAGCTGAGAAAAAAGGGGATACTATTTTTGGAAATTTACACTATTATAGCTCTTCGATTACGGAATTTTGGATGGTTGAAGATAAAAATTACGAACTAGCCGATTCAAAAAGCCTAACAAAACTTAAAGACGGATTTCAATCCATTAATTTTAATTTTAAAGATACAAATGGAAAATTTGTTAGTTTAAATGATGTTCAATTCAAAAATAAAGTTGTTGTCGTTCAAATATTAGGAACCTGGTGTCCAAACTGCTTAGATGAAACTCAATTTTTCCTATCTTATATTGAAGAAAATCCTAACGAAGATCTAGTCTTTGTCGGTTTAAGTGTAGAGGCAGCGAAAACAGAAGAAAAGGCCATGAAAAGGATTAAAAATATGATTGATAAATTTAATATTCCTTATCCTATATTACTTGCTCAGTATGGTGGAACAGATAAAGAAAAATTTCTGAAAAAAATTCCTATGTTAGAAAATATAATTTCATATCCAACCACTATAATAATTGATAAGTCTGGAAAGGTTAATAGTATTCATACAGGATTTAATGGCCCCGCAACAGGCCAAGCATATGTAGATTATAAAGAAGATTTTAAAACTGAAATTAAAGGGCTTTTAGATCTTTAATAGGAATAAAAAACGGCCATACTAGAGTATAACCGTTTAGTTTTATAGTAGCGGGGACTGGACTCGAACCAGCGACCTTCGGGTTATGAGCCCGACGAGCTACCTACTGCTCTACCCCGCGATGTAGTCTACAAATATACGATGGTTTTTAGGATTGGCAAGAATAAAAAGTGAATTATGGATATAAAAAAAACGATTTACTGAAGTAAATCGCTTTTTAGATGTGGTAATAAATAAATTACCAACTCCACATATCATGCTCAAAATTTCTGATTTTTTCTTTAATTCTTTCTGATTCGAGTAATCTCATAAAAGAATTATTCTTAATATAATCTTTTACTTCCCTATTCTCATATACATTTTCCTCTTTGTATATCACAGAGCCAAATCTTCTAGAATTAATAATATCGTCAAAAGAAATGTACTTAGATGTATTTCTGTTATTAAATGCTTGACCCTTCTTTAGGATTTCTCTAGCGTGAGGATAATATACCCAAAATAGCGGGATAATATTTTCCTTTACTGAATCTTCAGGTGAACTTGGGCCTGAAACTTGAGAAGCCTCAAATTCAGCAACCATTTCATCGAATTGTTGTTTATCTTCTGGTGCTCCAAAAAGGGGATCTAGTCCGTTTTGATTTTCTAAACCATCATTTACCCCGTCACCGTCAGTATCTGCAAGTTGAGGGTCAGTTCCAAAAATATCTGTCTCATCTAAATCAGAAATACCATCACCATCAGAATCTTCACCGTTAGGTTCTTCCAGGATTCTTGGATCAACCATGGCACCAAAGCCACCACCGCCGCCATCCGCTCCATCCTCATCTAAAGAGGTGGCAACTGGAGCAATACCGATTGGTCTATAAATTAACTCTGAATATTTCTTGTCAAAATACCAAATTCCTTTAATTAACCACTGCTTAAGTTCCTCGAATTGGAAGTTCTTGTAATAAAAATCAGTGTCTTCAACAAAAAACTCAGTATCAAGAATTTCACGTAAAACAGCTGTATACTCATTAATTGCATCTTGACTTAGTTCTTCAGGAATACCCTGTGGTTGAACAACCCTAACTGGACCATCAGGACTGGTAAAACCTAAGAATTGAGCATATGAGAAAACCTCGTCTGTTAACTCTTTGAAACCTGTAAATTTTTTAATAGTGTAAGGGAAAATCGGTTTAAAGGTAGAATCATTTGCTAAAATTTGTTTTTCCTCAGCTGAAATTTCCTCTTCATATGGATTAAAGTTGTATTTATCATACTGAACACTTATTCTTTCTTCAATTACAGCTATAGCATTTTTAAACTTTTCTCTTCCTTCATCACTGATAATCCTTCTTTTAAATATATTTTCTACCCTTTCATCAGGTAATCTTTCAATAAATTCACCTTCACTTTCCGTGTTTTCAGCGTCATATACAGGTAAATTAAATTTTTCTATTTCCTGTTTAAGCCACCATATCATAGGTCTTCTCTCGTCACCAACAACACTAGTGTCTACAGGGTATAGTAAAGGGTAATTTACTCTTTGATCAAGATCAATAATTTCCCACACTGTGGTAGACCATAAAATATCCTTATCATTTACATAACCATACTCTAATGGATCATCTTTGTCCTCTTGAACTTGTACAGCTGTACGTACTCCAATATCTTCAGGATTAGCAGCGTTAAGTATATTACTCACTCCTGTTTTATATCCCGAATTTTGAGATAAAATACTATAAGAGAATAGTAGAAAGAAAAAGAAAAATATTTTATTGAAAAATTTCATTTTAGTTTATTTATTATCTAACTGTTAAAACAACTTGATTTTGAGAAAACAGCGACTTTCTTCCTTTATCTATTTTAGAACTACTAAAAACTATATCTGAGATGGTAATTTGTGTACCTCTCCTAGCTTTTTTGATTTCACTCTTAAGTCTGTCATTAAAAGCACCGTTTGTATTTCTAACAACACCTAAATTACGAAGTCCAATTCTAACTTTAAATTCAGAAACTCTTAGCTGAAGACTATTATCAAGTCTCTCGTTATTAAATGTACCACCAATTTTTCCGGTCAAAATTTGATTTGCTGAAAACTTATCTCCTTTTTGAGAGAATGAAGCAAATGGGTCTGGAACTGCAACAACATCAAAAACTACTGGAGGAGAAGTAAAGTTTGTTAATTTGTCCTTAACAACAATAGAAACTTTTCCTGTTCTACCCTTCTTCTGATTAGTCATTATAAATTCACCATTCTTTCCAGGTTTAATTGTGGGAGGTGAAACAATTTGAATATTATCGTTTGAAACTCCAGGCATTGTAATATTTAATATATTTTCAATATCCTCGTAGACAATATTCATATCCTTGTTTGAAACATTTGCTAATGGAGGATTCACAAAATATTCATGATCAATCGGGATAGATTTCTCAACATCAACACCGTTTTCGGTTCTTACAAAAATAATTTCACCAGTCAATTGTTTAGCACCAGCAGAACCAACATTTAAGTTTAGTTTTTCTAGAACAACTTCCCCGTTTTCCATAACGTCAATTGCTCTATATTCTTTCATTGGTGCGTTTCCGTTTTTAATTTTAACCTTACTTGCTACGAATGTTTCATCATATTTACCAAGAGCTACAGTACCTTCTAATTTTGAATTTTCATAAAAAACATTCACATTCATAGGGATAGCTCTTAGCGATGTTAAATTTTCACCAAGAATAACTTCATTAATAGTTGATATCATAGTTTGAATAACATTTTCCACGTCTTCTTCCATTAAAGTCAATTTGGTAATTGATGCTATTTCAGGAAAACCTTCAAAATTGAAATGAAGCCAACTTTTGATTTTATCATCCGCTTTTCCAACTTTAACAACATCCGTATTAAAACTCTGATTAACTAACCTTATCAATCCTGATTTTGAATCATTCCAGATTTTATTTTTAGTTGTATCTCTGGAAATATCAGAATTGGAAATTTCTTCAATTGCTGTATCTCTAAAATTGTTAACAAGTCTAACAAATTCCTGTCCAGCCGCTGTATAACCAGTATTTTCATCATTTACATAATCACCTGTAAATAGCATCTCGTCATAGGCTCCAGAATTATCCATAACCTCATAGTCACCAACCTTTTCAGGGATTGCTCCATCAATTGTTCTTCCGAACGCATTTTCTTTTTCTAATATTGGTCTTTTAAAACTTTGATATGTAACATCATTAACCTCATATGGGGTAATAAGTTCGTTATCATTTTTATTTATAAATTCTGTTAGTTCTTTAGCCGCTTCAGAAATCTTACTAATTGGTTGGTATGCTGTATACCATTGTAAAGAGTCATTCTTAGCACTATTTTTAATAACCTGAATTGCAGCATTATTACTTTCCTTTAGTGATTTTGTAGACTTAACAACTTCTCTGTCAATTTCACCAAAAGTCATTAAAACCTCCTTTGACATATTCAAAGCTAGCATCGCGATGAAAACAAGATACATAAGATTAATCATCTTCTGTCTTGCGTTTTCTTTTCCTCCTGCCATAATTTTATTTTTTTGTGTTGTTTATATTGTATAATTCAAGAATTGAATTATACAGTAAAAATTATTTTTTATTCATAGCATTAAGAACCCCACCATAAACATTATTAAGAGATTCTAAATTTTTAGCTAGACTTTCCATTTGATCTGTTAGCTTGTTTGCATTATTAGCAAATTCCTTGTTAATTTTAGCTAGTTCACCAGCATTATTAGCACCTGCCTTCGCAGAAGCTTCAAAGTCTTTAATACTTTGTGTTAAGCCATTAACAACACTCTGATCGAGTTGAGCTTTTTTTATCATGTCCTCAATTTTTTCACTCATGAGAGTTTTAGGAGTCTTTTTGTCAGAAGCTGATCCAGATTTTCCTCCAGCCAACTCGGGATATACCTCTTCCCAAGCATAATCCTCTGCTGGCGGGTCAAACGCTGAAAGTGCAAAAATAATTGCTTCGGTTACAAGCCCAATTGTAAGCATTAAGTTACCTGTCAGAAATCCTGCTGAAAAGTGAGTAATTTTCATCAATGCTCCAATAATTACTACAGCAGCACCCATTCCATAGGCAAAATTCATTTGTGTTTTATTAAGTAATCTCATTTTATTAAATTTTAATTTTAGTTGTTGTTTTTATTTGATAGAACTTCGTCTATTATTTTGTTTTCTGATTGATGCGTTAGTCATAGCATTAGCAGTCATATCAGCACCAAGATAGTCATGAACAGTTCTGAAACCAATATAACTTCTAGCTTGATCAGCATTTTCATAATCTCTTGAACTAACCTGTAAAAAATACTTTACATCTTTCCAAGAACCACCTCTAACCACTTTTAATTCATTTTCTTCATCATTTACATTTGGATTAATTGTTGAAGAAAACTCGTATGCCTCAGGCTCGTAGGAGGAATCAATCCATTCCGAAACATTTCCTGACATGTTAAACAAGTTATAACCATTAGGGTCATAGGCATTTGCTTCGACAGTGTAAAGTGCTTGATCAACAGAGTAATCACCTCTCATAGGCTTAAAGTTAGCCATGAAGCATCCTCTATCGTTTTTTGTATATGGTCCTCCCCAAGGATACATAGCGCCTTGAAGACCACCTCTAGCAGCAAATTCCCATTCAGCTTCAGTAGGAAGTCTAAATTCAGGAACTAAACTTTTTTTCTTTTTGGTTTTTTGATAATTATTTTTTGTCTTGGTTCTCCACTCACAAAATGCTTTAGCTTGGTGCCATGTTACTCCAACAACGGGGTAATCATTGTATGCATCATGCCAAAAATAATCATTATGCATTGGCTCATTATATGAGTAATTAAAATCTCTTATCCAAACAGTTGTATCTGGATAAATAGGGACGGGGATTTGCTTAATGAAATTACTTCTTTTACTTGATGGAAACCTTTCGTGAATGTATTCATCATTAATTGTTATTGTTTCTTCAACTTCACCATATCCACCGCTTGGTGTTGCCAATCTAATCTCAAATTGTTTGAAAGATCCAGGTTGGGACACATCAGTTACCTGCATTTGATCATCCTGTATTGGCTGTCCCGTCTGTTGATCATATAACTCATCAATCGCCATTCTTTTGTATTCTTCCATTCTAGCTAGGTAGCCGTTTGGACCTGATAAATTTGAATATTTATTTTCGTATGCAAACTTATCTACCTTCCAAGAAAATACCATATCGTTAAAAATCTGATCTTCATCAAATAAAAACCTTCTAACAACTTCTGCATATTCACTATCACTATTGAAAAAGATTGAATCTCTTGAGTATGATGATTTGTTATTTGCATAAGTAGGTCCAAAATAATCCAAATCTACATCCCAGTCTAAGTCAGTTTTTCCATCCCAATCAGATTGATCATCAGATTCTTTACTGGCTTTTTCAGATTTATATAAGTATTGAAAATACTCACTTTCAGGACCTATATCGTCTCTGTCTCTAAATTGTTCTGCTAATGCAGTTCTTATAACAGAGTCTCTAACCCATCTTACAAATTGTCTGTATTCAGCATTGGTAATTTCAGTTTCATCCATGTAAAATGATCTGACTGTTACGGTTTTGGTAGGGGCGTCTTGAATTGATGGCATATCGTCATCAGATTTACCCATAATAAATGATCCACCTGGGACTAAAACCATCCCAAATGGCTTTTCTGCATAATATTTATTTCCTTTAACCCCAACAAGTTCACCTTTAGATTTATTCACGTTTCCGTTAGAACCACAACTAAAAGCTACTAATGCTACTATAAAAAATTGTAAAATTTTTCTCATTTTATCGATTACTTTTAAAAAAAAGTGGGATAAACTTACCCATATAAATTTAAATAAACAAATTATAAAACATTATAATGTCTTGTTATTGTTTTGTGTTTTTTAAAAATAAAAAAAAACTATAATATATTTTTCTTTATTGCTTTAAACCATCTATCAGGTATTAGACCATTTTTAGCGGTTTCATAGTCTTCTATTGTACAGGGTAATAACGTGGTTTGTTTCAGTTTAGTATTTGAGCCTTCACCAAAAATTTCTATCCACCATCTTGAGGTAATTTTATTTTTGTAGAAAATTAATTCATATTCGTCTACAATAACCGTGAATTTATTGTATTCATTTTCATTGCTAAAATCAGAATCAATTATTCGACAATTTACCCCTTCGATAAAATACCATATTATCTGTGAAATAAGCATCTCTGTAACTTCATCCTCATTTGAAGACTTGTATTCGAAAACACCAAATGAACTAACTTTATTACTGATACCAGCGTATCTACTAATTGTACATATTTCTTTACCGTCAAAACCATTAGGAGAAAACTTTTGTCTAGAGCTCAACTCGGCAGCTCTTATTGATTTCATATCAATGCTAACGATATCAGCATCCCTCATTACAGGTTCTACCAATCTAATTTTTGAACAAACTTCACCAAGACGGTAAGCTTCAAAATATAAATTATTCATCAAATCTATTTCCTCTTGGGAGTTGTGATATGTTTGATATCCAATGTTAGAATAATTAAATAAATTGTGTGGCTGATCAAGGATTACTTTGCCTAGATAACTAAGATTATTGATTGGTTTTGAGGAATCACCCAAATCAAAATTTGAATCAACATTGACAATATTAACGGTATTTTGAATAGAATCATATGCTCTGTATACAGCGTATAACAGATCTTGACTACCACCAATAATTACAGGTATTATATTCTTCTTAAATATTATTGTAAGTAAGGAAACTACTCTTCCATATGTTTCATCAGCACTACCCCCCAAAATTAAGTTTCCTAAATCAGCAATTTTTGATGACCAATTTCCCGGATAAAGGTTATAAAGCGATTTTCGTATCTCATTTAAGTTAAGATTATCACCTAAATAATCAACTGAATTTCTTTCTTCAGGAATACCAATTATCGCAATTTTTATAGAGTCTAAGTCTGGAATACCTTTTTCAGATGAATGTATACTGATTCTATTTCCAAGAATCAATGGAGTCATAAGCTCATTGTGAACTATAAGGTGATCATCCACAGGTTTTAACAAATCGTCAAAGGGTGATGTTAAATAGTCTGAACCCATGATTTAATTATTCTACTTTTTAGATGTATTTGCTTTGTAAATCTCCTTGGCTTGATCTAAATCAATTGATGCAACATCAAGATTTTTATCTAACAAAATCTTCTTTTTGGATTTTATCAAATAAAATTTACCCCATCTGCCTTTTTCAACTTTAATTCCTTCCTCTTCCCAGTTGTGAATAACCTTGTCTTTTTCTTTTTGTTTCTTTTCTTCAATTAATTCTTCGATATCATCAATAGAAAGATTATCCCAATCATACTTTTTATTGACATTGATAAATATATTATTCCATTTAATGTAAGGCCCAAATCTTCCTTTTCCTTTTTGAACATCCATATTTTCATAAACATGAATTGGAGCATCAGCTTTAATTTTATCTTCAATAATAACTACTGCATCTTCTAATGAAATTGATGTAGGAGATTTTCCAGCAGGGATTGATACAAATTTTTTCCCAAATTTTATGTACGGTCCATATCTACCATTATTAGCCTCTAATGTTTCACCTTGAAATTCTCCCAATGTTCTTGGTAATTCAAACAAGGATAAGGCTTGATCAAGTGTCACAGATTCAATCTGAAAATCTTGGGGAAGGCTGGCAAATTTTGGCTTTTCTTCATCATCAACAGTTCCTATCTGAACCATTGGACCAAATTTACCCAATCTCACACTTACTTCTTTCTCATTTTCAGGGTGAGAACCTAATACTCTTTTACCACTTTCTCTTGTAGCATTTTGTTGAACATCCTCAACAACCGGATGAAATTTTCCATAGAAACTTTTCATCATTTCTGTCCAATCCTTTTTACCGCTAGCAATACTGTCAAAATCTTGTTCAACCTTTGCTGTAAAATTATAGTCCATTATGTACTCGAAGTGATTTTTCAAAAAGTCAGTAACTATCATTCCAATATCAGTTGGAATTAATTTTCCTTTATCTGATCCAAATTTTTCACTAAGGTTATTTTCAGATATTACTCCGTTGATGATTGAAACCTTTATTACTTTTCTTGATTTTGCTTCAGTAGATCCTTTTTCAACATAACCTCTATTTTGAACTGTGGAGATTGTAGGTGCATATGTTGATGGTCTACCAATCCCTAATTCCTCAAGTTTTTTTACCAATGATGCTTCGGAATATCTGTAGGGAGGTCTACTAAATTTCTGTGTAGCAAATAAATCTTCTAAATTTAAGATCTCATCTTCGTTAAATCTGGGTAAAATCCCATCATCTTCTGCTGAATAATCATCCTTTGAAACTTGATATAATTTTAGATAGCCATCAAATTTGATTACCTCACCATTAGCTGTAAATAATTCGCTACGATTAGAACTTGAAATTTTAATATTGGTTTTTTCAAGTTCAGCATCTTTCATTTGGGACGCAAGTGTTCTGTTCAAGATTAGTTGGTATAATCTTTTTTGATCATAATCTTTTACGTTGTCAGGTGACATATCGAAATTTGTTGGTCTGACTGCTTCGTGGGCTTGTTGAGCGCCTTTTGCTTTCGTGCTAAAATTTTTAGGGTTTGAGTATGCTTCACCAAAATTTTTAACAACCTGCTTTTTTGCCTCATCTATAGCAAGGTTTGATAAATTAACGCTATCAGTTCTCATATAGGTAATATGTCCTGATTCGTATAATCTCTGGGCAACACTCATTGTCTTGGAAACAGGAAAAGATAGTTTTCTAGATGCTTCCTGTTGTAATGTTGATGTGGTAAATGGAGCAGGTGCCGATTTTTTTACAGGTTTTTTTACTATTTCTGAAACCTTAAATGTAGATCCTGTAGTACTGTTAAGATAATCAATAGCTTCATCTTTTGATTTAAACTCATTTGAAAGTCTAGCAACAAACTCTTTTCCATTCGAATTTTTGAATACCGCCTCAACTTTATAGGTTGATATTGATACATAATTTCTTATTTCTCTTTCTTTTTCTACAATCAACCTTACAGCAACGGATTGAACTCTTCCAGCGGAAAGTCCGCCCTTAACTTTTCTCCAAAGCACAGGTGATAGTTCATAACCTACTATCCTATCAAGAACTCTCCTTGCCTGTTGTGCATCTACTAGGTCATAATTTATCGATCTAGGATTATTGATTGCATTTGTAATGGCTGATTTTGTTATTTCATTGAATACAATTCTTTTAGTGTTATCAGCATCTAACTTTAAAGTTCGAAATAAATGCCAAGCAATCGCTTCTCCTTCACGATCTTCATCACTTGCGAGCCAAACAGTTTTAGACTTTTTAACTAAATCTTTTAAGTTTTTTACAATAGTTTTTTTGTCAGATGAAACCTCATATTTAGGTTTAAAATCATTTTCAATATCAATCCCTATATTTTTTGAAGGTAAGTCAGAAATATGACCAAAACTTGAGGCAACTTTATAGTTTACACCTAAATATTTTTCGATTGTTTTGGCTTTTGCCGGGGACTCAACAATTACTAAATTCTCTGCCATTTTTGATTTTTAAGAGTACAAATGTAGATTATTTTTTCATAATTATATGTTTCAAATATTAAGCCACAATAAAAATGATAAAATTTAAAGCATGACAAATTGTCGTATTTTTAATATATTTGCTTTGCAAAATGTTTAAGTAAATGAGCGAAAAGAATCCATATAAATATAATGGTGATGCATTAGTTGTTGAAAACAAAAACGATAAAAGTAAAACCAAATCTGTTTACATTGAGAGCTATGGCTGTGCTATGAATTTTAGTGATAGCGAAATTGTTGCATCAATACTCTCTAAAAACGGCTATAAAACATCTGATGATTTATACACTGCCGATCTGATTTTGGTGAATACCTGTTCAATTAGAGAAAAGGCTGAGCTAACAGTCAGAAAAAGACTTGAAAAATTTAACAAGGTTAGAAAAACCAACTCGAATGTTAAGGTGGGTGTATTAGGTTGTATGGCTGAGCGATTGAAACATAAATTTTTAGAGGAGGAAAAGATTGTAGATATGGTGGTTGGTCCAGATGCTTACAAAGACCTACCTAACTTACTGGAAGAAATTGAAGATGGTAGGTCTGCCGTTAATGTGATTCTGTCAAAGGATGAAACATATGGCGATATAACACCAACTCGTATTAATTCAAATGGAGTTAGTGCTTTTATATCAATAACAAGAGGATGTGATAATATGTGTACATTTTGTGTTGTTCCATTTACTAGAGGACGTGAAAGAAGTAGAGATCCACAATCTATAATAGAAGAATTGAATGATTTACATGAAAAAGGTTTTAAGGAAATAACGTTACTAGGTCAAAATGTTGATAGCTATCTATGGTATGGGGGCGGATTAAAGAAAGACTTTTCAAAAGCAAGTGAAATTCAAAAAGCATCGTCTATAAATTTTGCTAAGCTATTAGAAATGTGTGCATTAACTCAGCCTAAAATGAGAATAAGATTCTCAACATCAAACCCGCAGGACATGTCACTTGATGTAATAAAAGTGATGTCAAAGTATGAAAATATTTGTAACTACATTCATTTACCTGTACAAAGCGGTAGTAATAAAGTTCTCAAGGCTATGAATAGACAACATACAAGAGATGAATATATAAAATTGGTTGAAAATATTTTCCAAATTATTCCTGATTGCAGTATTAGCCATGATATGATTTCTGGATTTCCTAACGAATCTGAACAAGATCATAACGATACTCTATCGTTAATGGAAAAAGTGAAATATTCATTTGGATACATGTTCAAATATTCTGAAAGACCAGGAACTCTTGCTGCAAAAAAATTGGAGGACAACATTGATGAGGAAACGAAAAGCAGAAGATTAAGCGAAATTGTTGAATTACAACAAAGGCATTCCCTTTACAGGAGTAAAGAATTTGTTGGTAAAACTGTCGAGGTTTTAATAGAAAAAGAATCCAAAAAATCAAATTTACATTGGGCAGGAAGAAATCAACAAAACACTACAGTTGTATTTCCAAAAGAAAATTATAATATAGGAGATTTTGTTAATGTTAAAATCAATAGTTGCACCAGTGCTACCCTCATAGGTGAAGCTATTGCTTTTTCTAAAAATAATTAAGATTATGGTTTCATTACAAGCATTAAAACAAAGATTTGAAATTATAGGAAATAGTGTAGGGCTTAACAGAGCTCTGGAAAAAGCTATGCAAGTAGCTCCCACTGATATTTCAGTATTGATAACAGGAGAAAGCGGTGTTGGAAAAGAAGTTATTCCAAAAATTGCTCATCAGCTTTCACATCGAAAACACTCTAAATTTATTGCTGTTAACTGCGGTGCTATTCCAGAGGGAACAATTGATAGTGAGTTATTTGGTCATGAAAAAGGGGCATTTACAGGTGCTACCCAAACAAGAGCTGGATATTTTGAGGTTGCAGATGGGGGGACAATTTTTTTAGATGAAGTAGGCGAACTTCCATTAACAACACAAGTAAGATTATTGAGGGTATTGGAGAACGGAGAGTTTATAAAAGTTGGTTCCAGTAAAGTTCAGAAGACCAATGTCAGAATTGTGGCAGCTACAAATGTAAATATGCAAGAGGCAATCAAAAAAAATAAATTCAGAGAAGACTTGTATTACAGGTTGAGTACTGTAGAAATTAATTTACCACCACTAAGAAAAAGACCTGAAGACATTCATTTATTATTTAGAAAATTCTGTTCAGATTTTGCTCAAAAGTATAGTATGCCAACAATAAAATTAGATGAAGAAGCTATCAATATTTTGACAAATTACAGATGGGACGGGAATATTAGACAATTAAAAAATATTGCAGAACAATTATCAGTCTTGGAAGAAAATAGGATGATAAAAAAAGAAGTTCTTATAGACTACTTACCTAATTTGGGTGATAATTTACCAGCGATTATTTCTGAAAAGTCTGAAAAGTCTGAATTTAATAATGAGCGTGAGATTTTATATAAAGTATTATTTGATATGAAAGGGGATTTGAATGATTTAAAAAAATTAACCCTAGAATTAATGCAAACTTCTAACATTAGTGAATTCAAAAAAAATAATGAAAAACTGATTAATAAAGTATATCAAAATGAAAATTATGCATCAGAAAAAAATATTGAAATAGTTAATGTAGAAAATAATAAAAGCATAGAAGAAAATAAAGATTTTGAAGACAAATTTGATTATATTCAGGAAGTTAAAGCAATTGAATCATTATCAATTCAGGAAAAAGAACTAGAACTAATAAAAAAATCTTTAGAGAAACACGCGGGTAAAAGAAAATTAGCAGCTGAAGAATTGGGGATTAGCGAAAGAACCCTATACAGGAAAATAAAACAATTTGATTTATAACAAATGAGATTCGTTAAACTATTAATTTTATTTCTATTCACCACAAGCTGTAGTGTAAAATACAGTTTAACAGGCGCATCAATATCTCCTGAGACCAAAACATTTCAAGTCAATTATTTTCAGAATAATGCGCCTTTAATCGAACCAGGAATCGAAAGAGATTTCACAAATAAGCTGATTGATTTACTAATTAATCAAACCAGCTTAGAATTAGTTAAATCCAATGGTGACTTAACATACGAAGGTGAAATTGTTGAATATCGAATTTCACCAACTACTGCGACCGCAAATAATACTGCAGCTCAAAACAGATTGACAGTTGGAGTTAATATTAGATTTTACGATAAAAATGATAGCGAAGCGGATTTTGAAAAAAGATTCTCTTTCTACTATGATTATCCTGGAAACGTTCAATTAATAGGAGGACAAAGAGATACTGCACTTGATGAAATTTTTGAAAGAATTACACAAGATGTATTTAATGCTTCACTAGCAAAATGGTAATATGAATAAAAAAAATTTTATAAAAATCCTTCAAGATCCTGAAAATCTAACGACGCAAGAATTATCGTTTTTAGACGAAATCAATCGTGAATTTCCATACTTTCAAATAAGTAAGGCTATTTATTTAAAGACCTTGAAGGAAAATGATGATATAAAATTTAAAAAATTTCTCAGATCTACAGCAGCTTATTCCAGAGATAGAAAAATTCTTTTTGATTTTATTAATAAAAGTCAAAATCAAAATGAAAAAGTTTACTTTAATAAAAATGAAATCACAACTGTACAAAGTGAATATAAAATTATTGAAAAAGAGATTATTGAGGAAAATAGTTTTGTCGAGTGGTTAAAATTGTCAAACTTAAAGCCGATTGACAGAAGTAATGAAACAGAAACAATAGATAAGTTTATTTCTGAAAAACCTAAATTAAAAGTTGAAGTAAATGAGAATCGGTCAAATAATGATAAAGCAGATAATCTTAGCAATCAAGCAGGTTATATGACCGAGACATTGGCTAAGCTATATCTTAATCAAAAAAATTATGAGAAAGCTATTCAGTCTTACAAAATATTAATTTTGAAATTTCCAGAAAAAAACAGTTACTTTGCAGACCAAATTAAAAAAATTAAAAGCTTAAAAAAATGAGTTCTTATTCAATATTTCTTATTCTTATAGTGATAGTTGCATTCCTTCTGGTTGTAGTAATTATGGTACAAAACCCTAAGGGAGGTGGATTATCATCTTCATTTGGTGGAGGTGGCACTCAACAATTAGGTGGAGTAAAGCAAACAACAGATTTTCTTGATAAGAGTACTTGGGTTCTTGGTGGAACTTTGATTGGACTAATATTATTATCTAATATTACATTCACACAATCAGATGCAATGACAGAGTCTAAAGCCTTAAACACCGAAGAAATTGTTGTGGAGCCACTACCAATTAATACTTCTCGGGAAAATTCGTCTGAAGATTAATAAGAGTTTTACTTTTCATGCAATTTTGTCATATTTTTTGAAATGGCATGATTTGTGGAAAATTTTAATCAAATTAATTAGATATGAAATTAAATATTAAACCGCTTGCTGACAGAGTTCTAGTTGAACCAATGCAAGCAGAAACTAAAACAGCATCAGGAATAATTATCCCTGACAATGCAAAAGAAAAACCGCAAAAAGCAACGGTTGTAGCCGTTGGAAATGGTACTAAAGACTATCCTATGACGGTCAAAGTTGGTGATGTTGTATTATACGGAAAGTATTCTGGAACTGAACTTAAGTTTGACGGAGTAGATTATTTAATGATGTCAGAAAAAGATATTCTGGCAATTGTATAATAAAAGAAATATAAAATGGCAAAAGATATAAAATTTGATATTGAAGCAAGAGATGGACTTAAAAGAGGGGTTGATGCCCTAGCCAACTCTGTAAAAGTAACGTTAGGCCCTAAGGGTAGAAATGTTATTATAAGTAAGTCTTTTGGTGGACCTCAGGTAACTAAAGACGGTGTAACTGTTGCTAAAGAAATTGAGTTAGAAAATGAACTAGAAAATATGGGTGCTCAAATGGTTAAAGAAGTTGCATCAAAGACAAATGACTTAGCTGGTGACGGAACTACTACTGCAACTGTTTTGGCACAAGCAATCGTTAAAGAAGGATTAAAAAATGTAGCCTCTGGAGCAAATCCTATGGATTTAAAAAGAGGTATAGATAAAGCTGTTTCTTGTATAACTGAAGAACTCAACAAACAATCAAAGCAAGTTGGTAATTCATCAGAAAAAATACAGCAAGTAGCTAGTATTTCTGCTAACAATGACTCAACCGTTGGTAATTTAATTGCCACAGCATTTGAGAAAGTTGGTAAAGAAGGTGTAATAACTGTTGAAGAAGCTAAAGGAACTGATACTTATGTAGATGTTGTTGAAGGTATGCAGTTCGACAGAGGATATTTATCCCCATATTTTGTTACTAATGCTGACAAGATGATAACCGAACTGGAAAATCCATATATTCTATTATTTGATAAAAAAATATCAAATCTTCAAGAAATTTTACCAATATTAGAACCGGTCTCTCAATCTGGAAGATCTTTATTGATAATCGCTGAAGATGTAGAAGGACAAGCTCTAGCAACCCTGGTGGTAAATAAACTCAGAGGGGGATTAAAGATAGCTGCTGTTAAAGCTCCCGGTTTTGGAGATAGAAGAAAAGCAATGCTTGAAGATATTGCAATACTTACAGGCGGAACTGTTGTTTCAGAAGAAAGAGGATTTTCGCTAGAAAATGCCGATTTAACCATGCTTGGAACAGCTGAAACAATTACAATTGATAAAGACAATACAACAATTGTTAACGGTGCAGGAAAAGCTTCAGAAATTAAAGCTAGAGTAAATCAAATCAAAGCACAAATCGAAACAACTACTAGTGACTATGACAAAGAAAAATTACAAGAAAGATTAGCTAAGCTAGCAGGCGGTGTTGCGGTACTTTATGTAGGAGCTGCAAGTGAAGTAGAAATGAAGGAAAAGAAAGATAGAGTTGATGATGCTCTTCACGCTACTAGGGCTGCAGTAGAAGAAGGTATTGTTGCCGGAGGTGGAGTTGCTCTTGTTAGAACAAAAGAAAAATTAGCTAAGCTCAAATCTGAAAATGCTGACGAAAAAACAGGAATTCAGATTGTTGAAAAAGCTATTGAGGCCCCAATAAGAACTATTGTTGAAAATGCAGGCGGAGAAGGTAGTATAGTTATTTCTAAAGTTTTAGAAAGTAAAGATACTGTTGGATATGATGCTAAAAATGAAGAATATGTTGATATGCTCAAAGCTGGTATTATTGATCCAAAAAAAGTAACAAGAATTGCACTTGAAAATGCTGCATCTGTTGCTGGGATGATTTTAACAACTGAGTGTGCAGTAGTTGATATTAAAGAGGAATCACCTGCTCCAATGCCGCCAATGGGTGGTGGTGGAATGCCAGGAATGATGTAAAATATATATCAAAAAAAAAGAGCTGTTTATAAAAACAGCTCTTTTTTTTATTGATGATTCTTTACTACTTCTTCATCTCGATATTTACAACACATATAGAGGTTGTTGTAAGCCTCATCAGGTGCAGTTTCTAATTTGGTATCATGACCAATTGAAGCAATCTTTTTATGTATTTGTTCTAACGAAATTTTTTTCTCATTGAAAATTACCCTGAGCATTCTGTTTTCTTTGTTCCAGTTAGCTAATTTAATTCCCTTTGTAGCCAAACAATTTGATTCAATTCTTTTTTCACACATTCCACAAACACCATCAACAAAAATAACCTCTGATTTGGTTTGAGAAATACTATCAACAGTAAACAAAAGAACTAAAAAAGTTAATATAAAATTTGATTTCATAATATTTTATTTAATTAATATAATATCTTAATCCAACGTAAGTCATTCGCCCAAAAATTGGGCCATATACATATGTAGCATCAAAATAATCTCCAAATGGATCATCTGCCCCAAGTATTGTGTTTTTTTGCCTGTAGTTGGTCAGATTTTCAACCCCTAGATAGAGCTGAAACGAATCGTTAAAGACCCTAGTGATTTGGGTATTAATAAGATTTAACCTCTCGGATGTACCCGAAATCCTATACTCAGATGGATTGTTCTGAGTTGAAGGTAATCTTTGTTTACCGACATGATTGAAAGTAAAATCATACTTCCAATTTCTTCCTTTATCATTTGTTGGTCCATCATATGCTACATTAAAGAAAATACGATCGCTGGGAGTTAGAGGATTTTTTAACCTTCCATGTGAACTGTAGTCAGTTTCTGCAACTGTATTTTTATATGCAAATAATAAATCAATCGAATTTGAAAGGGTATGAGAAAATTGAGCTTGAAAACTATTTGAGAAGCTTTTTCCGTTCAAATTATAAAAGTTAATCTGAGTTGGAGTTTCCCAGTCTGCAACCACTTTATTTTCAAAGTCAGTAATGTAATAATCAAGAATTAATTGAGATTCCTTTCCGAATAACTTAAAGCTATTAATAATCGAAACGCCATAATTCCAAGCTTGATCGGCTTTCATACTTGAAAAATCACTAGGTAGTGAATTTTCTGTAAAAATTATTTCTCTTGAGCTATAAAATAGTTTTTGATTTTCTGAAAAAATATTAGCAAGACGAGTTGCTTTACCAAAAGAAAATTTAATTGTCGATTTTGGTAAAACCATATAGTTCATATGAAATCTGGGAGAAACAAAATTTCCAATTTTATTATGATTGTCAAACCTTATTCCAGCTGATAAATTTATTTTATCCGAATTGTCATAATTGTATTCAAAATAAGCACCAACTGACTTTTCAATTCTTGAAATATCAAAATCAATAAAACCGAGATTGTTAACATATTCATCATACTCATCATAAGAAATAGAAATTCCTGTTTTAATCTTATTATTAGTATTTCCAATAATTGAATTATATACAAGATTTGTAAAAATACTTGATTGATTTGTATCATGAATACTGTTTCCAAAAGAGGACCCCATATCAATCCCAGTATATGCAAATTGAATTCCCAAAGATCTGTAAGTGATTTCAGGGTCAACGTACCCAAATTTAAAATTTGTTTTTACCATTTCTGAGTCGGTTTTTCCTCCCCAGTAATTTCGATTTTCTGGAAATATAATTCCATCTATGTATTCATTTTCACCATAAACTCTTTCGTCAAAAACATAATTAAAATCAAAAAACCCAACAAGCCCTTTTTCAAGATTTGTATATTGAAACCTATTTAAAATATTTAGTTGTTGACCGGTTGGATCATCTCTAAAACCGTCATTATTGTTATCTGCACTTGTGTCTTTTTTATTTGCATGAAAATAAAGTCCATAATCTAATTTCTGGTTTAAGTTGGCTGTATAATGCGTATTTAATTCTAAACGCTCCATCTGATTAGCAAATAGATTTAAAAAAAACTTGTCATCCGTTAATGGTTTACGTAACTCTGCATTAATCTGACCGGAAATGCTTTCATACCCATTTACTACACTACCAGATCCTTTAGCAACCTGTAAGCTTTCTATCCAAGTCCCAGGGATATATGTTAAACCATATGATTGAAGAGCTCCTCTAATTGATGGAATATTTTCAATGGACATCAAAATATTTGGACTACTCAAACCCAACATATTAATTTGTTTTCTGCCGGAAATACCGTCTGAAAAATTTACGTCAATCGAAGGAGTTGTTTCAAAACTTTCAGAAAGATTACAACATGCAGCCTTTAATAATTCATCAGAAGATATATTCAAAATATTTGCGGAGCTTAATAGAGAAACTGAAGATGATTTGGTGTTATATCTAATGGAAACTGCATCTAATTCTGCATCAGATTTTAATATAATTTTAGCGTCTGATGACTGAACACTTATAGTGTCATTTTGATATCCAACAAAACTGATAACATAGCTATTATTATTATCAGGATTGGATAACTTGAATTTACCATTGATATCAGAAATTGTACCACCTGAATTGTCTATCCAATATATATTAGCACCAACAACAGGTGTCTCTTTATTTTCAATAATCTCTAGGATCGTACCTTTTACATCTTGAGAAAATAAAAAGGATGAAATGGAAAGAAATATAATTGTTAAAAAAAAATTATTATTCAATATGCATAAATTTTACATTACAAAATTACTAAAGTGTTAGATTATAAACTTATACAATAATTGAATATGTTTATAAAATTATCTCAAATTTGATCAATACCCTTTCTTTGAGAATTTTGCTGTTTTTTGAACTCTGAAGGACTCATACCTGTCACCTGTTTAAATTGCTTGGATAAATGTGCAACACTTGAGTAA
>CACHNE010000009.1 GCA_902581145.1 uncultured Bacteroidota bacterium | reverse complement strand
GATGATAACTTCACCCTCTGAGGGTGTAGGTCCATCATCGGTACTTTCAACCAATTGTAACCACCAATTAGAGTAAGTTCCATTCCAATTGGTCATCTCAGAAAGATTCAAATATATTAATTGCTCTCCTGCCACCATATCAGAGCTAGCAAATTCGTTCCCACCATTTGGAGATACAAATGTAACTCTGTTTTTAGGAGAATTATTAGTTAAATTAATTTCCACATATTTGTAAGTATCCGCATCTACATTGTAAACTCCACTTTGTTCAAATTTTGGATAAGAGCTATTTGCACTGATGTTTGCTACTATTGACCCAGCATTTGGCTGTGATAAAGAAACGCCGTTACCACCAACAAAGCCTTCCGCGTCTGAAGGATCGTCAAAAGTATAATCCGTTCTAGGCGTAGATGGAATTGCATCAACTATCTCAATGTGATCAATCAAGATATCACCTGAATAAACATTATTGTTAACTCCTCCTCCTTGCTTGAATCTAAAATTAACTTCGTTAACAGTTCCATTCCAGTTGCTGCTACCACCCACATTGATGTAGTGCGTTACAAAACCTTCATCATTTGGGGTAATACCGTCAAAAGGAGTATAAGTATTATTGCCGTCTTTATTTATAATGACAACAACTTTGGTATTTGCAGTAAGGTTTTGCATTGTTACAGCAAAGAAGATACCGGGGCTGGTATCAATCTCAACATTGCTAATTTTTAAATTTGGATTAGAAGAGCCACCGTTACCGTCCTCGTTTGGACTATTAATTGAGTATGTTAAATAAGAGTCGCCAATGGCAAGTGATGTAAAGTTACTTGCTTCAAATCCGTGATCAGTTCCGTTAAAATCCCAAGGTGGACCATCTTGGGCAAATAAGCTTAAGTTGAAAAACATCAAAAAAGCTACAACGATTGAGTAAAGTTTTTTCATTTGTAAAATTTTTATTTATAAGTTAATGATTTATTTTGATATTGATACGTCGTCCAAGAAAAACTCTGTTCCCTGAGTCATATACCAAAATCTAATTGCTTGATTTGAGCTATTAGATTTTAAGTTAAAAGTATGTGAATATTTAGTCCAATCTTCAGAGAGAATAAAATCCTTTCCTTGATAACTTCCTTGAACATCAGATTGAATCACTAATTTCATTTTTCCTCCTCCATCTTTGTTCTTCGCATGAAAAGTTATTGTAACCGCATCACCTTCTTTTCCTTTAAACTTTTGATTGAATTGTGAGCTTAGATGATAACCCTTTTCACCCAACCTATGAGTTTGTACTTTAAGGGCCTTTTGACTGCCTGGGTTTGTGTCGAAATCCTCCACAGAAAATGTAGCATCGGCTCCTTTCCGTGTAACGTCATTCCACCACCAAAACTTACCCTCGGGGCTTACCCCTTCCAAATTTGAATTTTTTAATTCTAATGTTTTTTGAGAAAAAGAGTCGTTATAAAAAAATATTGTAAATAGAGCTAAAATAAGTTTAGTTGTAAGTTTCATGATTGATAATTTAGTTTATATAATATTATTGTTTTATTAATCTAAAGATTTTTGATTGTCCCGTGTTTATATCCTCGAGCTTTAAAAAATATAAGCCTTTTTCAAGACCTGATGTGTCAAAAGAAATCGAATTTCTTTCAAGATTATTTATAGCATTTATGTGATAATTTTTACCCAATATGTCAAAAACAAATATTTTAAAATTCGAATAAATATTTTGAATGTTAAGTATGTCTTCGACAGGATTCGGATATACAAAGATATTTTCAAAATTATTGTCTGAAATAGAAAGCGGATCAAAAACAGTAACCTCAACTTCAATACTCACAGAATTTCCTGAAGTATCAGAGGCTGTAAAAGTGACAAAGTATACTCCAACCATTGATGTATCAACATTATGAGAAACATCATAACTAATGTCGCTATCACAATTGTCATTTACTGTTGGAGGATCAATATCATCTACATCAAAAGTTGAATTTATTTCATATTCATAACTACATCCTGACCCACCACAATCTGATAATTCAATTTCCGGTGGTGTTGTGTCGTTTGAACATTCATTAGTGCTAAACTCGTATGCTCCAATATCAACTATATCTCCAGAATTTTCAAAATCAACCGCTGGAGAGCCTTCGGCAACAAGTGAAAAATCGTCTATGTAATAGCTAGCCCCGACACCTCCTTGGACTGGTGGTCCTTTCACATACAAAAAGAAATTATTTGAAATATTATGTGTAAAATCTGCAGTTAATAAAGTCCATTCTTGATCAGAGACCTCAATAGCTTCGGTTAAATTATAATACTCATCTTGATCAGTATCCTTTATTGTTAACTGAGATGTACCAGTCTCACCATCAGCTAATTTGACCCAAACATAAAATGTATATGTTTCACCTTGATCAAGAAGATTATTTAATACGATTCTTGGGCTATGCCAATTTGCTGTCCTGTCTGTTGTAAATAAGCTTCTTTCACCCGATAATGATTGTTCAGATGTTGTTTCAATTGTTGATCCAAATGCTGTCCAACCTCCGGTTGCATTTTCAAAACTTGTTGACGCAATAGCACTTGCTGAAACCGGTCTTGGATTGCCATTAATATCATGACTGGGGCTATAGCTTGGGTTACCAGCATTTATGGCTGGAGAGCCTTCCATTAAAGAAAAATCTGTCCCTTCAATTGTCAACGGGCCATTCACAGTTTCAGGTGCTGAACTAAACATAGGGTCAACATTGATAAGGTTATTACTTTCAGTAGCCGGCCATGCATAGGTCCCATTAACAATTATATTGTCAGTGGCCACTCTTGAACCGTAAACATTATTTAACTGAAGGGCTGAAAACTCATTGTCTCGAGTCATAATAATATTATTTACAACAGTCGCATTTAATACATGATTAGCTTTTATACCACCTACTTTTTGTCCTCTGTGTGCAGGATTGCCTTCAGCTTCAGAAATATCTTGTATAATTTCATGAACACCATTATAGTAAAGTGTATTATTTTGATAAATTGCTGAGGCAGAGTGTGAATGATCAAAATTAATTCCGTTTTTACCATTGTTTAAACACAAGTTGTTTTCGAATAAAAATGTGCCGGCGTATTCTGGATCACTTCTTGTAACATAAATACCTTGTCCATCCCATATAGATTGAAAATTTGCTGTTCCATAATTTGGATTGTTATTTCCTGAGTTATCCGGAAGTTGTGTCACATAAAATCGAATTCTATTCCAATTATTATAAACAATATTTCCTCTAATTATCATTTTAATATCGTCAGTGTTATCCCCAGAAACAGCAATAGATTCAGCTAATACAATTGCACTTGATGCAGATGAAGTCCACCAATTTGAATTATATACTATGTTGTTTTCTATTAATATGTGATCACTGTCATTGAATCTAATCGCAGAACCACACGTGTCGTGAACAATATTATTTCTTATTATGATATTGTGGTGGGCTCCATAGCCTCCCCAAATTCCTTTTCCTGAAAAATATGAGTGGTTATAGTTTGTAGAATCATCTTCGTCTTCAGCCACTTCAATTTTATAATCTCTGTCTGCCTCAGCCATTTCATAATTAATATCTTGTGCAGGACCCTCAACTTCAAAGCCTTCAACAATTATATAATTCATATTATTAGAAATAACTATACCACCTCTTCCATCAAATTGAATTTTGGGTGTATGTCCTGGGTAATTTCTTAATGTAATGTATGCGCCTTCCTCTCCTGATTTATTTATAGTAACCACGTGTGGATTATTCATGTTCATATTGGTTGAAGGATCAACGGTACCATAATTTTCATTTTGGTAAATACCGTCCATAACATAAACTGTTCCTCCAGAACTTACCATTGAAATTCCTTTATTTATTGTCTTAAAAGGAGACTCAATTGTTCCTGGATTATTATCAGATCCGTTTGAATCAGAAATATAAAAATCCTGTGCAATTATAAACTGAGTGCTTGTAAACATTAATACAAAACACACCCACAATAATTTATAAGATTTTGAAATCATCATAGTTAATTTTATTAATTTTGAAACGGATCCTGATTTACATAATTTCTCATCTCTTCTAATTTAAGACTATATTTTTTAATAAGATCTTTACTTTCAGGCAAATTAGAAATGTCAATATTTTGCTTTTTGTCATTTGTCATGTCATAAAGCATATTTCCAAGAAATTTATTGCCTTGTACAAATTCTGTGTAGGCGTAATTTTTATCAATAACCGCTTCCCCTTGCTTATACCTTGTGTAAATTTCATCTTTCAAAATAGTTTCCGGGTTTTTAAGAACAGGTGTTAAACTTTTTCCTTGTAAATAATTCGGAAGAGTTATTCCTGTAAGCTCACAAAGAGTTGGATAAATATCAACCAGCTCAGTAAAAGAGTTTGTTTCTTCTTTGGAATCAAACTTAGGAGATGATATTATCAATGGAATTTGAACTGCTTCATAAAATGTACTATGCTTACACCAAAAACCATGTTCACCCAAAAAATATCCATGATCGCTCCACAAAATTATTGTGGTATTTTCTCTTAAGCCGGCTTCTTCTAATCCCTCAATTAATTTTCCAATCATTGCATCCATGTATGAAACACTCGCATAATAACCATGAATCAAATCCTTTGATAATTCATCGTCAAGTAGACCTTCTGCGGGAATCCCAAGGTAATTTTTTCTAAGTTCAGCTGAATTATGTTGTGCTTCAATTGCTATGTCAGGGGAATTTAAAGGCTGATATGTATTCTCTGCTAATTTGATTTTATCGTGATCATACATATCCCAATACTTTTTGGGCTGTATGAAAGGGAGGTGTGGCGAAACATACCCAATTGCCATGAAAAAAGGTTTTCCATTGCTACTAAATTGCTTAAACTTTTCAATTGCCTTTAGTGTAATTTTTCCATCATTATATGCAAAGTCGTCAACGTCAGGATATTCAACAATTGGATTTTTCTTACCATACTCACCTGTTTCAGCGTTATCTCGTAATCTTATAGATTCTGGGTCCTGAAAATCAGCCTGGGCAGCACCGTTATCTTTTTCTGTCCAATGTTCTGCAAAATCGTCATTGTGATGGTAAATCTTCCCATATGAAATAGTTTCATATCCATTTTCCTTAAAAATCTGATTAAGCGGAATTGCATTTGGGGCGTCAACTGAGGCTCGAGTAGAAAAATCATTAAATCTCTTTTCACTTGGTCTTATGCCAGTCATAATACTTGCTCTACTTGCACCACATACTGCAATATTTGTAAAAGCATTATTAAATTGTACACCCTCAGAAGCTAACTTATCCATATAAGGGGTAATCATTTTCTCATTTTCATAATTATAAGAATTCATAGTTGGCCTTAGATCATCAATTGAAATAAAAAGTATATTATGTTTTTTTTCAACATGATCATTGCATGATATTAGAAAAAGCCCTAAGATGATTACAAAAATTTTTTTCATTATAAATTTAGTTTGATGTTATTTCTGATGCTTTATACCCTAGTCTAATTGCCCTTGCAACAATTTTTTGTTTGTCCCCAAGTAATATAGGCTTGTAATATAAACTCCAGCTATTTGTTCCTATTTGGTCTTCAATTTGGTAGCCTATTGAAGCTCCATTTGTAATTGATGTCAGTTCATATAAACCATCATCCCTCATTTTAAACTCAACATTTTCTGTCTTTGGCTGAATTAGATTTGGCCAAAATGATTCTACTATTTTATTCTCGGGAATAAATCCCTGATCATTGATTTCATTTTGCCAATTTTGTAAAGCATCTCTAAAATTATTAATCCTATCAGCATATTTTGGATCATCAATAATGTTGTTAACCTCATACGGATCAGTTTCAAGATCATAAAACTCCTCAAAAGGTTTTGTTTTCATAAATATATATTTTGCATCACCTTCTAACATACCTAAACTATCCATTTGAATAAGTTTAGAATTCATAGTAATTCTTTCTCTGTATTTATTTGGGTAGATAAGAGGTAGTTCAGGCATAAAGTTTTTGATGTAAACATACCTTCCATCCAAAACCGATCTTTGCATATCTGTACTTTCGTCAAATCTATCGGCAGTACCAAATGCATATTCCCTTGGGCTTTCTTCATATCGACCAGCTATTGCCTTACCGTCATAATGTTTTGGAGGTTCGATATTTAAAAGAGATAAAACCGTAGGGCCTAAATCCATTAGAGATACAATTCTATCATCAACTTTTCCAGCATCTATTTTATTTGGATATCTAATTATTAAGGGAACATTTAATCCACTATTTCCAACAGCTCTTTTTTGTCTAAGTAGGTTTCCCCCATGATCGCTCCAAAACATAATAATTGTATTCTCTAATAATCCGTCTTCCTCTAGTTGACTAATTATCTCACCTACTTTTTCATCCATAGCTTCAATATTAGAATACTTTCTAGCGATATCATTTCTAACTTCTGGAATATCCGGAAAGTATGATGGAATTTCCACATCTTTAGGGTTGACAGTTAGAGGTTTATTGCTCCTTTCCCAAATTCTTGATTCATGGGTTAATAATGTGTTCCAAACATAAAAGAATGGTTTGTCTTTTGGCGCATCTCGAAAACTTACGGTTGATGATACTTCATCCCACGCTGTAAACGGGGCATTAAATTGATAATCACATTTAAAATTATTTGCACAATAATATCCATTAGCTCTTAAAATCTCGGTAAATGGTTTAACGTAGGGGGGCGGAACTACCTCATACTCTGGAATATTTTTCCCAGCCTTATCAATTACGCCGATATCATTTCTGTGAGTAACCTGCTCAGGAGTTTTATAATTATGATAATCTCCCGTTCTCATATTGTGTGCTCCAAGTCTAGCAGAATACATTCCTGTTATAATTGAAAACCTACTTGGAGCACAGACTCCAACAGTTGAATATGCATTAGTATATCTAACTCCTTCTGATGCAAGCTTATCAAGGTTTGGTGTTTTTACCACATCGTTGCCATATGAACCTAATATAGGTCCCATGTCCTCACAACTTATCCATACTACATTAAGTGGTTTTTGAGTTGTTTTTATACTTTCAGAACATGAAAAAAATAGAGGAATAATTAGCAATATAAGTTTTGACTTAAGCATATTAATAATGGAGTTTAATATAGTCTTCATTTTTTAGTTTACCAGTCAAATTTTGAGGCACACTGTTCCATTTTGAGTTTTTATCCAAAGGATGAAGGGTCGGTTTTAATATTGAGATTGGATCTTCCAAAAGAAAATCTTCTTGAGTTTTCATCCAATTTTCTAAAGCAATTGATAATCTGTTTCTTATTTTTTTGTATTTATTATCCTTTATCAAATTTACTTTTTGATAAGGGTCTTTTTCTAAGTCGTACAATTCTTCGTAGGGAACATTTGGAAAAGATTCTGCTCCAATTTTGGCAAATTCATTTATAATTGGATTGTCACCTAAATTTGAATTGACAACCTCAATAGAATTAAAATTTCTTATGAGCTTAAACCTTGAGCCTCTTACCATTCTAGAAGGGAAAATCTTACACTCCCTAATATTTTGTCTAGTAGCTACACCATATATATACTCATTGATTTGTTTGTCATCACCTTTTAATGACTTAACAAAACTTTTCCCGTCAAGTTCTCTTGGAATTTTGGTTTTTGATACCTCTAAAATAGTAGGTAAAACATCTACAAGGGTCAACAAAGTTTCAGAAGTTGTGTTAGGCTTAATTTTTCCAGGCCATCTAACAATAAAAGGTAGACGAAGTCCTTGTTCTTGTAAACTCCACTTACCACTGAGGCCGTGGTCTGAAGCATAAATAAACATAGAGCTTTCTTCATGACCATACTTATCAACCATTTCTAAAACTTTTCCAAGCTGATCATTATCGTCCTGAATATTTTGATAATAACCTGGCTTGTGATTACCAACATAATTTGGGTCATATGGTAATTTAAAAATATCAGCTTTACTATAATTGTCAGTTTTAGGAAATGGACCATGAGGATAATCTGAAGCAATAATTAAACAAAATGGTTGATTCACGTTTTTTAAATAATTGTCAATTTGTCCTAAGGGTAAGTATCTATTGTTAACTTTTGGAAAATAGTTTGTCCAGTCAAATACTTTGTTTGGTTTTACATGGCTCTTACCGGCCAATACCACTTCATATCCAGATTCCTTTAATAACGAAGTAATGCTTTTTATATTTGGCTTTACACCAATATGATTTGCCATACAACCGTTTTTTACTGGATACATTCCCGTAAAAATTTGTGATCTACTAGGAGCACAGATAGCCTGACCGGTATAAAAGTTTGTAAATTTAATTCCTTGGGTTGCTAGAAGATCAACATTACTAGTTTCAACTTTTGGATTCCCATAAACTCCGTAATCTAAAAGATCCTGATCATCTGAAAGATAAAAGATTATATTGGTAGGCTTTGATTCTTGTTGAGCATAAAAATTGTTAAAAAACAATAAAAATATTAGTGCAAAATAATAAGTGGATGCGTTTATTTTCATTGTTTGATTATCTTTTTAGTTACTATTTTTTTATCGGTCGTAGAGTTTATCTTTAACATGTAGGTACCTTTTTGGAATTTAGATATATCAATTAAAACTTCTTTATTATTACTAAACCAGTCGATTAATTTTTGACCCTGTAAATTGAAAATCTTAATATTATAATTCGAATAATCAGGTAGAATCAAATTGAGTTGGTCTTCTGCTGGGTTAGGGAATAACTCAACCTGAAAATCATTATTGTTTACAAAATTAAATTCGCTGTTAGAAAGAGATTCATCAATATCAAAGACTAGTGAAGTTAAAGACAATTCGGGCAGAGTTGTTGTAAAATATCTGTTATAATAATCTATTTCATTTATGCCCAAGGATGAAAACTCCTCAGAATCATCATTGGTAGTTAAGAAGGTTTCAACTGAAGTTGCACCAAGCGGAACATCTACTGAAAAATCTTTTTCATTTCCCTCATTGAATATTTGAACTATTACTTCAGATTCATCATCTGAAATAAATCCTGCTACAAAAACTCCATCTTCATCGCTTGAGGCAGAACTAATTAGGCTATAATCTTTCTTGACTAAGTTTGCAAAATGCTTAAATGAATGATATCTTTTTGGTAAAATTATTTCACCCGTTGGAGTCCATGCAACTAAGCTTGAATAACCATTGTTGTCGGCTTCCTCATAAAATAAATGTAGCATATAAGCAGTAACTCCACCTTCGTTAAACCCTCTTATTATCCACTTAATATAATTTGCTGCATCTGTCATTGATTGATCAGTACTATTAAGATTAGCCGATTCAGTTACCCATACTGGTTTACCATTAGCCGCTACTTTTAATGCATTCCAATTAGCATTATGATTGGGGTCTGCATAAGTATGAGTGCCTACAATATCAATGGCTTCCTCAACAGCTGAATTTTCAAACATTGTATTAATATAATTGGTGGCAGAAGTTCCAGAGTTTTGAGATTCAACTCTAAAGCATTCTGGTGAAACTATATCAATATAATCCAAACCAGAATTTGATAACCTAGCATTAAGATTTATTAATATACTTGATAATTCTAATGGAGTGGTATTCATAGATTCATATGAAACTTCATAGTCGGGTTCATTTGTAGGTGAAATTGCCGTTACTTCAATCCCATATCGTAATTCCATTCCGTTTAAAAAAGCAACAAGAAACTCGCTAAATTCTGATTCTCCTCCGCTAATCAGAGTGCCTCCTCCATTATGTTGACCGTTTGTTTTAAGCCAGGCTGGGGCACTATTGCAATTGCCGATTACGTGATCAAATCCATTAATACTTTGGCTAAAAGCATTTTGTAAGGCCTCACCAACGTATCTAGTTCTCCAACTATTTGGATCGCTATCATATCTTGTCCAATCAAGTTGTGTTTCATCTAGGCTATACGGATCATCATTATCATTTTCTGGCTCTAGATCATGATAAACAAAAAACCTAATCATATTAACCTCAAGGTCATTAAAACAATATTGTTCAATCTGCTCTCTAAATGGGTCATTTAACACATAGAGCTGCTCTGTTCTTCTTTTAATACCAGCTCCAAAACCATCAACTGCTTGTAGTTTTTCTTGAGGTTGAAAGGTTATTCTATCGCCTGGGGAAATACTTACCTCATCCAAAAAGTAAGTTACGTCAGATTGCATATACCAAAACCTTACCCTATTATTATCACTTGAATGTTCGACGGTAAAAGTATGAGAATATCTTTGCCATTCATTTGTTATCCAAATATTTTGTCCCTGATAACTGCCAGAAACATCAGATTGAAAAACAAGTTTCACTTGTCTCGAGTCTGCTCCTTCAACTTTGGCAAAAAAAGTAACTGTATATTTTTGACCAGCAAATACTTGAAAAGGATATTCACTTTTTGAACTTACATGCCACCCATTTGCACCTAATGAATGTACTTCACACTTAAGAGCTTTTGTGCTTCCACCAACCAAATCATTTGTTTCAATTGAGTATGTTGCCTCTCCACCTTCATTGGCTTGATGGCTCCAATATTGAAACTCATTATTTTCAATATCTTCAAGAAAGCCATTGGCAACAGGTAATTGATTTTGTGAAATCAATGTACACAAAACCAAAGTCATTAAAGCTGTTATTATTAACCTTCTCAATTTTTAAAATAAAATGCTACCACTAATATCACAATTAATGGCAGCATATATAAGTTTAAATTTTTAGTCAATTAAATCATTAGTATTGATTTCAATTAACGGAATTGGCAATGACATTACTTGAGACTCATCCGTGCTCAAAGTAAGATCTACTGCAGGATTATGAATAGGGTTATTATTGTGAAATAAAATTGTCTTATTTAAAAAGTAATCAAATCCTCTCCTTCTGTTGTTATGCGCATCCTCTCCTTCACCTAACATTTCAAATCTATACTCATACATAATTGCATCTCTAAATTCAGCTTGAGTTCCAAAATAATCTGCTTGAGGACTCATCCCAACTCTACTTAATAGTTCAGTTATAAATCCTAATTGTTGACCATTGTCTAATTCATTTGATATTTCAGCAAGCATTATTAATAATTCGCCATATCTGTAAATAATTACGTTCTGGTCTCCGTATTGATTACTATGCTGAGTATCTTTCTCCGTGAATTTGAAGAAATATGGGTGTGCTTTGGAAAAGTTTGGCCTGTTAGGATTAGAAGGGTAAACAGTAACTAAATTTCCGTTATCCGCTCTATTATAACTATGTAAGTAGGTTCCCTCAAGCCTCGGGTCATTTGGATAGGTTGATGTGTGATGATTATAAACATCTGCACTAACCCTTAACCATCCAAAATGTTGGCCAAGTTTATATTTCCATGGGGTAAAATTTCTTCCCATTTGTGAGTTTGCAGCGTCTTGACTTATTTGTAATTCCCAAATAGATTCAGATGAGTTTTCATTAGTATCAGTAAATAAACTGCTGTAATCAGCAACTAAACTGTATTGACCATAAACCTGCATAGCTTGTTCGTAAGCTAATTGCCAGTAATCCATTTCACTTAATCCGTCAGCTCTTAAATCTGGATTAGTAGCTAGGGTCATATAAACTTTTGCAAGTAACATATTAGCAGCATACTGCCTAGGATATCCAGTTCCAAAATTGCCATTCATCAGAGAGATTGCCATTTCAGCATCAGCAATTATTTGTGCATAAATATCCTTTGAAGGTGACGTTGCTAAATGCAAGTTTTCATTGTTCGGTAATGATAGCCAAAGAGGTATATCCCCCCATAATCTAGTTAAAGAAAAATATGACCATGCTCTAACAAAGTATGCTTGGCCAGCGATGTCATTAAACCCTGATTCATCAGATGATGATGGCTCTAAGACTGTTAAAACATTTTCTATAGCTCCATTACACCTGGCAATAACCCTGTATAATCCACCCCACATATTCTCAGAATCAATATCATAAGTTGGTTTTAAAGAAAATAAGTTTGCATTGTTTACATTATTGACGTTGTTACCCCCGTTTTTACCTGCGGTAAATAATCCAGAATAACCTGCAAGTGCAAAAAGTCTTTGTTCCTGAGCTCCATAGCTAGTTAATCCCTGATAAATTCCATCTAATGCGCCTTTCGCAACATTTATATCAGTGTAAACTGCTTGAGAATCCAAAAATATTGGATCTTCATCAAGGTCACATGACATTGAAAATATCCCAATTATAGCTAATAATATTATTTTAAAATTTTTCATAATTAAAGAATTTAGTTTTTTTAATTGTTTAAAATCCAACATTTAATCCCAATATAAATGTTCTTGCATTTGCTCTTCCGTTCCAGTCAACCCCATTGATTAAACCATTATATAAAAAGCTTGATATTTCAGGGTCGTATCCCGAATAATCAGTCCATGTAAGTAGATTTTGTCCTGCTATAAATAATTTTAAATTACTTATTGAGTCGTTATTATTTACATCAAAGTCATAGCTTACGGTAAGGTTACTTAATCTTAAGTAACTTCCATCTTCTATAATTCTATCAGTCATTGCTGGTTGACCATTAGTCGTATATCCAATTCTTGGATAAGTGTTTGTTTGAGCATCTGGTCTCCATGCATTATAATAAGCATCTGGAGCAATATTTAAATATGTAAGTCCTTCTGCATTATCTAATTGTAATAAATTACCATTTGCTATATCATTTCCGTAAACTCCATTAAATAAAATGCTGGCCGATAGTCTTTTATAGTTTAAATTGAAATTAAATCCATATATAAAATCAGGATTTGGATTTCCAATAAAGGTTCTGTCATTTAAATCAATAATACCATCTCCATTTTGATCAACAATTTTGACATCACCTGGGACAGCAGCAGAACCAAAAACATCAGGAAGCACATCACCTGTTTGATATATTCCATCCGTCTCTAAGCCATAAAACAAACTTGTTTCTTCACCTTCAACAAAAACATTTGCTGGGTATTTAAATATATTTCCTCTTGACACCTGTGCGCCAAAATAAAACCTTCTTTCCTCCGCAATACCGTCTATATAAAATTCTTCTAATGGCTGAGCTGATAAATTTGTAATTTTTGTTTTATTAAAACCAATATTACCTCCAAAAGTTAAATTGAAATCATTGCTAGATACAAGCTCAGTATCTAAGGAAATCTCCAGACCTTTATTTGAAATTTCACCTCGATTTACAAGAATATTTGAAAAACCAGAGGATGTTGGAATATTTACATTTTGTAATAAGTCTTTTGTTGTTTTCTCGTAAATGTCAATTGTACCACTTACTTTTCCGTTAGTTGTTGTAAAGTCAGCTCCAACATTTAACTGCTCTGTTGTTTCCCAAGTCAAGTCAGGATTTGCAACATTTTGCAAGGCAATAGGGACGTTTGTACCTCCATCTGGATTTCCATACAAATTTGGTGAAACCCCATAATTAGATAGTGTACCATAAGATCCAATTCCGTGATTACCAATTTGACCCCAACCAGCTCTTAACTTAAGCTCTTCAAATATTTTTAAATCATTATTCTGATGAACATTCCATGCTAAAGCAAAAGAGGGGAAAAATCCATAACGATTATTTTGAGCAAACTTTGAAACCCCATCTCGTCTAAAAGTCGCAGTCAAAATATATGTATTATCATAAGTATAATTGAACCTACCTAATAATGAAAAGATTTGCTGATCACCTTTAATATAAGTAAGCGGTCTAGTAATAACTTGTCCAAACGCTGGGTTTTGTGTAGTAAACTGCGTTGTTACAAAATCTTCAACTGCATAGATATTATTTGAGACTTTTCTTACATCATATGTAACACCAAGAACACTATTAATTCTATGCTTACGCTTTAATGTTCTGTTAAATCTTAAAAAATTATTTACTTGAAAAGAAGAGTTGTTTAAACCTGTGATTTGCAATGCTCCATTTGCATTATTACCTAGCCAGGTTGTTGTTCCAAAAAATCTTCTTCTTTCTTTGGTTCTAATATTTCCGCCAACCTTAACTTGATATCTAAGGCCTTGAACAGGTAACTTATATGTAAGTCCAATGTTACCGATGTATCTACTTTCTTTTGAAATGTCCTCAAAATCGTTTATCCAGGAATATGGATTTGAAAGGTCTAAATCTTCACCAAAATCCTCAAATTCTTCAGTAATAATAGGTCTAAAAGAAATAAGGTTTTTGATAAAACTTTGATTTGAGCCTCCGATTAAGTCACCACTTTCGGCAAAGTTTGTTGAGCTTAGATATCCACTCATTCTTGCCTCAAGTATAAGCTTATCATTAAGGTCCTGATTAAGATTAATTCTTAAATCACCACTTTTAAATGTTGAGGTTGGAACTACACCTGCTTGATCATCAAATCCAGCAGATATATAATAATTCCCATTATCGGTTCCACCTGAAACAGACCCTCCAACTTTTCTGCTGATACCACTACTGTAAATTTCATCTTGCCAATTGTAAGATCTTGCCGGAACCCCGGTTATTTCTCCAGTAGTTATATCAACTCCATAGATAGCGTAATCGTCTATAATGTATCTTGGTATGATGCCATTGTTAGCATTTACTTCATTAGCATAAGCAGCATAACCATAAGGATCTAAAACATCATATGTTTTTGAAATAACTCTAACAGAAGTATTACTAAACGCTTCAATATTAACCTTGCCACTCTTACCTTTTTTCGTTGTTATAACAACCACTCCATTAGCGCCTCTAGATCCATAAATAGCAGTAGCCGATGCATCTTTCAGAACCTGTATACTTTCAATGTCTCTTGGGTTGATTCCATTTAAGCCATTTTGACTTTCTTGACCAGAATTACCAACCCCAGCTGGTAAAACATCTTCACCTGCCGAAGAAATAATTACACCATCAACAACGTAAAGAGGCTCGTTATTTCCTCTTAAACTATTGGTTCCTCTAATTTTTACACTGATTCCAGCTCCTGGAGTTCCCCCATTTTGAATTACCTGTACTCCTGCAGCTCTACCCTGTAATAGCTGATCAATAGAGTTTGATTGATTGGCAACTTCTTCATCAACTTCAACTTGTGATAGCGAACCTGTTAAATCCTTTTTTAATAATGAACCATACCCAACAACAACAACTTCTTCAAGTTGCTCAAGATCTGGTATCATCATAATGGAAATATTGTCTGATGATGAAACATCAACTTCCTGAGTTGTATAGCCTAAATAAGAAAATATTAAAACCTTAGGTTTGTCTGAAGGAATTGTAATAGAAAAATTCCCATCAAAATCTGTTAAGGCTCCAAGATTTGAATTCTGAACTGTGATGTTAACTCCCACAAGCGGAAGGCTATTTTCATCATTAATAGTTCCCGAAATCGTTTTCGTTTGAGAGAAAACAAATATTGGAAATAAAATAAATAATGCAAGTAGTTTTTTCATGATTAGCTTATTTCTGATTAAAATTTATAATAATAAATATAACATTATAGGTTGGTTTAGAAAAGATATTATTAAATAATACCTTGAATTTTTACATATTTAATAAATAACCCCGTTAGACTTTGATTAATTTATAAGTTTTTTAACTAAATTTTACGATTTTAGATTTTATATTTACGTCGCAAGCATAGTAATTTAAACGCTGTTAAACTAATCCGAAATCTGATCATGAAAAGTAACTTTATATACACAATTTCATTGACACTTATTTTTATTTCAAGCTCGATTTTTGGACAAATTGAGCTTCCTATAAATTTTGAGGATGAACAAATCGCAAACAGTGACATTATTCACTTCAACGGTGGCTCAGGTTATGTTGTATATAATCCTCAAATTGACGATGATAATCCAAGTGAATATGTTGGAGTTATCATAAGAGACGAAGGAGACATTTGGGCTGGGACCTATATTGAACTTGATAGTTATTTGGATTTTTCTAGTAACACAACACTGAACATGAATGTTCTATCTCCTTATCCAGGCCTAATGGTTAAGTTTAAAATCGAGGGTGATGTAGGTGAATTTCCATCTGAACCTGCAACAGAAAGAGATGCCTATACTACAAAGACTAACGAATGGGAAATACTATCCTGGGATTTTTCAGGAGAACCCTCAAACACATATAGAAAGCTTGTGTTAATGTTTGATTTTGGAAATGTTGGTGACGGTACTGCTGACTCTACATTTTATTATGATGATATTTATCAAACTGATCCAAGCGGGGATCTTAGCCAAATGGATTTACCAGTTACCTTTGAAGATCCAAGTGTATATTATGTGCTGACAGACTTCGGAGGAAATGGTCCTTCAACAATTTTAGAAACGGTTGACGGCAATTACGCAAGGGTAGAAAAGAATAGTGGTGCTGAAATATGGGCTGGAGTTACAATCGGTTCTGGTGCTGGGTTTTTAAACGATATTCCGATCACCAATACTGACACAAAAATGTTTGTACATGTTTATGTTTCAGGTACAACACAAACTGGAATTCCTATAAAATTAAAAATCGAAAATTCACTGGACCCAACTCAATCAGTTGAGACAGACACCTACACGACAGTTGCTGGGGAATGGGAAACTATGGAGTTTGATTTTTCAAACGAGTCAGAGGGAACAGCAGCCCTCAACACAGATTTTGTGTTTGATATGGCTTCCATATTTTTCAATTTTGGATCATCAGGAAATGAAAATATAGTTTACTACTTTGATAATGTTTCATTTGGATCTCCATTAAATGTTGATGATAATTTGTTCACGTCTTATAAGGTTTATCCAAATCCTTTTATTGATGTGATAAATCTTATTGGTATTGAAGGAGATGAGACTATTATTATTAACGATATTCTTGGTAAAGAAATTTTTAAAGAGATTGGAGTGGAAGAAATTAACCTTTCGAGTTTTGAAAAAGGAACGTACTTTTTGACTCTTACAAAAGGTAGTCAAAGCAGTACATTCAAGGTCATAAAAAAATAATCAAATGAACGGTTTCTGGAATCAAAATAATTATAGAAAACTTTTTAATCTTTCCGTTTTTTTAATCATTCTTGGTGGGGTATTATCTATTATTGAGTTGCTCACAGAAAATAGCAGTTCAATATTCCTCTCGGGAATTGTTTTACTAATTATTTTGAAAATTTTTAAATCTAAATTTTATTAACCAACTTACTTTCTTAATGATGTTGGATTGGCAAAATCTGTGGTAACATAAGCATCAGGGTTTACGGATCTTATTATTGAGAGCACCTTCCTAAGTTTTCTTCTTGGCACAATACACCACGAAATTGTTACAGCACCATCCCTACCTTTTGCTTTAATATCAGTAACCATAAAACCCTTATCTCTAAGTGGCTTACTAATATTTGCAGATTTTGAAGGTGTAAAAACTCTAACAACAGCACTACCAAGACCAATAAATTTTTCTAATTGAATTCCAAGTAATGTTCCAGCTGCAAAACCAAAAGCATATGCCGCTATCAAAAAAGGGTCGTTTATATCTTTGATTACTTGTGATACCGCTAGAATCCAAATTGCAGATTCAACCAATCCAATAAATGCTCCAAGGACTGGCTTTTTAGTAACCACCAAAGCCCTGACCGTTGTTAGTGATTGATCAATAAGCCTCAAAACAAAAATTAAAAGCGCAGATAAAAATAGACTCATAATTATGTGATAATAAATATTAGTATTATCTAAAATTAGATGATTTTATAAAGCTTTTAATTTTAAATTTGTTTTTTTATTCACTTAGTTATGATAAGGGCGGGAGAAATTTCTGAAATAGATGCTATTTTAAATATTACAAAATCATGCGCCTTAAACATGATTCAAAATGATATTTATCAATGGAATCAGCATTATCCTGACAGAAGCTCTTTTATTAATGACGCAGAAAATCAGGAATTATACGTTTATGTCATTAATGGTAAAGTGGTTGCATGTATTTCTATTTGTGTGCATATGGATGAAGTTTATTTGCCTGTAAAATGGAAAACTAAAAATGATAATAATTTATACATTCACAGATTGGCAGTTCATCCTGATTTTCAAAAAAAGGGTATTGGAAAAACCTTGATGGATTTCGCTGAAAAATATGCTAGAGAAAAAAAGTTTGCATCTGTCAGGTTAGATACATTTTCTGTGAATAAAAGAAACTTAAAATTTTACGAATCAAGAGGTTATGAGCAATTGGAAGCGATCTATTTTCCAAAGCAGAGTGAATTTCCTTTTTATTGTTATGAATTAATACTTTGACAAAATCAGTTAAAATTTCTGACATTCAAAAGCTAGCAATACCTGCTTTAATTTCTGGTATTGCAGAACCTATTTTGTCAATAACTGATACAATAATTGTGGGAAACATTCCAGAAAATGCAACCATATCATTAGGTGCGGTTGGAATTGTGGGTAGTTTTATTTCAATGTTAATTTGGGTTTTTGGACAAACTAGAAGCGTAATAGCTTCAATTATTGCACAGGCTCTTGGTCAAAAAAATTTAAAGGATGTTGAAACGCTTCCTGCACAAGGAATTTTAATTATCATATCCAGCAGCTTTCTAATTATATTGCTAACATTCTTCAATTCTGAGAGTCTATTCAAATTTTATAATGCAAGTGGTGATCTTCTTCAATTCAGTGTTGACTATTTTAACATTAGAGTATGGGGGCTTCCCTTCACTTTACTAACTATTGGAATATTTGGAATATTCAGGGGGTTACAAAACACTTTTTACCCAATGGTAATTGCTATCATTGGAACATCATTAAATATTGTATTGGATATAATATTCGTGTATGGGATAGATGGGTTTATTAGTCCAATGTATATTAAAGGAGCTGCATATGCTAGTTTAATTGCCCAAATAACAATGGCTGTTATTGCTGTAATATTATTATACAAAAAAACCAACATTACACTAAGGATAAGATTCCCCTTTAACCCCAAAATAAAATCGTTTTTGCAGATGTTTGGCAATTTGGTTATAAGGACTGCGTCGTTAAACGTAACACTATATTTCTGTAATGCATTTGCAACAAAATACGGTGATGAGTTTATTGCTGCATATACCATAGCCATTAACCTATGGTTTCTTGTTGCTTTTATTATAGATGGATACTCAAGTGCTGGGACTATTTTATCTGGAAAATTATTTGGTGAAAAGTCATACGATGTACTGAAAAAGTTTGGAAGTGATCTGACTAAAATAGGGGTTAAAATAGGAGTTGTTATGTGTATTATTGGATTTATCTTTTATTATCCTCTCGGAAGAATATTTAATAATGATCCTGTTGTTTTACAAGAGTTTTATAACATTTTTTGGATCGTACTAGCAATGCTTCCTCTGTGCTCAATTGCATTTATTTTTGATGGCATCTATAAAGGGTTAGGATGGATGAAAGATTTAAGAAACGTATTATTATTTTCAACATTTATCGTTTTTGTTCCTTTTATTATTTTATTTGACAACTATGATTTAGGTCTACACGGAATATTTTATGCCTTCACATTATGGATTTTAGCAAGGTCAATTCCTCTGATTATTAAATTCAAAAAAACATTTAATTAGCTTTCATAAAAAATGTACATTTGGGGCTCAATAAATAGCTAAATGTCAAAAATTAGAATTACAAAAAAATTTAGATTTGAAGCTGCTCATGCTTTGTATGGCTATGACGGAAAATGTAAAAATATACATGGCCATAATTATAAGTTGTTTGTGACTATTATTGGAGAACCAATAACTAACAAATCTAATGTAAAATTTGGAATGGTAATGGATTTTGACGATCTGAAAAAAATTGTAAAATCTGAAATAATAAATGAATTTGACCATTCTGTAATATTTAATAAAAACTCACCACATAGAGAGTTAGCTGATGAATTAATAAAGAACGGTCATAAAGTAATTTTAGCTGACTATCAGCCTACTATTGAAGAAATGATTATTGATTTTGCAAAACGAATATCTTCAAAACTACCTGCTGAAATTAAACTTCACTCACTTAAACTAGAAGAAACAGAAACCTCATATTCAGAATGGTTTGCTGCTGACAATTAATCTTTTATATATCTTTGGCTTAATAAGTCATGAAAGTAACCGAAGGAAAGAAAATATATTTTGCATCTGACAACCATTTAGGAATTCCTGATTCTAGGTCAAGTCTAATCCGTGAAAAAAAGTTTGTAAAATGGCTTGACACCATTAAAGTTGATGCACATTCAATTTACCTTCTTGGTGATTTGTTTGACTTTTGGTTTGAATACAAAACGGTTGTACCGAAAGGATTCACAAGAGTTTTAGGAAAAATAGCAGAGATTTCAGATTCTGGAATTCCGATATATTTCTTTACTGGAAATCACGACATGTGGGTTAGGGACTATTTTCAATTAGAGCTTGGAGTAAAAGTGATTACTGAACCTCAACAATTTAAGATTAACGAAAAGAGTTTTTTCATTGGTCATGGAGACGGTTTAGGGCCTGGTGATACTTCTTACAAATTGATGAAAAAATTCATTACGGGAAATAGATTTTTTAAGTGGTGCTTTAGATTGGTTCATCCTGACATTGGGGTCAAACTTGGTCAATTTCTTTCAAAAGAAAAAAAGTTAATGTCAGCGAAAAAAGATATTGGTGATGTTGAAAATCAGTGGCTAACCCAGTACTGTAGAAAAAAACTTGAAACAAAGCATTACGACTATTTCATTTTTGGTCACTCTCACATTCCAGTTGAATTAAATTTAAACTCAGAATCTAAATACATTAATCTTGGGGACTGGATTACAAATTTTACCTATGCCGAGTTTGACGGCAATAAGCTAAGCCTGAAAAGGTATAAAGATTAATTTTTCTGAATCTTTCTTTTAAAATCTTTATCCTCTTTTCTTCCATAATACATGTTGCCAATTAAAGACATAACCTCTTCCACAATTTCATCTGGTTTTACAGACTTAATGGGAAACACGAGACCGCTCATACTTATTAGTTCATTTTTATCACACCCTAGATCTATCGCAGTAGCATAATAGTATCTAAGAACATAATCTAAACTATAATTACTATCCTTAAATTTTTTTTTGAAAACCAAAGAGTCAGTAAAGATTGTTGTCAAAGTTCTATACCCTTTCTGCATATTATTATTTTTAATATAGACTTCCATTTCTGGTTTTTCTTGTGCAATAGAAAGCGCTGTAAAAAGCCAAATAAAAAAAATAATTAGTCTCATTAAAATGTAGTTTTAATTGAAAGGATGAAACTTCTAAGTGAAGCGGGTTCATAAAACCTGTTACCAAATGCATTGGTTCTAATATTATCATAGTATTTTTCATCGAGTAGGTTTCTTACGTGTAAACCAACTTCTAGGAAAAACCCTTTTAAATTAAATTTGTTTTTTAGGGCAATATTTGAGAGTAAATGCGAAGGAACCTTTACTTCATTATTATTATCTGCATATAATGAATTTACATATTTTAAGTCCAGTTTTAAATCAAAATCCTTGTATCCATAAAGCCACTCAAGAGCAAAATTAGATTTTGGAATTCCAGGAAGATCTCCGCTAACTTCTTGATTTTTAAATTCATATTTAGCTTGGGTATATGATGCATTTAACACCCCTGAATTTCCTAAATTATAGCTTACCTCTATCTCTGTACCAATCCTTTTTGACGTGCCTAGGTTTCTGTAGAAATTCATACCCTCAAAGCCTTCTAATTCGTAACGAACTATCTCATCTTTTGTATTAATATAAAATGCTGTAATACTGTACGATAAATTTTGTGACTTATTTCTAAAACCTAAATCAAAGCCGCTTGAATTCATTGGATTTAAATCTCCATTGAATCCTACGCCGTTTGGATTTGCTGAGAGCTCACTTAATGATGGTGTTTCATAAGATTTACCATAATTTATATAAACTTCATCCTTTTTATTTAAGTTGTAAATAAATCCAACATTAGGCGAAAATGCTTTGAGTGATTTAGAATACTCAACATATTGTTGATCGATTCCAACATTATCATCTAATGAAATTTCGTGTAGATCAAATCTTACACCTGATTGAATACTATAATTTTCTTTGTTATATGACGCAAGAGCAAAAGCTCCATAAGAACTAAAAGACTCAATCTGATCAAGTGTTATAGCACCCTTTTCTCCTTCATTGTTTTCAAATCTTCTTCTGTAATCTTTCTGATCTTGAATTGACGTTCCGACTATCCATTCAAAATTCTGAAATTTGTCTTTAATACTTATTTCTGCTCCAGAAAAATCTCTGTTTAATTCAACATAGCCCCCGTTTGTAAATGGTAGTAGTCCAACAAAATCTCTATTACTGTAATATACATTTGATTTAACCTCACCTAGTTTTGTATCCCAATCTAAAACTACTCCTGTTTGAATTTGTTTGATTGATTCTTGCGAATTGTAAAGTATATTTCTATCTCTTGCTTGTGATCTGTTTTCTTCAACTGATTCAATATTTAACCCTCCTGGGTCAAAAGCGTACGGGCTATCAAAATAAAGCAAATTGAATTTCAAATTCATGTTTTGTAGCTTCCTTGAGTGCTTAAAAAATAAGGACTTGTTTAGGTAACTGCTATGGTCTCTGTATCCATTACTCTCGACCTTAGAAATATTTAAAATAGTGGATGACTTTTCACTATTTGTTGAGTATGTTCCTTTGATATTTTTATAACCATAACTTCCATAACCAGCCTCCACAATATACTTGTCAGCAAGATTAGAAAAAGTGTTAATAATAACTACTCCCCCCGATGCATTTCCATATCTTGTGGATGATAGACTTTTCATAATCTCAACATTCTCAATTAGCTGAAAAGGGATGTTATCTACCTGTGATTGACCATCCGGAGTCGTTAGTGGCACCCCGTCTAGAATAATTTTTAGGCCTCTAATTCCAAAAGCTGAGCGGGCGCCAAACCCCCTTATTACCATTCGATTATCTTGTGCTTGATTTTCACTGTTTGTAATCCAAAGTCCAGCAGAAAAATCTATTGCATCTTGAAAATTCACAGCTCTAATTCCATATTCATCATATGAAATTTCTGAAACAGTAAGTGCTGGATTAGCCTGATTAATTAACGCGCTCTTTAGCATGACCTCATCTAAATTTAAGGTGTCTAATTGTATAGCAAATAGATTGGTTTGCAAAAATAATAACGCACTTAATGATAGTAGCTTATGTGTTTTCATTCATGTCTTTAGTTAAATCTAATTTTCTAAATGTTGGAAATTTAATTGCTGTAAATCCAACTGTCAATATTGTCATCACACCTCCAAATACAACAGCAGGAACGGTTCCCATTAATTTTGCCGTTGCTCCACTTTCAAAGGCGCCAAGTTCGTTCGATGAACCAACAAAAATTGAGTTCACAGAAGCAACTCTTCCTCTAAATTCGTCCGGTGTTTTTAACTGTAAAATAGTTTGTCTAATAATCATTGAAACTCCATCGGTCAGTCCATACATAAACAGAGCAAATACCGATAGCCAAAATATGTCAGAAACCCCAAATACTATTATTGATATTCCAAAACAGAATATAGCAAAGAGCAACTTCTTACCAGCATTTCTAGTAAGGGGAATATGAGCCGAGGCTACCATCATTAAAACCGAGCCAACAGCCGGGGCTGCTCTAAGAATTCCGAAACCTTCAGAACCTACATTTAAAATATCTTGTGCGTAGATTGGTAGTAGCGCAATAGCGCCTCCAAATAAAACGGCAACCATGTCAAGGGTTAATGCAACTAGTATAGATTTGGTTTTATATACAAAATTTAATCCAGCCTTAAGGCTTTGAAAAATTGGCTCTCCAATTTTAGGATTAAGAATTGGCTTTTTCTTTATAAAACCGATCAAAAATAATCCAATAATTATTGCTCCTAATACTATTCCCATTGAGTTGTGAACTCCAATCCACGCAATAGAAAATCCTGCAAAGGCAGGCCCTAAAACTACTGCTAATTGCCAGGTTGAGCTACTCCATGTGGCGGCATTTGGATAAACACGTTTTGGAACAATAAGAGCAACTAAAGAAAAAATTGTTGGTCCAATAAAAGCTCTTACAAATCCACCAATAAATACTAATATATAGATCCCAATTAAGATTTTAGAGTTTTCATAATTTTCATAAGCATAGGGGCTAGTTATAAAATAATATCCCACAGCAACCAGTAAAAAGGCGGTGATGCATTGAACAAATAGCATTTTCTTTTCTCGTTGATCAACAATATGTCCCGCAAATAGAGCTGTGGAAATTGCAGGGATAACCTCTACCAAACCAATTAAGCCCAATGACAAAGGGTCTTTTGTAAGACTATAAACCTCCCACTCAACAATAATAAACTGCATGGACCAACCAAAGACTAGAATAAACCTTATCACAAGGAAAAAGTTAAATTCCTTAAATCTTAATGCTGCATACGGGTCAAGCTTTTCTTCCAAATTACTTATTTAATTCTTTAGCTTGTTCAATCAAAAATGCTGCCTCTTTTTTCATTTCTGGTAATTTTAAATGGACGTAGTTAGTATAGTTTGGGTGTAACACCAGTAAGTTCATTGAACTTATTTTCTTGTCATAATATTTTTCAAGAATGAACTTATATACATTTTGCTGAAGTGCATATCTGTTAAAACTATTGTCAGAAATATGAGACAAACCATCACGACCATAATTGAAGTCTTTAAGAATCGGCTGATTGTTTTGATCAATTAATTTTGAGGTTCTTTTCCAATCAAAAATAAACAGTTCGCCGTTTTCTTTTTGATAAACCATGTCTACAGTGCCTGCTAATGAAAGGCTGTCGTCAAAAATTCTCCACTCCGTTCTATAAGGTTTAAGTTTTTTATATTTATTATGAAAGTTTTTGAAAAAGTCAAATTCCGGGGGGTAATCCTCGTGATATTTTTCATTATAAAAATCTTCAATCTTCTCGTGTAATATGGTGCCTTTTGATGCTGCGTCAATTCTCTTTTTCTCCCATCCTTCAAGTATTTGTTTGATTGTTGCTTCTAGCACCTCGGAATCATATTCAACATGGTCTTGATTTAGTTTTTCGATTGCTTTGCGCTCTGCCCAATATGCAGAATCAAATTCAGGAAAAAACTTATTTATAATTTCAGTAACGGAAAATTTTGCTTTCTGTCCGTCAATAAAATAATTGTGCTCCACTTCGTCAAAACTAATTCTGCTATCATTAATATGTTTATGAATTTCAGCTAACAATTCTAGTTGTATTTTATTTCCGTTTTTACTTTTGAAAAGCCTCTGAACATTTCCATTACACCGCAGTATCTTGTCACAGATAGATCAACCGCTTTTTCTATTTTCTCTTTATCTAAGTCTTGCCCAAAAAAATGATATTCTACAGTGACCTCATTATAAAACCTGGGGTGATCATCCGTTAATGAAGCTGTAGTGTTAATCTTAAAATCATCAAGCTCAACTCTCATTTTTTTAAGTATTGCCACCACGTCAAGACCTGAGCAAACAGCAAGCGAACCAAGCATGATTGCCTTTGGTGAAGCTATCTTTTCCTCTACATCAGCACTCGTTCCAAGAATAGTAGAAACTCCGTTTGGATTAATGCATTCGAATTCTGTAGTTCCCTTTTTCCAATTTGTAATAACTGTATTTGTATCCATATTTTTATTTTGGTGAAAGGACAATTACAAATTCTCCCTTCGTTTTATTTTTTTCAAAATGCTCAACTGATCCTTTAATTGTACCTCTAAATGTTTCCTCATATAATTTTGTCAGCTCACGAGAAACGCTGATTTGACTTTCAATATCAAAGTAATTTGATAAATCATTTAGCGTTTTTAAAATTCTATGAGGAGACTCATAAAAAACCATGGTCTTTGTTTCAGTAGATAGCTCTTTCAATCGTTTTGTTCTTCCTTTTTTAACTGGCAAAAACCCTTCAAAAGAAAATCTATCACAAGGCAATCCCGAAGATAATAAGGCTGGCACAAAGGCTGTTGGCCCGGGTAAACACTCGACCTCAACTTCATTATTTATGCATTCACGAACAAGTAAAAAACCAGGGTCGGATATTCCTGGTGTTCCTGCATCAGAGATTAAAGCAATTTCAGAATCACTTCTTAGTTTATTAATTATAGATTCTAGTTTTTTATGCTCGTTATGCATATGAAAAGATTCTACAGGCGTGTCAATATCATAATGTTTTAATAGTTTGGATGAAGTTCTTGTGTCTTCAGCTAAAATAAGATCTGCAGATTTTAATACTTCGATAGATCTTAAAGTGATATCTCCCAGATTTCCTATTGGGGTTGGTACAACGAACAGCTTGCTCATAAAAAAATCTTTAAATTAAATTTAAGTTGAGTTAATATCAGCTTGTTTTTTACTAAATTTATTCGATTCAATTTTGAGAACCAATAAAGCTATCAACTTTTTAAATTTACAAAATGTTTCTTGAAAATACTTTAAACTTTGACAAACAAACAGGATGGATTGAGGTTGTTTGTGGTTCAATGTTTTCTGGAAAAACTGAGGAATTAATAAGAAGGATTCGTAGAGCAAAATATGCAAATTTAGATGTAATTATTTTTAAACCCACAGTTGATAAAAGAGACAAAAAAGACACCGTAGTTTCTCACGACGACACAACTATTGATTGTAAAACAATAAAGCGTGCATCTGAAATCTACAAAATTTTGAAAGACTTTAAAGTTGTTGGAATTGATGAAGCGCAGTTCTTCGACGATGAAATTGTAGAGGTATGTAATAGCCTAGCAAATCATGGGGTCAGGGTGATTGTTGCTGGACTTGATATGGATTATAAGGGCGTTCCGTTTAAAAATATGGCAAACTTAATGGCAACCGCAGAATACGTAACCAAGGTACATGCAATATGTCCTAAGACGGGTGGTCTTGCTCAGTATAGTTATAGAAAAACAAAAAGTAAAAAAAGAATCCTGCTTGGAAAGGGCGATGAGTACATGCCTTTGAGTAGAGCTGCTTATTTTAAAAAAAAGAATAAAAAAAGTAAGGGTTGAAAAAAACTGTTTTAGAGATTGATCTTAATGCGCTTGAGCACAACTTCAATGTAATTTCTTCCAAATTAAAACCATCTACAAAGTTTATGGCTGTTGTAAAGGCTGGTGGTTACGGATCTGATAGCGTTGAAATAGCAAAAAAATTAGAATCGATTGGAGTTGACTATTTTGCTGTTGCTTTTACAAGTGAAGGAATAGATCTTAGAAAGGCGGGAATTAAAACCCCAATATTAGTGCTCCTACCACAAGTTGAATCAATAAAAAACATTATTAATTACAATCTCGAAGCAAGTCTTTACTCTATTTACTTTCTTGAAAATTTCGTTGATTACGTTAATAAAAAGGAGATAAAGAAATGCTTCTGTCATTTTAAAATAAATACAGGTTTAAACAGAGTTGGGTTTAGCGAGTATCAAATTAATGATGCTATTGAAAAAATAAAAAAATGCAAACCAATTAAACTTGCAGGCATCTATTCTCATCTAGCTGCTACAGATGATTTGAATGAAACAAAATTTACCAATTCTCAAATTAATTTATTTAAAAAAATTTCATCTGAAATAAAATCTCAAATTTCTTACAAGCCCATTTTACATATGTCAAACACCTCAGGTATTTTTAATTACCCCGATTGTGAATTTGATATGGTTCGAGCTGGAATAGGATTATACGGATATAATAATTATTTAAATAAAGAGCTTTTGCCAGTACATTCTTTAAAATCAGTTATTGCTCAAATTATACATTGTAATAAGGGAGACTCAGTCGGATATAATAGGTCTTTTTTCTGCAAAGAAGATACTAAAATTGCTGTTATTCCAATTGGACATGCAGATGGAATTAGTAGGTCATTTTCTAAAAATATACATATTATGATAGGAGATAAGAAAGCTGAAGTTGTAGGAGATATTTGTATGGATGTATTAATGGTGAATATTACGGGTATAAACTGTGATGAAGGTGATAAAGTCACTTTCTTTGATTCCAAATTTAACGCAGAAGATTTTGCTAAATCTGTTGGTTCAATTTCTTATGAAATTTTAACTAATTTATCTAAAAGAATTGAAAGAAAAATCATTGAACTTTAATTACTCTTTTAGTTGTTATTGAGTTTTGATCAGAGATTTTTATTAGATATATACCGCTTGAAAATGAAGTCATATCAATATTCGAAGTATCAAAAGCTTGATAAAGCCTCTGTCCAGTTAAAGTATAAATTTCGATATCATATTTTTCATTTTGCCCACTGACATGCAGTATACTATTAACAGGATTAGGGTAAATCTTTATAGAATTTAAATCTGAATTTGTATATACTGATAAGTTTGAAATGTTGTGTTCATTAGGGCTTCCAAACTCATTTATACAATCCCAATTTAATGCATTAGAGTTATCCAGTTCTGGATTAATTAATTCTAAAGTAAAGCCTGTGGCATGTGCACACGTTGGCCAATCAGAAGCATTTTCCAAACAATAAGCCAAAATGTTTTCACCCTCAAGTGTTTCTCCATGTGCACCAGATGAAATTATATTCCCAACCCCATCAAGAATTTCGAACGAAACTTCTTCTGGCCAACCACCATCATGCCAAATTAGATGAATTGGGTCGCCATGAGTAGCTTCAAAGAAAATGCTCTCAGAAAATCCATTCTCAAACGTTGCCATTTCTAATACAGTTTCACCATTAACTAAAACGGTTAGAGCGTTTCCATTCCAGCCATCTCCGTAAGAGTCTATCATGTTAAGAGTATGATTACAACTATTACTAGAATTATCGATATCATAAGTAACTTCGTCAATTAGTTTACTTTCTGAATTAAATAGCCTTACTGCGTCAGAACTTCCCAAACCAAACCCTAACTCACCTATGAAAGGTATTCCCGGAAAAGAGTTACTAAAATCAGTGCCGTCTCTTACAATTACTATAAAATCTTCAGATTCAATTATGGTTGATTGAGGGATATAATAAATATGATTATTATTTTCGTCTCTGATTTGCCATCCTGATAAATCTATTGGATATGATTTTGGGTTATATAGTTCTAACCAATCGCCTGGATTAAATTCTTCACTAGAGCTATAGTTAATTTCATTAATAATTACTGACTCAATTTCAATACGAACTGAATCTTCAAATGAGCATATATTTTGTGAATCGTTTACCACAATATTGTAAAGTCCAGAGGGCAAATCTGAAAAGAAGTTCTCTTCAAAGAAGTTTTGACCACCATCAATACTATATTGATAAGGACCATTGCCAGAATTTGGTATTATTGCTATGCTTCCATCTGTTGATGTACTTGATGGAACCCCGGTAACTTGTACATCTACACTGGTAAAGTCACAAAATTCAATTTGAACAGTTTGTTCAAATACACAATCTCCAGCTGAGCCAATTACTGAAATGTCATAGTTTCCAAATGATAATTCTGAAAAACTATTTGTTTCAAAATACGTTAGCCCTCCGTCAATGCTATATTGAAACGGAGCGATACCTGATGAAACAAAAATTGAAATGGAGCCGTCATCGACTTCCTCTGAACTTGTGTTTAAAGTATTAATTTCGGCTATAATTTCACACCCATTTTCACCTAGACAAAATGTTTCTTGTGTAAAATTGTCAAAAACACCATCATTTTCAAAAATCACATTTCCACCTGAATCAATCATCATAAAATTTCCTTCTCCATATCCACAACAAATCCCATCTCCATAGGAGTCAAATACATCGAGTGTAAAACATGATTCAAAATTTACACAGATGTCTTCGATATAATATTCTGTATTTGAATTTAATGACCCTGTGTGGACAATTTCATTGTTGGTGCTGTCATATAACTTCCAAGATGTTTCCTCTGGGTAATTGTCGGGGTTAATAATTAATGTAATTGTATCATATGGCGAATCGAGCGTTGTTGTAGTTGTGACTATATCATTGGCAGGACTTTCATCATTTTGATCATTAATGGAAATTAAATCTAATAAAATATCATTTGATTCTTGAATATTTTGATCAAGAACTACGGTAATAGTTTCTTCTTCTGAATATGCAATTTCGAAAGACTCGTAATTAACTAATGTCGAGACTCCGTTTACCGTTGTCTCAATTTCAATTTCGTTAATTGTAGTATCTCCTAAATTAGAAATCGTCAAATCTACTTCAACTACATCACCGCATAAAACTCTGAGGGCCTCAATTTCTAATGAAGCATCATACTGTAATATGTTGCTTACAGTGATAGTTAATGAATCGTTATTCTCATATACATCATCAGGGTGACTAATGTTTACTGTTATGTCGTAATCACCACTGTTTGATAAATCTACTGGGAGTGTAAATTGAAAATTTGATTCTTCAAAGGGCTCAATAACCTCAGTAATAGTTATCGTTTCAACAATTTCATCAGCAAATACAAGCTCAATATTAAAATCACTCATATCGTTTAATCCGTAATTTGCAATAGTAACTGTTACAAATTCGTTTTCTGACAATTCTGATGATGTTTCTGGATTTATTATTGCATCGACAGCCAAATCGTACTCACCATTTATATCAGCCCAAAAAGAAACCCATGGTCTAGCTTGTTTGATAGCTAGTTGATTTTGAGCTGTAACTTTATATTCAATGTCCATAGCAAAATCCTGCTGGCCAACAACATCATAAAGAATTGCAAATTCATCATGAATTACGCTTAAAAAATCTCTCATTTGATCAAGGTATTCATCATCCATTATAAGCTCGCCAGCATTGACTAAGTTTGAAAGCCTAAGAACAAGATATCCGCCCCCTTGCGTAGGATCTCTGTAAAGTAAAATTTCTTCTGGGACAGAGTTTGGGTCTGGATTGGTAATTAATGATTCTCCAACCTGGGTGTTTAGATAAAATGTTCCTTCAGTGTCATAAATTGGGTCAATGCTAATTCCTACACCATTTGATTGCTCTTGCTGGTAATTTGGGTGGCAGAGTAATCCCATGGCTGCTGCAAAATGGTCAATTCTGTAAAAATCTCTTTCCTCAAATGCTCTAAAGTTCCACATACTAGCATAAACTTGTTTTACAGACTTTGAGATATGACCCTCATCAAGATGTTGTGTTTTTGAAGTATATAGTCCAGCACCGCTAAAGCCTGGCAAGTCTTCATTATTCGTACTTGATCTAACTCTTACAGCTGTTCCTTCTGGAAAGGCGTCGTGCATTGCTTGAAGATCATCGAGCATCCATTGAGGCATTTGAGCAGTTTTGATAGCATCCCTCAAATCTTTTAAACGATCTACCCTAAAGTTTATGTCATTTTGAAAACTTGGATTTTCAATCATTATTTGAACTTCCTCGTAAAAATTATTGTACAGCATGAATATATCATAATAATAAAAAGGAATTCCAAATCCATTAGGTATAGTGCCTTCCGTAAATTCAAATGTCCTCATTGTTGCAACGTTGGCACATTTTGCGCCAAATCCTGTTGACATTTCAAATGTAATTTCGTCTAAAGGTAGTATGTCAGTAAAGCTCAGATCACGAATTGGGACCTGAGGCTGTGTTGGTCTAATATCTTCATACCAAGCATTAACTTCGTCAAGTGTTGCTTCCCTGATTTCATAACTATCATTCTCAACTTTATAGTAAATATATCCATTTAAGAGGCTAGCTATTTCGTTAATTGATAAAGGATCAGCTATATAGGCATTTGGAATATTGTCTTGAATAGCTCTAAGGTTTACGTGTGATAACGGTGTTTGAATTACTGAAGTGATTATTCCACCAACCCTGGGTAATGAATTAGGAAGAGCATCATATAATACAATATCTCTACTTCCAGGAATTTCATTCAAGTCTTGCATGTGTTTAAAATAGCCAAATCCTTCTGCTAAATGGAAAGGTATGTAATTCACATCAGCAAATACATCAGTTTCTAAAACTACATCAAATCTAGAGTCCACAAATTCATCCGCATAATTATTTAGATGATTATTTTCATCAGCTTGGCCTATAAAATGATTCATGTTGTTTTGTAAAAAGGGCATGCTTGCAACTAACAGCTCATAAGTTCTTTGAGTGTCCTCAAAATTGTAAGCATCCCCAAATGAAAAGTTGAATGAGTATGTACCAATAACCCCAGAGGGCAATATAGCATTAGGGTTAAAAACAATCTCACCAGAAGCATCATCACCATTAACAGAAGCGCCTATTCCATTCCAAAAGCTAGCATGAATAGTATATGTGTTGCTGTTTATAAAATAGACTTTAGGTTGATCTGTGTCTCGGTCTAAAATTCCAAACTTGACATATAGTTGATCGTCTAAAAATGGGGCCCAACCAACATTATTTATTGTTGCCAATTCCATAAAAGTTTCAGCATCCGGAATTGAAGTTGATCCATCAATAAAATCAATTGCCGGCGCATAATTGAAAGGTGAGTTAGTTGGCATGTTATTAAACTCTGTAATGTCATCAATTCCGTCCCCATCATAATCGTCTGGGTTATCAATATCATGCTCTGTTATAGAATAGTTTTCTAGCGGATACGCCTGTGATGATTCCGAAATAATCATGGTGCCATTTAAGCCAATGGTAAGAGAAGTTGCCCAATTAAATTCCGAGTTGTGTTGTGCGTGAAGAATATAGTATTTGCCTTGCTGGCCCTGAATAGATAATTGAGCTTGACCAAGATTATTAACCGAATAATTGTCAATAGTAATAAATTGAGCAAAACTGAGGTTTTGAAAAAGAAACAAAAAAATTGATATTAATATAAAATTTCTCATTCTCATAAAGGTGGCTGCAATATATTATTAATTACAATCAAAAGATGTCTCAAATACAAATAGTTTCATATTATTTTGACTGATAATAACTTTATATATCCTGTTGTATATATCTTCATTGAAAGGTTTCATATCCTTTCCGGTTAATAATCCAGCTAATATTGGCGTTGTATTACTATGACCCACAACTAAGCTGTTTTGTTTTGAATTTAAAAGTTGTTCAGAAAAAAGCTTCAAGTTGTTTGAGTCATAATATTGTATGATTATTTTTTTAGAAGAAGCTGTTGGCGTGGCTGTTTTTATTGTTCTTAAATAATTTGTACTGTAAACGTTTTTAATATTGATGTCTTCAAAATATGAACCTATATACTCAGATCTTTCTATTCCACATGTTGTTAGAGGTGGGTCCAATTGATTTTCAGACAAAAGGTCTTTTTCTGAGTGTCTAATTAAATAAATGGTAAAAGATGCTCCCTCTGTCTGGGCAATTAAAAATTCTTTAGAAAAAAATAGTAAAAAAAACAGAAGAGCTGGAATTAATTTTTTTTTTTCATGCTATCAATATAATAACTTTTATGCATTAATCGTTTTTGGTTCTTCATTTAAAAACTGCTTAGTGGACATATAGCCTGGTGTACCCGCTACACTTCCGCAAGGGAAAGACCCAGCTCCGCAATAATATATATTATTATAATCCGAATATCTATAAAACTTGTCATTAGGTTCGCTGGATAAGCTACGCTTATCAAAGTTTTGATTGGTTGAAAGTGAGAGATGGTCAATGTTTCCCTTTGGAAATAAAAAGATTTCATTTAAATCTTTTGGAGTTATAAATTTTGAGTCAATTAAATCTTCCGGATTTTCAATAAATTTTAAAAAACTTGAAATAATATTATTTTTTATTTCATTGAGATCCTCACCTTTATTTTCAAATGAAAAATTCTTTGTAAATAAAATTACTTTGTCAAATTCTTCAACATTACCCATTTTTCTTTGTGCTGCTCCTTCAGGATAAATTTGAATATAGCCTGGAATATAATCTTTGAGCCCAATTTTAGAATCTTGACTGTTTTTTTCAAACTCTTTTAAGCTTTGATTAGAAAATATAAATCTGAATGATGTGTCATAATTGTTTTTTTTGTCAGTATACTTCCATTTTACAGGTTTTTTGAAAAATAACGTGATTTTTCCACTTGTTCCTATCCAATCTTTTTTTTCAAGCCCGGTTGTAAGCGACTTGTCTTCTAAAATCTTAGAAGGAGTGATAGGATCAGTAGCAAAGAAGATGTGGTCGTAATGTATTTTTTTTTCATTTTTACCTTTTACATAAAAGATTATATTGTTTGAGGTGTCAATTTGTTTGATTTCAGTTGATAGCATTAAATCGACTCCAATATCTAAATTTATTTCTGAGAGTTTCTCAGTTATTTTCCAAATTCCTTCTTTGACAAAACCCCAATAGCCATTGAAAATTGATCCCGAATCCATTAATGGTATGTTAATGGCCGAACCTTGTTCATATAATGAAGTTGGCCCACTTTCAATCACTGTCATTCCCATGTATAATTTTGTTTTTTCAGAGGTAAAATAGTGATTCAACAGATCATGGGCTGACCCCTCTATCCAAAGCTTGGTTAAATAATCTCCTAAGTATTCTCTTGCTGATTCAAAACTGGGTGTTAAGGCGTTTCTGTAAAGGGTTTGTAAATAATCTATTACTTTATTTTCATCAGCTCTAAATGCTCTGACGTTCCCTTTTTCATTCCACTTTTCTTCTAATTCAGAGCATAAATCATTCGTGTCTTGAAAAATTCTTGTAGCGTTTTCTGAATCATTGAAATACACAATTTTTGGTTCTTTTGGAAAATACGTTTTTACGTGTTTATTTAAACCTGTTTCCTCGAAAACAAATTTTTGCATCATTCCAAGTACGGTAGCACCATGAGCGTAATTGATGTCTTTTCTGTTAATTACAGCTGTATCTTTAACACAAGCTCCACCGACTGTGTCCTTCTTTTCAATTATTGTAACATGAAAATTATTTTTAGCCAAGTAATTGGCTGCCACTAAACCATTAATTCCTGCGCCAATAACAACTATTTTTTTCATACTAATCTTCCATTGAAAAATCTTCCATAAACTTAGTGGTGTAATTTCCTTCAATGTAAGGCTTACTATCCATTAGTTTTCTGTGAAATGGAATTGTGGTTTTTATACCTTCAATTACAAACTCATCAAGAGCTCTTTTCATTTTATCAATTGCTTCTTCCCTTGTTTGAGCTGTTGTAATTAATTTTGCAATCATTGAGTCATAATTTGGTGGTATTGTATATCCTGAATATACGTGGGTGTCAATTCTTATCCCGTGGCCGCCAGGTAAATGAAGGTTTGTAATTTTTCCTGGAGAAGGCCTAAAATCGTGATATGGGTCTTCTGCGTTTATTCTACACTCAATGGAGTGAAGTTGAGGCATATAATTTTTACCCGATATTTTTACACCAGCGGCTACCATAATCTGTTCTCTTATTAAATCGTAGTCAATAACCTGTTCAGTAATTGGGTGTTCTACTTGAATTCTAGTATTCATTTCCATAAAATAGAACCTCTTGTTTTTATCAACCAAAAACTCTACTGTGCCTACTCCTTCATATTTTATATATTCTGCAGCCTTAACAGCAGCTTCACCCATTTTTTCCCTTAATTTTTCTGTCATAAATGGAGATGGAACTTCCTCAGTTAATTTTTGATGTCTTCTTTGAATTGAGCAATCTCTTTCAGATAAATGACAGGCTTTTCCCTTAGAGTCACCAACAATCTGGATTTCAATATGACGGGGCTCTTCAATTAGTTTTTCCATGTACATATCATCATTTGCAAATGCTGCTTTGGACTCAACTCTTGCTGAATTCCAAGCATCTTCAAGCTGATCTTCTTTCCAAACAGCACGCATTCCTTTTCCTCCTCCTCCTGCACTAGCTTTCAACATAACCGGGTATCCAACTTTCTTAGCAAGCTTCTTACAATGATCGAATGATTCAATAATTCCTTCACTTCCAGGAACACAAGGAACCCCAGCCTCTATCATAGTTGCTTTAGCAGTGGCTTTATCACCCATTTTGTTTATCATTTCAGGGGAAGCACCAATAAACTTGATATTATGTTCTTCGCAAATCTTAGAAAACTTAGCATTTTCTGAAAGAAACCCATAACCTGGATGAATAGCGTCAGCATTTGTGATTTCTGCGGCTGCAATTATATTTGAAATCCGAAGATAAGATTCAGAACTTGGAGCAGGCCCAATACAAACGGCTTCATCAGCAAACTTAACATGAATACTTTCAGCGTCTGCCTTTGAATAAACAGCAACCGTTTGAATACCCATCTCTTTACAGGTTCTTATGACACGTAAAGCAATTTCACCTCTGTTGGCAATTAATATCTTTTTAAACATATTGAGCTATTTATTTAAGAGGGGTCAACTAAAAAAAGAGGTTGATCAAATTCAACAGGGCTTGAGTCATCAACTAAAATTTTTACAATTTTACCTGAGACCTCAGACTCAATATCATTAAATAATTTCATGGCTTCTATAACACATAATACGGTGCCTTCGGAGATTGTATCACCTACTTCAACGAAGGTAGGTTTGTCAGGTGATGGTTTTCGGTAGAATGTACCGATGATAGGAGATTTTACTGTGACAAGGTTCGACTCATCATCCGAGGCGGATTCAGGGATTGTTTCAATAGTATCGGGTGTTGGAATAGAAACTGGCAAGTTAGGTTGTTGTGGAACAACAATTGGCTCTTGCACAACAATTGGTGGTGTTACAGGAGATGTTTTGATGGTAATTTTTACATCCTCCATCTCTAGGCTGACTTCATTAGCACCAGATTTTGCAACGAATTTAATTAAATTCTGAATTTCTTTTAACTTCATATTAGATATTTAATAATGTCAAAATTGATGACTTTTTAGCCAAAAAACAACAAAAAACAGCTAAAATTGAATAAAAAATGGCTATAAATGATTAAAAATGGTTAAAAAACGATCAAAAATCTTAAAATTTAGATAAAATAATTTATATAAAATTTATGAATTCAATAATTACTAATTTTTTACTAAAAACGATAATTTTTATGGCAAAACTGGCATTTTTTGATAAATTTTGATAAAAAAATTTACAAAAATAGCCTTTTTTTAAAAAAAAACACTTGCTTGCATAATTATAGATTTATAATATATTCTTAAAAATTTAACTATATATATATCAAATATGGAATTAATTGTAGAAAACTTAACAAAAACTTATTCTAACAAAGTAAAAGCTCTCGACAATGTTAACTTAAGGATTGGTGTCGGTATGTTTGGCTTACTTGGACCAAATGGTGCAGGAAAATCCACCTTAATGCGAACAATTGCCACGATACAATCTCCTGATGAAGGTAAAATCCATTTTAATGAGATTGATGTTCTAAATGATAAGCTGTCACTAAGAAAGGTGTTAGGATATCTTCCGCAATCTTTTGGTGTTTATCCTAAGATGTCTGCTGAACAGCTTTTGAATTACTTAGCTTCATTAAAGGGAATTCAGAATAAGAAAGAAAGAAGTGAATTAGTTCAAGAACTACTAGAAATTACAAATCTTTATGAAGTAAGGAATAAAAATGTAGATGGATATTCCGGTGGGATGAAGCAAAGGTTTGGAATTGCTCAACTATTACTAAACAACCCTAAACTTATAATCGTGGATGAGCCAACGGCTGGATTAGACCCTGCTGAAAGGCAAAGGTTTTTAAATGTCCTTAGAGAGGTTGGAACAAATTGTACGGTTATTTTTTCTACGCATATTGTAGAAGATGTTAAAGAGCTTTGTAATGATATGGCGATAATGAATGGGGGGAAAATTTTAAGGCATGTTAAACCTGCAAAGTCAACTAAAGAGATTCTTGGTAAAATATGGACTAAATCTGTTAAAAGAAGTGATTTAGAAAAGTTTGAGAAAAAATATAATATTCTTTCATCCAATTATAATGTTGATAATACAATTAACATTAGGGTTTTTTCTGAAAAAAAACCTGCTGTTGGATTCAAAAAAGCAGATCCTCAATTGGATGATGTTTATTTTATCGCTCTAAAGGAGGACAAAACTAATTAATATACTCATGTTTAAAAATATTTTTATAAATGAGATAAGGTATTGGATTTACAGGCCTGCATTTTATATTTACTGCCTCATTTTCTTTTTTATCTCCCTTATGATTTCGGGTTCAGCAGCTGGCATATTTGATGCTGTTACTGTAACCGTTGGCTCTTCACTAATTGTAAACTCACCATATGCATTAGGTGGTTTATTTGGTGCTGTTAGTTCTCTAATAATTTTCTTATATCCTTCCATTATAGGGGTTTCCGTATATAGAGACTTTAAGAGCAATATGCATAGTATATTATATTCATACCCATTTACGAAACTTGAATACTTATTGGCTAAGTTTTTAAGCGGATTGTTGATAGTTAATGTTATTGTTTTTACTGTCGGTTTGGGAATTGCTTGTGGCTTTAATTTACCGGGGGTTAACCCTGACCTGTTAACAGATTTCGAGCTAAAGCCATACTTTGACATATATGTTATATATATAATTCCAAACATGATTTTCACCGGAGCAATTGTCTTTGGAATTGTTACATTCACAAGAAATATATCTGCGGGATTTATATTTGTAATTATACTCTTAGTTCTTCAAGGGTTCCTGGTCAGCTTTGGTCAGGAGCAGGAGAACAGGCTTATCTCTGCATTACTAGATCCTTTTGGAGATATGGCCTTAGATTACTACACAAGGTATTGGACAGTAGCTGAGCAAAACGAGTTATATATCCCAATTAAAGAAATTGTAGTCTACAATAGGCTCATCTGGATGAGTATTGCATCCTTTATTTTTGCTGGCATATATAAATTGTTTTCATTTAGTCAAAACGCATTTTCTTTTTCATTTGGTAAAAAAAATTCGACTAGATTTATCAAGTCAAATTTTGGTGGAATAACCAAAATATCACTTCCCACTGTCAATCTGAATTTTTCCAAGAGCTCAAAACTAAGCTTATTATGGAAGCTCTCAAACATTGACTTCGTGTATATAATTAAAAGCTGGCCATTTATTTCAATTGTTTTAGTTGGATTATTAATTCAGCTGGTAGGTCTTTTTGAACTTGGTAATATTTTTGGAACTGCAACACTTCCAAGAACCTGGAGAATATTACAGACGGGAAACTCATTTACTTTAGCAATAAACATTTGCACATTTTTATACGCAGGCCTTTTAATTCACAGATCAAGAATATCAAATATCAGCCAACTTATTGATACCACTCCTACCCCTATTTGGGTTTTGTATGGATCAAAGTTTTTAGCAATAGTCAAAATGCAAATAGTGTTATTATCGCTGGTATTGGTTTCAGGAATTATTTTTCAGACCTATCAGGGCTACTATGACTTTCAAATAGGCTTATATCTGTATGAGCTAATTGCACTTAACCTTATATATTATATAATTTGGGCACTTTTATCTTTCCTGATACAAGTTTTAATACCAAATCCATACCTAGGGCTGTTTGTAATGATTGTTCTTTTTATTGGGATTCCGCTAACAAACTTAGCAGGAATTGAACAGGCAATTTTTAAATATAGCCAAGGCCCTGGTTTTTCATATTCTGATATGAATGGATATGGTTCCGACTTAAATAGGTACTATATATATAAATTTTACTGGTTATGCTTAGGTATTATATTCTACATTCTTACTCTTTTATTTTATAAGCGTGGGTATGTTTCAAGCGTTGTTGAAAAGTTCAAAATTGCTAAAAAAAGGTTTAAGGGTGTTATTCCTTTTTTTATCTCTGTTTTTACAATTCTTTTTATTTCAATTGGCGGGTACATTTATTATGTAAATAATATTTTAAATATTCGAAAGTCATCTAAAGAAAGGGAAATTGAGACTGTTGAATGGGAGAAAAAGTATAAGAAATTTGAAAATTATGCCCAACCAAGAATTGTCTCTGTAAATGTTAATGTTGATATTTTTCCTAGCACAAGGGACATTAGTGCCTCTGGAAAATACACTATGGTAAACAAAAGCTCGAAATCAATTGACAGCATATTCTTAAATCATAACAGCGCAATTAATACATTTAAATTTGATAATGCCAACACTCTGGTTTTAGAAGACACTGTGTATAATTTTGACATTTATAAGCTAGATAAAGCTCTAAAACCTGGTGATTCACTAGGGTTAGCTTTTACTGTGAAAAACAAGCCCAACACGATACTAAGAAACAACTCTTCTGTTGTTTATAATGGTACTTTCATAAACAATTTTACATTATTTCCTTCTCTTGGATATAGTGGAGGAGAGTTGAGAGATGATAAGACAAGGGAAAAATACGGCCTTCCACCCAATGAACTAAAACCTCATCCATCAGATCCTTCAGCACTTGGCAACACATACATTTCTCGAGATTCTGACTGGATTGACTTTGAGGCTGTTGTAAGCACCTCCAAAGATCAAATTGCAATTGCTCCTGGCTACCTTCAAAAAGAGTGGCTAGAAAATGATAGAAGATATTTTCATTATAAGATGGATAGTAAAATTTTAAATTTTTACGCATTTAATTCTGCAAGGTATGAAGTACTAAAAGACAAGTGGAGAGATGTTAATCTTGAAATTTATTATCATAAAGGACACGAATATAATCTCGATAGAATGATGAAAGGTATGAAAGCTGCACTAGAGTATTGCTCAGAAAACTTCAGCCCATATCAACACAAACAGGCAAGAATTATTGAATTTCCAAGAACTGCAGGAACATTTGCACAGTCATTTCCAAATACAATTCCTTTTTCGGAAACTATAGGATTTATTGCAGATGTTGATGATTCCGAGGAAGGTGGCAATGATTACCCTTTTTATGTAACCGCGCATGAAATTGCTCATCAGTGGTGGGCCCACCAAGTAATTGGGGCAGATGTGCTAGGGTCAACAATGTTGTCTGAGAGTTTATCTGAGTATGTATCACTTAAAATAATTGAGAGTGTAAATGGAAAAAACAAAATGAGAAAGTTTTTAAAGCGCTCACTAGACACGTATCTTACTGACAGGACATTTGAAAGAAAACGAGAGAATGCATTAATGTATAATGACGGGCAAGGTTATATTCATTATCAAAAAGGTTCTCTTATATTTTATGCATTAAGCGATTATATTGGAGAAAAGACCTTAAACCAAGCTCTTTCTGCATATGTTAAAAAAACAGCTTTTCAAGAGCCCCCGTATACAACATCTATCGAACTTGTTGATGAGTTAAAAAAGGTTACCCCCGACTCACTTAGTTATATCATCAGGGACATGTTTGAAACAATAACTTTATATGAAAACAGGGTTCTCTCTGCTAAATCTAAAGAGCTTGAAAACGGAAGGTTTCAGCTTGATTTAGAGTTTAATGTTAGTAAATATAGAAATGATGAAAAAGGGAAAATGTTTTATGGAGACAGAGAAGTAGACTCAATTTACTACCAGTCCGAAGAAATGAAAAAACCTCAGTATTCAGTTTTCTTAGAAGACTATATTGATGTTGGAGTTTTTGGAGAAAATGAGGACGAAGAGCTTTATTTGAAAAAACATAAAATAACCTCAATTAACAATAAGCTATCAATTATCCTTGATAAAAAACCCGTTGAGGTTGGTATTGATCCATACAACAAGTTAATTGATACAAACTCTGATGATAACAGGATAAAAATATAAATTAAGTTTGACTTTCTAAGTAGTTGATTAACTATTAAGCTTCAGGCTCTGCAGTGTTGTCAAGCAAAACCTTGCCTTTGTAATATAGTTTCCCTTCATGCCAATAAGCTCTGTGGTAAAGATGGCTTTCACCGGTTTTTGAACATACCGAAATCTGTGGCATTTCAGCCTTGTAATGCGTTCTTCTTTTGTCTCTTCTAGTTTTTGACGTTTTTCTTTTTGGATGTGCCATTATAAACTATTTTATTTTTTTAAACTTTTTAGCTGTTCCCATCTTGGATCAGCAAAATTACTATTTTCTTTTGGTTTAAGATCTTCCAATATATCTAATATTTCTGACTTTAAAGTTCCATCTTCAACACCAGGATGAATTCTCTTAGGCGGCAAAGATAATACAATCAATTCAAATATGTATTGATCAACATAAAGCTTATGCTCTCCGTGAGGTAAAACAAGTATTTCGTCATCCTCATCATTGTAATCTTGTCCAAACTTTACAATAAGAGAGGCTTTATGTTTTATTTGATAATCAAAGGGCTCATTTGTTAAGTCACAATTGATGTTAACATCACCAGTTAAAACAAAGTCTAACTCAAGCAATGTTGATTTCTTTGTCAAATTAATATCAATATTTACAGAAACATCATTAAAATCAGAAAAATTAAATCTATCAAAGAACTTTTTATCGGCATTAAAATTAAATTGGTGACTCCCGATTTTTAAACCTGCAAACTCAATTTTATATTTGCTATCAGACTTCATCTCTAAAATTTTAAGGCGAGCAAATATATAAATTTTCCTAAGAAACTAACAGAAAAGAGTTCGATTTAAGCTATTTTGATGTTTCCAGTTTGTTTTTAGAAAACTCGTCATAAATCTTTCTTCTTCTATAAATATCAATTGCAAGATAAATTGAACAAAGAAACGAATCTCTTGATGCAACACCTTTTCCAGCAATTGGATATGCTGTTCCATGGTCTGGAGATGTCCTTATCTTATCCAAGCCCGAAGTATAATTTACTCCCATGCCAAAAGATAATGTTTTAAAAGGAATAAGACCTTGGTCGTGGTATGATGCGATAACAAGGTCATATTTCTTATATTCATCTGATCCAAAAAAACTATCAGCTGAGAAAGGGCCATAGGCTAAAATACCCGAATCGTACGCCTTTTTAATGGCAGGAACTATTATTTTTTGGTCATTTTCTGCTATTACACCTCCGTCACCAGCATGAGGATCAATAGAAAGAATTGCTATTTTTGGTCGCTCAATTTGAAAATCTCTCATCAATGTTTGGTTGAGGGAATTAACTTTATTTTCCACATAATCAGCTGTAATTGAATCTGTAACTTTAGAAATAGGAATGTGCTCAGTCAATAAAGCTACTCTTAAATCATTTGAGACCATCATCATGGTTGAGCTACCGTTAATTTCGTTATCGATGTAGTCTGTGTGACCCATAAACTTAAACTCTTTAGAGTGAACGGCTTCTTTATTAATAGGTGGTGTTACCAAAACATCAATTTTACCATCTTTCAAGTCTTTAACCCCATTTCTTATGGATTCAAAGGCAGCAGCACCCATCTCTTTGTTTATGCTTCCAAATAATATTTCTGGAGAATTTTTGAAATTATCAACTACGTTTATTTTACCATTCTGTAATTTTTCGACAGAGCTTATTCTGTTAAATGTAAGATCAAAGCCAAAATGGTTCTGGGTATAGTTTAAATTTTTTACAGGCCCGTATATGACTGGTGTACAAATAGTTAGTAGCTCATCATTTTTTAAGGAATTTAAAAGAATCTCAGGCCCAATTCCATTCATGTCACCTGTTGTGAACCCTACTTTAATCTTGTTTTTTTGATCTTTCAATTTGATTTTAGCTATATCCTTAATATTTCTGTAAATTTATCAAATTATACAGAAATAATGTTTACAGGAATAATAGAAAGTTTAGGAAAAATTACCGACGTTAAACTTGATCGAGGAAATATTGATTTTACAATTGAAAGCGATATAGGTAAAGAACTTAAAGTTGATCAAAGCGTTTCTCACAATGGGGTTTGTTTAACAGTAATCGAAACCAATAACAACACCCATACCGTTACTGCAGTTAAAGAAACATTAGACAAGTCCTCTTTGAAAAACTTTTTGGTTAACGACCTTATAAATCTTGAACGCGCTATGAAGCTAGGAGAAAGACTAGATGGTCATCTTGTTCAGGGACATGTTGATGGTGTTGCAAAATGTATAGGTGTTTCAGTTAATGACGGTAGTTGGATTTATGAATTTGAATTTGATATTTGCAATGAGATGTTTTTAATCGAAAAGGGCTCTATTTGTATTAATGGAGTTAGCCTAACGGTTTTTGACATTACAGAAAACACTTTCAAGGTTACGATTATCCCCTACACTTATGAGAACACTTCGTTTAAAACGCTAAAAGAAGGCGATATTGTAAACATTGAGTTTGATATGATTGGCAAGTATCTTGCAAGATTTAATAAATAACAATTAAAATAATTATATAATGAAAAATGTGTTAAAAATAATTGGAGTATTAGTTTTGGCTTTTATTGTCTATGTTGCTTACATGGTGTTAAACCCTGTAAGCCCAAAGGAAACCATAAACTACAGCTCTGAAATGTCTGACCTTGAGGTAGTTTATAGTCGTCCATATAAAAAAGATAGGTTAATTTTTGGATCGGAGGAGGACGGTGCATTAGTTCCGTTTGGAAAATATTGGAGAACTGGTGCTAATGCGGCTACTACATTCGAAACCTCCTCAGACATATTATTTAATGGGAAGGCTTTAAGCGCTGGAAAATACGCTCTTTTTACAGTTCCATATGAAGATAGCTGGACTGTTGCCTTAAGCTCTGAAAGTGATGTTTTTTTTGCAATAGCACAGCCTGATCCAAAATTAGATGTATTAAAAACAGAGGTTCCGGTTAAATATTCAAAAAACCTAATTGAGCAATTTAAAATTGAGTTTTCAAAAGATTCTATTGCTGTAAACATGAATTTAATGTGGGACAAAGTAAGTGTTTCAATTCCGTTAAAATAACATTATGTTTAGCTTAAAAAACCTGTTTAAAGTATTATCGTTCATTTTCATTATAACCCTTGCGGTTTATTTTGCAATTGACATAATCCAGAACAAACAAAACATAATGAGCTTTGAAGATTATGATCCTCCATCGTCACTTGTTGTCGAGGGTAAAGAAATAAAAAAAGCTAAATACCCATTTATTGATGTTCACAGTCATCAGTGGAGAATGCCAACCATGGACCTTAACGAGTTAATTTCTGAAATGGATGAGATAAACATGAAATTTATTATAAATTTAAGTGGGTCGGGGTTTGGGCCTCAAGCAGCTAAAGACTTGTATTTTAACGAATCAATAAAAAATATTGAGGAAAATCAACCTGGGAGAATTGGATTATTTATAAATGTTGATTTTAACTCAATTGATATTGAAAATCATGTCCAAAAGCAGGTAAATATTATTAGAGATGCTGTTTCAAAAGGTGCCATTGGCTTAAAGGTTTACAAATCTCTTGGATTGACTAACAAAGACTCGCTAGGTGAAAGGGTTCGAGTTGATGATGAAAGACTTGAGCCAATCTGGGATGTCTGTGGTGAGCTAAACATTCCTGTATTAATTCACTCTGCAGATCCATTTCAGTTTTGGTTGCCAAAGGATAATCAAAATGAAAGGTGGTTTGAGTTAAAGGAGAAACCAAATAGGTACTATGGTGATTCCGAATTTATACCACCATTTGATGACATAATTAGAGAACAGCATACAATATTTGAAAAACACAAGAATACCACTTTCATAAATGCACATTTAGGATGGATGGGAAATGATCTTAAAAAACTCGGCGAGCATCTTGAAAAATACCCAAATGTGATGACCGAATTTGGCGCTGTTATTGCTGAGCTCGGCAGACAGCCAAAAACTGCAAGACAGTTTTTTATTGATTATCAAGACAGAATTATGTTTGGGAAAGACTCATATAATAAAGAGGAGTTTTATACTTATTTCAGGATATTAGAATCAGACGATGAATACTTTAATTATTTTAGAAAAAGGCATGCTTTCTGGAAAATGTATGGTTTAAACCTTCCTGATGAAGTTTTGAAGAAAATATATTATGAAAATGCTCTTCGACTTTTCCCTTCAATTCCTAAAGATCTATTCAAATAAATGAAGACCTGGTTGTTTTGTCTTGTACTTTTATTTTATTTAAATAGTCGTTCCCAAAATATTGCTGGTGTGGAGAATTTTCTTCTAGCTTCACAACAGGATCAGGAAATATTAGTTCAGGAGTATTTTAGCCCTCTATTTAACGCATTGCAAATTTCTATGGGAGAGGGTTGGGTTAAATCTGCAAAAACTCATAAAAAACTGGGGTTTGATTTTACTTTCTCAGTATCTGCTATAAATATTCCTAACCATAACTTAAGATTTAGCAATCAAATATTTAATAATTTATCTTCAACTTCAACTCATAGCCCTACGATTTTTGGATCAGAATCAAATGGAGCTTATTTAGTTGAGTATTATCCTCCTGATTCTGACTACTCACTGTCAACATCATTTGAGATTCCAAACGGGCACAATGATTTGCTTTCAAGTGGGAGGCTTCTGCTGCCTAATCTTCAATTTTCAGTTGGTGTGCCTTTTAAAACTGAATTAATTGTGAGATATATTCCTGAAGCAACAAATAAAGGGGCAAATTTTAGATCCATAGGGCTAGGAATAAAACATAGTATATCTCAGTATTTCAAAGCTTCAAAGGCAACTCCATTTAATCTTTCTATTTTGGCTAACAGCTCGAGGTTAGAAGGAGATTATAGCTTTGGAGTTAATTCTCAAATTCCAGGTGAAAACCAATCTGTTGATTTAAGAGTTAGAAATTATGGCCTTGGTCTTTTGGGCTCTGTGGATCTAAAAATTGTGAGTGTTTATGCCTCGATAATGCAGGTATATAGCAAAAGCTCACTAAATATAAAAGGGTCATATGAACTTAATTATGAAACATCCTCTAACGAAATTGGATCAGTAGCTTTTCAAGTACAGGACCCTGTTTCAATTGATAATAAGTTAAATTTTGTAAGAAAAAATATTGGCTTAGCATTAAATTTTACCTTTTATAATCTCTTTGTTGATTACAGCTTCCAACGGTATAATTCGATTAATTTGGGGGTGTCTGTAGGATTAAGGTAGAATTTTATAAAATTTTCGTATTTTAGCAAGCCGTTTTTGCGCTACAGCAAGACATAGTGGACACTGATTTAAAAAAATTTTATGAAAAACTTGAAACTTTTACTGGTTTCTTTAGTAATCCTCTTCTCTCATAACTTCACAATGGGTCAGAGTTCTAAAGATTTAAACAAAGAAAAAAGTGCTATAAAATCTGCACTAAATGCATTCAAATTTAGAAGTATCGGACCTGCTTTTATGTCCGGAAGAATTGCAGATATTGCTATTGACCCAATGAATGAAAATGTTTGGTATGTTGCCGTTGGTTCAGGCGGTGTATGGAAAACCGAAAATTCAGGAACAACATGGAGTCCTATTGCTGATAATATGCCTTTTTACTCTACAGGTTGTATTACCATTGACCCTAACAATAATGCTTCTATATGGTTGGGAACTGGGGAAAATGTTGGCGGCAGACACGTTGGAATCGGACACGGGGTTTATCACAGTAATGATGGCGGCCAGTCTTGGAAAGACATGGGACTTAAGAAGTCTGAACACATTTCAAAAATAATAGTTCACCCGGATGACTCAAATACTGTTTGGGTTGCTTCACAGGGACCATTATGGAGTCCAGGTGGTGAAAGAGGTTTGTACAAGACAACTGATGGTGGTCAGTCTTGGAAAAATACTTTAGAAATTAATGAATGGACAGGTGTAACAGATTTAGTAATTGATCCAACAAACCCTGATGTTTTGTATGCTGCAAGTTGGCAAAAACACAGAAATGTTGCTGCTCTAATGGGTGGTGGTCCTGGAACCTCACTATATAAAAGTACCGATGGAGGTGATAGTTGGTTAAAAATTGATAATGGCTTACCTTCATCCAATATGGGTAAAATTGGTTTAGCTATTTCTCCTATTAAGCCTAATGTTCTATATGCTGCTATTGAATTAGACAGAAGAAATGGCGCTGTTTTTAGAAGTGAAAACAGTGGTGGCAGCTGGCAAAGAATGTCAAATACTGTTTCTGGCGGTACTGGACCTCACTACTACCAAGAATTAGTTGCGTCTCCACATGTATTTGATAAAATTTATTTGATGAATGTAAGAGTTTTAGTTTCAGAAGACGGTGGTGAGAATTTTTACACTATGTCTGAAAGAAGAAAGCATTCTGACAACCATTCCCTTACGTTTAAGGCAAATGATCCCAATTATATGCTAATCGGAACTGACGGAGGAATTTATGAGTCTTTTGACGACTCTGAAACGTGGAAATTTGTTGGTAATTTACCTCTTACCCAATTTTACAAACTTGCAGTTGACGATGCTGAGCCGTTTTACAATGTTTACGGTGGTACTCAAGACAATAATACGCAAGGAGGTCCGTCTAGAACTTTTAAAAGAAGTGGAATCTCAAACTCTGAATGGAAAGTTGTTTTAGGTGGGGATGGTCACCAACCAGCAACTGAGCCTGGAAACCCTGATATTATTTATGCACAATCCCAGCAAGGCTACATTAACCGAATTGACATGACTAATGGCGAAATAACTAGCATTAGACCGCAGGAAGGAATAGACGAGCCATATGAAAGATTTAATTGGGATTCTCCAATTTTAGTAAGCCATCATGACCCAAAAAGATTGTACTTTGGGACACAAAGGGTGTGGAGGTCAGAAAACAGGGGTGATGACTGGAGTGTAATTTCTGGTGATTTAACCAAGAACGAAGAAAGACTTTCATTGCCAATAATGGGTAAAGTACAAAGTTTCGATAATGCTTGGGACGTATATGCAATGTCTACATATAATACTGTTACGTCCCTCGCGGAGTCCGCAGTTGACGAAAACATACTCTATGCAGGTACAGATGATGGAATTATTCAGTATACAAAAGATGGTGGTCAAAACTGGACAAAAATAACTGTTGACAAGCTTCCAGGCACACCAGCTAGTGCTTTTGTAAATGATATCAAAGCCGATTTGCATGATGCCAACACTGCTTATGTTGTGTTAGATAATCACAAATTTGGAGACTACAAGCCTTATTTGTTTAAAACGGTTAATGGAGGAAAAACTTGGAAATCTATTTCAAACGGAATCCCTGACGGCACTCTTCTATGGAGAATAGTTCAAGATCATGTAAATAAAAATATTCTCTTCTTAGCAACGGAGTATGGTGTTTATGTTAGTCTTGACCAAGGAGAAGAGTGGCATGAATTCTCAAGAGGCTTGCCTACTATCTCAGTTAGAGATTTGGCAATTCAAAAAAGAGAAGATGACCTGGTGTTAGCAACTTTTGGAAGAAGTTTTTATGTACTGGATGATTATAGCGCATTAAGAAAAATAAACTCAGAAACCATTAACAAGGATGGTTTTATTTTTGAGCCAAGAAAAGCTCTTCAATACAACCAGGTTAGCGGAGGAACAACCAGTGACGGTATGTCTTCATACTATGCTAAAAACCCAAGATACGGCGCAAACATTAAATATTATATAAAAGAAAGCGAGGCCACTTTAAGGTCTAAGAGGATTGCAAGAGAATCTTTTCGCAGTGTAGATATTGATATTGTTGAAGCGCTCATAATAGCTGGATATGAAAATCCGCGAAGCTTGCTTAGCGAAGACATTAATGATGTTGTTGAAAGCTCTGGGCTTTCAAAAAATGAAATCAAAGAGGCTATTTCTGTTATTAAAAATAATTTAAAAACAGGTGTTAACATAGCTTTTCCTGGGTGGGAGCAGTTGGACGCTGAGATCAACGAAAATTATGCAAAAGCTTTAATAATTATTAAAGACAGCAACGGAAATAAAGTTGAAGAAATATCAAGACCCCTTAGAAGAGGTGTTAGCGAGGTTAATTGGGATTTAACAAAAGATTTCGTGACCACTATAAATTCTGGCTCATCATATTCATCTGGTCTTAGCAGGTGGGTGGAACCAGGCAACTATACTGTTGAGCTTTATAAAAGCGTTAAAGGAGATATTACCAGGATTTCTGAGCCTTCAAATCTTATTGTTGAAAGAATTAAAACTGGCACATTATCAAACCCAGAGTCTGATAAACACAATGAATATTATGATATGTTAGCCGCTTTATATAAAAAAGTAAACCAATACAGGTCAGTATTTGAAAAATCCAATGGAAGAGTTAAGTCATATAAATCTATGGTAAAATACATTTCGAGTAACAGAAGCGAGTTAGAAAAAAATATAGCTGCTTTAGCGGAAACACAAAATAATTTATATTCAAAACTATACGGAAATAAGTCAAAAAAAGAGGTTGGTGAAAAAGAGCCTCAGAGTATTTTTGATAGACTTTCTAATGCAAGGGGCGGCTGGTATTCCAGCTCTTATGGGCCCACTAGGCTACATATGAAAAGTTTTGATATTGCAAAAGAAATGTTCGACAGGTTAAAACCTGAAATGGACGCCTACTTTGAAAATGTTGAAAATGTAGGAAAGATCTTGGAGGAGGCCGGTGCTCCAATTGTGCTGGACTAAATCAAGTTTTTAGTTAATAGAAAACCCCTAGCTTTAATCAGGCTGGGGGTTTTTGTTTTTATAACTTTAAAAGTATTTGTTTCGTTAATTGTTTAAAGCTGATCCATTATAATATGAAGATTGCCTAATAATTTTACCTTCCTTATTGAAAGTATATGTTTCATGGTTAATAAAATTAATAGTTTTTCCGTCAGATTTTCTTTTTACTCTTACGTCCCACCACGCTAAAACAACTTTTGATGCTCTATGTTCATAGTCAAGGAAGTCGGGATAGCCATATTCGTCAATTGAAAGAATTTCAAAGTTTTCATAAAAGAACTTCTGCGACTCTTTTGCTTGATCAAGATTCATAGATTCTCCTTTTGGCATGTTTATGTCATAAAATGTAGCATTGGAGCTGTAAAATGATTGAGCTTTTTCAAGATCTTCGTCTAAAAGAGCAGCAACCAACTTTCTTACTTTATTAATGTTTTCATGACTTTTATATATTGTGCCATTTGTTCTCGGATTGTAAGACTCCCACATATCAGAAAAAACGGATGTATTTGCGTAAACAAACATTCCTCTTACTTTGGACTCATCTTTATTAAGCCAAAAGAGCCTGTGAATAGGCATATCAATTACAAACCCTGTTGTCTTATTAACTCCGTAAAGTCTTTCCCAAGTTTGTACCCATGTGCCTGAATCCTTGTACTCAATAGCGTCTGGGTATGCCGGGGAATCTCTGGTTATGGACAGGTTATCAAAATTATTGCTCCACCATCTAGATTGTCCTAGGAATTCTTCTTTAGTGCTTCCCTCATTGCTTTTGTTTGTTTGAACTCCGCTTCTTGATCTAAAATCATCATCTAGAAGATCAGCTAACTTTTCATCTCCGCTAATAAACTTCTGCATAACATCCTCAACTAGGTCTATTGCTGGATGCTCAATAAACATCTTTCCGTTTGCTTTTTTTTGTGCGCTTAGATTAAAAAAAAGCATTGTGGCAAAAGCCACAGTAATTATTCTTTTCATAATTAAATTATTTTGGTTAGTTAGCGCAATTTATAAATTATAATTAATATCCAGAATAGTTTTGTAAATTTGGCGCACATTAAACCTTATGAGATTTAAACTATGAAAAAATTAATTTTGATTACACTTCTTTTTTTTACATACTCTCTTGAAGTTAATTCACAAACATCAACAAAATCTACGTATAGCTATATTGAAGCGTTTAAGACTGCTTTTTATTCGACTCCTTCGACAGAAATAAGGTCTGCAAGTGGAAAGCCTGGTCATAAATATTGGCAAAATAGAGCTGATTACATTATTGACGTAGAGCTAGATACTCTTTCAGACATTGTTATGGGGAAAGAAATAATAAAATATACAAACAATAGCCCTGATGAAATGGATTTTTTATGGCTGCAAATGGATCAAAACCTTTTTATGGATGACTCAAGAGGAAATGCCATTATTCCTCTTAGAGGCAGTAGAAATGGTTCAAAAGGGCAAGAACTTGATGGTGGGTTTAAGATTTCAGCTGTTCAAATTATTTCTGGGAAGGGTAGAGACAGGTCAATTATTGACGCAGATTACGAGGTTTATGATACTCGTATGAAAGTAAACCTTCTAGAACCTTTAAAGTCTAATGGCGGGCAACTATCTCTAAAAATTGATTTTTCATTTTTGTCTCCAGATTATGGTTCAGACAGAATGGGTATCCTTAGAACCGATAATGGAAAAGTATATACTGTCGCCCAATGGTATCCCAGAATGTGTGTTTATGATGATTTAAATGGTTGGAACACTCTACCATATACAGGTCAAGGTGAATTCTATTTAGAATACGGAGACTTTAATGTAAACATAACCGCTCCGGCAGATCATATTGTTGTCTGTTCTGGAGAACTATTAAATCCTCTTGAGACATACACCTTAGATCAACTTGACAGATGGGCTAAAGCAGAAGCGAGTGATGAAACTATAATGATTAGAACCCCTGAAGAAATAAATGATCCTAGCTCAAGGCCTATTGGTAGAGAAATGATTACTTGGCGGTTTAGAATCAATAATGCAAGAGATGTTGCCTGGGCATCATCTTCAGCATTTATTTTGGACGCAGCTAGAATTAATCTGCCAAGCGGGAAAAATTCAATGGCCATTTCAGCTTATCCAATTGAGAGCTATGGAAATAATGCATGGGAGAGATCAACAGAATACACCAAATTTTCTGTTGAGCATTACTCAGAAAAATGGTTTGAATACCCATATACAACTGCTATTAATGTAGCGGGTAATGTTAAAGGGATGGAGTATCCGGGGGTGTCTTTTTGCTACTACGCATCTAAAGGTGAGAGTTTATGGGGTGTAACTGACCATGAATTTGGGCATAACTGGTTCCCAATGATTGTTGGGTCAAACGAAAGGTTATACGGATGGATGGACGAAGGGTTCAACTCTTTTGTTAACGATATAAGTACAATGGAGTTTAATAATGGTGAATATTATCCTGGCAAGCCAAACCAACATATGATGGTTTTTAATTATGGTTTCCTTTCTGACAAAGTTGAACCAACCATTACGGCTCCAGACAACCTTATTGAAGACAATATGGGTTTACAATATAGAAAAACAGCAATGGTCTTGTGGTTGTTAAGAGATAATGTGCTTGGCGCAAAAAGATTCGATGATGCCTTCAAAGAATATGTGCATCGTTGGGCCTATAAACATCCTGCTCCAAATGACTTTTTTAGAACGATTGAAGATGTTTCAGGAGAAGATTTAGGTTGGTTTTGGAGAAGCTGGATTTTAAATAATTGGAGTCTTGATCAGGCGATCACCAATGTACAGTATGTACTTGGAAACCCTGCTAAAGGGGCGTATATAACTGTTAAAAACATGAGGGAAATCCCAATGCCGCTGACGCTAGAGATAACAACCGTAAGTGGAGAAAAAATCAGAAAAACACTTCCTGTGGAAATTTGGAAAAACAATACTGATTGGAAATTTTTGGTGGATACTACAGAGGCTTTTGAAAAAGTTGTAGTTGACCCAGATTTTGAATATCCCGATGTTGATGCTAAAAACAACAAATGGTATGCTTCTGAATAGCTATATTGATAAAAAATAAATTATAGTTGGTATAAAAACCAGCGAAGACACAAAAGCCACCCAGTTAGGGTGGTTTTCTTTTGAATGCCAATAGGCTAGTAGGATTAATGGGGTTTGAAATGGCATTCTAATTAAAGCGTCCATTTTTGAAATTCCTAATAAGCCTTGTGGGGTCTCTGAAACATAAAGATATATGTTTGCGGGAAATACAGAAACTAGTAGAAAGATCAGTAAGTATGCCCCCGACCTTCTTGTTTTTGGTAAAAGAATCGCTACTCCACCTACAATTTCAATCAAGCCTGTGAGATATACTAGAAATAATTTAAAGGGTAATTGAGGCGGCACAATATCTAAAAAATATTGTGGGTTTGTAAAGTGTCTAATTCCTATAAAAACATACATAAAGCTCATTGCGTAAATGGTTAAAAGCTTGTATCTTTCTGTAAAATTCATTGGTTAAACTTAGTCATTTTAAACAAAAAGCCCCTCATTTCGAAGGGCTTTAAGTAGTGGTCCCACCTGTCCTCACAGGAGGGTTACTCTTCCTTCATAAATACTGACTTTTTTGGATTTAAGAGGTTCGTATTACGAACCTTCTCAAAAATCAAGATTTTTTGACTCTAACCCCGGTTCAAGTTCTTTTAGAACCATTGTTTTGAATTGTTATATGTAGAAAATAAAAAACTATTCCCCCAATAATTGTCCATACAATATCATTCCAATCAAAAACTCCTCTTCCCGGAGTATAAATTGTTATGAACTCATTTCCAATTAGACCAATCATAGAAATGATTATTGACCACTTTAATCTATTTCTGTAAATAGATGTATTAGGTTTAAAAATCTCTGGAATGGTTACATAAAACATACTTGGAAGACCAATACCTGGAAGGAAGTTGGGAATTACTCCAAGAAAATAAATTATAAGGTCATTTCCTCCTTCATAATTTGGTCTGATGTAATCTTGAACCAATCCGAATGTTAAAAATGTAACCCCAAAAACTATATAATAAAAATATTTTCTGTTCATCAACTTTCAAAAATAATTAATTTGGTTTGGATTTAGGTTTGGAAAAAGGTTCGGACAAAAAAATCAAAAAAACAAAAACCCTCATAGTCAAGGACTTAGAGGGTTTAAGGGTGGTCCCACCTGGGCTCGAACCAGGGACCAAATGATTATGAGTCATCTACTCTAACCAACTGAGCTATAGGACCAAATAGTGTGCAATATTAATGAATGTTTTGTTAATGACAAAACATCTTAAATTTCTTCGCAGAGTTCAACAAGAACACCATTAGTTGTTTTTGGGTGTAAGAAGACAATCATCTTATTATCTGCTCCTTTTTTCGGGGTTGTTGAAATAAACTCAAAGCCCAAACCTTTAAGCCTTTCAACTTCATTTTTTATACTATCTACATAAAGCGCTAAATGATGTATGCCTTCTTTGCGTTTTTCAATGAACTTTGAAATAGGTGACTCCTCGGATGTAGCATGAAGTAATTCTACTTTTTGATCTGCTACTTTAAAAAAAGAGGTGGTAACCCCTTCTGACTTAACGTCCTCAGTTTTGTATGGTTTCTCACCTAAGAGTTTTTCAAATAGTTCTTCAGATTTTTTCAGGTCTTTAACCGCAATTCCAATGTGCTCAATTTTCTTAATCACAATACAAATTTAGTTTAATTTTGTATTTGTTTAATTAAACGCCCTAAATGTTCTAATTTTATCAAATGGAAACAACTAGACAAAAAAAGGTTTCGAAACTGCTGCAAAAAGATGTTGCTGAAATTTTACAAACCAAGGTTAAAAAAGAAGGGAATTACGGAATTCTCTTGTCTGTAACGAAGGTTTCAGTTACAGTAGATTTTTCTGTAGCAAAAGTTTTCTTAAGTGTCTTTCCCTCTGAAATGTCCAAACAAATCTTGGATGAAGTGGTGAAAATGTCATCTAGAATAAGGCACGAGGTTGCTCAAAAAGCAAAAAAACAACTTAGAAAAGTACCTGAGCTATTATTTTTTCTTGATGATTCGCTAGACTATATTGAAAAGATTGAAGATTCTTTAAAAGGCTTTGACAACCCCCTAAGAAAATAGTTTTTGAGTATTTCCAAACACATATCGCTAAGGTATTTTTTCACAAAAAGTAAGAACACTGCTATTAATTATATGTCAATTCTCGCAATTGTTGGTGTAATTGTGAGTTCTGCTGCAATGTTTGTAGTGTTGTCTGGTTTTAGCGGCTTAAAAAATTACAGCCTTGAATTTGTTTCCTTTGTTTCACCGGAACTAAAAATCACCTCTGCAAAAGGAAAGTCTTTTGAATTTACTGAAAAGATAAAATCTTTTTTAGAAGATGAAAATATTTCATATAGTCTTTCATATGAAGACAAAACTCTCTTTTCAATGAATGAAAATACCCGGATTGTAACTCTTCGTGGTGTTGACCAAGGATTTCCTAAAAGAAGTGTTGACTCGATGCTTTATCAGGGGCGTTGGTTTAATTTAGAAAGCAATGAGGTTGTTGTTGGTTTGGGAGCTGCGTATGATCTTGGTGTTAGCACTTTTGATGCAGTAAACCCAATTAAGCTTTATGCTCCAAGGGCCGGCAAGGGTCAGATATTTTCGGAAAGAGATATTTTAAAGTCGACAAATGTTATGGCTTCTGGAATTTTTACTCTTAACGAGGAATTAAATAATCGTCTTGTTTTTGCAGATATTGATCTCGTTAAAAATCTTTTTGATGTAGATCCAAAAAATGTTGGTTCAATTGATATATATCAAAATAATATTTCTGCTGAAAGAGTTACTTCTTTTTTTGGGCCTCAGTTTTTGGCTGAGAACAGGGTGCAACAAAACAGAACGATATATAAGATGCTTAACACTGAACAATTCGCAATTTATTTAATCTTTTCATTAATCGTGGTTGTGGCTTTGTTTAATATGTTTGGAGCTTTGATGATGATGGTTATAGAAAAAAAAGGTAATCTTCACACACTTCTAGTTTTGGGTTTAACAAAAAAGCAGGTGAGTAAAATTTTCTTTTATCAAGGTGGTTTAATCTCATTCGTTGGATGTATTATTGGCCTTGTAGTTGGGGTTTTACTGATTTTTTTACAGCAAACCTTTTCCCTGTTTATGATTACCCCTTCTTTGGCATATCCGGTTGAGTTCGAGTTTGAAAACTTTTTAACGGTCCTATTTACGGTATGTGTATTAGGAGGCTTTACCTCTACTGTCGTTTCTTTTTATGTTAAAAAGAATATTGAGCAAATTTCTCGGAAATAGAATCAAGAATCTCATATACTTCGTATGAAGTCTCGGTTGTAACAAGTCTTTGTCTGTAGGGTTTAAAATTCTCGATTCCCTTAAAATAATTTGAATAGTGTCTTCTTGTTTCATAAACACCCAACTTTTCACCCTTCCATGCAACAGACATTTCTAAATGGCGTTTTGCAACAGCAGCTCTTTCTTTTATAGAGGCGGGTTCTTTGTGCAAACCTGTTTCAAAGTAATGTTTAACCTCATTAAAAAACCATGGGTTTCCTATTGAAGCCCTCCCTATCATTGCTCCGTCCAAACCAAGGCTGTCTCTGATATGCATTGCTCTTTCAGGTGTGTTTATATCACCATTTGCAAAGACCGGAATATGCATCCTGGGGTTGTTTTTTACTTTTTCTATATAGCTCCAGTCTGCATCTCCTTTATACATTTGAGAGCGAGTTCTTCCGTGAATGGCAATTGCTTTGCAGCCAATATCTTGAAGTCTTTCTGCTACTTCAACTATTTTGATTGAATCATGGTCCCACCCAAGCCTTGTCTTTACTGTAACAGGAAGATTTGTCCTCTCAACAATTGCCTTTGTAAGACTTTCCATCAAACATATGTCTTTTAGTATTCCAGCTCCAGCTCCTTTAGAAACTACTTTTTTTACAGGACAACCATAGTTAATATCGATGATATCAGGGTTGGACTTTTCAACTATGTCAACCGCCTGAAGCATTGAATCTAAATTTGCTCCAAAAATTTGTATCCCAACTGGTCGCTCTTTCTCGTATATATCAAGTTTTACAACGCTTTTTGCTGCGTCCCTTATCAGTCCTTCAGAAGAAATAAACTCAGTATAAACTACATCCGCCCCGTGCTCTTTGCAGAGAGCCCTAAATGGTGGGTCGCTCACATCTTCCATAGGTGCAAGCAACAAAGGGAAGTCTCCTAATTCAATGTCTCCTATTTTTACCAAGTCGAACTGTTTGTTTGTGCAAAGATAACCAAGTCTTTTATATAGTCCTTTAACGATAATTTTTACTTACTTTTGTTCTCTCGAGTTAACTGATGAAAAATATTAGGAATTTTTGCATTATCGCGCATATTGATCACGGCAAAAGCACGCTTGCTGATAGGCTTTTAGAGTTTACGGGTGCTATTACAGATCGTGAAAAACAAGATCAACTTTTAGACGATATGGATCTTGAGAGAGAAAGAGGTATTACAATAAAGTCCCATGCAATACAGATGTATTACACCCACAATGGAGAGGATTTTGTGTTAAATCTTATTGATACACCAGGACATGTTGATTTTTCATATGAAGTTTCAAGGTCAATTGCGGCCTGTGAAGGAGCTTTACTTGTTGTAGATGCTGCGCAGAGCATACAAGCTCAAACTATTTCTAACCTATACCTTGCTCTAGAAAATGACCTTGAAATAATTCCTGTATTGAATAAAGTAGATTTACCAAGTGCCAACCCACAGGAGGTAACAGACGATATCGTTGATCTGCTTGGCTGCAATGCTGAAGAAGTTATTCCAGCAAGTGCAAAAACGGGCCTTGGAATTGAAAATATTCTTGAGGCTATAATCGATCGTGTACCTTGTCCAAGTGGGGACGCCTCAAAACCATTACAGGCTTTAATTTTTGATTCTGTATATAATCCTTTTAGAGGAATTGAGACTTACTTTAGGGTTATTGATGGTTCAATTAAAAAGAATCAAAAAATAAAATTTTTAGCTACCAACAAGGCTTATGGTGCTGATGAAGTGGGAACGCTTAATCTAAAGCAAAGCCCAAAACAAGAAATATTTGCTGGAGATGTTGGATATTTAATCACCGGAATTAAGGAGGCTAAAGAAGTTAAAGTGGGTGATACAATAACGGATTTTGAAAAGCCAACCGTGGACGCAATTTCTGGTTTTGAAGATGTAAAACCAATGGTTTTCGCCGGTATTTACCCTGTTGATACGGAGGATTATGAGGAGCTAAGAGGGGCTATGGAAAAACTACAACTAAACGATGCCTCACTTGTCTTTATACCAGAAAGTTCTGCTGCACTTGGGTTTGGTTTCAGGTGTGGGTTTCTTGGAATGCTTCATATGGAAATTGTACAAGAAAGGCTTGAAAGAGAATTTGGAATGACCGTAATTACCACTGTTCCAAACGTTTCTTATCACGCTTATTCCAAAAAACAACCTAATAATATTATACTTGTAAACAATCCTTCAGATTTACCAGACCCTTCGTCTCTTGATAGGGTTGAAGAACCTTTTATTAAAGCTGCTGTTATTACAAAGTCTGATTTTATTGGAAATGTTATGTCTTTGTGTATAGAAAAAAGAGGGGTGATTAAAAGCCAAACTTATTTAACAACAACCAGAGTTGAACTAATTTTTGACATGCCTTTGGCAGAAATTGTTTTTGATTTCTATGATAGATTAAAAACTGTCTCAAAAGGTTATGCCTCTTTTGACTACTCCCCTATCGGACTTCAACAGTCTAAGCTGGTAAGGGTTGATATACTTTTAAACGGAAAACCTATTGATGCTTTGTCTGCTCTTATTCACACAGACAACGCATATAGGATGGGTAAAAAAATCTGTGAGAAGCTTAAGGAGTTAATTCCTAGACAGCAATTTGACGTTCCAATACAAGCGGCGATTGGCACTAAGATAATCGCCAGGGAAACAATAAAGGCGGTCCGAAAAGATGTAACTGCAAAATGTTATGGTGGGGACATAACTAGAAAAAGAAAGCTTTTAGAAAACCAGAAAAAAGGAAAGAAAAGAATGCGTCAAGTTGGTAGTGTTGAAATTCCTCAAGAAGCTTTTATGGCTGTACTAAAACTAAACGACTAGTCCTTAAGGGTGATTCTTAAAACCGAACAAGCTGCTCTTTCTGTGAACTTGTCTTTTCCGCCTCCAAATAAAACCTTAATCCAGTTATCCTTTTCCGGGGTTCCAAGAATCAATAAGTCATAGCTTGCTGAAATTTCTGAAATTGTTTCAACAGGCTTGTCACTTTTTACTACCTCAACTCTGGCTTTTACCCTTGATTGTTTTAGTTTTTCCTCTGATCTGTGTTTAATTGTCTCTGTGGTTCTGCTGTTTTCTGGCACAACATGCAATAGCGTTAGTGTAGCTCCATAGTGCTTACAGATATTGTTTGCTATGCCTATAAAGTTTTTATCCTTTCTTCCTGGTCTTAGTGCAAGCACAACCTTGCCTATGTACCTAGCGCCATTATCTTTAAATAGGGCTAGGTTTGAATTAATGTTTGCAAGCAACCAACCAATCGGATTGCTGATGAATATTCCCGAATTTGGTCTTGCTCCCCAACCCATGACCAACCACTCACAGCTTTCCTGTGAACTGAGCTTGTTTATGGTTTGGGATAGTTCATATGTAACTACAGCCTCAAAACCAACATTAAGATCTTTTGAGTCTGCAAGCCGTTTTATTCTTCTTTTTAGAGAAGTTGACTCGGGTGAATCTTCCATGAAGACCGATGAGTCTGTTTGGTTTGGTACTTCCGTTATGTCAAAAGCTTGAACCTCGTTTGTGCTTTTTAGAGCTGCTGCCATTTCAACCAATGTTTCTGGTGAAGTTTCCTCGCCAAGTAAAGGAACAACAACTTCAGCTTTAGTAGTTATTGCGTCTTCTGTGTTTATTGTTTCTTCTGAATATTCTCTAATTTTTGAAGCGTCTTTTCTGAAAAAAGAAAGAATACCATAGCTTGAAGCAACCCCGCTTCTGTCGGATTTACTCCCGTAAACTAAAAATATTAAGAACCCTAAAATTACAACTCCTATTACAGAGACTACAGGCATTACCCCTAGAAAAACCAACAATACGATGCCACTTAAAATTCCAAAAATCTGTACATAAGGATACATTGGAGATTTAAAGGTTGGTTTGTACCATTGTGCATTTGTTTCTCTTAAAACAATGACTGTAAGTTCGTTGAAAATAAACATTAAGACTTTAAATGCACTTGCTAATTTTGCAATCTTAACCACATCTAAGAAAATAATTGCTAGCGCAATAAGGGTTGATGTTGTAAGGATTGCTGAAACAGGCGTCATAAACCTTGAGTTAATTCCTGCCAAATAGCCTGGAAGCAGGCCGTCTTTAGACATAGCAAAAGGAAACCTTGAAGAGGCTAAAACGCCAGAGTTTGCCATTGATAAAAGCGTTAGCGCCCCGACCACCCCTGCTATTAAACCGAAAGTGTCTCCACCGATTTTTTGAAACAGTGTGTGTATTGGTTTGATATCCGTTGCCAAAATTGAAGCCTCTACATTTCCTACCAAAGCAAGTGCCACTAAGCAATATATCGTGGTTATAAGAAACAATGAAATTATCATTGTTAAAGGAAGGTTTTTTGATGGGTTGGTTATTTCCCCAGCAATGGCAGCAATTTTTGTTACCCCTGCATATGAAATGTATAAAAACGCCACTCCAGCAATAAATCCATTTGTGCCATCAGAAAAAACGGGCTCAGTTAGCTTTGTGTCAAAAGAAGTTAGGCCAAGAGCAATTATTACAATCAGTGAAACAATACTCGTGGAAACTATAAACAATTGTGTTTTTTCTACTTTCTTTAAACCAAAAACGTTTAGCAAAAATATCAGCAGCAGAGCTAATAAGGCAATTGCTTTAGTATAAGCTTCATCAATATTTACAACCACGTACAAATATGCGCTTAGTCCAACTAATGAAAAAGCACTTTTTAGAAGCAGCGACAACCAAAGGCCTATTCCTGCAATGGTTCCGAAAAGTGGACCAAAAGCTCTTTCGATATAAACATAGGTTCCCCCTGATTTTGGCATTGCTGTACCTAGCTCAGACTTTGAAAGAACGGCTGGAAGAATGCATAGTGCAGCTACTAAAAATGCCAGCCAAACAGATGAGCCGGTGATTCCAACGGCTAATCCAGGAAGAACAAATATCCCGCTTAACATTCCGCCAATACTTACCGCAATAGCTCCTGGCAACGATAAGGTTCTTTCTAGTTTCTTCAAAATATTGTTTTATATTTATTAAATATAGTTAATAATATTTTCACTTGAATTTATATCCCATTATTGCCGGTAATTTTATGCTAGATGGAGGCGCCATGTTTGGTGTTGTTCCAAAATCGATCTGGCAAAAAACCAACCCAGCCGACAATAATAATATGGTAAAAATTGCTGCGCGATGTTTACTTATTGAAGAAGGTAATCGGCTTATCTTAATTGATACAGGCATGGGTGATAAGCAAAGTAAAAAATTCTTTGGTTATTATTATCGATGGGGGAAAGACACCCTTGAGTCCTCTTTAAAAAAACACGGGTTTCACCCTGATGATGTTACTGATGTTTTTCTCACTCATCTTCATTTTGATCATTGTGGGGGCGGAGTGGTTTGGTCTGGTAAAAACTACCTTGAAATAACTTTTAAAAACGCAAAATATTGGAGCAACAAGGGGCATTGGGATTGGGCAACAGATCCAAATAAAAGAGAAAGCGCTTCTTTTTTAAAAGAAAACATTAATCCTATAATCGAGTCTGGTCAATTAAATTATTTAGAAAAAGATCTAGATAATTATTTGACCAAAACCAAGTTGGGTTTTGACGTATTATTTGTGGACGGCCATACTGAAAAACAAATGATTCCGGTTATTAACTACAAGGGTCAAAAAATTGCCTTTGCTGCTGACCTTGTGCCCACGCATGGTCATGTTCCTTTGCCTTATATTCCCGGTTATGACATAAGGCCTTTAATCTCTTTGAAAGAAAAAGATTTATTCTTAAATTTTTGCCATGAAAATAATGTATTTTTATTTTTTGAACACGACTCTTTTGTAGAGCTTGGTTCGCTACAAAAAACGGATGGAGGAATTCGTTTAAATAAAAAAATTAAATTGCTTGAATTATGAAAAACCCAATCTTAATTAGAAATTTATTGACCCTGCTGTTTTTGTTTTTTAACCTAGGCTTTAATCTTCAAGGCCAAACTACCACCATTAATTTTGAGACAGCGGGAGACGGATATACTCCCTCTACTACAACAGGTAGTAATTGGACTGATGTGTTTAACAGAACCAATTATAATATTGGCGGTGTTTCCAATGAAGATGGTTATTATTGGGCTGCTGAAGACATATCAGGAAACCCAAGCATTACATTGGATCAGATTAATGTAAATGGTTCCTCGACTTTTAATTTCTCTATTGATATGTTGACTACTCATTATAACGATTGGGATTCAACAGATGAATTATTGATAACTTATTCTTTGGATGGAGGAGCCTATCAAAATCTCATGTGGGTTCAGATGGTACCACAAGGAGATTCTAGTAACTCAAACGAACCTGCTGCCTTAGACACTGATTTTGATGGAGGAGGAAACTGTGGTGCAGGTACGACTTTACCAGCAATTACTACTGGGACTGGGTCTCAGGGATGTCAAGTTTCCAGTAGTGATTTTGCAACATTCACTAAGAGTAATATTAATTTGAACTCTGCATCTACCCTTGACATTAAGCTTCAATTTAATAATCTTACTTCTAATGATGAAGGTATTTATTTAGATAATATTATTATTCAACAAGACGGAACACCTTCGGTTGATTCAGAGCCCACCAATCATCCCACAGGACTATCTGCTTCTGTAACTCATGAGAAAATTACTTTGACATGGACAGATGCTGTGGCCGGAGATCAAGCCCCTTCCAAGTATTTGATAGTTGGTGAAAAAGATAGCTCAATAGCTGACCCTGTAGATGGAACCGCAATTGCTGATGATAGCGATGCCTCAGATAATAGAGTATCAATCAATATAAATCATGGTGTTGGCACAACTTCTTTTTCAAACTTAGGAGTTTCAGCGTCCTGGTATTTTGAAATTTTTCCTTATACCAACTCAGGAAGCGATATTGATTTTAAAACAAATGGTACGGTCCAAACCGGCAATGCAACTACTGCTAATGCAATTCAAATAACCGAGATTGTTTACAATACTCCTTCTACTGATTGGGAGTGGGTAGAATTATACAATCCAACAGCTTCAGCAATTGATGTTTCGGGCTATACAATTGTTGACAACGGCCCTAATATAATGGCAACATTTCCGGGATCAACATCAATTTCTGCAACCTCATATTTTACGGTTGTAGTTAACGGAGTCGGAACAGCACAATTTAGCGCTGACTATGACCCAGGTTCTGGCAACTATAACGGTGCTCTTAATAATGGGGGTGACTCAGTAATTTTAAAAGATGCTTCGGGCAATATAGTCGACCAAGTCGATTATGATGAGAATTCTCCGTGGCCAACTGATCCTGACGACTCCTTCAAATCGTTAGAGTTAATCGACGGAAATAATAATTATTATGCAGCAAGTTGGCAGGCCTCTTATTCTGAATATGGTTCCCCAGGAGCCAAAACTTCAACCGCCTGGAACAATTCTCTTGGTTCGGGAGATAATTTGACGATTTCAAGCCCTGATAATATCGTTATAACAGGAGACGAAGAAATTAACAACATAACAATAAATAGCGGAGCTAGTCTTACAATTGCTAAAAGTGGTTCACTGACAGTTGCTGCAAATTTTACAAATAACGGAACTGTAAAACTGAATTCTGATTCTCAAAATTTTGCTGCTATAAAAGTTGCTGGCACTCCAACAGGAGATATAACTTACAAGCGTTATGTTAACATAGTTGATGCGGCTGGATTAGAATGGGATTTAATTGGCTCGCCCGTTGGAGGTAATAATTATATTAGTGCATTCATAACTGCAAATTCCGGCAGATTAGCAACCAACGGAAGCTCTCCGACAACATATGCAATCGGATCTTATGATAATTCTGCTGATAGTTGGACTAATTATAATTCAACTTCAGTTGTTAATAATTCAACTGCTTTTGACCCTGGAAAGGGTTATCAAATGGCGCACGTAGCAATAGGCTCATCAGGTGGTGTATTAGATTTTACAGGAACAATACCCACAGCAACTGTTAGTGAATCAGTTATTAATAATAGTGCTTCTGGGAGAAGATGGAACTTAGTATCTAACCCATATCCATCATTCCTAAACCTTGTCAGTTTCTTAACTGAAAATGTTACTGACAATTCTATATTGGATCAGGGTTCGTATGGAGCTGTTTATGGGTGGAACCCTAACAAGTCCGGTGGTGCAGGTTATGACTCATATGATGGAAATGAAGCGGTATATATCGCTCCTGGTCAAGGGTTTATGGTTGCAGCTGAGAGTTCAAGTGCTGCAGATATCTCTTTTAAAACATCAATGCAAACAACAACGGGAACAGATGACTTTGTTGTTGGTGATGTGATGGAAAACACTGAGATTTATCTAGTGCTCTACAATAACGATGCGTTTATTGAGCAAACTCATATTAGGTTCAAAGAAAATATGACTTTAGGTTTAGACCAAACTTATGACGTTGGGAACTATTACCAGGGTGCTGAAATAGCTTCAAGACTGATTGAAGGAGACGACGGGGTGAGCCTTGAGCATCAAAACTTGCCACTGTCAGCCATGGAAAATGCTGTGATTCCATTAGTGATAAATCAAGCTGCTGGTCAAGAATTTAGAATTAATCTTCACACAGCTA
>CACHNE010000008.1 GCA_902581145.1 uncultured Bacteroidota bacterium | reverse complement strand
CTTTGAATATGGCTCTGCATTTACATCCTCAGGTGTATCTTCTAAATCTTCATTAAATTCAATAATTTCACCAGAAACTGGCAGAAATAAATCTGACACGGTTTTTACTGCTTCTACTGTTCCAAAAACCTCATCTGCATCTAAGGTCTCGCCTACTGTTTCAACCTCAACATATACTATATCTCCTAATTCTCTTTGTGCAAAATCGGTAATACCAACAGTAGCAATTTCTCCGTCAATTGAAATCCACTCATGATCTTTGGTATATTTTAATTCTTCAGGTATATTCATTTTAATAAATTATTAATTTCCAAAATTATATCTCATCGTAAAGCCAGCTCTAATTGTTGTCTGAGGAAACGCAGTCGAAATTGCATACTCAGAAAATGAATAGTCAAAATAAAATATTCCAGTTAAATTTTGACTAAATGCATAATCAGCTGAGTATTTTAAGTTCAAAATAGTTTGTCCTGACGTTACTTGATTATTTTCCAAATCCAAATATCTGACAATTGTTTTATTATTCCTAACAGAAAAGTCAGCTTTCATATTTAAATCGCTCTTTATTAATTGTCTTGAACCTCCAAGCCTAGATCTTATTTGAAGATCTTTTACTCTGTATCCCAATCCTAAAATATATTCATTACCTTGAATTTCTGTCAATAAATTATTATCAAAGCTTAATGAAAGTAATCTGTCTTTTCTTATTTCAGTCATTAGCTTCAAAGAATTTTTCATTTCTACGTCAATTTTAAATAGTGGACTAAACTGTTCCATTAGATTAATATTACTAAACAAGGTTTTATTTTTATAGTTGTCAGACTGATCAAAAACATCATTGTTTTGAAAGATATAGTCTATGCTAAAATCCGGTTGAATGTAATCTAGGTTTGATCTAAATTGATTAATTGTATACATAGAGTTATAGCCGTGTGATATTGAAAATCTTTTAAAGTTTTTTCTAAACCATTTCATTTTCATGAAACCAGAATATTTTATAGTCCAATTTGGAATTGGAACATCTCTAAATGCTCCTAAAGTAACTTTGTTGGCGTCAGTTCCTGTGTATGCGGATAAAAATGACGGTAATAAAACTAACTGACTTGTTTTTCCGAATCCAAGTGGGAATCCATTAATATCCCCATTTTCAAAATTGTTTGGATTTGTAAAATCAACTCCTTCTTGAGCAGCTAGTCTTCTTGCAATTATAAGTCTATTATTCTTGAAAGTTTCAAATACCTCAGAGCTAAATTCATCACTTTGTGAAAAAGCTGTCTTAATAAGAACCGTAGAGATATTGAAATTACCAACCGAGTTTTGAATAAATGGATTATACAAATCACTGAATCCATCATTATCTGAATCTAAAGTATTAAACGATTCGGTTAAATTTTCTGCATAAGTTCTTCCACCTGTTAAATCAATTTTTAAATCATTGATCGGAACTAAATTGGCAGAAAAGGTAAGGTTAGTATTATTAGTGCTAGAGAATTGTTGATTGAATTCTGGAAAAACGGTCAGCCATCCGTTCCTTGCAGCTAAATACCTTATATCTTTTTGACTTCCAAACACATAACCAAGCGATGGTGTAAATGATCCTATAAAACCTGGTGTATCCAAGAATCCTGGTAAAAAGGAGCCGTTGTTTTCTGAATAATTAATTTGAATTCTCTTTACTGTAGTAATTAAATTAATAAATGATTTTAAAATTGGATTTGTTTTTTTTGTATTAGCATTGGAGAATCCTCTCACAGCTTTTGAGTCAGAGCCTCTGGTAAACTTAGTTAATCCCAAATATCTATAAAATTTCTGCATATCAAGTACTGAATTGATATTGTGAGTATTTGCATTTGATATAGAATTTCCAAGATCATAAGTTTGACCGTCTAAAGTAAGATTTGAGAATAGATCTGATCCTTTTTGCCATTGGTAATCTCCGGTATATGAATAGGTGGTTTTTAAGAAATTAAAAGTTGGTATTTTATTGAAGGGTATATCATAATTTATCGCAACTTGTTGAACTTGCCTATTAGGATCCCCAATATCAAAAAATCTATCCCATACGTCTAGTTCAGAATCCTGGATTCCGTTAATTTGATTATCAACAAAGTAATTTCTTACAATATTATTGTTGCCAATATTATAATCTAAGGTCAGATTTTCAGAAATAGGATAATTTATCGCAAGTTGGAAATCAAATGAATAGTTTCGCCTAAACAACTCTTGAATTCCAATATTATCTTGAGCTAAATCAATTTCTCTAAATTTTTGTTTATTAAACTGTCTATTATAGTCTGTATTAATACTTATGCTTGATGGTAATAAATTAATATTAAAGTCTTTTAAAATCTTTAAGTATTCACTGTTAAAAATCGAATCATTTTTCTTTAGTGGCTCTAGTTTAACAGTGTTAAAATTGAAATTATAATTAACACCTGCTCTAACATTTTGATCAAGCATATTTTCAATTTCATAATCTCTATGATTGACCTCATTGTAGGAATAATTAAATGTAAGATTTTCAATATCATAAAATCTTGGAGTTTTTTCATCATTAGTTCTTTGTTTATTTACCCCAATTAGATTTAAACTTTTTCTTTTTGTATAATCCTCAGACTGTCTCAAAATTGCATCTTTATCCTCTTGAGATTCTGCCTGATTTATTCTTGATGAAAGGGTTATATCTCTATATTGTTGATCAAATTCTGGTGTAATATATTCCTCACCCTGACCATAATTTAACGGAATATTTAACCCCCATTTTTTTGGAAATAATTGACCAACATTAATATTAGAAATTATATCATATTGTTTTTTATCTATCTTATCTCTTTCACTTGGACCTTGTTCTATATTTCCAAATCCGCTTGTACTTTGCCTAGCAGTTGCAGAAATATTCATAAAATCAGCAATATTTGTATCAACTGCTAATGTAGCAGCCCATCCGCCCTCATTATCCATATCTGAGAGTCTTAACTCATTAAACCAAACCTCAGCACATACATCCATATTATCCTGACTTGGGTTCTTAACTCCAATCATTAACGTTCTAATATCTCCAAAATTGGGATTTCCTTTTATTGAAATCCTTTGTCTTCCAACATCTAAAGGCGAAAACTCACTTACAGGTTCTTCAACTACATCATCGTTAATTACATTATAAAAAATTGGCTGATCGGAACCTAAAGTTCCGTTTAGAATTGAAAGTGATTTAATTGTTTCCAAGGCACTTATTGGAAGATCAATTTCGTTAATAACAGGCCAAACAGATAGTGGATCTAATGAACCTGATGGAGATTCTTGTAAAGGTATTTCAATTTGATAATAATTTTCTGAAAGATCATTTCCAAGTCTTACAAATCCAATAATATCTCCATCTGTAAATCCCGGTGACGAACCATCCTCGGCATGTAAAAACATCCTTAGTCGATTGAATTGCCTCATATCAACACTTATATTTTTATATACACCTCTTGAATCTTCAGGTTCTAATTCACATACATTTAAAACAAGTGATTGCTCATTCTGTCTTACAATTGTATTATTATTATTAAACTGTTCCCTTTCAACTCCAGGTGGTGAAACATAACTTTCTTCATTTTCTTGAATACCAATTATACCTACTGAAAAATCAGTAGTATCATTGTTATTGTCAATTTCTTCGTCAAGACTTAATTGATATTTTCTCCAATCACTTCTTACGAGTTCCAAAGTTCCAAATCTGAAAATTGTATTTTGACTAAATTCTGTCAGATACATTCTCATGAACCTAATTGATCTAAAATCAGAAATACCTCCAACAGAGCCAGTTGGCTCATTAACAGGGATTCTAAATTGATACCACCTTACCAGTTCTGAGGTCCCATTAGGCAAATTCACATTTTTTTCCTTTCTATCAATTATAAATGGATTATTGAGGTTTGATAGTGAAATTGGTGATATCTCCAATTCGTATTCAAAGTAACTATCAATAGTATTCATTGTATTATCGCGATTTATATCTTCAACGTCAGGATAAGTTGATGACCCTCTATCGGTATTTGAAATAGTTTCGGGAGAATTACCGTCTAATCCGTTGTAATCCATATATCTTTCAAAAATATTTCCTTGCTTATTAAGAAAATATTCATAATTGTCATTTGCGGGGTCAGATAAATTAGAAAAAGCAGTAAAAACATTTGCTTCCTCGCTATCATCATAACCATCAATACCAACATCTTGATTTGTTCTTGAATCTCCCACTGAAGAAAATGCATATACTAATGATTGATTTTGAGGAACAACAGTACCCCAAGTGGTCACGGGAAGAAGGCTAATATCCCCATCCTCAGGAAGACCATTTTCATATTGCTTCCTTCCATCTTTTATAATGTCTTCTGAAATATTTCCAAGATTAAAAGTTAGTACACCACCATTGTTATCGTTATCTTCCAAAAATGGATCCATTAACCAAAATTCTAAATACTCAACATTAGATTGTTCAAAATCAGTCGTATTAATTTGTCTTGTAATACCTGCCCATGAATTATTAACATTGTCTATGGTTCCATTAGCTACTGTAGGGTCCATATTATAAGGACCTCTTAGATTTGGATAATAATTTAAGTCCAAAGAATTTATAACTGTTGTTTGTCCTTGAACTAAATCAACTTGAGGGAATATCTCATCAATAAATATTCTTCTTGAGTATAAATTTGATAAATCTTCATTTGAAATTTCTGAGGGTCTCTGACTACTATAAAAAATTGGGTCAATGGAGTACCAATTAAGTAGAGCCCGATTGTAACCATTTTGAATTCCATTATCATCCTCATCACCCTCAGAATATATATTTCCAAGGTCTTTTGGTCTACTAGAGATTGACCAAGATTGGGGCGCTAATAAATCTATTACATTTTGAGTACCCTCAAAATCATCAATATAGGAAGTTGCTTCACCATTAAAGTTATTCCCTTTAGGTGCTCCGGGAAGTAAATATGCAAATTCACCTCTCAGCGAAAAATTTGAAGGAACATCAGTTTCTATATTTGGTAATTTATTAATAAGTCTTGTTAGGAGTGGAATTTCTTTTGAAAAATTTCCGTCAAATCCAACCATTGTATTATTAATAGGTTCAGTACCAAAATTTGCTTTTTGAGTAAGTGGTCTTTCATGTAAATTTAACAGGGTACCTGAGACAATAAAGTCATCACTAAATTGATGTTCAATATTAATGCCTGAAAATCTCTTAGTTTGCTGACCAAATAATGCATTATTTTCAACACTTACATTAATTGGAATATTTGATGCCTGTAAGCCAGCATCTAAAATCTGAACAGTTCCTAATTGATAATTCACTGTATAATCAACTCCCTCAACTAAAACTCTACCACCAGCTGTTACAGTTACAGATCCTCTAGGGACATTATAAGCTCCTATAGGAATACCGCCACCTGATGATGATTTATATTTACCTTTAACCAAAAACTTGTTTTTCTCTGCTGCTTGTTCAGCTGCAGTTTTAGTCGAATTATAAAGTGTGTGATAAACATATTTTTTTTGATTTAAATTGTAATCATTTAGACTATTTTGATCTCCATTATAATCCTCTGAAATATCTAGTCTGAGCGACTCAAATAAAAATTCTCCAAACGGCTCAGCCTTTGTAAATATAATTTTACCTGATTGTTGAAACACTGTAATTTCTGGAACAAAATCAAAAAAACCATCACCTCCAATTTGCGGATCATTATTATAGTTTAATCTGTCAAAATTAAAGAAACTTAAAAGTGGTTGTTCTTGAATTGGAAGAGATCCTCCGATTGGATTTGGAAAAGGTGTTCCCTCAACAGGCGTAATGTAGTTTAATTCTGAAGATTCTTTATAAAAAATATTTAATTTAAAGTCTTCTCTTTCTAGTTGAAATGCACCTGTATTATAAATATTTTTCATCATTAAGTCCCATATTGGCTCTTCAACATTTGTAACTGTACTCTTTAATAATTTTACAACAAGGTTGTTTGAGTTGACCACCTGATTATTATTTTCAAAAGAAACTTCGGTTGCTTGAACTCCGTCATTTGCAAATTCACCAACTTGAAAAACCTGATCTCCAACAGTATACTGAAATGCAACAGCCAGAATTTCATCATTATCTAATTTTTGTGTTAAAGAAATATAACCTAATTGGGGGTGAATTTGATAATCTATATTCTCACGTAACTTTTGAGCATTTTCTAATTTTCCATAATCTATCCCTTCATTAACATTTGGCACAAGAATTCCAGATTGAACAGATGCGATATCTCTTACCAAATTCGTTAATTGAGATCCTGCATCACCGATAGCACTAGGATCAAATGCATTATTAGAATTATCGGGATATGATTGAGGTGCTGAAAAAATATTTACTGAGGATGATACGTTATTTGTTTCTCCTAAATCTTGAAATGCTAAAATATTCCTAACATCCTCTAATTGGTTATTCCTATTAGTTACCCAAACCTCTACTCTTGTAATTTGAACATTAGAATTTATATATGGATAATTGGCTAGGGATTCATCATACTTATTTCTGAAATAATGGCTTAAAAAAAAGTGTCTGTTTTCATCATAATCCAAAGCTCTGAATTCAAATTCTTGAACTGTACCTCCGCCTTCAGAAACTACAGATCTTGATTCTGACTTTTGTTCTGAGAAGATGGCTTTTATTCTTGTTTTTCCAAATTTAAGTTCAGTTTTAACACCAAAAAGACTTTGAGCGCCAGAAATTAAAGAACTATTTAATGGCATACTAACGTTACCAACTTCAATTTTCTGAATGATATCATCCTCGGTTGGCTCATATTCAAGTTTTAAAAGATTTTGAAAATCAAAAGAGGATTGCGTATCAAAATTTGCATTTACCTGAACTCTAGTTCCAACCTTTCCAACTAAACTTAATCCTATTCTTTGGTCAAAATCAAAAGTTAAATTACTTCGATTTCTTGGTGAAAAAGCTGGATTGTCTTGTTTAGTGTAAAGAACTCCTAAATCAACCTCCAATGAACCCTGAGGAACTACCTGAATAGAGTTTCCTCCAAAAATTGATTCAAATAATTGTGAGTTGACATAAATTTCAGGTATTAAATTTTTCTGATCTTCCTCAGAGCCGTCTTTTTTTCCTTCAGCTGCATCAATCTTAGATTTATAATAATTTTTTAAGTCTTCTTTTAAAATAAGTTCTTGATATTCATCAGGTGTCAATATTATAGGGTAACTAATATCATATTCGCCTACTTTTACATTATAATAATACAAATCACTTGCAGCATCATATTCATAATTTTCAATATAGGTTGACGGATTTGGAACGTTAATTTGACCTAGATCTGCTTGTGATTCCTGAGCATTAACTTGAATTACTAACATAAATGAAAGTAATCCCAGTGAATAGGTTTTTAAATTGAAGCTAGGTAGCATTAGATAAATTAAATATTTTTCAAAGTCTCTTTGATTATTTCCTCTACAGTAATATCTAAATTATCTTTAATTATTTTGTCGACTAATCTCTCTGCAGATTTCTTATTAATTCCAAGAACCTCTAAAGCAGATAACGCTTCTTCTCTAACGGTATTGTTTGAATTAACAAAAGCTTCATCAATATCATATATTTTTAATACTTTATCTCTCAACTCTATGATTAATCTCTGAGCAGTTTTGCTACCTATACCCTTTACAGATTGTACAATCGAAACATTATTGGACGAAATCGCATCAATAATTTGCTCCGGATTTAATGACGAAAGCATAGTTCTTGCAGTACTTGTGCCAACTCCACTAACGGAAATTAAAAGTCTAAAAATTTCCCTTTCCTTAAGAGTATAAAATCCATAAAGGGAATGAGAATCTTCTTTTATTTGAAGATGAGTATATAACTTAATACTTTCTTGATCAGGAATTTGAGAAAATGTGGTTAATGAAATATTTACCCAATAGCCAATTCCGTTGGTCTCAATTACAACATTAGTTGGAGATTTTTCTGATAATCTTCCTTTAATATGGGTGATCATTTTAAAAAATTTTAATTAACAATTTAATTCAAAAAATCTGAAAAATTTAGTTTTATTTTCTTTTTATAAATTCAATATTTCTTTTAATCCCATCAAACCCTGTCCTTTTTAAAGCAGAGTTTTTAAATACTTTGTTAAAAGTCTCTTTAGTCATTTCTGTCCAATCATTTTTGCTTATCGATAAAAACTCATCTTTAGGATTAAAAAGCGGTTCATTATGAGCCTTTGAAAATCTATTCCATGGACATACATCCTGACAAATATCACATCCAAAAATCCAATCTCCATATGAACCTTTTACATGATCTTGGATATTATCCTTTAATTCTATTGTGTAGTAAGAAATACACTTGCTTCCATCCACTACATATGGTTCAACGATTGCATCAGTTGGGCATGCATCTATACATGCAGTACAAGAACCACAGTGATCTGTTTCAATATGATCATAATTAAGTTTTAGATCTAAAATAATTTCACACAAGAAAAAAAATGAACCGTTTTGTTTAGAAATTAGATTTGTATTTTTTCCAACCCAACCCAATCCACTTTTCTTCGCCCAAGCTCTTTCTAAAATTGGAGCTGAATCAACAAAAACTCTTCCGTTTATATCACCTACTTTTTCTTTAATATACTCAAGGAGATTCCTTAATTTTTCTTTTATTACAAAGTGATAATCTTTCCCGTATGCGTACTTTGAAACCTTAAATCCTGATTCACTTAAGGTTTTTTTTGGAAAATAATTATATGTAAGAGAAATTACACTTTTGGCATCATCAACAATTTTTCTTGGATCAAGTCTCATGTCGAAGTTACGCTCCATATAAGACATCTTACCGTTCATATTATTATTTAGCCATTCTTCGAGTTTGGGAGCCTCTTCCTCTAAAAATCTAGCTTCACTAATTCCACAAGACATGAAACCAAGGTTTTTAGCCTGAGATTTAATATCAACTGTTAAGTTCTCAATACCAAAATATTTATGCATATACAAAGTATTTAAAAAAGTCCTCTTTGAGATGACTTAAATTCTTTGTTTAAGTGTTTAAATGCGAGCTCTGTAGCTTCTCGACCTCTTGGAGTTCTCATAATAAAACCTTGTTGAATTAAAAAAGGTTCATAAACCTCTTCAATTGTCTCTGGATTCTCACTTACAGCTGTTGCTAAAGTTGTTAATCCAACTGGGCCACCAGCAAACTTATCAATGATAGTACTTAATATTTTATTATCCATCTCATCAAGTCCACTTACGTCTACATTAAGTGCTTTAAGACTTGACTTTGTTATATTAATATCAATTTTACCATCACCTTTAATCTGAGCAAAATCTCTTACCCTTCTTAGAAGTGAATTTGCTATTCTTGGTGTACCTCTGCTTCTACTTGCAATTTCAATTGCAGCCTCAATAGAAATAGTAACATCTAAAATTTTTGCACTTCTTTGAACTATAGTTGACAGCAATTCTGAGTCATAATATTTGAGCCTGTTGGTAATTCCAAATCTTGCTCGCATTGGGGCTGTAAGCAATCCTGACCTAGTTGTTGCACCAACTAAAGTAAAGGGGTTAAGATTTATTTCAACAGATCTTGCATTAGGGCCTGATTCAATCATTATATCTATCTTATAATCTTCCATAGCAGAGTACAAGTATTCCTCAACAATGGGACTCAATCTGTGTATTTCATCGATAAACAAGACATCTCTGTCTTGTAGGTTGGTTAATAAACCTGCCAAATCAGCTGGTTTATCTAAAACTGGTCCAGAAGTTACCTTAATTTCAACATCTAATTCTTTTGCTAAAATATTTGCTAGTGTGGTTTTTCCTAAGCCTGGTGGACCATGAAATAATGTATGATCTAAAGCTTCATTTCTTTGATTTGCAGCCTCAACAAAAATTTTTAAATTATTGATGACATGATCTTGACCTGAAAAATCTTCAAAAGAAACAGGTCTTAAGTTATTTTCGAATTCCCTTTCATTTGACGAAAGATTTTCAGATGAAGGATCTAGATTTTCATTCATATAAACAAATATAAAGAAAAAGCCTTTCTAAATCAGAAAGGCTTTTTCTTTAATACATATTGTATTAATACTCCTCTTCCCCTTTCTTCAAAGGTATGTGTTGAGGAACAAAATCTTCCTTATAGCCAGGCTTACTATAATCATATGGCCATCTGTGAACCTCAGGAATTTTACCTTGCCAATTACCGTGAATGTGCTTTTGAGAAGCGGTCCACTCTAGAGTTGTTGATTTCCATGGATTTTGAGGTGCTTTTTTACCATAAAATATATTGTAAATAAAATTGTAAAGGAAAACTAACTGAACTGCAGCTCCCATCAAAGCAAACATTGTAATGATTTGATTTGTATCAGCAAGATCATCAAACAATGGGAAGTTTGAGTTAGTATAGTATCTTCTTGGAAGACCAGCCATACCGATGAAATGCATTGGAAAAAAGACTCCATAGGCAGAAATTGCAGTCACCCAAAAATGGATGTAACCTAGATTTTTATTCATCATTTTACCAAAAAGTATTGGATACCAGTGATAAATTCCAGCTAGCATTCCATACAAAGCAGATATTCCCATTACAAGGTGAAAATGCGCAACAACAAAATATGTATCGTGAACATTTATATCTAGTGCACTATCTCCAAGAATTATCCCAGTTAAACCACCGGTAATAAATGTTGAAACAAATCCAATTGCAAAAAGCATTGGAGTATTAAATTGAATATTCCCTTTCCACAATGTAGTTATGTAGTTAAAAGCTTTGACCGCTGATGGTATTGCAATTAATAACGTTGTAAATGTAAATACTGAACCTAAAAACGGATTCATGCCGGTTACAAACATGTGATGACCCCATACAATCGTAGATAAAAATGCAATAGCCAAAATGGAAATAATCATTGCCTTATAACCAAAAATTGGTTTTCTAGCATGTGTTGCAATTACCTCAGATGCAATTCCTAAAGCAGGTAATAGTACTATGTATACCTCTGGGTGCCCAAGGAACCAAAAAAGGTGTTCAAATAAAACCGGAGAACCACCTTGGTAGTGTAATACTTCGCCTTGAATAAAAATATCTGAGAGGAAGAATGAGGTTCCAAAACTTCTATCCATGATTAATAAAAGTGCAGCAGATAGAAGAACTGGGAATGAAATTGTTCCAATAATTGCTGTTACGAAAAAAGCCCAAATTGTTAAAGGCATTCTTGTTAAAGACATACCTTTTGTTCGTAAATTCAAAACAGTAACAATATAATTTAATGATCCAAGTAATGAGGATGCTATAAAAAATGCCATCGAGACTAACCACAATGTCATCCCTAAACCGGATCCAGGCTGGGCCATTTCTAAAGCACTTAATGGGGGGTAAATTGTCCAACCTGCTGCAGCTGGTCCAGCTTCAACAAATATTGATGCAACCATCAAGACAGTAGAAACAAAAAATAACCAAAATGCTACCATATTAAGAAAACCAGAAGCCATATCTCTAGCACCCAATTGTAATGGGATAAGTAGATTACTGAAGGTTCCACTTAATCCTGCCGTCAAGACAAAGAAAACCATAATAGTTCCATGCATTGTTACAAGTGCTAAATAAATGTCAGCATCCATTACTCCTTCAGGCGCCCATTTTCCTAATAAGAAATCAAAAAATATGTTAGGTTCCTCAGGCCATGCAATTTGCATTCTCATTAACGCCGACATTAAAATTCCAATAATGCCCATAAAAAAGACACCAGTAAACAAATATTGTTTAGCAATCATTTTATGATCTTGACTAAAAATATATTTAGTTATAAATGTCTCTTTGTGATGATGAGCGTGATGATCTTTATCAAATTCTATATATTCTGCCATAGTCTTAATTTTGTGCAATTAGCGAATTCTTAAATACTGTTTGCTGATTATACCAATTATCAAACTCTTCTTGAGTTTCAACAATAATTTTCATTTGCATATTGTAATGAGATTTACCACAAATTTTATTACATAAAAGCAAGTAGTCAAATTCATATGGGTCTAAAGGCTCTTCACCCTTAAGGGCGAGCTCTTCACTTTTTTCTTCTCTAATATTATTAATGTTAATCACTTTATCAATCATTGATGGATTTTGCCTCATTTCTTCTGTAGTAACAGTCGGAGTAAATGTAAATTTAGTAACCATTCCTGGAACACAATTCATTTGCGCTCTAAAGTGTGGCATGTAAGCAGAATGAATAACATCCTGTGATCTCATAACAAACAATATTGGTCTGTTAACAGGTAAATGAAGTTCAGTAGTTATCACATCGTCTTGTCCGTTAGGATCATTTTCATCAACCCCTAAAATATTAGCTCTATCAATATCTATTAATCTGACATTGGATTTTCCAAGGACATTATCATTTCCAGCGTATCTAGCCTTCCAATTAAATTGTTGAGCATATAATTCGATTACCATTGGATCATCATTTTTTTGCATATTCATAACATCTGACCAAGTTAAAAGACCATAGGTAATAAACCCAGTCAAAACTATCGCAGGAATAACAGTCCACATTAACTCAAGTTTGTGATTATCAGTATAAAATAATGCTTTGGATTTTTTACTACCCTTGTACTTGTATGCAAAGAAATATAAAAGGAATTGTGTAATTGTTTGAACTATGAAAATTAAAACCATAGTCCAAATCATAAGAGTATCTATCTGCGCACCATGCTCTGATGCAGCATTAGATATCAATGGAAATTTGCCATATTTTACAAGTGAAAAAATAGTTATAGCATATATAAAAGCGAGAAAACCAAGCATTAATTTAGCCTGTGTCGTATTATCCTTATCATTAGCAATTTGAGAATCATCAACTTTTACTCCAGAAATTGCTTTAGATAAGTCAAATATTTTAATCATTTGCCAAATGGCAATTGTAATAAATGTTAAAATTAATACTATAAATAATGTAGTCATATTATCTTCTTCAATTTAGTAATGGAAGTTTTCACTTTCCTTAATCATTGGGTTTCCTTTTGCTAATAATTCTTCTTTTGATAATGAATAAAAAACAAGTAGCAAAAATAAGCCTAAAAATATTAATATGGAACTAAATTCTGCAATTCCAAAGCCGTATCTATCGATCACTGTTGCAGGCATTATCATCATATACACATCCATATAATGACCGATTAAAATTATCACCCCTGCCATTATTATAAATATTGGGACTCTCTTGTAGTCACTATTCATTAATACCAAAAATGGGAATATGAAATTAAGACAAAACATAGTAAAAAATGGAATTGGATACATCTCAATTCTAGTTACAAAGTATGTAACCTCTTCAGGAATATTAGCATACCAAATCAACATGAATTGTGAAAACCATAAATAAGCCCAGAACACACTAAAACCAAACATAAACTTAGCTAAATCATGTAAGTGACTATCATTCACATATTTCATAAGTCCTTTTGTTTGAAGATAAATCGTAATTAGAGCAATAACGGTAATACCACTTACTACCATACTTGCAAACACATACCAACCAAATAAAGTACTAAACCAGTGTGGGTCAACACTCATTATCCAATCCCAAGACATCATGGATTCTGTGTAAATAAAGAATACTAGAAATCCTGCAGAAAGTTGAAAATTTCTTTTAAAATTTTTATTATCCTTAGCATTATCTTGTGCTAAAGAAAACTTTCTTGAAAAGTACCTATATAATGACCATCCACCAATATAAATTAAGCCTCTTAAAATAAATGCATTTTTATTCAACCAACTCTCTTTACCTTGTATGATTTCATCATGGGCTACAACTTCAGGATCCATCCAAATAAATATGTGTTTATCACCAATAATTGCGATTAGAAGAACAATGATAGCTCCAGGAAGAAGATAATATGTGATGGATTCCATTACTCTAAATAAAACGGGTGACCAACCGGCTTGAGAAGCGTACTGAATTGCATAAAATGCAAGTACACCAAGTGATATCATCATAAAGAAAAAAGCAGCAACATAAAGTGCCGCATATGGTCTATTATGTATTTGGTGTAAAACATGTTCAGCATGCTCATCCTCATGCCCATGGGCTTCATCTCCATGATGAGAATCTTCATTGTGATGTTTTTCGTTTTGATGACTCATGTTATGCATATCATCAGAATGAGAGCCGTGATGAGATTCTTCAGCAATTAAAACCTTGACTTCATCAAGCGTCAAGTGTGATGCAGTGTAAGAATAGAACCAGCCCAACGAACCTAAAATTATTAAGGATAATGAAAAAATCTTAAATCTATTTGATAAGGTATACATATTAAATTCTATTTACTTAAATCTGATTTTAATTTCATAACATAACTTGTTACCATCCATCTTTCTTTTTCATTAAGCTGATTTGCATAAGATCCCATAGTATTTTTACCATAGTAAATTACGTGGTAAGTACTACCAGATGTTATTGCTCTTCCTTGATCTGCATAACTTGGAATTCCTAATATCTTTTCTCTTTTAACGAGAATTCCTTGACCTGCACCCTTTGAACCATGACAAACTCCACAATAAACAGTGTATAACTCCTTAGCTTTTAACATATCAGCATCACTGAATTCATAAGGATTAATAAGTTCTTTTTTTGCCAAATCATAACCTTCATTGGTGTCTTCATAGTCATATAGTGAATAGCCTCTTGGGATTGTACCCTCAACAGGAAACCTCGCAGATAATTCATCTTCAAATATTTGATTTTCTGAATAAGCCTCATAACTTAAAGATTCATACATATTAGGCATATACTCATAATTTGGAGCACCTTTATCACCCCAACATGATTGAAGAAGTATGGTAAATATTAATAATATTTTATAACTATGATTCATCATTAATACTCTTTGGGTTTTACTTCGTTAATCTCTACAGCTCCTGAATCTTTTAGTAGTTTTCTTAGTCCAGCAACAGGTTTGTCAGTGCTAATTTCAATTAAAAAATGATCATCAGTTGTTCTTGGGTCAGGATTTTCGGCTTTTTTTAAAGGCCACATTCTACTTCTTAAATAAAAAGTAATTACCATTAAATGCGCAGCATGAAATACTGTCATTTCAAACATAATAGGAACAAAAGCTGGCATATTTTCTATGTAGCTAAAACTTGGCTTTCCACCAATATTTTGAGGCCAATCTACTATCATAATATAATTCATCATTAATGTAGCAACCGTAATTCCAATACAACCATAAATAAAAGCAGCTATAGCAATTCTAGTTGGTTCTAGACCCATCACCTTATCCAAACCGTGAACTGGAAAGGGTGTGTAAACTTCATCAATATCATAATGTTTTTCTTTGATCTTCTTTACAGCTGAAAGTAAGATGTCATCATCATTATATAAGGCATGAAATATTTTTATTGATCCCATATTACTTTTTAATTTTTTTAATTTTTGAAGTTCTTGAATCAGCACCAGTGCCAACCAAAGACTTTCCACTGTCTCTTAATTTCTTATACTTTTCACCTGAGCTTTTTAGTATTGTTTTTACCTCGGCCTGGGCAATTACAGGAAAAGTTCTTGCATACAATAAAAACAAAACAAAAAAGAATCCTATAGTACCAACAAAAATGCTTATGTCTACAAAGGTAGGAGAGAACATCGTCCATGATGATGGTAAATAATCCCTGTGAAGTGATGTTACAATAATAACAAATCTTTCAAACCACATTCCAATATTAACCACAATCGAAATAAAGAAAGAAAACATTATACTAGTTCTCAACTTTTTAAACCACATAAATTGTGGAGAAAATACATTACAACTCATCATTGCCCAATAAGCCCATGCATAAGGTCCAGTAGCTCTGTTTAAAAATGCATATTGTTCATACTCAACTCCAGAATACCATGCTATAAATAATTCTGTTATATATGCAACTCCCACTATTGAACCTGTAATCATAATGACAATATTCATCAATTCGATATGCTGTAATGTAATGTATTCTTCAAGGTCACATACTTTTCTCATAATTATTAGAAGAGTTTGAACCATAGCAAATCCTGAGAAAATTGCTCCAGCTACAAAATATGGAGGAAATATAGTAGTATGCCAACCAGGAATCACTGAAGTAGCAAAATCAAAAGATACAATAGTGTGTACAGAGAGAACAAGTGGTGTAGCAAGTCCTGCTAATACTAGTGACACTTCCTCAAATCTTTGCCAATCTTTTGCACGACCAGACCATCCAAAACTTAATATACTATAAATTTTTTTTTGAAAAGGCTTAACTGCCCTATCACGAATCATTGCAAAATCTGGTAAAAGACCTGTCCACCAAAAAACAAGAGAAACAGATAAATAAGTTGAAATTGCAAAAACATCCCATAAAAGTGGAGAGTTAAAGTTAACCCACAAAGATCCAAATCCATTTGGTATCGGAAGCATCCAGTATGCAAGCCATGGTCGTCCCATGTGAATTATCGGAAATAAACCAGCTTGGATTACAGAAAATATTGTCATTGCTTCAGCAGATCTGTTAATTGCCATTCTCCATTTTTGTCTGAACAATAATAAAACAGCTGAAATCAGTGTTCCAGCATGACCGATTCCAACCCACCAAACAAAATTTGTAATATCCCATGCCCATCCAACAGTTTTATTTAAACCCCAGACGCCAAGACCGGTTGATATTGTATAAATTATACAACCAAGACCCCACAAAAACATCACTAATGATATTGTGAAAACAATCCACCATTGCTTATTGGCTTTGGTTTCAATTGGCTTCGCAATATCAACCGTCACGTCGTGGTAAGATTTCTCACCTGCGACTAAAGGTCTTCTAATTGGTGCTTCGTAATGCGATCCCATAATCTATTTATTTCTAAACTTTATTTTTAGTATTTCTAACTTTTACTTGATATACAACATTTGGTTTTGTTCCAACCGCATCAAGTAAATGATACGCTCTGTCATCGTTTTTGAGTTTGTATATCTCACTATCTTTTTCATTAATATCTCCAAATTTAATGGCACCAGTTGTACATGCTGCTGAACAAGCTACCTTATCGTTAAATTCACCCTCAGCAACAGGTCTTCCCTCAAGCTTAGCCTTTAAAATCACAGCCTGTGTACTTTGTATACACATTGAACATTTTTCCATTACTCCCCTTGACCTAACGGTTACATCAGGGTTAATTACCATTCTTCCAAGATCATTATTCATGTGATAATCAAATTCATCATTTCCATTGTAAAGGAACCAGTTAAATCTTCTAACCTTATATGGACAGTTATTAGCACAATATCTTGTACCAACACATCTATTGTAGGCCATATGATTTTGTCCTTGTCTTCCGTGACTTGAAGCTGCAACTGGGCAAACTGTTTCACATGGTGCGTGATTACAATGTTGACACATTATAGGCTGAAAAGCCACCTGAGGATTCTCCGATGGATTTTCTAATTCACCAAAAGATGTAAGCGAACTACTAAGGCCACTAATATTATCCTTTTTCATGTCATCTTCATAAAAAGAATCTTCGGAGGAATAGTATCTGTCAATTCTTAACCAATGCATGTCTCTACTCTTTCTAATTTCACTTTTACCTACAACTGGAACATTATTTTCAGTGTGACAAGCAATTACACAAGCACCGCATCCCGTACAAGCATTAAGATCAATAGATAAATTAAAATGATGGCCAATTGATCTGTCAAATTCTTGCCATAAATCGACATCCGGGGATGAAACTGGTGTTTCAATATGATTAAGGGATACAACCGCTTCACTATTCCAAACACTTGAGTCTTTGGTATTGAAAATTTCTAAACTGGTTTCCTTAATAATATCTCCTCTACCCATAAGTGTATTTTGAAGTTGGATACATGCAAACTCATGAATTTCATTCGTTGAAGAAATTTCTACTCTTTGAGAAGAGTTAAAGTTTTTATATAATTCGTAAGCATTAACACCTGTCATCATTTCTGACTTAACCCCTTGGGATCTTCCATAACCAAAAGCCAACCCAACAGTACCTCTTGCCTGACCAGGTTGGATTAAAGCAGGTACTTTTAATTCTTTATTCCCTAACTTAACAATTGCGTATTTTCCGTTTAGTCCACCATTTGCATCATTTCTTGACTGATTAAAAAACGTACTAGGTTCCAAATAAAGCCCAAGTTCTTTTGCATCATACTCAGAAATGGTAAGATAATTGTCCCAAGTAGCACGAGTTAGGGGATCGGGAAACTCTTGTAGCCAAGGATTATTGGCATGTTGTCCATCTCCCATTCCTGTTTTTGGATATATATTCAACTCAAATTTATTTGATGTGTTGATATCCTCCAGCTTAAATACATTTTTATTTGATTTTGACTTTGATAAGATTTTATTTTTTCTTCTTTTAACAAAAATACCATCATGTAATGCTTTACTCCAGGAATCGACTCCTAATATATTATCGTTCCAATAATTTTTAATATAATCATGAACAGTGGTCTTATTTTCATTCCAAACCAACAATATTTCTTGAAATTGTTTAGTATCGAAAAGAGTTTTAATAACTGGTTGGGCTAATGAAAATTCATTTGACACTAGCTCATAATCACACCAGGATTCTAAATAATGATTTGAAGCAGCAACATATTTTGAATGGTTAGCTGTCTCATCATTTTTCATTGAAAAACAAATAGACATTTCTAATGATTTCAATGATTTAATAAATTCTTCGGAATTTGATAATGTGTAAGCAGGATTGACACCACACATTATAAGTGCACCAACCTTTCCTTGATTCATGTCTGAAATAAGTTGTAACACATCTTCATCTTTTCCGTCTCTGGTCAATATTGTTTTTGAAGGATTAAATGAATTGCTCGAAAGTTTTTCATTTATTAGAAGAATTAAATTCTGGTAATTTTCATCTTGAATTCCAGAAATAACCACAGAACCCTTTTTATTTGATTTAATTTCTTCAATTGTATTATCAATGGCTTTTCTTAGTTTATCTGAGATTGATAGATTTGAATCTATTTTTATTTCTTTACTAAATAGCGAATTATAAATTTCTAATATCACAAGCTTTTGCTCATCATACTTTAAAGGGATACGCATATCTGAGTTTGCCCCTGAAAGAGTCATATTTGATTCAAACTGAATATGTCTAGACATTTTTCCCTTATTAGGGATTCTACCTTTTGCATATGAAACATCAAATCCTCCACCTTGCCAATCTCCAAGAAAATCAGCGCCTACAGAGACTATAACTTTAGATTTTGAAAAATCATAATTTGCTAATCCTCTTAATCCGTATTTTGACTCATATGCATCAAGAGCCTTAGATTCAGAAATTGAATCATATACAACATGTCTTACATTTCTGTATTTAGCTTTAAAATCGTCAATTAATTTTCTTGTTGATGGACTTGCAAAAGTTTGGGTCAGTAAAACTATATCTCTATTAGATTTGGAAATTTCTTCCAGACCTGCTTTGGTTTCATACTCGAACCCAAACCATGAAATAGGCATATTATCTTTTGTTGGTTGTGCAAGTCTAGCACTATCATATAAATCAAGAATTGACGCATGAACTCTTGCATTAGCAGCATGTTCCTCGGGTGCCATAGAGTTTTTTTCAACTTTAATTGGTCTTCCTTCTCTGTTTTTAATCAATATGTTTGCAAAATCATATCCGTTTCCAATTGTTGTAGCATAGTAATTAGCAACACCAGGAATAATTTCCTTTGGCTGGACAACATAAGGAATTGATTTTACAACGGGACCTTCACATGCAGCTAAAGTAGCCGCTGCTGTACTAAATCCAATATACTTTAAAAAGTCCCTTCTAGTTGTGGAGCTATTAGAAAGATTATCCTTGTTTGATAAAAACTCATCGACAGGGATTTCTTCAACAAATTCTTTGTTTTGCAATTTGTCAAATACATTGTCATTTGCAGAATCAAGCTCTGCTAAATTTTTCCAATATTTTTTATTATTTGACATATCTAATTTTATCTATTTTAATAATGACACTTACCACATTCAAGTCCTCCCATTTGAGCTGCAGTTAATTCTTCGACTCCGTATTTTTTTGATAATTCTGCATGGATTCTATCATAATATTCATTGTCTTTGATTTTCACATTAGTTTCACGATGACAATTAATACACCAACCCATTGTAAGAGGAGAGTGCTGGTACATTATCTCCATTTCTTCTACCGGACCATGACAAGTTTGACATTCAATTCCTGCTACAGACACGTGCTGTGAATGATTAAAATATGCAAAATCTGGAAGGTTGTGAATTCTAACCCATTTTACCGGATAAGTAACACCAGTGTATTCTTGCGCCTCATCATCCCATCCAACGGCCTTATATAATTTTTGAATTTCTGCATCGTAGAATTCTTTAGTGTATTCTTCGGTTGTTTCACCATTGTATTCGTAAATACTTTTATGACAATTCATACAAATATTTAGCGATGGAATTCCTGAATGCTTACTAACTTTTGCAGAAGAATGACAGTAGTTACAATCTATTTTATTATCACCTGAATGGATCTTATGTGAATAATGGATTGGTTGCACAGGCATGTAACCTTGATTGACACCAACTTGCATAGTCCATCCGTAAAAACCGTATGCACTTACAAGTAAGAACAATATTGCTGTGCAGAGCATTAAAAATTGGTTTTCAAGATATGCTTTCCATATCGGCTTACCTTTTTTCTTTTCTTTTATCTTAACACCTTTTAATTCAGCTAGATTTTTAAGGGTTTTTGTTACTACCACTAGCCCAAGAGACAATAATAAAAACAGTATCGTAAATACTCCTAGAATAATTTCGTCAGTTAAACCAAGTCCGTTTGAGGGGCCAGTGTTTACTGCCGCAACTACGGCTGCAGGTTTTGGTACAACTTTATCTTGAGCAGTATATGCTAAGATATTATCAATATCTGTGTTGGTAAGTTGAGGGTAAGCTGTCATTGCTGACTTATTGTACTCCTCATAAATTTTATTAGCATAAGCATCACCAGACTTAATCATGGCTGAGCTATTTCTGATCCATGAATAAAGCCATTGTCTGTCTAGACCTTCATCCTCGGACAATCTTTTTTCAACATACCTCAGTGCAGGTCCTGTCATTTTTTTATCTAATTTATGGCAAGAAGCACAGTTCGTATTGAAAAGGGCTTTTCCGGCAACAGGGTCACCGTCCTGCGCAAAAATTGATAAACTAAAAATTAAAAATAGGGCGAAAAAAATTGAACGATACGTTGTCGTTTTTTGAAAGGTTGGTTGGTTAAACTTAAATACCGAAAATCCTCTTCTATTATTTTTTGAATCCATTCAAAAATCGCCTGTTAAAAATCAAGCACAAAAATAACATCTTAAATGTTTTTTTTATTCATAAATTTGCTAATATTATCGGTAAAATACTAATTTATATCGATTCTAAATAAAAAAAATTGATTTCTTTTATTTAAAGCTAAATCAAATCAAATTTTTTAAGAAAATTGAAATGAGAATCTTATTTATCTGCTTACTATTTTCATGCTTTCCGATTCTTAGTCAAAACGGTAAGATAACTGTCAATCAAAGTAGTAAACTTGATAGCATCATTAAATTAAAAAAAGAGTTAAATAGTAAAGTTCAGAACCTTAGAATACAGATTTTTAATGGAGACCGAGAAAATGCTGAACTAGTAATGAAAGAATATCTCGAGATTTTTAACGATACGTCTGCTAACATTATATACGAAACTCCTAATTATAAAATATGGGTTGGTAATTTTTACAATCAACTTGAGGCCGATAAAAAACTTATAGAGATTAGAAAAAAATTTAGAAGTGCTTTTATTTTTCGTCCAGAGTATACCGAGATAATAGATGACATGGATGAGTCAAAAGACAAGGAAAATTCTGAGTTAGATTAAATTTTTTTCTTTATGGCAACATTAATAAATCCTTCAATCTCATCACCTACTTTGATGTCATTATAATCTTTTACCTGTAATCCACAATCATATCCTTTTGTAACCTCTTTAGCATCATCTTTAAATCTCTTTAGTGATGATAAAGAACCTGTAAAAATCACAACACCTTCCCTAATTAATCTAATTTCAGAATTTCTAACAATTTTTCCTTTTGTCACCATACAACCTGCAATAGTTCCGATTTTAGAAATTTTAAAAGTCTCTCTAATTTCACATAGACCCGTAATTTCCTCTTTAAAGTCAGGGGATAACATACCTTCCATCGCATCCTTAACGTCATTTATTGCGTCATATATAATCGAATAGGTTCTAATATCAATTTGTTCTTTATCAGCAATTTGTCTAGCATTACCCATTGGGCGAACATTAAAACCAACAACAATAGCATCAGAAGCAGATGCTAATAAAACATCACTTTCGGTAATAGCTCCAACGGCCTTATGAATTATGTTGACTTGTATCTCTTCAGTTGATAATTTTTGAAGCGAATCCGTTAAGGCCTCAACAGATCCATCCACATCACCCTTGAGAATAATATTTAACTCTTTGAATTCGCCAAGGGCAATTCTTCTTCCGATTTCATCAAGAGTAATATGTTTTTGTGTTCTGACAGTTTGCTCACGTTGTAATTGTGTTCTTTTGTTGGCGATTTGTTTGGCTTCTCTCTCATCAGAAAAAACAGAAAATTTATCACCTGCTTGAGGTGCACCATCTAATCCAAGTATTGAAATTGGTGTTGATGGACCTGCTTCTTTAACTTCATTTCCTCGTTCATCATGCATTGCCTTTACTTTACCGCTATTTTTACCTGCGAGTACAAAATCACCAATTTTTAAAGTTCCTGTCTGAACCAAAATTGTAGAAATATAACCTCTTCCCTTATCTAGAAATGCTTCAACAACAGTTCCACTTGCATCTTTATTTGGATTAGCCTTTAGCTCTAACAACTCAGCTTCAAGAAGAACTTTTTCCAGTAATTCGTTAACTCCGTCACCCTTGAGGGCAGAAATATCATGTGATTGAATTTTTCCTCCCCAATCCTCAACCAGTAAATTCATGTTTGAAAGACCTTCTTTAATTTTATCAGGGTTTGAATTTGGTTTATCAATTTTATTAATAGCAAAAACAATTGGAACAGATGCAGCCTGAGCGTGAGAAATAGCTTCTTTAGTTTGTGGCATAATATCATCATCTGCTGCAACAACAATTATGGCCAAATCGGTGACCTGCGCACCTCTAGCCCTCATCGCAGTAAATGCTTCGTGACCAGGTGTGTCTAAAAACGTTATTTTTTGACCATCCTGAAGTTCTACCCCATATGCACCGATATGCTGCGTTATTCCTCCTGACTCACCAGCAATTACATTTTCTTTTCTTATGTAATCAAGCAATGAGGTTTTTCCGTGGTCAACATGACCCATCACAGTTACTATAGGTGGTCTGTGTTTAAGATCTTCAGGCGAATCCTCAAATTCAATATTTTCGTCTTCAATTTCGGCGGTAACAAATTCAACTTTATATCCAAACTCTTCAGCAACAATTGAGAGAGTCTCAGCATCTAGTCTTTGATTTAATGTAACCATCATTCCTAAAGTCATACAAGCTGAGATTATTTCTGTCGGGGAAACATCCATCATTGTAGCAATTTCACTGGCGGTAACAAATTCGGTTACTTTCAATATTTTACTCTCCTCTTCAAGAGCAGCTAATTCTTCTTCTGATTTTTGCTTATGTTGATCCCTTTTGTCCCTTCTGTACTTTGCAGCTTTTCCCTTTGATGATTTTCCTTGTAATTTTTCAAGTGTCTCTTTAATCTGCTGCTGTACTTCTTCTTCGCTTGGCTCTTCTTTGGTTGGTCTTTTAAATCTATCTTTTTGCTTAGCTTTAAAACTTGTATTATTGTTTTGATTTGAATCATCCTGCTTAGAAGCTATCCTCCTTCTTCTTTTCTTGGACTTGGGAGTAGATTCAGATGATTCAGTTTTTTTAAATTGATTTAAATCAATTGTTTCACCAGTTGACTTAAGTCCAGACAATTTTTTGTAATTATCTGTTTTTAAGTTTTCAATATTTTCAGGTGTAGATTTTTGAGTTTCTTTTTCTTTTGCTACACTATTTGTTTGATCTGGGGTTTCAGCTTTTTCGACTTCTATCTTTGACTCAAGATCAATTTTACCTAATTTTTTAAACTGAACTACTTTAGAGGAAGCCCTAATTATTTCTGACTCATGTTTTAGGGAATCTTGTTGCTGGCGTTCTTGTTTTTCCCTAATCTCTTCTTTTTCTTTATTTTTTGCTTCAACAACTTCCTTTGAAGCAATTTTTTTATCAGCGTCAATTTGAAACTCATCACATAAAAGGTTATAAAGATCTTTAGAAATTTTAGTTGTTGGTCTCTTTTCAATGGTATGACCCTTTGACTCTAAAAAATCTGCTACTCTATCAATGGAAATGTTTAATTCCCTTAGAGCTTTATTTAACCTGATTGTGTCTGCCATATAACTTTTAGTTCTTTTTAATCTTCAAATTCTTCTTTTAGAATCTTCAATACATCATTAATTGTTTCCTCTTCTAAATCAGTCCTTTTTACTAAGTCTTCGGCATCTTGTTCTAAAACACTTTTAGCAGTATCAAGACCTGCTTTGGCTAATTCTTCAATGATCCATGAGTCTATTTCATCAGAAAACTCTGTCAATTCAACATCCTCTTCGACACCCTCTCTGAAGACGTCAATCTCGTAGCCGGTTAATTGACCAGCTAATCTTATATTATGACCTCCTCTACCAATAGCTTTACTAACTTCTTCAGGATTTAGAATTACCTCGACTCTTTTGTTATCTTCATCAATTTTCATTGAATTTATCCTAGCAGGATTTAATGCTCTTGTTATAAACAACTGAAGATTATTTGTATAGTTTATAACGTCTATGTTCTCATTACCTAACTCCCTAACAATACCATGTATCCTAGATCCTTTCATTCCTACACATGCTCCCACAGGGTCAATTCTATCATCATATGAATCTACTGCAACTTTAGCTTTTTCACCAGGGATTCTTACCACTTTTTTTATAGTTATTAAACCATCAAAAACTTCCGGAATTTCTTGTTCAAATAATTTTTCTAAGAAAACTGGAGAGGTTCTTGAAAGGATGATAGACGGCTTGGTCCCAATAAGTTCAACACTTTCAATTACACCTCTTATGTTGTCTCCCTTTCTGAAAAAATCTGAGGGAATTTGTCTGTCTTTTGGCATCACTATTTCATTTCCTTCGTCATCAAGTAAAATAATTGCCTTGTGTCTAATGTGATGAACTTCAGCAGAATATATTTCACCTTCAAGTTCCTTAAACTTTTTGTAAACATTTGTGTTATCGTGTTCATGAATCTTAGCGGTTAAATTTTGACGTAAAGCTAAGATAGCCCTTCTTCCTAGATCAATTAATTTTACCTCCTCTGAAACATCTTCTCCAACCTCAAAATCAGGCTCAATTTTTCTTGCTTCGGTTAGTCCGATTTCGAGATTATCATCTTCAACATTATCATCTTCAACAACAATTCTGTTTCTCCATATCTCTAAATCTCCTTTATCTGGGTTGATAATAATATCAAAATTTTCATCATCACCATACTTTCTTCTAAGTGCAGATCTGAATACTTCCTCTAAAATAGCCATAAGTGTAACTCTGTCAATTAACTTATCGTCTTTAAATTCCGAAAATGATTCAATTAGCGTTAGATTATCCATATTTTAAAATTTTACTTTTACTTTTGCTTCTTTAATTTGATTATAATCAATATCAATTGATTTTTCCACTGTGATTTTCCCTTTTCCTATTGGTTTGGGTTCTCTTACTTTCCAAACAATATTTATAAACTTTTCATTAGCACTTGTTAACTTACCTTCGTACTGGTCATCAGATGTCTTGATTGAAAGGGTTCTACCATAATGCTTAGAGTATTGACGGGCTTTAATAAGAGGTGATGTTGCACCACATGATGCCACCTTAAGAGAAAAATCAATTTCATCCCTGTCTAAATTGCCTTCAATTTCTCTACTGATAAACATACAATCTTCAACTTTTACTCCATTATCCCCATCAATAGAAACACTAATCTCATTATTTTCAGAAATCGAAAAATCTATTAAAAACAGATCAGGTCTTTGATCAAAACAATCAGATAATAATAAGTCTATTTTTTCTTTTAACATTCTACTATAAAAAGAGGGGACTTTTAGTCCCCTCATAATATTTTCATTAATCAGTTGTGCAAATATACAATAATTTATTTCATTAGCTAATATTTGCTCTTTGTTGGCCTACTAGGGATCGAACCTAGACTCTTCTGGACCAAAACCAGACGTGTTGCCAGTTACACCATAGGCCATTGAGGTTGCAAATTTAAAATAAATTTTATTTCAGCAATGTAATTTCATTAATTATGTTTAATAATTGAACTTAAGAAGAGTATTTTATTAATACATTTGAAAAAAATTTAAATATGAACGATAGAAAACTTAATTTGATCATCGGGTGGATTTGTTTTCTGATATCTTTTATCGTTTATTATTTGACCGCTGAGCCAACAGTTGGTTTTTGGGATACCGGTGAATACATAACCACCTCAGCAAAACTTCAAGTGGGACATCCCCCAGGAGCTCCCCTGTATCAAATGTTAGGAGCAATTTTTTCAATTTTTGCATTCGAAAAGGAAAACATAGGTTTTATAATGAATTTAATGAGTGGATTTGCTAGTGCACTTGCCATTTCATTCATGTATTGGTCAATTATACTAATACTCAAAAAAATAACGGATACCAGCGAATCTTCAATAAATAAACAAATATTAATTTCTGGATCTGCACTGGTTGGATCTCTGGCATTCGCATTTACAGATACCTTTTGGTTTAGCGCTGTTGAAACTGAGGTTTATGCAATGGCTACGCTGATTATGGCTGTTATCTTTTATTTAGGATTAAGATGGGAAGCTGACATGCATAATTCAAGAGGAAATAAATGGTTATTACTTATTTGCTTTGTTATTGGCCTATCGTTTGGAGTTCATTTCATGGGATTACTTGTAATCCCAGCAATAGTTATGATTTACTACTTTAAAAATCAAAAGACGATATTAAATTCAACAAAACTTAACCCGATTATTGGATTTTTTATTGCTAATATAATTGGATTAGGAATTCTAATGGGTGTCTTCAAATTATTACTTCCCAACACATTAAAATTTTTTAGTGCAATTGAACTATTATTTGTAAATAATTTAGGTCTACCGTTTAATTCAGGAACTTTAGTGGCTTTTATAGCTATTGTTTATGCATTTTATTTTTTGATAAACTATACAAGAAAAAAAGGAATGGTAAGAGCAAACACTATAACTCTATGCTTCCTGTTTATTTTTATTGGTTTTTCATCTTGGTTAATTTTACCAATTCGTGCAAATGCTGATGTTGTAGTTAATGAAAACGATCCATCAAATGCAAGAGAACTTTTAGCTTACTATAATCTTGAACAATATCCGAAAACCTATCTTTTTTATGGGCCATTATTTTCCGATCAGTATTCTGGACTAGATAAAAATAAGCCATATAAAGATGATAATCCAAAATACGAGAAAGACTTAATTAATAATAAATATGTAATAGTAAATGACTACAAAAATGCAGTTCAAAATTTTAACTCTGATCATGCATCTATATTACCTAGAATGTGGAGTTCAGAACATGCAAAAAACTATCTTAACTATTCTGGTTATTTGGATTTCAAAATAAAATCCAAATATATTTCTGAGAATGAATTGGTCGAATTTGTAAGAAATTTTAAATCAAAAATTAATAATAATGAGGTTGATTATGAAGACTTTCATAATTTTTTGAGACAATATGGTCAATTCTTAGATGTTGAAAAACCATCTATATTAAGTAATCTATATTATCTATTTGATTATCAAATTGGATATATGTATTGGCGTTATTTTATGTGGAATTTTTCCGGTCGCCAAGATGATATTCAAGGTAAAATGAATATGAATGGAAATTGGATAAGTGGAATAAATTTTATTGACGAATGGCATCTTGGAGTAACACAAAAAAATTTACCAACTGATGTTCTGGAAAACAAAGCAAGAAACACATATTTTATGTTACCACTTTTGCTAGGATTACTAGGGTTATATTTCCTGTATAAGACAAATAAAGAATACTTCTGGATTCTATTATTATTTTTTGTATTTACAGGTTTAGCGATTCAAGTCTACACAAACGTAAGGCCCTTCGAGCCTAGAGAAAGAGACTATTCAGTTGTTGGATCCTTCTATGTTTTTTCAATAATTATTGGTCTTGGAACATACTACATGTCAAAATTCTTTAGAAAAATTAAAGTTAAAGGAATAATGATAATACCGATTATTTTGTGTCTTTTACTAGTACCACTCAATTTAGCAATAAATAACTGGGATGATCATGACAGAAGTAACAGATATACAGCATATGCAATGGCGGTTAATTATCTGGAATCGTGTGATGAAAATGCGATTCTATTCACAATAGGGGATAATGATACCTTTCCTCTTTGGTATGCTCAAGAAATCGAAGGAATTAGAACAGATGTTCGGGTGGTAAACACAAGTCTTCTTAGTACAGATTGGTACATTAACCAAATGAAAAGAAAAGCTTACGAAAGTGACCCCATTCCCTCAAGCTTAACGTCAGAAAAGTACAGACATGGAACAAGGGATTATATAATTAAAGAAGAAATTAGTCAAGATACTGTTGATGTTGACGTTTTCTTAGATTTTATAACGCAAGATGAAAAGGACTTCAAATATGGTGAAATTCTAAAAAGGCAGGGGTATGAAGTTGCCGGGTTAAGAAGCCAAGACTATAACGCAAATTTTTTACCAACTGAAAACGTTAGAATTCCTGTTAATGTTAAAAATGTATTAAAAAATAAAATCATTGGGAAAAAATATACAGATTTGATTGAAGATGAAATATTTATTAAAATTAAATCACAAGCTCTTTATAAAAACAGATTGATTATGCTTGATATAATAGCTAACAATAATTGGGAAAGGCCAATTTACTTTACCGGTGGAGCCTTCGGAGATGAAGATTACTTATGGATGAAAGATTTTTTACAATTAGACGGAATGTGTTATAAATTAGTGCCGATAAAAACCCCAATTGATCAATCAAACCCCTATGAGATGGGTATGATTGATTCTGAAAAGATGACTAGTATAGTAAATAAATGGAATTGGGGTACAGATAGTGAAATTGAAATATATTTAGACGTAGAGTCAAGAAAAAACAGCATTACTTACAGAAGCAATTTATCTAGACTTGTTGATCAATTGATAATAGAGAATAATTTTATCGAAGCAGAAAGGTTACTTGACAATTGTATGCAAAAGTTGCCTATTGATAAATTCGGATATTATACACTCCTAGAGCCATTTATGAGTTCATATTACAGATTAAATAGTGGTGAGAAAGCCAGAAAAATATTTGATGAAATAGCTGCAAAATATCAGGAAAATCTGTTTTACTACAGTACTTTTAGCAATTCAGCTAAAAACAGATACGCAGAAGAAATTTACACCGACATTGAAAGATATAGATCTTTGGTTGATGTATTAATAAATTTCGAGGAAGAAGAATTCTTAGACACTAGAATGAAAGAATTTAATGACTACCTGGATTTATTTCTTTAGATAACACCCACGTTCAATCAATATTGGAAAATTTAGATTTTAAGATTAGTATTTTAATAAAAGTTTAACCTAAATCAATGTTAGTCAATTAATTAAGTTATATTGTTAAAATCTTTAAAATTTAAGAATCTAATTATACATAGGTTTTTATTATTTTAGAACAAATAAACTAACCTTTCTAAATCATGAAAAATCAAAATAATTCTGCATTATTTACTTTAATAACTGTGTTTTTCTTTTGGGGATTTTTTGGAGCATCAAATGGTGTATTTATTCCTTTCTGTAAAACCTACTTTCAAATTGATCAATTTCAAGCTCAGCTAGTCGAATTTGCCTTTTATGGGGCTTATTTCATAGGTGCTTTAATCCTGTTTGTATGGTCAAGTTATTCCAAAAAAGATATTTTAAACAACTGGGGTTATAAAAAAGGAATTATTTACGGTCTAATTATTTCAATTTTTGGGGCGCTAATAATGTATCCATCAGTAAATGGTGCTGAGCAAGGAGATACCCAAGTCTTTTATTATGTCTTAATCGCATTATTTATCATCGGACTTGGTTTTTCACTCCAACAAACTGCAGCAAATCCTTTTGCAGTATCCCTAGGAGACCCCTCTACCGGATCTAATAGGCTTAATTTAGCAGGTGGAGTAAATTCCTTCGGAACTGCCATTGGCCCAATTCTAATTGCTTTTGTTTTATTTGGTTCAGCTTCTGAGGTTAACTGGGATGTTATTGAATTAAGCTCTGTTCAAGGTTTATATATTGCAGTTGCAATAGCTTTTTTATTAGTTGCTGGATTTTTCTACTTGTCAAAAAAACTTCCCGACGCTAAAAACGATGAACCCTTTGAGTCTGCCTCAAAGGCTAAAACAATGCTGATTGTTATGACTCTGATAATGACTCTTTGTTTTGGCTGGATTTTCTATTCTTATACTCCAGCATTTGAAAATAGCCCGGTAGAAGATTTAGAAATAACAAGATTAGTTTTAACATTAATCTGTCTGATTTCTGTTTTTGCACTCGTATTCAGAGCTAATTCTTCGGCAAGTAAAAATTCTAAGGGATGGGGAGCTTTAAAATATCCTCAACTTGCTTGGGGAATGCTTGCCATATTTACCTATGTGGGTGTAGAAGTAACTATTCAAAGTAATCTTGGTGAATTATTAAAGGCAGATATTGGTGAAGGAATAAATGCAATAGGTCTTCCTGTTCTTGATGAGGCTCAAAGTGCAAAATATATTGCATTGTATTGGGGTGGATTAATGATTGGAAGGTGGACTGGATCGATTGGAGCTTTTGATATTTCGGAATCTCTTAAAAAGATTCTTTTATTTATTACACCTTTCATAGCATTTGGTGTGGTAATAGCAGTAAATGCATTTAGTAACCCTCTGACTTTTTCAGAAATAGGAATATTTTCATTGTTAATTGTTATTCAAATTATAGGTTTTTACTTAGCTAAAGATAATGCTTTAAAAATCATGGCGATATTCAGTTTACTTGGTGTTATTGCCATGTTAATTGGAATATTTGGTTCAGGTGAAATAGCTTTATTTGCGTTCTTAACCGGTGGTCTTTTTTGCTCTATAATGTGGCCTTGTATATTTTCATTAAGTATTACTGGTCTTGGAAAATATACTTCTCAAGGCTCATCTTTTTTAGTGATGATGATACTTGGTGGAGCAATTATACCTCCCCTTCAGGGAAAGCTTGCCGATATTTTCGGAATGATAACCTCATACTGGGTAGCTGTTTTGTGTTTTGTATTCCTACTCGTTTATTCAATTACTACAAAACAAATTTTATCTAAGCAAAAATTGATTTAAAATGAATAGAAGAAGTTTTATTAAAAGCACTGGGATTGCTTCACTTGGACTCGGTCTTAAAATTGATAAAACTTATTCAAACAACAGTTTATCTAACTTTCCCATAGTGATTGCAACCTGGGATGTTAAAAATGCCACTAAAAGAGCATGGGAGATTTTATCCTCTGGCGGAAATTCACTTGATGCCGTTGAACAAGGTTGTAGAGTTGAGGAAGCAAACAAAAAAGGTCAATCCGTTGGAATTGGGGGACTTCCAGATAGGGAAGGAAATGTTACTCTTGATGCATGTATTATGGATTATTATGGAAATTGTGGCTCTGTAGTTTACCTTAAGGAGATAAAGCACGCAATTTCTGTTGCAAGAATGGTAATGGAAAAAACTCCACACGTAATGTTAGCTGGTGAAGGAGCAAAAAAATTTGCTATTTCGATGGGTTTTAAAAAGGAAAATCTATTGACCGAGAAGTCAAAAAAAGACTGGATTAAGTGGAAGGAAAATGAAGAATATAAACCTATTATCAATATTGAAAATCATGATACAATAGGAATGCTGGCAATAGATAAAAACCAAAATATAAGCGGAGGTTGTACTACAAGTGGATTAGCTTATAAAATGCAAGGAAGAGTGGGTGATTCTCCTATTATTGGTTCAGGATTGTTTATTGATAATGAAGTTGGTGGCGCGGTTGCAACTGGATTAGGTGAAGAGGTTTTAAAAACAGTAGGTAGCTTTTTAGTTGTTGAACTAATGAGACAGGGATATTCTCCCAGTGATGCTTGTAAAATAGCTGTCAAGCGAATTGTTAAGAAACCCAACAGTAATTATAAAAACTTTCAGGTTGGTTATATTGCATTAAACAAGAAGGGAGAAACTGGAACATTTTCAATACAGAAAGGTTTTAGTATGACTCAATACAACAAAGAAGGCAATATAAATTTTGACTCCCCATATTATCACAAACAGGGATAAATGAATAAAAAAAAACGATTATTTCTGATTGATGCCTACGCTTTAATATTTCGAGGCTATTACGCATTTATCAAAAATCCAAGAATCAATTCTAAAGGCTTAGACACATCTGCAATTTTAGGGTTTACTAATTCTCTTTTTGATGTTATAAAAAGAGAAAGCCCTGATTATTTAGCAGTTTGCTTTGACAAAGGTGGTAGTCAAGACAGAATCAAAATATTTGATCAATATAAAGCTAATCGGGATGAGACACCTGAGGCAATCAAAATTTCTGTCCCGATTATAGAAGAAATTTTAAAATCTCTTAATATTTCCGTTTTAGTTAAAGAAGGCTATGAGGCTGATGATATTATAGGAACAATTGCAAAAAAAGTAAAATCTGAAAATTTTGAGACATATATGGTGACGCCTGACAAAGACTTTGCTCAACTTGTTGATGAGTCAATTTATATGTATCGTCCAGTTTTTGGAGGGGGTTATGAGATCTGGGGTGTAAATCAAGTTCTAGAAAAATTTGAAATTTCTCAAACATCTCAGGTTATTGATTTTTTAGCGATGAAAGGAGATTCAGTTGATAATATTCCTGGTTTACCTGGTGTTGGAGATAAGACGGCAAAAAAATTCTTAAAAGAGTTTGGTTCATTAGAAGGCTTGCTACAAAATACCACTGAATTAAAAGGAAAGCTTAAAGAAAAAATTGAACAAAATAAAAAGCTTGGTATTCTTTCAAAAAAATTAGCAACAATAATTACTGATGTTCCAATTGATTATAACATTGAAGAATTAAAATTAAATGTTACCAATCTTGATAAAGCTAGGGAAATATTTGAAGAACTAGAGTTTAGAAGAATTATCAGCTCTTTAAACTCAATTTTTTCAATAAACAATGAAGAAAATAAATCTGAACCACAAAAAATAAAGAAAGAAAATAATATTGATTTGAATCCGGGCTTTGGGCAATTCAACCTTTTTGAAAACAATACTAAAGCCCATGATAAGGGAAAATTAAGTGTAATTTATCAACACATTGAATCTGATGTTTCGGTTAAATTATTTTTAAAAAAATTAAAGCAACAAACGGAGGTAAGTTATCATCTGTACATAGAAAAAAATGGGGATTATGAATCAATATTAAAATCCATTTCATTTTGTTGGCAAAATGATGTTTGCTATGTCTTAAAAAGTGATATTAAAAAGTTTGATGAAATAATCAAAATATTTTTTGAGAATGATGAAATAGCTAAAATATCAAACGATCTAAAATTTGATATTAAAGTTCTAAACAGAAAGAAAATTACCATTCTTGGTGACATCTTTGATATAAAACTTGCACATTATTTAATTAATCCAGACATAAGTCATGATTTAATTAATTTATCAAATAATTATCTCAATGTTTCTGTAAATAAGAAGTTTGAAGAATTAAAGGATTACGAAGTTTCTTGCCTTACATTTAAGTTGAAAAATTTATTAAAATCTGATTTAGAGAAGTTTAATCAGATAAAGCTTTACAACGAAATCGAAATTCCCCTTTTAAAAACCCTAGCTAAAATGGAAATTGAGGGAATAAATTTAGACGTAAAGTTTTTGAAAAAATTGTCAGAAAGAACAACCAACGAATTGGAAGATATCACAAAAGAAATATATGAATTGGCTGGGGAAGAATTCAATATTTCATCTCCAAAACAGCTTGGTGAGGTTTTATTTGATAAAATGAAAATAATCAGTAACCCAAAAAAAACCAAAACTGGACAGTACTCAACATCAGAAGAAGTTTTAAATGAACTTTCATCAAAGAGTGATTTAGTGAAATTAGTTTTAAAATTCAGAAGTATATCGAAATTACTAAATACATACATCAATTCACTTCCCAAACAACTCGACAAATCCACAAACAGAATTCATACAGAATATGTGCAAACTGTTGCATCAACAGGCAGGTTGAGTAGTATTAATCCAAATCTCCAAAATATACCGATAAGAACAAATAGAGGTCGTGAGGTAAGAAAAGCATTCATTGCCAGAAACAAAGATTATTTTTTAATGGCTGCAGATTACTCACAAATTGAGTTAAGAATTATAGCATCTCTTAGCAATGAGGAAAATATGATGAATGCTTTTAAAAATAAGGAAGACATTCACGCCTCAACAGCCTCTGCAGTTTTTAATGTACCAATAAATAAAGTTTCCAAGGAACAAAGATCTAATGCTAAAGTTGTAAATTTTGGTATTATCTATGGTGTTTCTGCTTTTGGTTTAAGTAATCAAACAAATCTCAATAGAACAGAATCTAAGGAGCTGATTGAAAAATATTTTGAAAAATATCCAAAACTCAAAAAATATATTAATAATCAAATTTCATTTGCAAGAAATAATGGTTATGTAGAAACTGTTTTAGGGAGAAGAAGATACTTAAAGGATATCAATTCTCAAAATAGTGTGGTTAGAGGTGCTGCAGAAAGAAATGCTATAAATGCACCTGTTCAGGGAAGTGCAGCAGATATCATAAAAATTGCAATGATAAATATTCAAAGGAAATTATCTAAAGGAAATTATAAAAGTAAGATGCTCTTACAGATACATGATGAATTAGTTTTTGATGTTTTTAAGCCCGAATTGAATGAGATGATAGAATTAACAAAAAAAGAAATGGAAAAAGCGTTCGAAATAAATGTTCCTCTCACCGTTGATTTAAATTATGGATTAAACTGGTTAGAAGCACATTAATAACCTGATAAAGTCCTTCAAGAAAAAAAATTTCTTTATCTATTTGCTAATAAAATATATAATTGTAGATTTGCATGCTCTTTTGAGAGACAGAAAAAAACAGAATTTTGGATACAGTAAGTTTTAAAACAATTTCAGCAAATAAAAAAACAGTTAATAAGAACTGGGTTTTGGTAGACGCTGATGGTCAAAATCTAGGCAGATTAGCTTCTAAGGTTGCTATTCTATTAAGAGGCAAACACAAACCTAATTTTACTCCTCATGTTGATTGCGGTGATAATGTTATCGTTATAAATTCCAAGAAAATTAATCTTACTGGAAACAAGTGGGAGCAAAAAAAATATATTAGATATACCGGTTACCCTGGTGGTCAAAGATCCCTAAATGCTACCGAGCAGTTTGAAAAAAATCCTAATTCTATTATAGAGAAATCGGTTAAGGGAATGCTTCCAAAAAATAAGTTAGGAGCTGATCTTTTTAGAAACCTTTATGTTTTCGCTGATTCTGATCATAAGTTTGAGGCTCAAAAGCCATCATTAATCGATTTAAATAAAGTTAATTAATGGATACAGTTGTACATAAAATTGGTAGAAGAAAAACATCGGTTGCAAGAATCTATTTAAAAAAAGGAAAAGGCAACTTTACTGTTAACACAAAAGATTGGAAAGATTATTTTCCAACTTCAGCTCATCAATTCAAAATAAACCAACCCTTTAATGTATGTGACAATGTTAACAAATTTGACATGACTGTAAATGTGTATGGAGGAGGAATGACTGGTCAAGTTGAAGCTATTCGACTAGCAATTTCCCGTGCATTATGTGAGGTTGATGAAAAAAATCGTGAACTTCTTAAGCCTCTTGGTTTATTGACAAGAGATCCAAGAATGGTTGAAAGAAAGAAGTTTGGTCAGAAGAAAGCTAGGAAAAAATTCCAGTTCTCTAAGAGATAATATAAAATTAGTTTAGCATCTAAATATTTAAGGCTTAAAATTAAATTTATACCACTTAAGTATTGCTAATAAATAAGAACGTAAACTAAAAAAAATGGGAAAAGAACAAGTTTCAGAATTAATTAAAGCTGGTGTACACTTTGGTCACCTAACAAGAAAATGGAATCCAAATATGTCTCCATATATTTATATGGAAAGAAATGGGATTCATATCATAAATCTTTACAAAACCGTTGCAAAGCTAGAAGAAGCTTCTAACGCATTGAAAAAAATTGCTTCATCGGGAAGAAAAATATTATTTGTTGCAACAAAAAAACAAGCAAAAGATATCGTTTCAGAATCTTCTAAGAAAATTAATATGCCCTATATTACAGAAAGATGGCCTGGTGGTATGTTAACTAACTTCGTAACTATTAGAAAGGCCGTTAAAAAAATGTCATCAATTGACAGAATGAAACAAGACGGAACTTTTAATTCTTTATCAAAAAAAGAAAAGCTTCAAATTGGAAGGTTGAGAGAAAAATTAGAGAAAAATCTTGGGTCAATTTCTAATATGACCAGATTACCTGGTGCAATATTTATCGTAGACATTTTAAGAGAAAAAATCGCCGTTAAGGAAGCACAAAAACTTAATATACCAATATTTGCGATGGTGGACACTAATTCTGATCCACGTGAAATTGACTATGTGATTCCAGCAAATGATGACGCTTCAAAATCTATCTCCAAAATTTTAGAACATGTTGGTTCTGCAATTCAGGAAGGTTTAGAAGAAAGAAATTCAGGAAAAGATAAAGAGGAAACGCAAGATAAAGAAACTAAAGCTGTTGCTGAGGAGTTACTGGTGGAAGAAACTGTTGTTAAAGAAAATGTTGTTGAAGAAACTCCAGTAGAAGAAGTTGCTGCTGAAGAGGCCCCAGCTGAAGAAAAAGAGATAAAGAAAAAAAGTAAAAAAGCAAAAAAGTAAGTCATGGTAAAAGTAACTGCCGCTGAAGTAAATAAATTAAGAAAAACAACCGGTGCTGGAATGATGGATTGCAAGAAAGCACTAGTTGAATCAAATGGTGATTTTGATGCTGCAATCGAAATTTTAAGAAAAAAAGGGCAAAAAGTTGCAGCTAAGAGAGCTGATAGAGAATCATCAGAGGGAGTTGCAATTGCAATTGCAAATGAAGATAATTCTACAGGGGTAGGTATTGTACTTGCTTGTGAAACTGACTTTGTTGGGAAAAATGAAGATTTTATCAGTCTAGCTCACAAGATTGCTTCTGCCGGATTAAATTGCAGAACTAAAGAAGAATTATTAAAGTCTGATATTGACGGAATGAGTATCGAAGAAAAGCTTATCGAACAGACAGGTGTTATCGGAGAAAAAATTCAGATTAATGACTTCAGCAGGATTGATGCTGATTTTGTTGGGACTTATATACACGCTGGTAATAAAATTTCTTCACTAGTAGGTTTTTCTAATAAATGTGAAAATATTGAAATTGCTGCAAAAGATATTTCTATGCAAATTGCAGCTATGAATCCGATTGCACTTGATGAGGATAGTGTTGATTCTGCAGTTATTGAAAAAGAAATTGAGATTGCTAAAGACCAACTTAGAGCTAAAGGCAAACCAGATGAAATGCTTGACAAAATTGCTCAGGGTAAATTAAAAAGATTCTTTAAGGATAATACTTTAATTCATCAAGCTTTTATCAAAAATAGTAAGCAAAGTGTCTCGCAATATTTATCATCATTTAGTACTGAAACTAAAATTACTTCATACAGTAGAGTTTCTATAGGCTAAATATATTTCTTATTTTTTTTCACACTAAATGTGTAGTATATTTGTTTGAAATATATTATTTCAAATGAAGTACAAAAGAATTCTACTTAAACTTTCAGGTGAAGCTTTAGTAGGAGATAAAGCAGGAGGAATTGACCCAGAGATCTTAATTAAATACTCCAATGAAATTAAGAAGATTTATGATAAGGGGGTTGAAATTGCAATAGTAATCGGTGGTGGAAATATATACCGAGGTTTTAACAACGAATTTAAAATTGACAGGGTTCAAGGAGATTACATGGGTATGTTAGCTACACTTATTAATGGTCTAGCACTACAGAATACTCTTGAGAATATTGGGATACCGACAAGATTACAAAGTGCAATAAATGTTAATAAGGTTGCTGAGCCATTCATAAAGAGAAAAGCATTAAGACATCTAGATAAAAAAAGAATTGTGATTTTTAGTGCTGGTACAGGAAATCCGTACTTCACTACTGATTCTGCTGCTGTTCTTAGAGCTATTGAAATTGAAGCTGACGTAATTCTAAAAGGAACCAGAGTCGATGGTATTTACAATGAAGATCCTAACAAGAATTCTGATGCATTTAAATTTGAAAAAATCACTTTCAAAGAAGCTATTAGTAAAGGTCTGAAAATCATGGATACTACAGCATTTACATTAAGTCATGAAAATAAACTTCCAATTATTGTATTTGACATGAATCAAGAGAATAATTTATTAAAAGTTCTCAACGGTGAAAATGTAGGAACATTAGTCAATTTATAAAACTTAACTATGAATGAAGATTTAGAAATTATATTTGATTTAGCAAAGGACTCGATGTCAAATGCTATATCTCATCTTGAAAAAAAACTTTTAAATATCAGAGCTGGAAAAGCAAACCCAAATATGCTGACAAATGTATTTGTCGATTATTACGGAACAAGTACTCCAATTTCGCAGGTTGCTAATGTAAATACACCAGATGGACGAACATTAATAATTCAACCATGGGACAAAACTATGCTGCCAGAAATCGAAAAAGGAATTGAAGTAGCAAATCTTGGCTTCAACCCAATGAATAATGGTGAAAATATTATAATTAATGTGCCAACTCTTACTGAAGAAAGGAGAAGAGAGCTAGTAAAACAAGCAAAAAGCGAAATTGAAGAAGCTAAAATTGCTATTAGAAATGCTAGGAAAGAAGCTAATAATGAGATAAAAAAATCATCTGATTTTTCTGAAGATCTAAAAAAGAATTCAGAGCTTGATATTCAAGAAATTACTGATAATAACATAAAAAAAGTAGATCAAATTTTTGAAAAAAAGCAGCAAGAAATAATGACCCTATAAATTTCTATTTTTTCACTTTTTGACAACTAGTAATTACTATCTTTATACACACTAATCAAAATAAATGTTTAAGTCTATTTTTTCTGGATTTTGGAAAAAAATCTCAAAGTTAATTTTAAATAATAGGATACTTATTATTTTTTCTCTAGGGTTAGCTACCTATTTTTTTAGTACTAATTGGGATAATATAAGGTTTACTTATACTGAAGCTAACTTACTTCCTGAAACACATCCTGAAAATATTAAGTACAAAAAATTTACTGATAAATTTGGTGAAGAGGGTAATCTAATAGTTATCTCTGTAAAAGATTCAACTCTTTTTACAATTGAAAAATTAAATGCATGGAATAATCTGTCTCAAAGCTTCAAAGATCACCCAGATGTATCCACAGTAATTGCCTTTGGAGATCTTCAAAAACTTAAAAAAAACAAATCTTCTCGACAGTTTTTCATAGAGCCTTTTATAGAAGACTCGATTACAAATAAATTTCAACTTGACTTACTTAAAGAAGAGATTTTTAATAAATCTCCTTTTTATGATAAATTTTTGATTAATTCTGAATCAAAGGCTGTTCGAACAGCAATCAATCTAAGAACTGAGGTTGTAAATACGGTCAAAAGAGAAGATTTTGTTGTAAATATTCTTGAGCCGAGGGTAAAAACATTTGAAGAAAAATATAATCTTGATGTGAGAATTTCTGGGATGCCATATGTAAGGACTAAATACTCTCAGACAATTAAAGCAGAATTAGGTAAGTTTCTTATTCTTGCTGCTTTGGTTACATCTATTATCTTCTTTTTATTTTTTAGGTCCTTCAGAGCAACTATTATTTCCGTTTTTACAGTTTCAATTGGCGTTATGTGGACCCTTGGAATTGTTGGATTATTGGGTTATGAATTGACTGTATTAACAGCTATAATTCCTCCATTAATAATTGTAATTGGAATGCCTAACTGTATTTTTCTAATCAACAAATATCAGCGAGAGCTCAATATACATGGCAATAAACAAATAGCTTTAGATAAAGTTATTACTAAGATAGGAAACGCAACTCTGATGACTAATGTAACAACTGCCTCTGGATTTGCAACATTTATCACAACAAATAGTAAACTACTTTCTGAGTTTGGATTGGTAGCATCACTAAGTATTTTATCAATTTTTATACTGTGTTTATTAATTATTCCGATTGTATACAGCTTCTTACCTATGCCTAGAGAAGAACACCTAAAACATCAAAACAGACAATGGATTATTAAACTATTAAATTGGATGGTCAGTGTGGTTAAAAATAAAAGGATTGAAGTTTATATTATTTCTGTAATCATGTTAGCAGTTAGTATAATTGGTATATATAAAATTGAAATCTCTGGAAGTTTTATTGATGATATGCCAAGAAATACTGAATTTTTTGATGATATAATGTATTATGAAAAGGAATTTAACGGAATTCTGCCCTTAGAAATATATATTGATGGAGGTAGGAAAGAGTCTGTTCGAAGACTATCAACGATTAGAAATTTAGAGAAAGTTCAAAATGCAATTACTGAATTTCCAGAATTATCCAAGCCTATTTCTTTGGTTAACGGAGTAAAATATTCAAAACAAGCATTTTATAATGGTAATCCAAAATATTATCAAGTTCCAACAAAGCAAGAAGAAACTTTTATAGCATCTTATGTTAAAAATTCTGATGTTTCAGGAGATGTTGACCTTCTTAAGCCCTACATTGATAGTACAGCTCAATATACCAGAATAACTACATTCATGAAGGACATGAAAATTGAAAGAATGGAAAGAATTGAAGAAGAATTAAATGAAAAAATAGAGAAGTTTTTGCCTCCTGACAGATATGAAGTATTTTTAACCGGTAAGGCCTATCTTTTCCAAAAAGGAACTTATTTTTTAGTTGATAACTTGGTTTGGTCACTAGGACTTGCAATCTTTCTGATATCTTTATTCATGGCATATTTATTTAGGAATTTAAGAATGATTATTATTTCTCTTATTCCTAATTTATTACCCTTACTGATAACAGCTGGACTTATGGGTTTTATCGGTATTCCTATCAAACCCTCAACAATTCTAATATTCAGCATTGCCTTTGGTATTTCAGTAGACGATACAATACATTTTCTGGCAAAATATCGACAAGAACTTCAAGACAATAAGTGGCAAATAAAAAAATCTGTTTATAACTCAGTTAGGGAAACTGGATTAAGTATGTTTTATACTTCAATTGTTTTATTTTTTGGTTTCTCGGTTTTCATTGTTTCAAATTTTGGAGGTACCGTTGCTCTTGGTGCGCTGGTTTCAGGAACACTTCTTCTTGCAATGCTTTCTAATTTATTATTACTTCCTTCATTACTTTTATCCCTTGAAAGATCTATAGCAAATGAAAAAGTACTAAAAGAACCTAAAATTAAGATACTTTCAGATCAAGAGGAATTATAATATTAACTTTCAAAAACATATATTTGAATAAATAATTTGAAATGAATGAAGTTTCGATAAATGATATTTTACATTCCAATAAGTTTTTAGATAAAAAAGTATCTATTTCAGGCTGGGTAAAAACATTTAGAGCCAATCGATTTATTGCATTAAATGATGGATCAGGTTTAGATAATCTTCAATGTGTGATTGATTTTGAAAATACGGATGATGAAATTTTAAAATCGATTTCTACAGGGGCAGCTATAAATGTAAGTGGATCTTTAGTTAGCAGTCAAGGCTCTCAGCAAAATGTTGAATTAAAAGTAGATAGCTGTAAAATTTTAGGAGATTGTAATCCTGAAACATACCCAATACAACCGAAGAAACATTCTTTTGAATTTCTAAGAGAAAATGCTCATTTGAGAACTAGGACAAATACATTTGGAGCGGTTATGAGAATTAGATCGAATTTATCTTTTGCAATTCATGATTATTTTAAAAATAATGGCTTTTACTATGTTCATACGCCTATAATTACAGCAAGTGACGCAGAAGGGGCTGGTGAACAATTTAGGGTGTCTACATTGGATATGAAAAATCCACCAATAGACGATAATGGTAAAATTGATTTTAAGAAAGATTTTTTTGGAAAAGAAACTAACCTGACTGTCTCAGGTCAATTAGAGGCTGAAGCTTATGCAATGTCAATGGGTAAAGTATATACTTTTGGACCAACTTTTCGAGCTGAAAATTCAAATACATCTAGACACTTATCAGAGTTCTGGATGATTGAGCCTGAAGTTGCTTTTATGGATATCAATGGCAACATGAAACTTGCCGAAGGTTTTTTAAAATATATTCTTTCTTATATAGTTAAAAATAATATCGAAGATTTAAAATTTTTAGAAAACAGACTTATTGTTGAAGAAAAACAAAAGCCGCAAAATGAAAGAGGTGAGCTTACCTTGATCGAAAAACTGAAATTTGTAATTGAAAATGAATTTAAAATTATTACTTATACTGAAGCATTTGAAATTTTAAGAAACTGTAAGCCTAATAAAAAGAAGAAATTTAAATATTTAATTGATGATTGGGGAACTGATTTACAAAGCGAACATGAAAGATTTCTTGTAGAAAAAGAATTTAAATGTCCTGTTATTATATATAATTATCCTGCAAAAATCAAATCTTTCTATATGAGGCTAAATGATGATAAAAAAACAGTTAGGGCTATGGATATATTATTTCCGGGTATTGGTGAAATTGTTGGTGGTTCTGAAAGAGAGGAGAGATTAGATGTTCTATTGAAAAGGATTAAAAAAGTTGGTATAGATGAAAAGGAATTATGGTGGTATACTGATTTAAGAAAATATGGTACGGCCGTTCACTCTGGATTTGGGTTAGGCTTTGAGAGACTTGTTATGTTTGCAACTGGTATGTCAAATATTCGTGATGTAATCCCATTTCCGAGAACGCCTCAAAATGCTGAGTTTTAATCAAAATGAAACAATATCTTAAATTAAAATTATCGCAGAAGTTATCTCCCCAGCAAATTCAACTTATGAAGTTGATACAACTTCCTACATTGGATTTTGAACAAAAGATCCAGCGAGAAATTGAGGAAAATCCAGCGCTTGAACAGGGTCAAAATTCTGAAGATGACAATCAACAAGAAAGTCAGGATGATTTCTCTGATTCTGATGATATTAATATTGATGACTATTTAAATTATGATGATACACCTGCATACAAACTAAGCTCAAATAATTCAAGTAGAGCAGAAGATAAAAACATTCCTTTTTCGTCGGGGATCTCTTTTACTCAACATTTACTTGCACAACTAAAACCAATAAGTCTTAACGAAAAAAAAATGAAAATAGCCGAATTTTTAGTCGGTAGTATAGACGAGTCTGGATATATTAGACTGGAATTAGAAGAAATTATTGATGATCTAGCATTTACACAAAATCTTTTTGTGGATGAAGATGAGTTAATGGATGTACTAAAAATAGTTCAGGATTTTGATCCGCCTGGAGTTGGTGCTCTTAATCTTCAACAATGTTTAATTATCCAATTAAAAAGAAAAAAAAGAACTAAATATGTTGATTTAGCAATTGAAATTATCAAAAATTCATTTGAACAATTTTCAAAAAAGCACTTTGAAAAGCTGATGAATAAATATTCAATCGATGAATCCAAACTTAAAGAAATAATTTCATTAATATCAAAGCTTAATCCAAAACCAGGTGGCTCTTATTCGGGAGGAGGAAAACCAATAGAGCAGGTGATTCCAGATTTTAAAATAGCAATTGAAAATAATGAGCTTAATCTTAATCTTAATTATCGAAACAGCCCAACTTTAAACATTTCAAGAGATTATGATGAAATGTTAAGGGGATATAAACTAGAAAAAAATAAATCTAAGTCTCAAAAGGAAGCTATTCAATTTATTAAACAAAAACTTGATTCTGCAAAATGGTTTATCGATGCTGTAAAACAAAGACAGCAAACTCTTATGATAACAATGCAAGCAATAATGAATTATCAAAAAGAGTATTTTCTAAGCGGAGATGAAAGGAAAATAAAACCTATGATTCTTAAAGATATTGCCAATGAAATAGAAATGGATATATCTACTATATCTAGAGTAGCTAATAGTAAATATGTTGACACTCCATATGGAACAAAATTATTAAAAGAGTTCTTTAGTGAATCAATGAAAACAACAAGTGGAGAAGAAATTTCAACAATTGAAATTAAAAAAATTCTTGAAAAGATTATTGTTAACGAGAATAAAAGAAAACCTGAAACAGATGAAAAGCTTGTTAAAATTCTTAATGAGAAAGGTTATAAAATAGCAAGAAGAACAGTCGCAAAATATCGAGAACAGCTTAATATCCCAGTAGCTAGATTGAGAAAAGAAATATAATTTTTATTGCTTATTTAACGAAACGTCACCAATCCTTGTGGTATAGTTTATCTTCAAAGCATTAACCTTTCTGAGCTCCTGTTTTATATCACCAACAATACCCATGTTAGTTTCTTTATCAACCTTTAGTGCTGTGGTTAAAAAAGGTCTTAGCTCTTCCCTCTTTGATTCTCTTTCAGCATATATAAAAGCTGGTATATCAGAAACTTCTGAAAACTTATCATTTAGCTGTAATCTTGCCTCGGTACCAAATTTAGATTGATAACCAAAATTTGGTTTACCTGCGTATATGTACATTACTAGCTCTTTTTTATCTAGTTTTTCAACTTCATTGGCAGCTGGTAATTCATTTTTAATTTTTAACTCATTATCCCTCATTACAGTAGCTACCATAAAAAAGAATAAAAGCATAAAAACAATATCAGGAAGTGAAGCTGTATTTACAGCAGGCAAATCTCCTTTTTTCTTTTTATTAAATTTTGACATACTATTTATAATATTTTACTGAACTTCAGAAAGTTTCTGTGGGTATTCTTTCCTAAGTGTATTAATATTTTCCTTAAGTTTATCTCGATTACCTGGCCAGTTAACGTCCTTATAGTTCTTCATCATTTCAGAGTAACTCTCACCATATAATTCTTGAGCTCGAACATTTCTAAGATGAGTATATGCGGCAACTAATTCATTTTGAACAGAAATATAAGTTGCATAAGAAGTTTCTCTCTCATTTTTTAGAGAAATAATGGCTTTATCAGGATTATCTGAAGATTTTGGATCTTTCTTACCCTTACAGTAATTACACGCATCATCTCCTGTACCACCACCGTTATCCAAAAATTCAATTGCTGCTTCTCTAAGTTCTTCTAAATCCATTAATTCATCTTCCACTAACAGTTGATCTTTACCGTTTAATAAAACAGTAAAAATATTTTTTTGTTTAATAACAACATCTTCTTCAGACTCTTCCATTGGGGGAAGTTTTCGACTAATTCCAGAGTCAGTTTCTATTGTTGTAGTGACTAAGAAAAATATTAATAACAGAAAAGCTATATCTGCCATTGATCCTGCGTTAACTTCAGGTGATGATCTTCTTGCCATAATTATTTATTTTCTGTTTTTAAATCCAAAAAACAACATTGTTCCACTGGCTATTATTATCAATGAGTAAAACATGAATAATGCAGCTCCAATAAATTTAGAACTTGTAGCAGATAGTATTTTTCCTTCTCTCATTAAAGTCTCCTCTCCAGAAGCTATTAAAAAGCAAATAAGGAATAAACCTAAAAACGATCCAACTCCTTTCAAAGTACTCATAAGGCTAGACTTATTTCCAACCATGTTTTTTATTCCAAAATATAATACAGATGAAACAATGATGAAAAGAACAACATATGCATTATATAATATCATATCGATACCAAAAAGGTTATCTGCCAGAATAAGTAAAACAAATAGAATACCCAGTAGAGATAATCCTAAAGCTGTGTATTTAAGTATATTATAGTTCATAATTATTTCTTATTATTTACTAATATATCCATTAGGTCAATTGATGCATTTTCCATATCATTCACAATGCTGTCAATTTTTGCAATTATATAATTGTAAAAAATCTGTAGAATGATAGCAACAATTAATCCAAATACAGTTGTTAAAAGTGCTACTTTAATACCACCAGCAACAAGAGATGGCTGCATATCACCAGCTGCTTCAATTTTATCAAAGGCTTGAATCATACCAATTACTGTACCCATGAAACCAAGCATTGGAGCAAGTGCAATAAATAAAGAAATCCAAGAAACATTTTTTTCTAATTGGCCCATTTGTACACCACCATAAGCGATTACAGCTTTTTCAGCTGACTCAATTCCTTCACTAGACCTATCTAAACCTTGATAAAAAATTGATGCAACTGGTCCAGGCGTATTTCTACAAACCTCTTTAGCTGCATTAACTCCACCAGACTTCATAGCAGCTTCAACATCGCTTGTTAATTTGCTTGAATCAGTTGTAGTGGATAGGTTAAGATATATAATTCTTTCAATAGCAATTGCTAAACCAAGAATTAAACAAAGTAGTACAATTCCCATAAATCCAGGTCCACCCTCAATAAATCTCTTTTTAAGTTCTTGGTGAAAATTTAATTGCTCTTCTTCTACAGGTTCTTCCATTACAGGTTCTTCCATTTCAACCACATCAGTTATTTGAACTGAATCCTGCTCCATCATTTCCATATCATTTTGAATAGGAAATCCTTGTATTGATTGTACAAATATTAATAATAATATTGCCGATAAACTAAATAATCTTTTCATCTTTTTTTTGTTTAATATTTTAGTGTGTTAAAGATATAAAAATATATCACATAAATTACATATTCTGCAGAGAGGAAGGGATTCGAACCCTCGATACACTTTTGATGTATACACACTTTCCAGGCGTGCGCCTTCGACCACTCGGCCACCTCTCTAAGCACAGCTAACAAATAAAATGAAAAAAATAGAAACTATAAAATATAAAACTGTGTTTTTTAAGAATTAAACCCCAAAAACATCTTTAGAATTTTGGGTAGTAATTTGAGCAATTTCATGAAATGAAAGATTATAAATATCACATAATTTTTCTGCAATGTATTTTATGTTTGAACTCTCATTTCTTTTTCCCCTGAGTGGTGCTGGAGATAAATATGGTGAGTCAGTTTCCAAAACAATATTACTTATGTCAATATTGTTCAAAAACTTATCAATTTTTCCATTTTTAAATGTGACAACTCCTCCGATCCCAAGTTTCATACCCATATCAATAATTTTATTTGCCTGAGACAAATCACCTGAAAAGCAGTGAAATATTCCTCCATTATTAACTTTGTTTTTATTCAAAACATTATAAATTTCATCAAAAGATTCTCTACAATGTATTACTATTGGTAAATTATGATTATTGGCAATAGAAATTTGAGACTCAAAAGCTTCTACTTGAATTTCTAAATTAGTTTTATCCCAGTAAAGATCTATTCCTATTTCACCAACAGCAACAATCTCATTTTCATTAATAACCATTTCAACATGTTTAATTTCATCTAGAAAATTTGCTTCAACATAACAAGGATGAAGTCCTGACATTAGAAAAATATTTTCTGGGTATCTTTCTTTTAACAGAAACATGGATTCTGTATGTGAGGAGTTTATTGCAGGTAAAAACAATCTATTTACATTAGAAGAAATCGAACTCTCTATTACTGAGTCTATATCATCATTAAATTGTTCGAGATATAAATGGGTATGAGTATCCGTAAAACTCATTATTAAATTAATTAAGCTCTAAAGCTTCTTCAATTTTATTATTCATAAGAATTTCTACTGGGTTTTCAAGTGCCTCTTTTATATGCACCAAGAAACCAACGCTTTCTCTACCGTCAATGATTCTGTGATCATATGAAAGAGCTAAATACATTACAGGTCTAATTTCAACTTTTCCATTGACAACAATTGGTCTTTCAACAATATTGTGCATTCCAAGTATAGCGCTTTGAGGAGGATTGATAATCGGAGTAGATAACATGCTTCCAAAAACACCTCCGTTAGAAATTGTGAAAGTACCTCCTGTCATTTCATCTACGGTAATTTGACCTTCTCGAGCTCTTTCAGCCAGTCTTTTTACTTCTAATTCAACTCCTTTAAATTTTAGTTCTTCAGCACTTCTTATGACTGGAACCATTAGACCCTTTGGGCCTGAAACTGCAATACTGATATCACAATAACTATAAGAAATCATCTCAGATCCGTCTATCATTGAGTTGACAGCTGGGAATTCTTTAAGCGCTCTTACACTAGCTAGGGTGAAAAAAGACATAAATCCGAGATTAACTCCGTGTTTTTCCTTAAACTTTTCTTTGTATTTTTTTCTTAATTCAAATATCGCAGACATATCAACTTCATTAAAAGTTGTCAGCATCGCTGTTTCATTCTTAACAGTCACTAGTCTTTCAGCAACCTTTCTTCTAAGCATAGATAACTTATTTCTAGATTCTGATCTATTAGAATTATTAAAGTTACCCATGGCAGGTTTGCCAAGTAAAACATCCTGTTTTGTAATTCTACCAGCTTTTCCGGTACCAATAATCTGGTTGATATCAATATTTTTTTCCTCTGCAATTTTTCTTGCAGCAGGACTTAAAACATCTGATTTAGTTTCAATAACTGTCTGTGATACTTCTTTTTTTTCTTCGACAATTTCTACAGGCTTAGTAATAGGAGTTTCTTTTGTAGATCCTTTAGCAGAAGTATCGATGTGACAAACCACTTGCCCAACTTGAACAACATCGCCTTCGTCTGCTTTTAATGTAATTACTCCAGATTGCTCCGCAGGGAGTTCAAGAGTTGCTTTATCGCTGTCAATCTCAGCAATAATTTGATCCTTCTCAACATATTCACCATCACTAACAAGCCACTCTGCAATTTCAACTTCTGAAATTGATTCACCAGGTGATGGTATCTGCATTTCTAAAACCATAATATTTTCAAATTTCTAATATAATAATAAGATTACTATTTTTAATTAATGTACCCGTTTAAATCATGCTGAGAAAAAAACTCCCATATCAGCTCTGATGAGTTAATGTCATCCTCCATAAACCAAAAGTGTTCTCCTCCATAAACCTTGTAATGATCGACTTTTGAACCATTCACTCCATTATTAAATAAAACTCTATGAACATAGAAACTATCATTAGGATTAGAATCATATAATTCAGTCGTCACGGGTTCATCACAATAATTATTTGATTTCCAGTAAGACAATACTGATTCAATTCCTATTGATCCGATTGCAGAATTTCCATCATATGTTACAATAGGATCTTCTGTTCCGTGAATTTGCAAAACAGGGACTTCTTTGCTAGGATCACAATTATTAAATGTTTCGTTCGTCATCGACCCAGTTACTGACGCTATTGCAGCAATTTTGTTGCTTAGTTGACATGCAAGAAGATAACCGAAAAAACCACCATTTGACATACCAGTAGCATAAACTCTATCTTGGTTTATATTATATTGATCAGAAATTAGTTCAATCAAAAAATCAATAAATTCTACATCATTAACCGAACTACTGTTTGTCCATCCACCAACATTCCAGTGAGGATAACCCCAGAAACTAGAACCTTGAGGATATACAACTATAAAGTTTTCTCTTTCAGAAATTGAATTAAAGTTTGAAGTATACATGATAAAATCATTACTACCTCCAAATCCATGAAAAACAAATATCATTGACGAAGGGGAATCATGGGTGTAAGATTCTGGAATGTATACAGAAAAATCTCTATCGATTCCTTGAAAAGTTATTCCGTACTCAGTAAGTCCATACTCGATTTCAGCAAATCCATTTTGATTATCACTATTGTTAGTGTCTTCCGGTAATTCAATATAATTATCATTTGAGTTACATGAAATAATCAGAAAAAAAAACAATAATTTGTAAAATTTTTTAATCAAAATAAAGCTATTAAGGAATTTGGTTGTTTTTATTTTTATCGAAAATGAAATCAATAACCTCTTTATGTCTTTTTAAATATCTAGCAGAGCTACCAGCAGCAGTTGCTGAATAAAATCTTCTTGCCGCAACTCTGAAATTTCTTGATTCCTTTAAATTAATCAACAAATGAGCATATGCACCCATATTTATTGGCTCCTCTTGGGCCCATACAATATCATCAGCATTCTGATATTTTTTTATAATGGATTTAATATGTTCTTTTGGTAAGGGAAATAATTGTTCAAGCCTAACAATTGCAACATTATTTCTTCCTTGTCTTTCTCTTTCTTCTAGAATATCATAATAGAATTTACCTGAAACAAAAACTACACTCTTAACATCTTCCACAGAAACACTATCATCATCAATTAAAAGATTAAATTCACCTTTAACAAAATCATCAACGGAAGAATGAACCATCGGATGCCTTAATAAACTTTTAGGGGTAAAAATAATTAGAGGCTTTCTATAGTTTGCCTTTAATTGTCTTCTCAAGATATGAAACATATTTGCAGGGGTTGTACAATTAGCTACAAAAACATTATCCTTTGCACAAAGCTGTAAATATCTTTCCATTCTAGCCGACGAATGCTCAGCTCCTTGACCTTCGTATCCGTGAGGTAAAAATAAAACTAAACCGTTTTGGGTTTTCCATTTAGCCTCACCTGAAAAAAGGTATTGATCTATAATAATTTGAGCTCCGTTACTAAAATCTCCAAATTGGGCTTCCCATATGGTCAAAGATTTAGGGTCAGCCATTGCATAACCATATTCAAAACCAAGAACTCCATATTCTGATAACAAAGAATTGTAAATTGTAAATTTTCCCTGGGTATCATTTATGTTATTTAACAAGGATATTTCTTCTTCACTTTCTTCAACTTTAATTATGGCATGTCTGTGAGAAAAAGTACCCCTTTCAACATCTTGTCCTGAAATTCTAACATTATACCCCTCTTCTAACAAACTTCCATAAGCTAGATGCTCAGCCATTGACCAATCAAGTTTGTCATTATCGTACATTACTTGTCTGTTATTTACTAATTTTTTGATTTTATTAATAAATTTTTTATCGCTGGGTAGGTTTGAAATTACCTCTGCTATTTTATCAAGTTTAAGTCTAGGGTATGTGGTGTCAACAGGCTTAACCATTATCTCACCCCAATTCATCTGTAAGTTATTGACAGTTTCATAATCAGACCACTCATCGCTCATAAAATTTGTGATTCTTGTTTTTTCACTCTTTTTTGAATCCTCTAACTGATTTTCAAGTTTAGATCTATATTCTGATTCAATATTTTTAATTTCTTCCTCAGTCATTAAAGAATCTTTAATCAAACTGGAAGCATAAATATTTTTAGGGTTTGGATGTTTTGAAATTAATTTATAGAGTTTTGGTTGAGTAAATCTTGGTTCATCTCCCTCGTTGTGACCATATTTTCTGTAACCTAATAAATCGATAAATACATCTCTTTTAAATTCAAGTCTAAAGTCTAATGCAAATAATACAGCATGAACAACAGCCTCAACATCATCAGCGTTCACATGAAGAACAGGTGATAGAGTCACTTTACCAACATCTGTACAGTATGTGCTTGATCTTCCGTCTAAATAATTTGTTGTAAAACCAACTTGATTATTGACAACAATATGAATTGTTCCACCTGTTTCATAGCCATCAAGTCTAGCCATCTGAACTAATTCATATACCAATCCTTGTCCTGCAATAGCCGCATCACCATGTACAATAATTGGAAGAACCTTGTCAGAGTTGTTATTGAAATACTTATCAAGTTTTGACCTTGATATTCCTTGAACAACTGACCCAACTGTTTCCAGATGTGAGGGGTTTGGAGCAATATTTAGATTAATTTTTTTATTGTTTTCTGTAATTCTTTCACTTGTCCATCCTAAATGATATTTTACATCACCATCAAAAATTTGCTCTTCATAATCTTTTCCCTCAAACTCACTAAACACACTTTTTGCAGATTTTCCAAATATATTTACGAGTGTACTTAGTCTACCTCGATGAGCCATGCCCATAACAAACTCTTCCACTCCCTTTCCAGCAGCCTCTTCAATCAAGATATCTAAAGCAGGAATTAATGATTCCCCACCTTCTAATGAAAATCTTTTTTGTCCAACATACTTTGTATGCAAAAAGTTTTCAAAAGAAACTGCTTCAATAAGTTTTGTCATTAATTTTCTCTTTTGAAAAGATGAAAATTTGGGTTGATTATTATTTATATTAAGTTTTTGCTGAATCCACGAAATAATTTCAGGTTTTCTAATATACATATATTCAACTCCAATACTATCACAGTAAATTTCCTCTAAGTGTGAAATAATTACGCTTAAGGGTTGAGGACCAAGACCAATAATATCACCAGCATTGAATGTTGTCTTTAAATCATCATTAGTTAGTCCAAAATTTTCGATTGAGAGAGTTGGCCTGTAAGTTCTTCTATCCCTTACAGGATTTGTTTTCGTAAATAGGTGACCTCTTGATCTGTAGCCATTGATAAGATTAATAACCTTAAATTCTTTTAGAACGTGATCTGGAATTTGTGGACTTATCCCGTCTAATATTTCTTCTTTTAGAAAGTCACTATTTGCAAAATCATAGCCTTGAAAAAAAGCTTTCCAGCTAGGCTCAAGTGAATCAGGATCTTTTAAATACTGATCATATAGGTCAGAAAAATATCCTGCATGTGCAGCGTTAAGAAAGGAAAAGTTGTCCACTTAGTTTAATTTACTAAACAAATGTAAATAATATAAATATTTTAGATGTTCCTTTTCATTAGAGAATTGCCAAAATCTCGTAAAAAATCTTTCTTTTCTTCACTTATTTGCAGCCCATCTAACATTTTAAAGGCAATATTTGTAAAATTTTCAATTTCTGAAGATAAAATTTTTGGGATATTAGACTTTTCAAATAAACCTTTTACCTCTTTAATCTTGTTGTCATCGTTTGATGATTTAGAGGAATATAATTTTATTAGTCTATCATTTTCATCTGGACTTAATAATTGTTTTGCCCTAATAAACAACAAGGTCTTTTTGTTTTCAAGAATATCACCTCCAATTTTTTTACCAAATTTTTCCTCTTCACCAAAAGTGTCTAAATAGTCATCTTGAATTTGAAAAGCTAAGCCTAAATTTTTTCCAAATTCATAAATGTCATTTTGATCTTTAATCGATGCACCTGCTACAATTGCACCCATTTTCATTGAAGCACCAATTAGAACAGCAGTTTTATATTCAATCATTTTTAAGTAATCATCAGCAGAGACGTCTTCCTTCTTTGAAAAATCAATATCCATTTGTTGGCCCTCACAAACTTCAATAGCTGTTTTACTAAAAAGCTTGGCCAATGAAACAAAGGTGTCACCTTTATAGTTTTCAAAAAGCTGATAGGCTAAAATCAACATTACATCACCAGAAAGAATTGCAGTACTAAGATCCCATTTTTTGTGAACTGTTTGATTTCCACGTCTTAAATGGGCCTCATCCATGATATCGTCATGAACTAAAGAAAAATTATGAAATACTTCGACTGCAAGAGCTGCATCGAGAGCTTCTGAATAATTGTCATTAAAAATATCGCAGGTTAGTAAGGTAAGAATAGGTCTTATTCTTTTACCTTTTAAACCAAGAATGTATGAGACTGGTTCATATAAATTTTTTGGACTGCTAGGAGATTGAAAATCATTTAGATAAGACAAAAATTCAGTGCGATATTCTTCTACAGTTAACATTTTACAAAAATACTAGATATATGATAATTGATTACTACTTTTTTAAAAATTGTATCAATTAATTTGCCATTGAAGAAAATTATAATAATATCTTACTAAATTTGTTGTCATAAGTAAATAAAATGTATAGGTCTCATAATTGTGGTGAATTAAGAATCAATGATTTAAACAAGGAAGTGAAACTTTCTGGATGGGTCCAAAAAGTTCGTGATAAAGGATTCATCATGTGGGTTGACCTAAGAGATCGTTATGGTGTAACTCAGTTAATTTTTGATCAAGAAAGAACACCGTCTAATGTTATTGATTTTGCAAAAACTTTGGGAAGAGAGTTTGTTATTAATATTACTGGAAGTGTTATTGAGAGAAACTCAAAAAATGACCTTATGAGTACTGGTGATATTGAAGTACTTGTGACTGAATTAAAAATATTAAATAGCTCAATTACTCCACCCTTTACAATTGAAGATGAGTCTGATGGTGGTGAGGAATTAAGAATGAAGTATCGATACTTAGACATAAGAAGAGAGCCTGTAAAAAACAACTTAATACTTCGTCATAAAATCACACAGCAAGTAAGAACATATTTATCTAATAATTCATTTATTGAAGTTGAAACACCATACTTAATAAAGTCAACACCTGAGGGTGCAAGGGATTTTGTGGTTCCGTCAAGAATGAACCCTGGTGAGTTTTACGCATTACCACAATCGCCTCAAACATTTAAGCAACTTCTAATGGTGGCTGGTATCGATAAATATTTTCAAATTGTTAAATGTTTCAGAGATGAAGATTTGAGAGCAGATAGACAGCCTGAATTTACACAAATAGATTGTGAGATGGCTTTTGTAAGTCAGGAAGATATTCTTAATACTTTTGAAGATTTGGTTAAACACCTTTTTCTAAAAGTTAAAAATATTAAACTCGATAAATTCCCAGTGATGACTTATGATGATGCTGTTCAAAATTACGGAACTGATAAGCCCGACCTCAGATACAATATGAAATTTATTGAATTAAATGATGTAGCAAAAAACAGAGACTTTAATGTGTTTAATAATTCTGAACTTGTTGTTGGATTTATGATTGAGGGAGGAAATAGTTTTACAAGAAAAGATATTGATAAATATACGGATTGGGTTAAAAGACCTCAAATCGGAGCTGGTGGATTGGCATACCTAAGAATTCAAGAGGATGGTACTTACAAATCATCTGTTGACAAATTTTACGATCAATCTGACTTAGAAAATTGGGCTAATAAAGCTGGAGCAAAACGGGGTGATATTTTATTTATTTTAAGTGGAGATAAAGACAAGGTAAGAACTCAACTAGGCGCTTTGAGAGTTCACGTTGCTGATAATTTAGGGTTAAAAAATCCCGAAGAATTTAAACCACTATGGGTTGTAGATTTCCCTTTATTGGAATGGGATGAAGAAACTGGTGCTTTTCATGCAATGCATCACCCATTCACATCTCCAAAACCAGAACAAATAGATTTAATAGATTCTGATCCTTCAGCGGTAAGGGCTGATGCCTATGATTTAGTCCTAAATGGAAATGAAATTGGAGGAGGATCCATAAGAATTCATGATAAGAAAATACAACAAAGGATGTTTGATTGTCTGGGCTTTACAAAAGAGGAAGCAGAAAAACAATTTGGTTTTTTAATGAATGCTTTTGAATATGGGGCTCCCCCTCATGGTGGTATTGCATTTGGACTTGACAGGCTAGTTGCAATTATGGGAGGAAATGAAATTATTCGAGATTTCATCGCGTTTCCTAAAAATAACTCTGGAAGAGATGTGATGATTGATTCACCATCTACAGTTTCAGATGAACAACTAAAAGAAATAAATCTTAAGACTACACTTTAGATCTTTGAAAAAAATTATTCTAATATTTTTTATTCTTTCTGTCTCATTAATCATATTTGGACTACTGAGCGAATCTGAGAATTATCAAAAATATATTGGCTTCGGAGTTCTAATTTTATTTTTTATCGTCTTTCCTCTTTTTTCATATCATCGATGGAAGGACAAAAAAATGAAAGACTATTATCTAAATAGTGAGAATCTTAAAAAGTTTAGGGAGAATAGTGACCTTTAATTTAAATTTCTTCTTGAGATAAAAAATTTATCCAATAAATCTTTACACTCATTTTGAAGTATACCTCCAAAAACTTTAGTCTTAGGATGAAGTTTGGTTCCTAATTTTTTAAAACCTCTTTTGGGGTCTTCTGCTCCAAAATAAATTTTTGAAATTCTACTCCAATACAATGCTCCTGCGCACATTTGACAAGGTTCAAGTGTTACATAAATGGAACAGTTTTCCAAGTATTTTCCGCCAATGTAATTTGATGCAGATGTTATCGCAAGAATTTCTGCATGAGCAGTAACATCATTTAAAGCTTCAACCATATTATGTGCCCTTGCAATAATTTTATTATCAGCTACAATCACAGCACCAATTGGAACCTCTCCTTTTGATAATGCTATTTTAGCTTCATCAATTGCCTTGCTCATAAAATAATTATCGTCAAATTCTATTTTCATTGTATTTTATTGATATTCAACTCCGGTTATTTTGTTATAAACGTTCAGTGCTTTCCTGTCCGAAAGGGAAGCTACATAATGACATATTTCAAGTAGTCGTGAATAAAGATTATCATGATTTAAATTTGTGGTTGAGGGTAATAACTTTATGATTAAATCATCATAACTAGTTTGAGATCCTTCATAATATCTGTTCACAGAAGAAATAAAAGTGTCTAATAATTTATTGATAATATTATAACCTGCAACCTCTTTCTCAATTACCTCTTTTGATTCATATATTTTTTCAATACTAATTTTTATAATATCAGCAATTTGAGGTTTGAACTTACTTTTTTTTAACAAAGCCACATTGAATTTTCCATTCAAAATATCATCTTCATTCTCAATGAATATCTCAACTGCTTCATTAATTAGTGTATTAATTGATAAAGCCCTCAAATAACTAACTCTATCAATTGTGTTATTTAAAGAATGGTATTTTTCTGTGTTAATCGAATCCCTAACTAGATTAATTAAATATTCTAATGCATAATCCTCGTCTACTAATCCTAAATTTATACCATCCTCAAAATCAATTATCGTATAGCATATATCATCGGCTGCCTCAACCAGAAAAGTTAAAGGGTGTCTATTATACCCTCCATCATTTTTAGATAAACCAAGTTCATTAGCAATATCAAAATATATGTTTTTTTCATTTTGAAAGAAACCATATTTTTTATCTGAAACATCCGAGGTTGGCTTGATTGGTAATGACTCTTTTGGGTATTTTATAAAAGCTCCTAGAGTAGCATAGCTTAGTCTTAAACCTCCCTCTCTTCCAGGTCGTGACTGAGTTAAAATTTTAAAACCGTTAGCATTCCCTTCAAAATCACATAGGTCTTGAAATTCTTTATCATTTAAAATGTCTCCAAATTTTTTACCTGGCCCTGACATAAAATACTGACCAATAGATTTTTCACCTGAATGACCAAAGGGTGGATTTCCAATATCATGAGCTAGTGAGGCTGAAGCAACTATGGCTCCAAAATCATTTGCATGATAACCCAAATCATTTTTTAAATGAGGATATTTTTTTAAAATTTCAACACCAACTCTCCTACCTAGAGATCTGCCAACAACACTGGTTTCTAAACTATGTGTAAGTCTTGTGTGAACAAAATCTCCTTGTGAAAATGGAACTACTTGAGTCTTGTCTTGAAGGCTCCTAAACTCAGAAGAAAAAATGATTCGATCATAATCCACATCAAATCCAAGCCTTGTTTCGTCTTGATCAATTCTTTTTCTTTTAAAGTTATCTCCATGTCTCTTAAGAGACAGTAATTTTTCCCATTCCATAGAAAACTATAATACCCCCAATAATAATAAAAATGCAATTAATAAAATCATAACTGCAACTAAATTTCTAATATAATTAAGAGTTATCTTTTTAAGAGATTTGAATCCTATGTAAGAACCTATAATCGCTGAAAGCTTTGCTGCTAAACCAAGAACAACATAATTTGATATTTCGAAGTCTTTGATGTTAGATATGTAGACACCAATTCTTGTAAGATCAACAAAAAAAGATATTACTACGGTTGTTGCTATAAACACAGTTTTATCTAAATCCATCTTAATCAAAAAGGCACTTCTTAGAGCACCCTGATTTCCCGTAAGACCCCCAAAAAAACCACTTAATATACCACCTAATGGAAGTATAGATTTATTAAATTTTAACCTTTTAAAAAATGGTATCAAGTCGATTAAAGCAAAAGCTATTAAGATAATTGCGATTATAAATTGTAAGTAAGAAACATCTGTTTCATTAATAAATAAACTGTGACTAAAAAGTGTTTCATTACTAATAAAGAATAAAGCATACGATCCAACAAAAGCAAATAAGACTGCAGGGATTCCAAATTTAATTAAGACTTCTTTGTTAAATTGTTTACCAATAATTGAAAGCTTAAATATGTTGTTGCAAAAGTGAACAATTCCAGTCAGTGATATGGCAATTTCAGGCGGAAAAAAAATAAGCATCACAGGTGTGAGTATTGTACCTAAACCAAAGCCAGAAAAAAAGGTCAGAAGTGCAGCTAGAAATGCTACTATTGCTATTATTAAAATTTCCATTTTTAAGTTTAAATTCTTTTATAATATAATATTCATTTATATTTATTTAAAATTATTTTGAAATGAAAATCAAACTATCATTACTATTTTTTGTTTTGTCGTTTTTGACAATTTTCGGACAAAATAATGAAGTTTATGAAAGCTGGTCAAAAGTTGGTGTGGAACACAAATTAAATGATTTTGTAAACCTTAACTTTTCAGGTACCCTTAGACTAAAATCAATCGGTAAAACATACAAGAAATCATTTTTTGAACTTGAATCAGATTTTAAAATTCAAAAAAAATTAGTTTTTGGGTTGGGTTACAGAAATTTGGACGAATTAGACGATGAAGGTGGAATTCAAGGTCATGAAAAATTTAACCGATATCACGCCTATATTAGAAAGTCGTTGGACTACAAAAATTTAAATTTTAGATTCAGAATCCAGTATCAAAAAAAGATTCAAAATAAAATTGATAATCCAGAACATAGAAATTTTTGGAGATTAAAATTAGACAGTGAATACGACATTAAAAATTGGAAATACGACCCGAGAATTGGTTTTGAAATGTTTCTTAGAGACGAAATTAACTTTGGTGAAAATTATGAAAGGTATAGGGTTTATGTGGGGACAAAATTTAATCTGAAAAAAAGAAAAAGTTTATCTGTAAGATATATAATTCAAAAATACTTAAATAATCAAAATCCAACTCTTCATATCTTAAGGTTAAGTTATAACTACGAAATAAAGAAAAAGAAGAAAACAATTACTTAACATAAACTCTACTTTCAATAACATTTAATTAATAAAAAGTTAAGGATAAGGTTATTAAAATCTTTAATTCTGATTGTTTATTTGTGTCATAATTTAAAACTAAAACAATAATGAAAAAATTACTATTATTAGCAATCGCCTTATTTGCATTTAATGCATGTGACGATGATAACGACCCTGCTCCAGTAGATCCAGTAGATCCAGTAGATCCAGTTTCTGAAATTATTAATGTTACTGGAATGCTTCAAGGAACTCACAACTGGACTTCGAACAATATTTATGTTCTTAACCAAAAAGTTGTTGTAGACGCTGGTGCGACACTTAACATTGAAGCTGGTACTATTATTAAAGGTAGTGCTGGTCAAGGTTCTTTAGCTTCTGCACTTGTAGTTGCAAGAGGAGGAATGATTAATGCTGTTGGTACAGCTGATGCTCCAATTATTTTTACTTCTGTTTCTGATAATATAGAAGTGGGACAAACCGCTGGTACTAATTTAGGTGCTACCGATCAAGGTCTTTGGGGAGGTCTATTAGTATTAGGAAATGCACCTTCTTCGTTTAGTGGTGATGTTTCTGAATTACAAATCGAAGGAATTCCTGCAGACGATACATTTGGTCTATACGGAGGAAGTAATGCGGGTGATAATTCTGGAACTATTTCTTATGTATCTATTAGACACGGTGGTGCTGTAATTGGTGCAGATAATGAGATTAACGGATTAACACTTGGTGGTGTTGGTAACGGAACTACTATCAATAACATTGAAGTAGTGGCTAACTCTGATGATGGAATCGAATTCTTTGGTGGAACAGTTGATGTTACCAATGCTCTTGTTTGGGCTTGTGGTGATGATTTAATTGATATTGACCAAGCATATTCTGGTACTGTAAGCAATGCAATTGTACTTGCTGGAGCTAACTCTGACCATGGATTAGAGATTGACGGACCAGAAGGTTCTATGGAGGATTCATTCACACTTAACAACATTACATTGGTTGGTTATTTTGATGCTGAAGGTGGTGAGTATGCTGACTACAGATCAAATGCGATGGGAGCATCTAACAATGTAGCTGCATATAACTTCTTTGCAGGAAAAGATGTTGAATTAGATAATGATGGTGTTGCGACTAATTATAATGAAGAAAAATTAACTTTTGGAACTTGGCAGATTGAAGTACCAGATGGTGATAGCCTAGAAGAAATATTTAACAATAGAGCTGATAATGTTACTGTTACAGGTTTTGGATCTACTGCTTCAAATGTTGCAGCTGGATCACAAACAGTTGGATGTGACACATCTGCTTTAGCATGGACATATGCAAATGCTGCAGCTGGTTTAGGTTGGTAATAATTTGTTAACACATACAATAAGTTTAGTTAACATGTTTACTTAACTTATAAAATAGATTTGTGCCTGAGTAAAATTTTACTCAGGCACTTTTTTTTAAAACAAACTAATATGAAAAAAAACTTATTATTCTTTGTTACACTAGCCTTAACCTCAATTATATTTTCTCAAGAAGGGAAAATTAGTGGCTTAGTAATGGACGGTGAATATGACGAACCAATGGCGTTTGCAAATGTAATTGTTAAAGGTTCAACAATAGGAACTACAACAGATTTTGATGGAAAATATTCATTAGATCTTGAACCAGGTGAATATACTTTAACATTCTCTTTTGTTGGATACCAAACGATCGAAGTAAGCGAAGTAATTATAAAAAGTGATGAAGTTGAACAACTAGATGTTACTCTATCTACTAATACTTTAGATGAAATTGTAATTACCACTACAGTAAGAAAAAATACTGAGTCTGCTGTATTAGATATTCAAAAAAAATCTGCTGTAATGCTTGACGGGCTTTCATCTCAAGGAATTAAGAAAGCTGGGGCAAGTAATATTGCAAGTGCTGTAAAATCTGTTCCTGGTGTTTCAGTGCAAGGAGGTAAATATGTTTATGTTAGAGGACTTGGAGATAGGTATACGAAATCCATTTTAAACGGAGTTGATATTCCTGGTCTAGATCCAGACAGAAATACTATTCAAATGGATATTTTTCCAACAAATATTCTCGAAAATATAATTGTTATTAAAAGTGCTGCGGCAGAATATCCTGCAGATTTTACTGGAGGTGTTGTTGACATTGTAACCAAGGACTTTCCAACTAAAAAAGAATCATCTTTTTCACTAGGAACTTCATACAACTCTGAAATGCATTTTAAAAATGATTATTTAAATGGTCCAAACGAGAATACAGATTTTATTGGATTTGATAGTGGATCTAGAGATATTCCTATTAGCAGATTTCAATATATTCCTGGCACATTTGATAATGATATTGTATTAACCCAACTCACTTCATCTTTTAATCCAATTCTAAAAGCTGAAAGAAAAACTAGTAAAAATGATTTTAATTTTGGGTTTACGACTGGCAATCAATTCGATGTCGGTAAAGACGATAAATTGGGTTATCAATTCTCTTTGTCATACAGAAATGAAACTTCATTTTACAAGGACAGAATTGATAACAGATTAACTAAAGATCCAAATGACACATCCAATTATAATCTGCTTACTAGTAGGCTAAGCTCTGGAGATGAAGGTGTGAATAACATAATACTTAGTGGTCTTGCTGGATTAGTTTATAAAAGGGAAAATTCTAAATATAAATTTAACCTTTTACATATTCAAAATGGTGAATCTGTTGGAGGATTCTTTAATCAAGAAGCTTCACAAGGTGGTGCTGGAGGAGGAATTGAGCAATACACAAAAGATGTCATACAATACACTCAAAGATCAGTTACTAATATTTTGTTGAACGGAATACACAATGGGGAAAAAGGTTGGAAAACAGAATGGAAAATATCACCAACATTTTCAACTGTAAAAGATAAAGATCATAGAACAACCTCATTTCAAATTACTCAGGACGGAACCGCAATAATTGCTCCTAGTTCGTCAGGGTATCCGCAAAGAGTTTGGAGAGATCTTTCGGAATTTAATATTGCAAATCAAATTAATTTTTTGAAGAAATATACAATTAAGGAACAGCCTGCAAAGCTAAAATTTGGTGGTAGTATGACTTATAAATCCAGGGATTTTGAATTAGATAGTTATCTTTTTACCTCTACGAATCCAGTAGTCACAAATGGAGATGCAAATACATTATTGAGTTCTGAAAACATTTGGACTCCAACATCACAACAAGGTGTTCACCTTTTATTTGGCAATCTTTATCAACCTGCTAACTCTTACGAAGGAGAACAAAGAATCTATGCTGGATATTTTTCAAATGAATTTGAGTTGTTAAAGAATTTAAAGTCTGTATTGGGTGTTAGAACAGAATTATTTCAGTCCTTTTACACCGGCCAAAACCAAAGTGGTAGTGAGATATTTAACAATTCTAAAATTATAGATAATTTTGATATTTATCCATCTGCAAATCTAATTTTGAGCTTAAACGAAAATTCAAATTTAAGATCTTCGTATTCAAAAACTACGGCGCGCCCTTCCTTTAAGGAAGCCTCAAGAGCTCAAATTTATGATGCAATTTCTGATAGGTTATTTATTGGAAATCTAGATTTGAAGCCATCCTATATTGATAATATAGATTTTAGATATGAGGTATTTGGAGATAAGGGTGATATTATTGCAATAAGTGGTTTTTATAAAACTTTTAAAGATCCAATTGAATTGACATTTTTTGCTTCAGCCCCAAATCAATTAACTGCAAGAAATCTTGGGTCAGCTAAAGTATATGGTGCTGAATTTGAAATAAGGAAACCCTTAAACTTCATCTCTGATGATATTAGAAAATGGAGATTCTCACTTAACGCATCATTAATAGAATCATCTCTTGAAATGTTTGAAGATGAATATAATAATAGATTGAATGCTGCAAGAGATGGGGAAACGATTTCAACAACCAGAGACTTACAAGGTCAATCCCCTTTTCTAATAAATTCAAATATCGAATTTTTAAATGAAGACACTGGGTTTCAATATGGACTGTTTTATAATGTCCAAGGAAGAACATTGGAGGTGGTAGGTACTGGAATTGTTCCAGATGTTTACACAGTTCCTTTTCATAGTCTTAATTTCAATTTAACTAAATACCTAGATGATGATGGAAAATCTTCAATCAGCATTAAAGCAAAAAATATTCTAAATAGTAAAAAAGAAAGTGTTTATGAATCCTTTAATATCTCTGATGAAATTTGGACATACAGAAATCAAGGTACAGAAATTTCGATTGGCTATAGTTTAAAGTTTTAATATATAGCTGATAATCACCAATTTACCCTTAATTAATGTTAACTAAATATTTTTATTTAGTTAACATTAACTTTACAAATCAAGTGTTACTTTACTTTATAAAATTATAATAAAATGAAAAAAATCACTCTTCTTGTTTTAACTCTATTTTCTTTTACATTTGCATTTTCGCAATCAAACCTAAAGGGTAGAGTTATTGATTCAAACGGATTTCCTCTTCCTGGTGCTACATTAATAGTTGATGGAGATAAAGGTGCTGTTTCTGATTTTAACGGATTCTACAGATTTGTAAATCTGGATTCTGGTTCTGTTGAAATTAAAGTATCCTATATAGGATTTGAAGGTGCTACTGCATCTGTTGAGTTAACCGATAACTCAACAACTACAAAAGATTTTACATTAGAGCCATCAGCTACTGAATTAGCTGAAATTGTTGTCTCTGGATATTCCAGTGGAATTGTTAAAGGATTAAATCAGCAAAAATCTGATTTAAATGTTACGAACATTATTTCTGCTGACCAGGTTGGAAAATTTCCTGACGATAATGTCGGTGACGTTTTAAAGAGAGTTGCTGGGGTGTCTATGCAAGGAGACCAAGGTGAAGCTAGAAATATTGTGATAAGAGGTTTTGCTTCGGCATTGAACTCTGTAACACTTAACGGAGATAGAATTCCGTCTGCTGAGGGTGATAATAGAAATGTTCAACTTGACCTGATTCCTTCAGCCATGATTCAAACAATAGAGGTTAACAAATCCATGACCCCTGATATGGAAGGAGATGCTATTGGAGGTTCTGTTAATTTAGTAACAAGATCTAATCCAAGCTCATTCAGGGCATCTGCAACTCTTTCAGCAGGTGATGAACCTATTAGATCAGATGGTTCTAACTCTAATTTTGCTTTTGTAATGGCAGATAAAATGAACGATAAACTTAGCTACTCATTTAGTACGTCTATTCAAACCAAAAGTTATGGATCGGATAATATTGAATTTGAATGGAATGATCCAGACGATTGGGCTGAAGAAGGCGCTATTGGAGAACATGATATAAGAAGATATGATGTAAAGCGTACAAGAAGGAGCGTTGGTTTAAACCTTGATTATGAAATAAATGATAACAACTCTTTATTTTTAAAGACCATATACAATCACAGAGATGATTGGGAAAATAGATTTAGAGTAAGAATTGCAAATATCGATGATTGGACAGCTGATCCTTCAGAAGGAGTAAGGGTTAGAAAACAAACAAAAGGTGGTATTGGTGATGATATAAATGACAACAGAAGATTAGAAGATCAAAGAGTTAGTAAAATTTCGTTTGGTGGTGATCACTTAGCTGGAAATTTACAAATTGATTGGAAAGTAAGTACATCTAAAGCTAGCGAAGAAAGACCTAATGAAAGATATGTTAGGTTTCAAAATAGTAGTGTTCCACTTAACTCAATTGATTTGAGTGATCCTGAATATCCTGTATTTAACTTTTCTGGAAATGAATGGAATGATCCTGCTGAATATGGATTCAGACATTTTGAACAAGCACAAAAATACACTGAAGAAGAAAATTCAAGCGCTCAAATAAACTTTGAATTACCTTATAATGATGGAGATGACAAATTTAAGTTTGGTGCCAAGTATAAAGTAAAAGAAAAAATGAGAAATGACTTCTGGGAAGGTTTTGAAGACGGTTTCCCATTTGACACAATGGCTGACGCTGATTATTTTAATGCTTCAATTGATGGCTATGAGCCAGGTGATCAGTACATGCTAGGAAATTTTGCAACTGCTGAATGGTTAGGGGCTCAAGACTTTTACTCTGGTGATGGAAGTGAAATTTTATTTGAGGAATTTGCCGGGGAAATTTATAGTGCTGACGAAAAAGTTGCCGCAGCGTACGCTATGGTTACCGACAAATTAGGAGATAAGACAACTGTAGTTGTTGGTGCAAGGTTTGAACACACAGATATAGATTACACAGGAAGGGTTTACGATGAGGATGGTGATTATAATTCAGTTGATGATATCGAAAGTGTTTCTGGATCAAACTCATATTCAAACATACTTCCAAGCTTGAATTTACAACACGAGTTTAGTGATAAGTTTATTGCTAATTTGGGTTACAGCAATAGTATTGCTAGACCAAATTATTATGACTTGGTTCCTTATCAAGCGGTAGTTTCTAGTGATGAAGAAATTGCAGTAGGTAACCCTGATTTAGAAGCATCTCTGTCAAATAATTTTGACCTAATGCTTGATTACTATTTTGGAGGAACAGGATTAATTTCTGTTGGAGCGTTCTACAAAAATATTGATAACTGGTTATACACATTTACAACTGAAAATTATGTTTATAATGGTACTCCTGATTATGAATACGAACAAGTAAGAAATGGTTCCAATGCCTCTGTTACTGGTCTTGAATTTGGATTACAAACTAGGCTGCTTAAAAACTTCACATTAATGGCTAATTATACTTTTACAGACTCAAGTACTGATGGAATTGAGGGTAGAGATGATGTTCCACTTGCGGGTGCAATTGAAAACATGTATAATGCATCTTTAGCTTATGAAAGCAAGAAGTTTTTTGTAAGAGCATCTGTTAACTTTGCAGGAGAAGCTTTAGATGAAATTGGGGGAGATCCATGGGAAGATAGGTACTATGATGAACAACTTTTTGTTGATTTAAATGCTACCTATAGACTTTCAGATAAATTAAGTATTTTTGCAGAAGCAAAGAATTTAACAAATCAACCACTAAGATATTTCCAAGGTGTTAAAGAAAGAACAATGCAACTTGAATATTATAGTTATAATTGGAATGTTGGATTGAAATATGATTTTTAGAAAATGAATAAATCTACTTTTTTAACTACTTTTTTTGTAGTATTAAGTTTAACAACATATAGTCAAGAGCCAGTATTTACTGGCTCTTACGTTGTTAAAGAGGTGGTTGCAGATTTAGAAACTGAACCGGTAATAACCAATGATGATGCAGCTGATGATATTTGTATTTATAATAATTATCAATATCCTGATAGCTCTCTAATTATAGCGACTGATAAAAAGTATGGCTTGGTTATTTACGGATTAGACGGTAAAATAATCAATCATTATCCTTTTGGCAGGGTTAACAATGTTGATATAATTAATAAGTTCAATCTAAATGGTCAATCATTCCCTTTAGTTTGTGGGTCAAACAGAACGACCAATAGCATCGAATTGTATAAACTAAATACTGAAAATAATTCTCTTGAATTAATTTTAAATAAAAATAATACATCAGATTTGGGTGATGTCTACGGAATTACATTTTATCAAAATGAATTTGATACATATATTTTTGTTAGTGATAAGGATTCCGGAAAAGTTGAACAGTGGAAGCTTAATCAAATTGAAAATGAACTTTCAATCGAAAAAATTAGAACATTAAAATTTAAGACCTTAATCGAAGGACTAGTAGCAGATGAATATTATAATAAACTTTATGTAGCAGAAGAAAATAAAGGTTTATGGCAGATAAATGCTGATCCAAATATTCCAGAAGAAAGAAAAATGATATTTGGTGTTAGTAAAAAGTTTAAAAAAGATTTTGAAGGTCTAGCACTTTATGAGAAAAGTGATGGGGAAGGAAGTATTGTTGTTTCGGTTCAAGGTAGTAATGGATATGCATTGATTGACAGAGCCGCATTAATATTAAAAAGTTTTGTTACGATTATTGATGGGCCCGAGGTAGATGGCACCTCTGACACTGACGGAATTGAGGTCAGTAATTTGGGAACTTCGAAATATAAAAAAGGAATTTTAGTAGTCCAAGATGGTTTTAATGATGATGGCTTTCAAAATTTTAAAATAATCGACTGGAATAAAATATCGAAATAATAAAAATAACTATTAGTTAAATTTCCCTTAAAAATATATTCCCTAACTCAACATAATTTTGCATTATGGTTGAGAAAAACAAAAAGTATAGAGCTGTTGATATTATTGTTATCTCGGATGTACATCTGGGATCTATTGGATCTAAGGCCAAAGAACTATATTTCTACCTAAGAAGTGTTAAGCCTAGAATGTTGATAATGAATGGTGACATCATTGATATGTGGCAATTCAAAAAAAAATACTGGGATATATATCACACTAAACTTATTAGATTAATCCTAAAATGGATATCAAAAGGGGTAAAAGTTCATTATATAACTGGAAATCACGATGAGGAATTAAGAAGGCTTGTTGGGTTTAAAATGTCAGGCCTTGAAATATCAAATAAGTTAGTATTAAATCTTAATGGCAAAAAAACCTGGTTTTTTCATGGTGATATATTTGATGTCACCATGCAATACTCAAAGTGGTTAACACGTCTTGGTGGTTATGGATATGATTTGCTAATTCAGATAAATCTCGTAATGAATAAAATATTATTTCTGATTAAAAAGGAAAAATATTCATTTTCAAAAAAAATAAAAGGTAAAATTAAATTAGCAGTAAAATTTATAAATCAATTTGAAAATACAATTGTTGATATTGCTAGTGACAATAATTATGACTCAGTTGTTTGTGGACATATTCATGAACCATGTATTAAGGAATTTAAATCAAAAGGTAAAAATGTAAAATATTTAAATTCAGGGGATTGGATTGAAAATTTAACATCATTAGAGTACAAAAAAAATAAATGGAGTTTATACAGGTTTGAATACAGTGAATTTGATTTTAAGGAAGAAAATAGGCCAATTAACGAGTTTTTTAATGAAATTCTTCAAGATTATAATTTACTCAAATAATGAAAGTGTTATATGCAATACAAGGAACAGGAAATGGTCATATTTCTCGAGCAAATGAGATAATACCAATTCTTGAAAGAAGGGTAAATTTAGATATTTTAGTAAGCGGTAAAAACTCAACTTTGAAGCTTAATCATAAGGTTAAATACTATTTTGAGGGTATTAGTTTTGCATTTGGTAAAAAGGGAGGGATTGATTTTTGGAAGTCTATAGTTAACTTAAAACTGATACAGTTTATTAGAGATATAAGGTCGTTAAATGTGTACGATTATGACTTGATAATTTCAGATTTTGAGCCAATTTCTTCATGGGCTTGTAAATTCTATGGAAAAGAATGTATTGGTTTAAGTAATCAATTTTCTATGTTAAATCCGGAAACACCAAAGCTTCCAAATTACAACTGTTTACATAGGCTATTTTTAAAATATTATTGCCCCGTAAGCATTGGCTATGGTATTCATTATCAGAGTTTAGGGGGAAAAATTTTTTCACCAGTTATAAAAAAAAGATTATTAAAAATTAGACCTGAAAAATTATCTCACTACACGGTTTATCTTCCCTCATACTCAGTAAAAAGGATAACTCAAAAATTAAAGGATATAAAGAATATAAATTTTCATGTTTTTACTAAAGAGGTATCAAAATCAAAAACTTATGGAAACTTTATTTTTAAACCTATAAGTCAAAATTTATTTATTAAAAGTATTTCGACCTGTGAGGGTGTAATCTGTAATGCTGGATTTGAAACCACTTCAGAGGCTATTTTTCTCAAAAAGAAGTTATTAGTTATTCCGATGAAAAATCAATTTGAGCAAAAGTATAATGCTTTTTGTCTAAAAAAAATGGGATATGAATCAATAAAAAAATTAGATTCCAAGAAGATTTCTAAATGGATTAAGAGTGAAAATCAAATCTTAGTAGATTTAAATCAAGATACAAGAGATATAGTTGACAGAATTTTAATTGATTATATAAAAAGACTTCCCAGAATACCCATTCTGTCAAACCTAAAAACAGGAGGTTGAAACTATACGGATTAATTAAAGATTACTTAATTGTTTGTTCACAGAACTAAATAAATTAGAAGCTAATTTTATATGTACATTTTAATTAGTTTTTAGTCCACACTTATTAATCAAAAAAAAGACTGTTTTTTCAAACAGTCTTTTTCAATTATATATATAAATGAAACTATTTATCTAATACGGCTATTTCATTTTTAAAATTATTTTCAACAGAGATAATCTTGGAATTAATATAATCTACAGCTTGAGTCTTATCGGATAATGTGAAATACCATTTTCCATCTTTTAATCCGTTTTTGTAATTACCAACACATAATTTTTTTCCATTCATATTATAAGCGGTCCACTTTCCATGCGGAAGACCGTTAGTATTGAAAGAGCCAGTCTGTTGCACAGAACCATCTTCATAGAAATATGTTACATCGATTAGATCAGTGAACTCATTATATTCAATTAATTTATTTTCATTTTGAGCTACAGTAGATTGAGAGTAACAAAAGAAAAATAACAATGTAAATAAGAGATAAATATTTTTCATAACAATATGTTTAATAACATTATGTTAACAAATATAATTATTTGTTTACATTTTTCAAACATTTACATAACATTAAATTAACATTACTTCTTTAAATAATTGATTATCAATATTTTATATATATACAAAATATGTAAAAATCAATCAAAAACAGAGGAATTCTTAACATTTAGCTAATGATAAAAGCAATAATAAATGTAAATTTGTCTGAAATAATTAAGCTTGGAAAATCTTTACTTATTTTTTGTTTTAGCGCTGGGATTTCTTGCAATTGCTGACCTGATTGTTGGAGTAAGTAATGATGCTGTAAATTTTTTAAGCTCAGCAATTGGATCAAAGGCAGTGTCATTTAAAAAAATAATGATAATAGCCAGTTTTGGAATTGCTTTGGGGGCAATATTTTCAAGTGGAATGATGGAGGTTGCAAGAAAAGGAATATTCAACCCAGAATTGTACTATTTCGATGAAATCATGATTATTTTTCTTGCGGTCATGATAACTGATATTCTTTTGTTGGATTTTTTTAATACTCTTGGGCTGCCTACGTCAACTACAGTTTCAATTGTTTTTGAATTACTAGGAGCGGCTGTTTCGATAGCAGCTTACAAAATATGGGAAAACAGTCAATCAATTAATGAGCTTATCACCTACATTAATTACTCAAAAGCAACGCAAATTATATTGGGTATAATATTATCTGTTTTTATTGCATTTACAATAGGTGCTATTGTACAGTGGGTGTCAAGATTAATATTAAGTTTTGATTTTAAAAGAAAATCAAATATTGTTTCATCAATTTTTGGGGGGATTGCAATAACTTCTATAACATACTTTATACTGATTAAAGGAATCAAAGGAACTTCATACTCTGAAATCACTTTCGATTATTTTCAGGGTGAAACAATTAATAATCTAATCGAAAGGAATGCCTCACAAATAATTATATACTTGACATTAATATGGTCTTTGATGTCATTTTTTTTAATTGAAGTATATAGAACCAATATTTACAAAATAATAATCCTTGTTGGCACCTTTGCATTAGCTTTGGCATTTGCAGGTAATGATCTGGTTAATTTCATTGGTGTACCAATTGCTGCATGGCAATCATATGAAGCATGGACAATTTCAGGTGTACCTGCAGATCAACTCAGCATGGGAATACTTTCATCAAAGGTGGAAACTCCAAATCTTATTTTATTTTTTGCTGGTGCTATAATGGTTATCACACTGTGGTTTTCATCACGGGCAAAAAATGTATTAAAAACTTCAATTGATTTATCGGATCAAAGTGAAATAAAGGAAAAGTTTAAAGCAAACATATTAGCTAAATATCTAGTAAAGTTTTTTGTCAAATTAAATAGTGGAATTCAAAAAATTGTTCCAGCAAAAATTAAAGAAATAATTGAAAATAGATTTGCTCCTTCAAATCAATTACTATTATCAAATACAATAATCGAAAAACCCGCATTTGATATGGTTCGTGCATCGGTTAATTTAATTGTTGCATCCATATTAATTTCAATTGCAACCTCATACAAATTACCATTATCAACAACTTATGTTACATTTATGGTTGCCATGGGAACTTCATTATCTGATAGGGCGTGGGGAAGTGAAAGTGCAATCTTCAGAGTTTCAGGAGTATTAAACGTAATTGGAGGATGGTTTATTACAGCTATTGTTGCATTTTCAGCTGCTGCACTTGTTGCTTTACTAATGGAAACAAGTTTGTTTTTTATGCCAATTTTGTTCTTATTTACATGCATCTTACTTTATAGAAATTACTTGAGATATAACAAAGAAGCAAAAAAACTTAAGTTAGAAAATGAAATACTGGAAATTGAAAAAAACACACTTGACGGAGTTATCAAAGAAAGCTCTAAAAATATAGAAAATGTATTAAATAGAAGTATTAAAATATTCACTTTTACAACCGAAGGAATCTCTAAAAGTGATATAAAACTATTAAAGAAAAATAGTCGTCAAATAACTAAGTTAAGTGATGAAGTAGATGAACTTCAAGAAAATATCTTTAATTATCTGAAGTCTAATAAAAAAGCGAACAAAAAAGCTACAGAGTTTTATCTAATAATTTTAGATAAATTAACACAGATAACAAAAAGGCTAAGAAAAATTTCTAAGATAACTCTTAAACATGTAGATGAGGACAGAAGAAAACTTCCACTCAGTAACATAAAAGTTTTATTAGGTCTTGATCTTAATTTTAAAAGATTATTTGAGAGTGTTATAAATATCTTTATCAATAAGGACTTCAAAAAAATTGAGGATGTTCTATTAGATATAATTCAAGCAATGGATGAGATTGAGAACCAAATCAAAAGATACAAAGAAGAAAACCAAGACAACAAAAGGTACGATAAATTACACTTGGAAATACTTAGTCTATGCTCTGAAATTCTTACTGCTTTAAAAGAACTATTAGAAAATTACTATTCTATTAAATCAGAAACCGAATTAAAATAAAACAATTATTTGTTTTAAGGTTTTAATTTAACCTTCACAACTTTCACACTCTTTCTTCTGCTTAAATTTCTGTGCGGCGTTCATACTGTGTTGATAGTATAAAGATTTAAGACCAAGCTTCCACGCTGTTACGTGAATCTTGTTAATCTCTTTTGTTGTTGTATCAGGGTGTATAATTATGTTTAGTGATTGTCCTTGATCAATATGATTTTGTCTATTTGCAGCTTGATAGATAATTGACATTTGGTCTATTTCTGCATAGGTTTTAAATACTTCTTTTTCATTTTCAGAAAGGAAATCAAGATCCTGAACTGAACCATCTCTGTCTCTTATTTGCCTCCAAACTTCAGGTGTATCCATTCCTTTTTCCTCAAGGAGCTTTACTAAAAATGGATTTTTAATTGTTGTTTTAATTTTAGCAATATCCTTAACATATATATTTGACCAAATTGGCTCTATACCTTGAGATACTTGACCGAGAATAAATGCGGAAGATGTAGTTGGTGCTACAGCATTTAAAGTTGTATTTCTTCTGCCATAGCCTTTTAATAATTCAGGCTCACCAAACTTTTCAGCTAAATCTCTTGATGCTTTATTTGAGTGTTCTTTTATATTTTTGAAAACTTCGCTATTTAAATCAAAAGCCCCCTGACTATCGAAAGGCAGCATTTTGGATTGAAGTAGTGAATGCCATCCAAGCACACCCATACCGAGTGCTCTATTTTCTTTTGAGAAATTATAAGCGCGCTCCATGAAGAGGAATGTTTGCTGATCATCTAAGTCCTCTGAGTTTTTATAAACCTCTAGCTTTTCAAGGAATTCTGTTATAACAGCATCTAAAAAGTAAATCATTGTTTCTACAGCATCAGTATCTTTCCATTTATCATAGTGTAATACATTAATACTAGATAAGACACAAACAAACGACCAATTGTGGTCTGATGGTAACATTATTTCTGTACATAAGTTACTTGCATAGATTGGTAACTTTTTGTCTTTGTAAACATCAGCGGCACCATTGTTTGCATTGTCTGTAAAGAAAATATAAGGATATCCCATCTCACCTCTACTTTGTAAAACTTTTGCCCAAACAGTTCTTTTCTCAACATCGCCATCAATCATTTGTTGCATCCAATCGTCTTTCACAGTAACCCCGTGAGTAAGCTCTTGAATTGGGTTACCTTCAGTTCCAATTTCTAAAAACTCCATAATATCTGGATGGTCTATTGGTAGATATGGTGAGAAGCGACCTCTTCTAACAGATCCTTGACTAACAACATCAACCATGGACTCAAATAATCTCATTATGTGTACTGCGCCGGAAGCTTCTCCATTATCTTTAATAGCAGCTCCTCTATGTCTGATTTTACCGAAATATCCTGAGGTTCCTCCCCCTAGTTTTGACATCATTCCTACTTCTGATTGGGAATATAATATGTTTCCTATATCATCATCAATGTGAGATCCAAAGCAGCTTATTGGTAAGCCTCTTTCTTTTCCAAAGTTTGACCAAACTGGAGACGCAAGAGAATAAAATCCTTGGGACATGTAGTAATAAAATTTGTCTGCAAAGCCAGGCATTTCAAGCAGTTGTTCTGCTCTTTGCGCTATGTTTGAAATTCTTTCTTCGGCAGTGATACCCTCTCCTAAATATCCTGCTGCTAAAAATTTTCTACTATTTTCATTTAACCACTCAAATGATTTTTCATTGCTCTCGTTTATTTTTTTCATTGACTCTTTTCTTGCTTGAATTAAATCTTGATGTGGATTGGTCTTCTTTATTGATGTTAGCTTTTTCTCCATATCCTAAAATAAATCGTCGCTGGTTATACTTTGGCTTCTTTTACTGTAGTTAATTGATCTTTTGACAAAGAAATCCCCGTGCTTGGTTCCAATAATCTCATCATCAAACCATTCCGTTTGAGCAACAAGATCTTCGTCAATATCAAATACTTTTTCAATTCCAATACTTTCAAGTGAATTGTTAAATCTATTTTTTAGGAATTCATTTACCACCGCTTTAGGTAAAAAGTCTAGCTCACCATTTTCAAAAATCCAATCAACAACATCTTTCTCTGCTTCGAAAGCATTTAAACACATGTCTTGAATTCTTTTGTGATATTCGTCAGTGAACCAATCTGGATTTTCCTTTTGTAAAACTTTAATAAGGTCGATTCCGAAATCTCCATGTATCTGTTCTTCTTTTGATGTTGCCTCAACAACATTAGAAATTCCCTTCAACATATTTTTATGTTTGTTGAATCCCATGATAATTAAGAACTGAGAAAATAAAGACACATGCTCAATGAATAAAGAGAAAAGAAGAATGGACTCTGCATATTCTCTATTGTCATCACTTCTAGAGTTTTTTAATGCTTTTTCTAGGTAATGAACTCTTTTCATTATTGCAGGCTTTTTCTTTAATTCTTTAAACTCTACGTTTAACCCTAAAATTTCAAGCAAGTGTGAGTAGGCATCAGCGTGTCTAACTTCACTTTCCGCAAATGTTGAGCCCACAGATCCAACTTCTGGTTTTGGAATTCTGTGATATAGATCTCCCCAAAATGATTTTACAGCAACCTCTATTTGTGAGATTGCAAGCATAGTATTTTTAATGGCACTTCTTTCTACATCGGATAAACGAGATTTGAAATCTTGTATGTCACTCGTAAAATTAAATTCTGAATGAATCCAATAAGAGTGTCTTATTGCTGGCACATAT
>CACHNE010000007.1 GCA_902581145.1 uncultured Bacteroidota bacterium | reverse complement strand
CTCATTGAAACCTTCAGTAATATTAATCATTCCACTATACCCTTTTTTTCTTAAAATTGAAATTGCTATAACAGACCTATATCCTCCAGCGCAATGAACATATAAATTTTCATCAACCTTGACTTCTTGATGTCTGTCGATCAGTAATCTTAGCGGAATATTGGTTGCTCCTTCAATGTGTTTTGTCGAATATTCGGATTCTTTTCTGACATCAAGGATATTTATTTTATTCAATTTTAAAACATCAATAAAGTTCTTAGATTTTATAGTTTCTAATGAAGAAACACTATTTCCTTCTTTCTCCCATTTTTCAATACCACCTTTCAAATAACCTAAGCAATTGTCAAAACCAACCCTGGAAAGCCTGGTTACAGCTTCAATTTCTTTTCCTTTTGGTGTGATTAGTACAATTTTTTTGTTAGTATCCTCTATAATACTTCCTACCCAGGGAGCAAAACTTCCATTTAATCCAATGAAAATTGAATTTGGAACATGTTTTTTGATAAAATCTTTTTCATGCCTAACATCAAGAAGAATGATATCTGGATTTAAAATAAAGTTTTTGAACTCATTAATATTTAAAGCCCTAACACCTTGCTGAATTACATCATCAAAAGAGTTGTAACCTTGCTTATTCATCATCGCATTTTCTTTAAAATATCTCGGTGGTGTAGGCATACCATCTAAAAGTTCTGAAATAAACTCTTGTTTTGACATATTTTCTCTTAATGCATAGTTTGTTTTTTTCTGCACGCCAAGTGTGCTAAAGGTTTCTTTACTTAAATTTTTACCACAAGATGAACCAGCTCCATGTGCGGGATAGACAATAATATCATCATCTAATGGTAAAATTTTATTCCGCAAGGAGTCAAATAAAATACCGGCTAAGTCTTCAGTTGTTACATTAGAGCTAGTGGCTAAATCGGGTCTACCAACGTCTCCAATGAATAAGGTATCACCAGTGAAAATTGCTTTGTTTTTTCCATTTTCGTCAGAAAGCAAATAACATGTTGACTCAGGTGTATGACCAGGAGTGTGGATGGCTTTAATTTTAATTTTACCTACACTAAAAATTTCAGAATCTTTAGCATTATGAACAGGATAATCTGTTAGTGCATTAGGACCATAAATAATCTCCGCCCCTGTATTTCTTGCTAAATCTATATGACCAGAAACAAAATCTGCATGAAAATGAGTTTCAAAAACATATTTTATTTTAACTCCGTCTTTTTTAGCTTTGTCAATATACTGTTGTGTTTCTCTTAAAGGATCAATTATTACCGCTTCTTTTTCTGAAACAATGTAATATGAACCTTGAGAAAGGCAGCTAGTATAAATTTGCTCAATTTTCATTAATTGCAAAATTATGAAATAATTACCATAATAATTCCACCTATAGCCATTCCTTCAACATATGAAAGCCATAATGCATCAAAAGTTGATAATTTAATTGAACTTAAAATTTGATCAATCTTATCTTTGTAGGGCTTTGTTAAAAGATATAAGCTGCCAGCTATTAGTATATAAATTGAAATAATTTTCATACTGTAAATTTACAAATCTTTACTAATGAAAGTTTTAATATCTTTATATAAAGTATTCTGATGTATTCAATTGATTTTAATCAAAATCTAATCAAAGGTGTTATGTTAATTGATATTGACAAGCTTAACCCGCATGAAAAAATTATTGAAAAAAAGAAGACATCACTCGCTAAGTTTATCAAGTCCTATGAAAACTACTGTATAATTTCTTCCATTGTTTGTTGTCATGAAAGTTTATTGATTATTGACGGGCATCACAGGTACTTTGCCTTAAAGGAGTTAGGCTTTAAAAAAGCACCAGTTACATTGATAGATTATAAAAGTGATATTATAAGAACGAGTAAAATAAATCCTTTAGAAAAAAAATATATTATTGAAATAGGAAAAAGTTCAGACCTTCTTGAGCCGAAGAGTACTGAACATGCCGTATATTGTAATAAATCAAAAAATTGGGAGCCAATAATTTTATTGTCTTCGATGTTTAAAATTGAAACTTAATAAATTATAAAATAGATTATATGATACTTTCAACTACCGAGTTTATTCCGGGAAGAGAAATAGAAAAGATTCTTGGAATAGCTAGAGGATCAACAGTAAGATCTAGAAATGTGGCAAGAGATTTAGTAGCTCAACTCAAAAATATTATTGGAGGTGAGATTGAAGAATATACAAAGTTACAAGCCTACGCCAGAGAACAAGCTCTAGAAAGATTAATTGTAGATGCTCAAAAATTAAACGCAGATGCAGTTTTAAATATAAGATTTACAACATCGGTTATAGCTCAAGGAACATCTGAAATTTTAGCATATGGGACAGCTGTTTCATTAAAATAAATACTATGTTGAGTTTTTTAATTGTCACAGGAATAGTAATTTTATTTATATGGCTGATTGTTAACAGAGTTAACCAAACAGACAAAGAAAAGTTTGATAAACGTAAAAATTAATTTATGGAAACATACAAATGTAATAAATGTGGTATGGCAGTAAATGCCAGCTGTGCCTCATGTGATGAACCTTTAATAAATGATTATTTGACCTTAGAAAACGGGAATAAGGTTCAAATATCTATTTGTCCTTCCTGCGAAGGAAAGATAAAATCTCCACAATGTTGTGGCGAAGATATGTTGTGTGAGTTTTAAAGAAGTTTAACTTTTGCACTTTTGAAATATAAATTTCTATATATATTTTTTATATCTCATATTTTATATTCACAGCAGTTTAGAAATATTACAAACATTTCAGATTTGAATGGCGTGGTTGGCAATAATGGAGTAGCTGTTGCTGATTATGATAATGATGGTGACCTCGATATGTTTATTGTGTCTGCAAGATCACATGACGGAGAAGAATACTGGAGTCGACTTTTTGAAAATACAAACAATGGTAATTTTATTGATGTTACAGAAAGCTCTGGCATCAATCAAAATCTTTATCATGAAATTGATTTAATTAATTATGATGAAGATGGTAATATTAGTTTTGATACAATTGAACATGGAGATAGATTAGCTGCCTCATGGGGGGATTTTAATAATGATGGATATCCTGATTTATTTTTAGGAAATGCAGTTCAAAGCGAATTGTATAAAAATAATGGAAATGGTACATTTTCAAATATCACTGAATCTGCTGGTTTTGAGACATATTGTGAAAAATGTTATATAGCAGGTGTATTATGGTTAGATTATGATTTAGACGGGCAATTAGATATTTTCATTTCTGATTACAATCAAATATCTCCCAATAAGTTATATAAAAATTTAGGCAATGAAACTTTTCAACAAATTGATTTAAGTGAAACAATTGAGAATGCTAATAGTTTTTCAGCCTTACCCATTTATGCAAATGATGATATGTATCCAGACATATATATTGCCAACGATTTTGATCAATTTAATCAACTTTTGATAAATCAAGATGGAAATGGATTTATTGAAATGGCACATGAATATGGAGTTGAAGACCCCTACGATGGGATGGGACTTGCCACATGTGATTTTAATAATGATTTAGAAATTGATTTTTTTGTTACAAATATTAATGAAAATAGTCTCTATACTAAGGATACTTTTAACTCAAGTACATCATATTCTAACTATTCTGAACAAGCAAATTTATTTGATACCGGTTGGTCTTGGGGTGTGACTTTTTCTGATTTCAATCACGACGGTTATGAAGATATTTATGTTGCAAACGGTTTTTTTAATGCTCAAAATGATAGATTTTTCATTAATGACACAGGAAATAATTTTACCTATACAGACTTTTCTGGAAATCCACCACTGATAACAACAAGCAGATCGGTTAATTCTTTTGATTATGATAATGACGGAGATTTAGATTTGATAGTCACAGACTTCAATTTGAATATAAACTTATGGGAAAATAAATCTGTTGATAGTTATTATTCTGAAAGCTTAATGGGTTCATGGGTAAAGATTTTATTGGAGGGTACAGTCTCCAACAGAGACGGTCTTGGTTCAATAATTGAAATTAGTTTTGATGATGGCAGTAGTCAAATTAGACAATATACAGGCTCAGGATATCAACACCAATCAATTCAACCAATTCATTTTGGTGGCTCAGTCAACAATAATATATCCAGTCTCACGGTTTACTGGCCAAGTAGTGGGGAGGAAACATATTTTGATTTACAAACAAACTCAACATATAAAATAGTTGAGGGACAAGGTATTCAAACAATTGATAATAATACTGCCATTAAAATTGAAGGTTGTACCGATGAGAATTCGTGTAGTTATAATCCTAATGCAACCTTAGATGATGGGTCTTGTATATATATAGAATCACAATCTGTTATCGGAGAGACTCTAGTTCAACCGCTTGAAACATATTTATACGAGTATAGTGATGATTCAATTATTAATTATGAGTGGGAAGTTGAAAATGGATCAATAATCTCTGGTAATGGTACATCAAATATTGAGGTATTATGGGATGTAGCTGAATTTGGTAAAGTAAGTATTGTAGCAACAAATGATGAATGTTCAACAGATGTTATTGAATTAGATGTTACTCTTCAACTACCGTTATCTTATGATGACTATAGTTTTTCAGTGGCTAGACTTTGGAATGAGGTCTTATTGTTTTCTATCAGAAATGATTTAGCTAGACCAACTGTCCACGCACGTAATTTATTTCATGTCAGTGCTGCCATGTATGATGCATGGTCTATTGTTAATGAGATAGGTTCGCCTTACCTTATCGGAAATAGTATAAACGGATTTACCTCAGAGTTTAATGGTTTTTCAACTGACGGTTCAGACTACATAAATGATATAAATTCAATAAGTTACGCTGCATATAGATTGATATTACACAGATTTAATAATTCCCCAGGAAGCCAGAGAATTATCGCAAAGGCTAATTCATTAATGAATATCTTAGGATTAGATATAAATCATCTAGAATCGGATGATTATCAATCAAATTCTTCAAGTCTTGGAAACTATATTGCCGAACAGTATATTCAATATGGACTACTTGATGGATCAAATGAGCAATCTGATTATATAAATCAGCATTATGAACCCGTAAATGAACCGCTTGCACCAATTTTTTCTGGAAATCCGACTATAACAGATCCAAATAGATGGCAGCCATTATCACTAGATATTTTTATTGATCAAAGTGGAAATATATCATCTGAAACTACACCAGAATTTTTAGGTGCAGAATGGGGGAGTGTATGGCCATTTGGATTAAATGATGAAGATTTAACAGAATTTCAAAGGGATGGAAATACATACAAAGTTTATCATGATCCAGGGACTCCACCTTTAATTGATGATAATGAACAAACAAATGAATTATTTATTGAGTCGTTTTCAATGGTTTCAGTTTGGGGATCCCATCTCTCACCAGAAGATGATAATATTTGGGATATTTCACCCAACTCATTGGGAAATGTAAATGATGACACCTATCCCACAGATTTTACAGATTTTACAAGCTTCTATAATTATTATGATGGTGGAGATACAAGTCAGGGATATTCGTTGAATCCTGTTACAAACGAGTCATTTGAAATACAAAATGTAAAAAGAGGAGATTATACAAGGGTTTTAGCTGAGTATTGGGCAGATGGGCCTGACTCCGAAACCCCTCCAGGACATTGGTTTGTTTTATTAAATTCAGTAAGTGATAACCCCTTATTAGAAAAGAAATTTCAGGGTGAAGGAGATGAATTATCTGATTTAGAGTGGGATGTAAAATCTTACTTTATTTTAGGAGGAGTTATGCATGATGTTGCAATCTCTGTTTGGGGAATTAAAGGCTGGTATGATTACATACGACCAATTTCTGCGATAAGATACTTTTCTGAACAAGGTCAAAGAACAGATCCGACTCAAGCTAATTATAGTGAATATGGTTTTGAATTAATAGACGGCTTAATTGAGATTGTTCAAGATGGCGATCCACTTGCAGGGGATGATAATGAGAATATTGGTAAAATAAAACTTTACACATGGAAGGGACATACTTATGTGGAAAATACTGAATCAGATTTTGCAGGAGTTGACTGGATTTTAGCAGACAATTGGTGGCCATATCAAAGACCCACTTTTGTTACACCAAATTTTGCCGGTTATGTTTCTGGTCATTCAACATATTCCAGAGCAGCTGCTGAGATGTTAGAAAATTTCACTGGAAGTCCATATTTCCCAGGAGGATTGGAAACTCATCTTGCAAAACAAAATGAATTTTTAGTTTTTGAAGATGGCCCAAGTCAAGATATTGAATTACAATGGGTATCATATAAAGATGCTGCAGATCAATGTAGTCTTTCCAGGATTTGGGGAGGTATACACCCTTACATAGATGATATTCCAGGGAGATTAATTGGGCAAATCATCGGAAATGAGAGTTTTGAATTTGGTGCTCAGTACTTTCAAGAGAATCTTTCAAATCCTGAAATTCAATTTCCAAATATTAAGCTAATTCAAAATCCTATATCAAAGGATGGTATAATTAAACTTGTAAATACCAAAGGTTATGAATCATTTGAATTATTTACACTAACAGGTCAATCTATGCAAATTTCTACTAAATTCTACAACGGAATAACCGAAATTTTCTCAAATAATTTAACCTCAGGAATATACTTATTGAGATCCAATGAAATTATCTTTAAGATTATAGTAAGATAATTTTTGTTTATTAAATTTGCTTGCCAAAAAGGCCTCGTAGCATAACTGAATAGTGCATCTGATTACGGGGTAAGACATACTGATAAGTCCTTTTTTTTCAATTTATTTTTACTCTGTAATTTTTTAAGAAAAGTTTTATGTAAGGCACACGGTTAGGCACAAAATTAAATTATTGTAAATTTAGGTGTGAAAAAATACTTTCTAATAATACTTATATTTTATTCTTGTCAAGCAGATTTTAATAATAAAAAACAAGAAGAAACAACAACGAAAGAAGTTATATCTAACTCTGTTAAAACGGTTGATAATGATATGATAAATTTCCTTTCAATTGGAAATTTTGGACCAGACTTTATAAAAATCGTAGCTGATGAAATCAATATAAAATATTTAGATTATGATTCCCATATTGAAGAGGACTCCTTGGGTTATAGTGTCCGTTTAAAATATGGAGAAGAAAATCCTTTTTTAATTAAAATCTTAAAAAATTATTTAGACAACAATAGTACCCATCCAATTGAGGGAATTTATAACTTGATTTATAATACAGAAGTAGGTTTTAAAGTTTTTATCTACAGGTCAAATTACTTTAATGGTTTTTTTGTAAAAGTAATTGAAAATAAAAAATTAGTATCCTTTAATGAAGATTTAAATAACTATTATACAAAAATAAAATATATCTATAAAATACCTTATATCGAATTGACAGATGAGGGAAAAAGGATACAAATTGAATGGGATATAGCTAATTATCCTTTCAGTGGAAAAGAGTCCTATTCTTTTAGTGATGGGAATAATAAGTCTATTTTATCTTTAAATCCTGATAATACTTTTTTTCAGAATAATAGAATTAAAGGATGGGAATCAATAAAATATAATAAAGAAATGGAGAGAAGTCGACTATCAGGGATGGATTCTGTTTTAAAAACTGTTTGGCCGGAAAATTATATTGAGAGATTAAAAATGAGATTTTCGTTAGTGAGAACATATGCCTTCATAGAGGAAACTTCAATTGACAAGAATTATATTATTAATTGGACTACTGAACATAATTTAATCTTAAAAAGTCCTCCTTCAATAGCTGAATTTGACGGAAAACTAATAAAATTTATTGTTAAAGGAGATGATTATTATGAAATTTTTCCAGAATTTGAAGATAATATTTATAAGGCTTCCTTTTTAAAGACTTACCCGTTAGATGGGAAACATTCAAAATCAAATAAAGAGTCAAATTGGGCTGGTAATGGGTCTGGATTAATAATCTCAAAACAGGGCCATATAGTTACAAATCATCACGTGATTAATGGTGTAAATTCAATAGAAGTAGAAATTAAAAATGATGACGGTTTGAAAAAATATAATGCAGTGGTTGTTAATTCAGACGAAGAAACTGATTTGGCGATATTAAAAATTGAGGATGAAGACTTTAAAGAATTTAGTGAAACACCTGCTTATAATTTCAAATCTGGTATAGCTGATAGTGGTGAAAAAATATATGCATATGGATATCCTATGGCTTTATCTACAATGGGCAAAGAAGTGAAAGTAACTGATGGAATAATTAGTTCAAAAACCGGAATTGATGGTGACGTAAAAACTTATCAAATAAGTGCTCCGATTCAACCAGGTAACAGTGGAGGGCCTCTTTTTGATGACAAGGGGAATCTGTTAGGAATAAACTCTTCAGGTTTAAGTAAAGAGTTTGTAGACAATGTTGGCTACTCTATTAAAACAAATTATCTTTTAAACCTTATAGATGCGTTGCCTGAAAAAATAGAACTTCCATACAGCTATACTATTAGATGGCTTTCAAATCAAAACCAAATTAAAAGATTGTCAAAATACACAGTATTAATTAAGGTAAAATAGGCAATCCTTCTTCTTTAATTTAATGTGAATATTTTATATTTGTAACCGCGTTGGACTCAAGAAATAGAGTAAAGAAATATAGTCGTTAGGCACGTGGTTAGGCACACCTATTTTTTATGACATTTCTAAAGTAGCGTTTTATTTCATATAACGGCCTCGTAGCATAACTGAATAGTGCATCTGATTACGGCTCAGAAGGTTGGGGGTTTGAATCCCTCCGAGGTCACAAAGGGAATTATAGAAATGTAGTTCCCTTTTTTATTAGATGTTATACATTTATCTTTAAATATATGAGTATTTTTTTTAAAATAAAACTTTTAAAAAGAATCATATTTGCTATTCCAAATACTTTCACTGAAATTTTTTCTTGTTAAAAAGAAAGTGTAGAAAAAGATAAAAATAAAACCTTTTACCAGGAATAAAAATAGGATGAATACCTCTGATAATGTTAGGCTAGGAATAATCAGCTTTCCAAGTAATGCAAAAAATACACTCACGAGAACCGAGAATATGGTAAGGTTGTCAATGTTTTTGAATGGAAGAACTAATAATTTTCTAAGATAATTGAATTCCTCACCCCATTTGTGAATCATGTAATAGTAGTCATTACCTATAGGAACAAAAAGAATTGGGTCATCAGGACTTTTGATTTTGAATAGTTTGGACGGAGCCATTATCATAAAGTTATTGAGGTTGGTGTCATGTTTCTTTTCAATATCACTTATAATTTTTGTAATATTTTTTGGATATTCACCTTTGAATAAATTAGAATCTAAAAACCTTAATCTATATCTGATACATATATTTTTTATAGTGTCTTTGTGAAAAATATTTTTTGTTTCCATCTCTTCAAATTTGAGTTGATTGAAACTTCCATTATTTGAATCATTTAATGATTGAGTTATTCTTTCTCTTTTAGAATCTTCTTTAGTCCAAATGTTTTTAAGTAGAGAAGTGAGCTCATTAGTGCTAACTTGCTTATTTCTTTCTTGTAATAACTCTTCAAATAGGTTTATTTTTTTCATGATAATTTTAAATATAACTTATTACCAAAATTTATACCAAACAACTTTAATTTTCAAGAAAACCACTTATGTTCTCCAAAATAATTTTTAGGTACTCTTTTTTTTGTTTTTAAATAATAATTTATTCCGCCGATTACGCTTTTTAAATAAGATTCTAGTGCAGGAATAACAATAAATTTGTAAGGAAAAAAAGAAATAATTTTAGGCATATTTTGTAAGAAATAGGGGTAGACCGTTATCTTTAAATAAATTGATTCATTTTTTTTTGTTATTTCCCAAACAACATATGATTGCTCTTTGTCTTTTTCTCCAATTAATAAACTATATCCTTTATTTTTATCCCATGACTTAAACTTTCTAATAAATGTAAGTCCGTTGAGGTAAATTAATTCGTCACTTGAATGTTCACCAGGCCATTTTATAATTTTATTGGATTTACAAAAAGGATGAAATTTCTCAAGATTTGAGGGTGATGAAATTAAATCCCAGAGAGAATCCAGCGAGGAGTTTATTTTTTCTTCATAATATACTTTCCACTTATCCTTAATATTGTTTAAATCTCTCAATTAAATATTATAAATTTGAAAATCAAAAATAGTGAATATGAAGCCTAATTTTCTAGTAGTTTTTTTGACTTTATTAACAAGTTATTCATGTGATAAAAGCATTACTTACATTAATTATGGAGATGATATTAATATTGACTTAAGTTATTCTGAAAACATTGAAGATGATTTAAATATAACCAATATTTCAGGACAAATAATAGATGTATGTCCAAAAAAGGGGTGTTGGATGAATGTTAAAGTAAATACAGATACTCTTTTTGTAAAATTTAAAGATTATGGTTTTTTTGTTCCAAAATCAGGAATTGAAGGTAAGCAGATTTTAATGTCAGGAAAGATTTTCAGAGATACAATTTCAGTGGAGAGATTAAGACACTATGCTGAGGATGCAAAGAAAACAAAAGAAGAGATTGAGCTAATTACGGTTCCTGAATATAAAATTAATATGATTGCTAATGCTGTGGCAATTAGAGATAACTAATTGTATTCTATTTCAATCATAACTTCATTTCGTCTGTTAAAAACCTTGTAAGGGCTATTATAAGAAACATAAAATAAATCTCCAACAGTCACAATATTTAAATCTGACAACTTTTCGATCAATTTTTTTGAATGCATATCAAATTTTCCAGTATTTGAATATCCTCCATATTTAATACAAGCATAATGTTTTGCTTCTGATTCATAAATGACAATATTTTCGTCATTCGGTTTTGAGATTGTTTCTAAATTAAAAGATGATGGCATAACAAACTCCATTGTATTATAATTATCGTCATTTTTCATATAGACGGGAGTAGTCATTTCTATCTTTTCTCCTTTTGAATTATTACCACTTATAAACTGAAATAACTTATAAAAGTTGCCATTTGAATTTCTTTGAGAAACAACTTTTGCCTTTAACGACGAATGATAAAACCTTATTTCAAAATCATCCTCAGAATAAATGAGGTCATATTTCTGAGTTTCGTATTCACTTGAGCTTAAAAGCATAAATAATATTACTAAAATATATTTCATTTTTTTATAATTCTAATTGATTTTGATTTTTTATTGATATGGTCCAAGACTTTAAATAAGTAAATACCAGCGTTATAATTTCTGAGATCGACAAATTTATCATTAGTCTTGATTATTTCTCGACCCAACATATCATAAACTTTAATTGATAAGTCACCATTGTAAATAAAATTGATAAAATCGTTGGTTGGATTTGGATAATACTCTAAACTAAAGTCTTCTGATAGTTGATCAATGTCTAAAGAAAAGTCTTCCCATTTCCATACACCTCCAGTTGATATAGTTCCAGTCACCTGTGTCCAGGCACCTGACCATCCAATATTTTCATCATAAAAATCAACATATAAATGAACTACGTTATCAATCGGAGTCCAAGTATTTCCGCCGTCAGGACTAAATGAAGAACCAACACCAGTTGAAAACACAGTATTAGTTCCCTCGATATAACACAAGCCAGATGTGTAAACAGGCCCACTTGTCGTAACTTGAGACCATGTTAAACCACTATTTGAAGTTTTGTAAACATTTGAATTATTATCAACTAAAATTCCATCCTGAGAATTGCTGAATGAAATATTGCCATTAGTTTCAGAACTTCCAAAATCATCAATTGGAGACTGATAAACAACCCAAGAGTTTCCTCTATCATCAGAATAAAAAATTCTACCTCTATTGGTTGTGAACCAAACATTATCGTTAACAACTTCAATTTGACGTGTATATCCATATTCTCCCCCGAGAGGATTTGGAATATTCGTGCCGGGTACTTGTTGCCAGTTATTTCCCCCGTCATCAGTCACATATAATTCAAACTCTCCGTTGATTGGATCGCCTTGTGCAAATCCTGTATTCTCATCCCAAAAATAAACAACATTGGCAAAAGATGAGCTTGTATCATAGTTAGCACTATTTTGTCTTAACCAGTTTTCTCCACCATCAGTAGTCTTAAAAATACCACCTGTTTGATTCGCCCCCCTAGGATAGGCAACTAACCAAGCAATATTTTCATTGTAAGCATGAATCATCGAAATACCCAAGTTTGTATTTCCAATATCAATTGAGTATGATTGCCAATTTTGCCCACCATCATTGGTCTTGCTAAATTGTTGAAGATTAAGACCAGATCCTGAGCCATCGAATGCTGTAGCCCAAACTACATCTTCGTTAGCAATCGAAATATAATTAATACCTGTGCCTTGGCTTTCAAATGATGTATTTTGTAATATCCAGGCTCCACTAGGTTCATAATAGACCGTTATGTAATTTTCTTTGGTAAGGTTTTCTTCACCAATTTCGTTGGTTACTGTCAGGCTAACATTATAATTTCCAACATCTGAATAATAAATTTCTGGTGGATTTTCCCCTACATAGCTGCTTGGGCTTCCACCTTCGAATGTCCAAGACCAATTGGTTGCATTAACTGAATTATTGGTAAAAAGTACAGGTTGATTTTCATAAGCAACCTGTGGAGAGGCGGTAAATGCAGGTATTGGACTATTATCATTAGGTAATGCACAAATAATAGCCTGATAAGCATCAATTCTTGGTCCAATATTTTGATTTATATCTACTCCACTACTTGTAATACAATTTTGAATTTGATTAGGAGTAAGTGATGGATTAACACTAATCATAAGACCTACAAGCCCTGCTGCAAGAGGTGTAGCCATAGATGTACCACCAAATTTTGCATACCCGTCTAAACTTGCTGAATATACCGTGCTTAACAATCCGCCATAGGAATATCCTCCAGGTGCAGAGATATCTATCCAAGGAATACCAGAATTATAATTTGAGAAAGAAGATCTTAGGTCATTTGAATCTACAGAACCAACCCCAATAACATTTGAATAAGCAGCAGGAAAATATTGTTCTGCGGAAGATTGATTTCCGGCAGCAGCAATAAAAACAACCTCTGGATAAGAGTTTATAAGCTCTTGCATTGCATTAGATGAATTTTGCGATCCGTAAGACATACTAACTACATTAGCTCCATTTTCACATGCCCACTGAACCCCTGCATACCCATAATAAGTAAAACCAGGATCTTGAGAATCACCAGTGGCCTTAACAGCGATTAGTTGAACATTACCTCCAATAGAAGCGATTCCAGTTGAGTTATTTATTTCAGCAGTAGCGAGCCCTGCACAGTGAGTTCCATGAGACCAAGATTGATTTTCATTATAGGTTCTTGGAGGAGTAGTATTATCGTCATTATCAGCAATATCTCTTTTTTTAAAACATTTAAATCAAGATGTTCAGTAGCAATGGCATTATCAACAATTGCAATTTTTACAGATTCACTTCCCAGCGATATATCCCAAGCTTGTTCAGAATTTACCTGACTGTGGTACCACTTGTTTGTGCCATAATGATATGTATCATCTGGAATGTAAGTTGTTTTGTAAATAGGTTCTTTTTCAGCGTAAACAACATTATCAAGTTTGTTAAGTTTAGAAATCAAATTATCAATTTGATTAAATTCATTAAATGTAATTCTGTAAATCTTTTGTAGTTCTCTTTTGGAGGTAAAATAGCTTGGACGTTCAAAATTCACTACATTGATATCAATGAAGATATTCTTAATTTTTGGGTAGTCATTTAAATCATCTTCTAATCCAATATTATCAGATTTCATTATCAAAGTATCTACATTAGGCTCAACATAATTATTTAATTTAAAAATTATCGTGCCGTCTAAATAGTCTTTATCAAAAGTTTGACTAAAAATCAGGTTTGTAAATAGTAAAAATATAGTTAATCTTATCATTTTTTTAATTTGATTATTACAGCCCCACCGCGGCCAATACTACCGTATTTATTTGTTGCGGCGAGTGATTTTAAAATCGAAATACTTTTAATGTGCTGAGGATCAATATAAGATGGAAAATCAGTTTGAATGGATCCATCAACATCAAAAATTGCATATGCTTGATTATAAATAGATAAACTGCCCCCTCTAATTAGTATTTTAGGGCTTGAGTTTGCAACATTGTCTCCAACAACATTAATACCTGGGAACTTACCAACTATCACATCCAAGAGTGTTGTTGCAGCGGGAGAAATCGATATGTCTGCCGAGGGTCTTGATAGGTTACTGTTTTGAGTTCCACAAGACCAAAAGAGTAACAAAAAAATAATTATGACAGTCTGCTTAAATTTCATGTAGAAATAAAAACAAACCTTGTGCCATTATTTTGATCAATAGAGAATAACCAATTCTAAAATTTATATTAATATTTTATGAGTTAAAAAAAATTAAATTATTAAATACATTATCTTTGCGCTGATGAGATATTTAGTTTTACTATTTGTTACATTGGTATTTAACACCTATTCTCAGTCAGATTTTGGATCCTCTTTTAGTCCAACATATGGGTTGGTTCAATCAAATATCCCACAAGATTATTACCAGCAAGCTAACGGAAAATCATCAGAACAACTTAAAGAGGCTCTTTTTCAAATCATTTCTAATCACACAGTCCTTCCTTATACTTCATTATCAACTGATACATGGGATGTTTTACAATTATCAGATCAGGATCCCCAAAATCATGATAATATGATTCTTGTCTATACGGGTCGATCACAAGATAAAGGATACAGAGATGGTAGTGGAAATTATTCCCAGTATGAAAACGGAAATGGTACACAAAATAATTCCTGGAATAGGGAACATGTTTGGCCAAAATCACATGGTTTTCCTGATATAGATGATAATGCTTATACAGATGTTCATAATCTAAAACCAAGTGACAGATCAGTAAATACCTCAAGAGGAACAAAAGATTATGATTATGGTGGAAGTCAGCATTCTGAGGCTACAGAGTGTCTTACCGACTCCGATAGCTGGGAGCCGTCTGATTATGTTAAGGGTGATATTGCTAGGATATTGTTTTACATGGTTGTGAGATACGATCCAGGTTATGATCATAATAATAATAGTTTTGATTTAGAATTGGTAGATTATACTACACCCGGAAATAATGATCCTATATTTGGGAAGCTCTCTTCACTAATCCAATGGCATTTTGATGATCCTGTTGATGACTTTGAAATAAATCGTAATGAGGTAATTTTCGGATTTCAACAAAATAGGAATCCTTTTATTGATCATCCAAATTTGGTTAATTTTCTGTGGGGAGAAAATATTGGTCAAAATTGGAACGAAAATTTAGGTTTTAATGATATAAGCTATAACAATGATTTAACCATTTTTCCAAATCCAACAACGGGTATTTTAAATTTTAACGAAGAACTTCATAATGAAAAAATTGAAATATTTTCATTAACTGGACAAAAAATGTTTGAAAGAGAAGTGACCAACACAAATTCAATAAGCTTGAACTTAAATAGTGGTATTTATTTGCTAAAAGTTTCAAATAATCATAGGGTTATAAATTCTAAAATTATTATCAAATAAATGAATATAATCTTCATTTTTTTAGGTTTTCTTTTGCTAGTCGTCGGTGGTGAATTTATCGTAAGATCATCTGTAGCATTATCATTGAAATTTAATATTTCCAAGTTTGTTATTGGAATGACTGTTGTCTCTTTTGCTACATCACTGCCGGAATTAATCGTTAGTGTTAATGCTGCATTAAATAATTCTCCGTCTATTGCTATAAACAATGTAATTGGTTCAAATATCGCAAATATAGGTTTAGTTCTAGGGCTTGTTTCTATTCTTGGAAAAATTACCGTAGATAATTATTTTTACAAAAGAGACTGGCCGTGGATGTTTTTCTTTTCTCTACTAATGTGGTTTTTCATATCACAAGACAGTGTTTTGCAAAAATATGAAGGTCTAATACTTTTCTTGATATTAATATTTTTCACTTTAACTATTATAAAAAAATCCAATTATCTTGACTTTAAGGGAAGCATCGACGATGAATTATTAAAAACATCAAATTTTAAAATTTTTGTATGGTTAATTATATCATCGATTACTCTTTATTTTGGATCTGAATTTCTTGTCGACGGAGCTGTAAATCTTGCTAAACAAATTAGTATAAGTGAGGCAGTTATATCGGTTACTATTGTTGCCATTGGAACTAGTGTTCCAGAATTAGCAGCATCCTTAGTGGCAATTGCTAAAAAAGAAGAAGGTATCTCTGTTGGAAACTTAATAGGATCAAATATTTACAATATTGGATCTGTACTTGGAATAACAGCAATGATTAAAGAAATTCCAATTGCTGAGGAAATAATTCAAAGAGATATTATATGGATGTTAATTTTTGCATTAATTGTAATTATACTAGCCATAATCCCACGAAAAAATTATTTAACCAGTTTTAAGGGTTTGATAATGTTTTCAATGTACTTATACTTTATCTATATAGCCTTTGTACAATAAAAAAAGGGATCATTTTCATAATCCCTTTTATTCTAAAACTTAAATTGATTTTTAAGCTGACTTGACGGTCTTAATAATTCTAGCGGCAACTCTGTAAGGGTCAGCGTTTGATGCTGGACGTCTATCTTCAAGCCATCCCTTATATCCTTTTTCAACCGTCATAATCGGAATTCTTATTGATGCACCTCTGTCAGAAACTCCATAACTAAATTCTGTAATGGATTGTGTTTCATGATCTCCGGTTAATCTTTGGTCATTATAAGCACCATATACAGCAATATGTTCATTAACAACAGGTCTGAAAGCTTCACATATTTTCTCATATGTTTCTTTAGAGCCACATGTTCTCAAGGTTGTATTAGAAAAGTTAGCATGCATTCCTGATCCATTCCAATCTGTTGCACCTAAAGGTTTTGGGTGATATTCAATCGCTAGGCCATATTCTTCAGCAAGCCTTTCAAGTAAGTATCTTGCTATCCACATTTCATCTCCTGCTTTTGCTGCACCCATTGCAAAGGTTTGAAATTCCCATTGACCAGCCGCAACTTCTGCGTTAGTACCTTCTACATTAATTCCTGCGTCTAGGCAGATATCAAGATGCCTGTCCATTATTTCTCTACCAAAAGTATTTTTTCCACCAACGGAACAATAAAATTGACCTTGCGGGGTTTGATCTTTTGGAAATCCAAGAGGTAGGTTGGTTTCTGGATTCCAAAGAAAATATTCTTGCTCAAATCCAAACCAAAAATCATCATCATCATCATCAATAGTTGCTCTACCATTTGATTCATGAGGAGATCCATCTGGATTTAATACTTCACACATTACAAGAAATCCATTTCTTCTAACTGGGTCAGGATGAATACACACTGGCTTTAGTAGACAGTCAGAGGAACCACCTTCAGCCTGTCTAGTTGAGCTTCCATCAAATGCCCACATTGGACAACTATCAAGTTTTCCGTCAAAGTCATTCATTATTTTAGTCTTACTTCTGAGGCTAGCAGTTGGCTTGTATCCATCAAGCCAAATATACTCTAGTTTTGATTTGTTCATTTTAATTCACTGTTAGGGTTAATCAATATTTTTAAAAGATTGCATAATATATCAATTAATTTGAAAATCGTTAAGAATTTTTTTCTCATTTTAATATATATTTATAAACATATCAATAATAGACATTTATTCATATGAATAATACAATTTTATTGCTTTACAACCACTTATTGTTAATAACATAATTTTCTTTTTTTCTATTTTGAAAATCTTATCGGCTTCTAACTAAATTTTTTGTGTTTTGTTTAATACTTTTGTGTTCAAATTAATCAATGTCAAATTCAAAAACATCGGATAAGTATTTACAGCGAGGAGTATCAGCTTCCAAAGAAGATGTACATAATGCAATTAAAAACTTAGACAAAGGACTTTTTCCAAATGCATTCTGCAAAATTGTACCTGATTATTTATCCGGAAGTGATGAACATTGTATCGTTATGCATGCTGATGGAGCAGGAACTAAAAGTTCTTTAGCATACATGTATTGGAGGGAGACTGGAGACCTTTCAGTATGGAAGGGAATTGCTCAAGATGCTTTAATCATGAATATTGATGACTTAATATGCGTTGGTGCCACCGATAATATAATGCTGTCATCTACCATCGGAAGGAATAAGAATAAAATACCGGGTGATGTAATTTCTGCTATAATTAATGGCACTAAAGAATTAGTTGATGAACTTAAACAAAGTGATATTAATATTCATATGACCGGGGGTGAGACTGCTGATGTTGGTGATCTTGTTAGAACAATAATCGTTGATAGTACAGTTGTAGCCAGAATTAAAAAAGAAGAAGTAATTGACAATTCAAAAATTTCTGCAGGAAATGTTATTGTTGGATTAGCCTCTCACGGAAAAGCTACATATGAATCTAACTATAATGGAGGAATGGGTAGTAATGGGCTAACATCAGCAAGACATGATGTATTTAATAAAATCCTTGCTGAAAAATACCCTGAAAGTTACGATAATGATATCCCTGAAGAATTAGTTTACACTGGAACAAAAAAATTGACTGAAAAATTCACTGAAGTTGATATTGATGCTGGAAAACTAGTTTTATCTCCAACAAGAACTTATGCTCCCGTAATCAAAAAAATTATCAATTCAATCGGGAACAAAAATATAAATGGTATTATACACTGTAGCGGTGGAGCTCAAACAAAGATATTACATTTCATTAATGATAATTTACATGTCATTAAAGACAAGTTATTTGATGTTCCATTTTTATTTAGGTTGATACAAAAAGAATCTAATGCAAGTTGGCAAGAAATGTATAAGGTGTTTAACTGTGGTCACAGGATGGAATTATATGTGGAATCAGAGTTTGCAGACGAAATAATTAACATTTCAAATTCTTTTAATATTGATGCTAAAATTATCGGAAAAGTTGTTCGGTCAGATGAAAAAAAACTTACCATAAAATCAGAGTTTGGTGAGTTTAATTATTAAATTGGATAAGATCTGAAAAAATTAAATAGTGGTAGAAAAATTAAAATTAGTCGAAAACAGATTTGCTGAATTAAGTGAACTAATTATTCAGCCAGATATAATTTCTGACCAAAAAAGATATATTCAGATTTCCAAGGAGTACAAAGACCTAAAAAAAATCATTGATAAGGGTGAAATTTATAAAAATTTAATTGCGAATAAATCAGAGGCCCAAGAGATAATTTCAATCGAGAAAGATGACGAAATGATTGAAATGGCCAAAATGCAATTAGAAGAGGTAGAGTCTGAGCTACCCAAAATAGAGGAGGACCTCAAGGTATTACTAATCCCCAAAGATCCTGATGATTCTAAAAATGTTGTTGTTGAAATTCGAGCTGGTACTGGTGGGGATGAAGCAAGTATTTTTGCAGGAGATCTTTACAGAATGTATACCAAATTTTCTGAATCAAAAAAATGGTCTGTTAATTTAGTTGATTTGAATGAGGGAACTTCAGGAGGATTTAAAGAGATTATTTTTGAGGTTAACGGAGAGGATGTTTATGGAAATTTAAAATTTGAAGCTGGGGTTCATAGAGTTCAAAGGGTTCCTCAAACGGAAACTCAGGGAAGAGTACATACTAGTGCTGCAACTGTAATAGTTTTACCTGAGGCCGAAGAGTTTGATGTTGAGTTAGACATGCAAGATGTTCGAATTGAAAGAACCACATCCACTGGTCCCGGAGGTCAGTCGGTAAATACAACCTATTCTGCTATAAAATTACATCATGAACCAACTGGAATTATTGTAAGTTGTCAAGATCAAAAATCACAACACAAGAATCTTGATAAAGCGTTAAAGGTATTAAGAACAAGACTATATGAATTAGAGGTTGAAAAAAGAAGACAAGCTGACTCCTTGAAAAGAAAAAGCATGGTGTCTTCCGGCGATAGAAGTGCAAAAATTAGAACATATAATTATCCTCAGGGTAGAGTTACGGAACATAGAATTGGTTTAACTCTGTATGATTTACCAAAAATAATAAATGGTGATATTCAAAAAATAATTGATGAACTAATGTTAGCAGAAAATTCAGAAATATTAAAAGCGAGCAACTAAATGAAATTAGATGATTTATTAATTCAAATAAAAATTAAAAGTTCTTTTTTATGTATTGGTCTTGACACTGACATGAATAAAATTCCAAAATTTTTATTAAATGAAGATGATCCGATCTTTTCATTTAATAAGTCAATAATTGACCACACAAATAAATATTGTGTCGCCTACAAACTAAATACTGCATTTTACGAGTCTCGCGGCGTAGATGGATGGGCATCCATGAAAAAAACTATTGATTATATAAACAATAACTATCCAGAAATATTTACTATAGCTGATGCTAAGAGGGCTGATATTGGAAATACAAGTAAAATGTATGCTCAATCATTTTTTACAGAAATGAATTTTGATAGCCTAACTATTAACCCATATATGGGCTCTGACTCTGTAAAACCATTTTTGGAATTCAAAAATAAGATAACGATTTTACTTGGTTTAACTTCAAATCTTGGTGCTGAGGATATTCAGCTTAAAACCTCAAATAATGACTACATTTTTATGGAAATGATTAAATCTTCAAAACTATGGGGTGATCATAATAATATGATGTACGTTGTCGGAGCAACAAAAACTGAATTTATTCAAAAGATAAGAAGAGAAATCCCTGATCACTTTTTATTAGTCCCGGGAGTTGGTGCCCAGGGTGGAGATTTAAACGAAGTTTGTAAATATGCACTTAACGATAATATTGGGATAATTATTAACTCGTCAAGGTCAATTATTTATGCCTCCACAAACGAGGGTTTTGCTATCGCTGCAGCTAATCAAGCCAAAATTCTGCAAGTTCAAATGAGTGCTATTTTAGATGAGAGAAATTAAATTTATGAAGTTATTTAATTTTTCGGTCCTTCTAGTTTTTTTTAATTTTTTTTCAAACGCCCAGTCACTAAAAGAATCAGATTATATTCAGATATTGGGAATAGTCCAAGATGCAGGTTATCCACACATTGGGTGCGAAAAAGATTGTTGTAAACTTGTGAAACCAGGCGACTATTTTGTTAGCTGTATTGGACTGGTTGATAATTCTAATTATAAAAGATATTTATTCGATGCGACTCCTGACATGCATAATCAACTAAATTTATTAGAGAAATTTCCTAACGGTAGTTTGGTTGATGGAATTTTTTTGACTCACGCTCACATTGGACATTACACGGGATTAATGTATCTAGGTCGTGAAGGTTTAGGGGGAAATAAAATAAAAGTTTATGCTTTAAAGAGGATGGCGGCTTTTTTACGTAAAAATGGCCCATGGGATCAATTAATTAAATTGAAAAATATTGATATTCAAACAATATCAGATAAGAATTTTATAAAACTTTCAAAAAATATTTTAGTTATTCCAATTAAGGTACCGCATAGAGACGAGTATTCAGAAACTGTTGGTTATAAAATCATTGGAAAAACAAAAAAAATATTATTTATCCCTGATATTGACAAGTGGAATGAATGGGATAAAGATATTGTTGAAGAGATAAAATTAGTTGATTATGCATTTATCGATGGAACTTTTTACAATGGTCTAGAACTAGAAAGGGATATGAGTGAAATTCCTCATCCTTCTGTCGAGGAGACATTAGAATTATTTTTAAATCAACCAATTTCCGAACGAAATAAAATTTACTTTATTCATATAAATCATACTAATCCAATTTTAACAAACAGGGATGGAGTTAAAGATTTAATCGAGAGTTTTGGTTTTAATATTGCAAAAAGAGGTCTAAAATTTAAATTATAAAATAAGACCAAAAAGTATAAAACTTTATTAATATTATAAAAGATTTTTATCTAATATATTTATAGTTTTGAATAACTAAAATGAATTGGTATTGTAAACATACTTGGAGCAAGGCATCTGTCAACACACTTTGGTGTTTATTGGGTTGTAGTATTGGAGATTTTGGAACTATATTTTACTTTCAAAATATAGAACATACTCTTTCAACATGGCAAGTTATGAGTATAGCAATCGTTAATGGCTTATTAACAAGTATTTTACTTGAAACATTTATTCTTTCAAGACAAATGATTTTGAAAGAGGCTTTCAAAGTAGCAATTGGGATGAGTTTTATTAGTATGATTGCAATGGAAGTTTCTATGAATTTAATCGATGTACTTCTAACCGGCGGTGCTAAGCTAACCTGGTGGGTTATTCCAATTATGTTATTTGCTGGATTTATAACCCCACTTCCATACAACTATTATAGATTAAAAAAATGGGGATATGGATGTCACTAAAACTATTTAATCGCAGGTAATTTTAATTTCCAATTTTACATAAAATTTATTTTTCCTCTGACGGTACAGAAATGTTATCACCTAAAAAAATAGCATTCAGAAATAATTTGTTTGTTCCATACCATGTCCCTCTAAAGTTGGGATTATCAGCAAATAATATTACTCTACCATCATCAATCTCAGAAACAATCAAAGAGGCAGAACCAGGAATATACTTCCTTTTATTTAAATCAGAAATATAACCATCAATATGAAATTTTTTAGAATATACTGCAACTGATGAAAACTCATTTTCACTTTTATTTATAAAAACATTATTATTCTTATAAACAGGAATTTTTTCGTCATTATATCCAAATGCTAGTGGGTGAGTTAAGTCCAAATCTACGCTTAGGATTGAACCTCCAATTTTTTCTCTACCAATATACTCATTTGCATCAACATATCTTTTTCTATTAATAGTTGAATTATTCTCAGTCTCCACTGATGATTCTTTAACCAAATTATTTGATATAGCCCAACTAGAAGAAGTTCCTATTGTAATTAATGTATTTCCTTTACCAACCCATTTTTTAATTTTATTAATATCTTTTTTCAAAAGGTTGTCATATTCACCTGAAACCATAACCAGCGTTGTATATTTGTCAATTGAAATATCTTTGAATTGACTAAGTTTAATTTTAGTTAAAGCCATTCCAATTCTTGTATCCAAAAGGTGCCATACTTCACCAGCTTCATATGCATTAATCCCTTCACCAATTAATAGTGCAACCTTTACAGGTTTATTGATTTTAAAATTATTACTTCCTAGATCTATTCCCCTCATACTATACCCTGATTCTGAGTTATAAATTGGAACTTCGTATTTATTCAGAATTTCATTTATAATTTCAAACAGTTTTTCTGATGATACTTTTTGTTTACTCACTGGTATTAAAACTGAACCATAGTTAAATTTCTTTGAAGAATTAGTTCCATTAACTTTGATCGTGAAAGGTTTGAATGCCGAATATGTTATAATACCTTTTTTTTGAAGGTGATTTAATGCTGCTGGTGAATTGTAATCATCCCAATCAAGTATATAAGCATAATTAGAATTTTTTGGCTTTAAATTTTTTACAAAATCTTCGGTACTTTTTATTTCAGATTCACCAATAAAACTTTTAAGCTCTTTCGACTTCATGTTATAAATATTGGAAACACTCCAAGCAGAGGCATCATAGAATACACTATCAACATATTTGCTGTGTGTCTCGAAGAAATTTTTGACCATTCTTGATTGTGGCTGATTGACTGGTACAACAAATTTGCCTTTACTGTTGTATACTTTGATTTTGTGTAATAATAATTTATCAATAAAGGCTTTGTTTCTATTTTGATCATACATGTCACCAAACTCATAGGCTTTAACCTTTTCATTTTTAAATTCTGTTATTGAGGAATTAAAGAATCTCATTTGATAATCCCTTAGTAGATCTTTATTTTCGACTGCCGCCTGTACAGTGGCAATACTTGATAAATATTGGTTTCTAATTGTAAATCCAAAAGACATTGTCCCATAGTTAGTTTCCTGCAAATGTCCTCTCGAACTTGCCTGTTCAAATAATATTGCTACTGCACCTTGGACATCAGGGTATGAGGAGCCATAACCTGGATAAGTTTCATCAAATGATTCTTTTGTGTAGTAGAAGGAACCAATACTATCAAGGGCTTTCACATAGTATTCAGCAAAAATCGGGCTTAAAACACTATAGTTTTCATCAGGAATCAATGGTTTAACTGACGCATTTCTTTTCATTGGTTCAAAGAAATAATTGCTATTTGTTCCCATTTCATGAAAGTCAGTAACAACATTTGGATACCAGGTATGATACCATTCTAATTTACCTCTACTTTCAGGGTTAATTCCTAATAACCAATCTCTGTTTAAATCAAACCAATAGTGATTTGTTCTACCCCTTGGCCATGCTTCATTATGCTCTGCATCATTACTGTCTGCGACAAGATTTATTGACTTATATTGATTAGCCCATTGTGAATGTCTGTCTCTTCCGTCTGGGTTAATTGTTGGATCAATAAAAATTACGGAGTTTTCTATTAATCTTTTGATTTTATCATTATTTGATGCGACTAGTGTGTATGCGGAGAGTAATGCTGCTTCAGCACTAGAGGGTTCATTTCCGTGAACACCATATCCTAAATTTACAATTATAGGTAAGCTACTATCTATTTCAGTTTTCAATCCAGGAACAGTGTGCTTTAGGTGATTATCCTTGATATTTTCTAAATTATTTAAATTTTCAGTCGATGAAACTGTAAGCATAATTAAATCTCTGCCTTCGTGAGTTTCACCATATTTTATGATTTGGGCCTTATCAGAAACATTTGCTAAATACTTAAGGTAAGCTACAATTAAATCATGTCGAGTATGTTCAAAACCAATTTCATATCCAAGAAATTGTTCTGGACTAAGAATTATATTATCATATGGACTATTATTTTTTAAGAAATAGTCCTGGGCCAAAACCGTATTTAGGCTAATAATAAATGCACAAAATATTAATGTAAATCTCATAATCTTAATTTTTGAAGAATCATAAATTTAATAATTAAAATTAATTGATTTGTTTTTGAAGTATATTTTTAATTTTACCATATGAGAATAGTGTTACTTTCCATCATTTGTCTATTTTTTACTTGCAGAGGTGAAAAGAGATATGAAGATTTAAATTTAACCGATTATCAAAAGCAGGTTAATAATTTTTTTAAAGATGCCTCTGTCTCACCATTAAAGCCAAGGGATTTGAAAAATTTTAAAGGACTGGATTTTTTTGAATTTGACTCCTCATATGTTGTTTATGCTAAAATTCAAGAAACCCCAGAAAGCCTACCTTTTAAAATGAAAACAAGTTCAGATACTCCTGCTGATTTTAGAAAGTACGGAATATTAACATTTAACCTAAATGACGAGAAATACACTTTAACTGCATATGAAAACCTTGATTATTTGGATGTAGAAGGATATGAGAACTATTTATTTCTTCCGTTTTTAGATCAAACTAACGGATACGAAACTTATGGTGGTGGTAGATATATAGATTTATATCAATACGATAATGATTCAATATTAATTGACTTTAATCGAGCGTACAACCCTCAATGTGTGTATGATGAAAACTTTTCATGTCCGATTGTCCCAAGGGAAAACTTATTAAACACTAGAGTTGAGTCTGGGGTTAAGAATTTTGTTTCAAGCTATTAAAACTATCGATTGGCAAGATAAAAACCGATAAAAACAGCCAAAACCCCAATTAAAATGGAGCTAATTGTATAAATAGAGAAATTAAAAATTTCTCCATTTTTTATTAGTTCTAAATTTTCATTTGCAAAGGCTGAAAATGTAGTAAATCCACCACAAAATCCAGTTGCTAATAATAGTATTTGATTAGATGTTAGTGTATTTTCCTTTTGGGCATAACCTAATATCAGCCCAATTAATAGACATCCTAGCATGTTAACAGTGAATGTTCCAAAAGGCAAAACTTTTGAGTATTGGTTAATGGCAATTGAAACTAAATATCTTAAACTGCTTCCCAAACCACCTCCTAAAAAAACTAACAGAAAACTTTTCATAGTTATACCACACTAATTTAAGCTTAATACTTTAATCAACATTATTAAGAACAAAAAAAAATCTTTACATTAGAGCCCCAATTTAATTTAAAAACTATGAAATTTAGATTTATATATTTTGCATTAATTTTTTCAGCTATATTTTTTAGCTGCAATCTAGAAAATGATAATTATTATACACCAACTAGTGATGACTCGTTTGAATTTAAAGTTGATCAGTTTGCTGATTTAGCTATTCTTAGATATCAAATTCCAGGATGGGATGAGCTTACATTAAAAGAAAAAGAATTAGTTTTCTATCTAACACAAGCAGGTTTAGCAGGAAGAGATATTATATGGGATCAAAAGTATAGACATAATCTAGAAATTAGATCCGCATTAGAAAATATATACAGAAATTTCTCTGGTGATAAAAACTCTGATGACTGGGCTGCATTCGAAGTCTACACTAAAAGAGTATGGTTTAGTAATGGAATTCATCATCATTACTCAAATGATAAAATGAAACCAGAATTTTCTAAAGACTATTTTGATAGCTTATTAGCTTCCACAAATACTATTCTCATTGGAGATGCTTATGACGTGATTTTTAACGATGTTGATTCAAAAATGGTAGATAAAAGAAAAGGTGTCGATAATGTGTTGGAATCTGCTGTAAATTTCTACGGTCCAAATGTTACAATGGATGATGTTACAGATTTCTACAGTAAAAAAACTCAGCCCGACCCCAATAAACCATTATCTTATGGGTTAAATTCAAAGTTGATTAAAGAAAACGGTGAGGTTAAAGAAGTTGTATATAGTGAAAATGGTCTTTATGGAGAGTCAATTAAAGAAATTATTAAATGGATTAACAGGGCTGCTGATGTAGCTGAAAATAAACCTCAAGGGGATGCCTTAAGAATTTTAGCTGAATACTACAGAACAGGAGATTTAAAAACCTGGGATGATTACTGCGTGGCATGGACAAAAGCGACAGAAGGAAATATTGATTATATAAATGGATTTATTGAGGTTTACAATGATCCAATAGGTCTTCGTGGCTCATTTGAAAATATTGTTCAAATTAACGACTTTAACTTGTCAAGAAAAATGTCAGTCCTTTCTGAAAATGTTCAGTGGTTTGAAGACAACTCCTCGATAATGGATGAGCATAAAAAACCGAATGTTATTGGAGTTAGTTATAAATCGGTTATTGTTGCAGGTGAAGCAGGTGATGCATCTCCTAGTACACCTATTGGAGTGAATTTACCAAATGCTAATTGGATTAGAGCATCAGTTGGAAGTAAGTCAGTTTCATTAGGAAATATTAAAAATGCATACAACAATGCTGGGAGTTCAGGTAGATTAAAAGAGTTTGTAAATGATGATGAGGAATATGATCTTGAAATGAAGTACGGAGCATTATCAGGTGATTTACACACTGCATTACATGAAGTGATTGGTCATGCATCTGGTCAATTGATGCCTGGTGTTGGAACACCAAGTGAAACTTTAAAGACATACAGGTCTACTATTGAGGAGGGAAGAGCTGATTTGCTGGCGCTCTATTACATATATGATTCAAAAATTCAAGAATTAGGTTTGGTTGATGATTGGAAAGCGGTTGGTAAAGCATCTTATGATGGTTATATTCGAAATGGTATGATGACGCAATTGATTAGATTAAATTTAGGTGATGACGTTGAGCAGGCTCACATGAGAAACAGAAAATGGGTAAGTGAGTGGGTATATGAGAGAGGTCTTTCCGAAAATGTCATTGAAAAGATTTCAAGAGATGGTAAAACTTACTTTAATATTAACGACTACAACAAGTTGAGAGATTTATTCGGAGAATTATTAAGAGAAACCCAAAGAATCAAATCTGAGGGTGATTATGAAGCAGCAGAAAAATTAGTTGAAGGTTATGGTGTGAAGGTTGATCAAGATCTCCATGCTGAAATACTCAAAAGAAATGAAAAATTTAAAGGTGCTGCATACTCAGGTTTTGTTAATCCAGAGCTGATTCCTATATACAACGATAAAAATGATTTAGTGGATGTTCAGGTAAAATATGTTAATAGTTTTGAATATCAGATGCTTAAGTATAGTGAAGAATTTGGGTTTTTAGACTAAAATTTTTAAACAAAAATAAATTTTATAGTTGCAATCAATCCTATAAAAGCTATGAAGGCTAATAATACCCAAGCACTTCCTTTATAGTATTTTTTGTGAAGTTTAGCATCTTTCTTGTACGCCATAAATAGTACTATAGAAAAACATATTGTAAATAATACCGCAAAAACTATTTGACCTTGTGAAAACATTTTTTTTTTGCGAAACTAATAAATATTAAAACAATTTAATCTAATGAAGGATAAAATATTAGCTGTTAAAGAATTTCATAAAGCATTTAAACTTGATTACTTAGATAAACCTAAAGCTGATTTAGGTGCTGATAAAAATAAATTAAGATTTAATTTAATGAAGGAAGAAAATGATGAGTATTTTGAAGCTGCAAATAACAATGACATGGTCGAAGTTGCAGATGCGCTAGGAGATATGCTTTACATTCTTTGTGGAACTATAATAGAACATGGTATGCAACACAAGATCGATGAAATATTTAGTGAAATTCAAAATAGCAACATGAGTAAATTAGGTTCAGACGGAAACCCAATTTACAGAGAAGATGGGAAAGTGTTAAAGGGGCCTAATTATTTCAAACCGAATATAAAGGGAATTTTAGAGGGCTAAACTTTATATCTCCAGCCGTGTTTATCCACCAACTTATTGGTTTGTATTCCAACTAAAATGGATTTCAATTTTTCAGCATAGGAATCGTTCTGCTCATCTAGCTCAAATAATTCGCTTTTATGTTGAAAGGTTTTTATTTGACTTACAACTGCTGCAGTTCCAGCTCCAAAAATTTCTTTAAGCGTTCTGTTATTAGCTGCATTTTTTAATTCTTCAACTTTTAATTTTTTCACTTCCACATTAATGCCATTATCCTTTGCAATTTGAATAATACTTTTTCTGGTAACACCATCTAAAATTGTATCTGTTGTCGGCGCAGTGATTAAAGTATTATTTATTCTAAAGAATATATTCATGGTCCCAGCCTCCTCTAAGTAACTATGTTCATTTGAATCTGTCCAAACAACCTGGTCAAAACCTTGCTCTTTGGCCAAATTTGTTGGATAAAATTGTCCAGCGTAATTACCCGCTGCTTTTGCATAGCCAACTCCTCCTGATGCAGCCCTACTGTATTTATCAGCAACCAAAACTTTTAGTTTTTTTGTATAGTAAAGGGTAGCTGGAGCACAAATAATCATAAACTTATAATTTTTTGATGGTACAGCTTGAATTGCATACTCGTTTCCAATAATAAAAGGTCTGATGTACATTGATCTACCTTCACCATATTTTACCCAATCGCTGTCAATTTCAACTAATTTTGTCAGTGCTTCAAAAAATAATTCCCTTGGAAATTCAGGAATTGCCATTCTAACAGCAGACTTATTTATTCTCTCAAAATTCTGATCGGGTCTGAATAACCATACTTCATTGTTTTCATCTTTGTAGGCCTTCATTCCTTCAAAAATTGCTTGACCATAGTGTAATACACTTGCGGATGGCTCAATAGAAATGGGTTGATATGGTTTAATTGTAGGATTTACCCATTTACCATTTATAAAATCACATTCGAACATGTGATCAGTAAATATAGATCCAAAAGAAAAATTATTAAAATCTACATCTTGGATTTTACTTTTTTTTGTTCTTATAACTTTGATTTTATTATTCATGATAAATGCGATAAAAATTCATGCAAAATTAATCAATTAAATTATATTTACTCCAACTTTAAATTATAAATGAAAGTACTAATTACAGGTGCCACTGGTTTAATCGGTTCGAGAATTGTTAAAGATTGTCTTGAGAGAGATATAAAAGTTAATTTTTTAACTACAAGAAAAAATAAAATTGATAGCATTACAGGTTGTCATGGTTTTTATTGGGATCCTCAAAAAAACATTATTGATTTAAAATGTTTTTATGATGTAGACTCAATCATAAATTTGTCAGGAGCTTCAATCTTTAGGTTTTGGACAAAAAAAAATAAAGAATTAATCTTAAACAGCAGGGTACAAAGCTTGAATTTTTTAAGGGACACAATAAACGAAAATAATATTAAAATAAATTCAATTATTTCGGCAAGTGGAATTGGCGCTTATCCAAGTTCAAACGAGAAAGAATTCGATGAAAACGAGAAAGATAGAAGTAATTATTTTTTATCTGATGTTATAAAAGAATGGGAAAAAGCTACGATGTCTTTTAAAAATATTGTTAAGAATGTGTCAATTGTTAGAATTGGATTAGTACTCTCTAAAGATGGTGGTGTACTTAAGCAAACAATGCAACCAATGAGTTTTGGATTTGGGGTTTACTTTGGTAAAGGTAATCAATGGCAATCATGGATTCATATTAAGGATATTTCCAGACTTTTTTTACACATTAATGAAAAGGCTTTGTCTGGTATCTATAATGGTGTTGCTCCGAAACCATTATCAAATTTTGATTTTACAAAAATGGTTTCTAAAATAAGAAGAGGTGTTTTATTTTTATTTCCTGTGCCAAGGTTATTTTTCAAATTAATTTTTGGAGAGATGCATATAATTTTATTCAAAAGTCAAAAAGTATCATCAAAAAAAATTCAATTAAGAGGATTCACTTTTGTCTATGATAATCTGGAAAATTCTCTCAAAAATATTTTGCAGTGACATTTTGGCACTTATATTAAAATGGCAGTAATTTTGCACTCGTAATACAAAATGAATTAAATGGCGAAAAAAGCATCTAAAAAGAAAGTTGAAAAAGAAACTATTAATGAATCGGATGAAAATCAGCTTGAGGATTTAAAATTGGAAGATCAGCTCAAGGAGGAAAAGGACAAGTTTTTAAGACTATTTGCTGAATTTGAAAATTACAAGAGAAGAACCGCCAAGGAAAGAATTGAATTATTCTCAACAGCAAGTGAGGAGGTTATGATCTCTCTTCTGCCAATTCTAGACGATTTTGACAGGGCATCAGTTGAAATCGAGAAAGACCATGAAAATGAAACACTCAAAGGGGTTTTGCTGATTAAAAATAAACTCATTGATTCTTTAAAATCTAAAGGTTTAAGTTTAGTTGATGTAAAAAAAGGAGATGAGTTCAACGCTGATGATCATGAGGCCGTTACCCAGATTCCTGCACCAAGTAAGGACATGGTGGGTAAGATAATTGATATTATAGAAAAAGGTTATAAGCTAGGAGAAAAGGTTATTAGATATCCCAAAGTTGTAATAGGAAAATAATTATGAAGGAAGATTACTACAAAACTCTTGGTGTTAATAAGGGCTCATCAGCTGCTGAGATCAAAAAAGCCTACAGAAAGATGGCTATTAAATATCATCCGGATAAAAATCCAGGAGATAAAGCTGCTGAGGAAAAGTTTAAAGAAGCTGCTGAGGCATACGACGTCCTAAGTGATCCAGATAAAAAAGCACGTTATGATCAATTTGGGCACCAAGCTTTTCAAAATGGTGGTGCCGGATTTGGTGGAGGAATGAATATGGATGATATTTTCAGTCAATTTGGAGATATTTTTGGTGGGGCTTTTGGAGGTTTTGGAGGTTTTGGAGGTTCTCAAGGAAGAAGGGTGATGAAGGGAAGTAATTTGAGGGTTAGAGTAAATCTCTCCTTAGAAGAAATATGCAATGGAGTTGAGAAGAAAATCAAGGTAAAAAGAAAAGTACTTGCAACAGGAGCAACTTTTTCTACATGCCCTCAATGTAATGGAACTGGTCAGGTAACAAGAGTTACGAACACAATTCTTGGAAGAATGCAAACTTCAACTACGTGTCCAGCCTGTTCTGGATCAGGACAGACCTTGGATAGTAGACCTAGTGGATCTGACGCAAATGGGATGATTATTAAAGAAGAAACTGTAAAAATTCCTATACCAGCTGGCGTGGTAGATGATATGCAGCTCAAGGTTTCAGGAAAAGGAAATGAAGCCCCTGGAAATGGAATTAGTGGAGATTTATTAGTTGTGATAAATGAAGTTCCTCACAAAAAATTGCAGAGAGAGGGTGATAACCTACATTATGAACTATACGTTTCAATCCCTGATGCAATTTTGGGTACAGACAAAGAGATTGAAACTGTTTCTGGAAAAGTTAGAATAAAAATTGAAGCAGGAATGCAATCTGGAAAAATTTTGAGACTTAGAGGAAAAGGGGTGCCCAGTATCAATGGATATGGTTCAGGTGATTTACTTGTTCATGTAAATGTATGGACTCCGAAAACACTTGATAAGAAGCAAAAAGATTTTTTTGAGTCAATGAGAGAAAATGACCATTTTGAACCAAAACCTGAAAACTCAGAAAAATCATTTTTTGACAGAGTTAAAGATATGTTTTCATAATCTTTTCTTAAATATCTGTATCAAAATAATATTCTTCACCATTTAATACTATATTTAAGCTTAGCCTAAATATGATATGAAAAATCTTTTATCTATTGATTCTGTTTCAAAAAAATTTGGATCACATACAGCTTTAAATAATATCTCTTTAAATATACCTGAGGGTTGTATTTATGGACTTTTAGGTCCTAATGGTGCTGGAAAAACAACATTGATAAGAATTATCAATCAAATTTCGTTACCTGACTCTGGAAAAGTCTTTTTCAATAACCAAGAGCTCAATGCAAGCCATATTAAACAAATTGGTTATTTACCTGAGGAGCGCGGATTATATCCCAAAATGAAAATTGGTGAACAGGCAATCTATTTAGCACAATTAAAGGGAATGGAAAGAAAAATGGCTAGGTCAGAGTTAAAAAAATGGTTTGATAAGTTTGAGATTTCCGATTGGTGGAATAAAAAAGTAACAGAGCTTTCAAAGGGAATGGCACAAAAAGTTCAGTTCATTGTAACAGTATTACACAAGCCTAAATTATTAATATTTGATGAGCCCTTTTCTGGATTTGACCCTATTAATGCTAATCTGATAAAGGACGAAATTTTACAACTAAATAAAGAAGGTGCAACCGTAATCTTTTCAACTCATAGAATGGAGTCTGTAGAAGAATTATGTGAATACATTACATTAATTAATAAATCTAATAAGATTCTTGATGGTAATTTAGACGAAATTAAAAAAGATTTTAAGACAAATACTTTTGAGGTAGCTGTTAATTCACCTGATGCAAAAAGTTTAGAGAATAAATTAAAATTGGAATATGAAACATTTGCTCCAACCTTCAGAACAATTGGAGATAATTTAAGAATGAATATTAGACTAGTTTCTAGGCAAAATTCTGACAAGCTAATTAATTTGCTTAACAGTAATTCACGACTGATTCATTTTAAGGAAGTGATACCCAATGTAAACGAAATATTCATAAATTCAGTTAAAAACGACTAAATATGGAAAAATTTATAATTATTACGTCAAGAGAATACTTGAACAAAATAACCAATAAAACTTTCATTTTATCAACATTATTTACCCCGCTAATTCTTGTTGGGTTAGTTTTTTTAATCGGATGGTTTGCAAGTATAAATAATGAAGAAGTAAGTAATGTGTCAGTTGTTGATAATTCTGGATATATTTTTGATAAATTAGAATCAACTGAGTCAATAAAGTATACGCAATTAAAAAATTTTGATATAGAAGAAGCTAAATTAATATCAAAAACTAAATCTGATTTTGGTCTTCTTTACATTGAAAACCTTGAGTCTCCAAAGAAAATTGCCGAAACAATTTCTTTTTATTCAGAAGACACCCCATCTCTAACGGTGATCGGGAACATTGAGGGTCAGTTAGAAAATATTTTAACCAATAAAAATTATAAAATTCAGGGAATTGATATTAATAAAATAAACAGTAACAAAATATTTGTTAGTCTTTATCAGGAAACATTTCAAGGAAAAAAGACTACAAAAGCTGATAGTTTTGTTGGCCTTCTTTTTGGGATGTTTTTAGCTTTTCTTCTTTACATGCTAATTTTCGCATATGGTGGAATGATTATGGCAAGTGTTATCGAAGAAAAGAGTAGTAGAATTATTGAAGTGATAGTTTCATCAGTTAAGCCATTTTATTTAATCTCAGGTAAAATTGTAGGTACATCTTTAGCAGGTATATCACAGTTTATAGTTTGGGCTATCTTATTTTATGGATTTAGCTTTCTCATATCCACAACATTTGGGATTACTTCTACATATGATAATAATGAGTTTATGCTAGCCGCTGAAAGTAATGCTATTTCTGAGGCTTCACTTAATATGTTGTCGGCTTTCTTTAATCTACCTCTGGTAAACATACTAATTGCCTTTATATTTTATTTCATTGGTGGTTATTTTCTTTTTTCATCGATGTTTGCCGCAATTGGGGCAGCCGTTGATAATCAAACAGATGCACAGCAATTTATGTTACCCATCACTTTCATCGTAATAATTGCATTGTATGTTGGTATATTTACTGCAGAAAATCCTGATGGAGTAGTTTCCGTAATCTTTTCAATGATTCCCTTTACGTCTCCAATAGTAATGATGATGCGAATTCCAAATGGTGTTCCGATTTCTGAGCAGATTATTTCTTTATTAATTTTATACTTAACAGTAATTTTTATTATTTGGATTGCAGCAAAAATATATAGAATTGGTATCTTAATGTATGGAAAAAAACCTTCATACAAAGATTTAATAAAATGGCTTAAATACTAAAAAATATGTCTAGAATTTTAATTATTGAAGATGAACCAGCAATCAGAAGAGTTCTTGTTAAAATCCTTTCTGAAGAAGATAAATCTCATGAAATTGATCAAGCTGAAAACGGAATTGACGCTATAAATCATATCAAGAAAAACTCATATGATTTAATTATTTCCGATATAAAGATGCCAAAGGTAGACGGAATGGAAGTTTTAGATTTTTCTAAAAAAAACACACCAGAAACTCCAATTATCATGATTTCTGGACATGGAGATTTAGAATTGGCAGTGGACTCAATGAAAAAAGGGGCATTTGACTATATTTCTAAACCCCCCGATTTAAATAGGCTATTAACTACTGTTAGAAATGCATTAGATAGAAAACAACTTGTCGTTGAAAATAAGCTACTCAGAAAAAAAATCAGTAAGAATTTTGAAATGATTGGTAAAAGTAAAGCAATTAATGAAATCAAAAATCTCATTGACAAAGTAGCAGAAACAGACGCAAAAATATTAGTAAACGGGCCTAATGGTTCAGGAAAGGAACTTGTCGCAAAATCAATTCATAATTTAAGTAAAAGAGCCCATCAACCTCTGATTGAGGTAAATTGTGCTGCAATTCCGAGCGAATTGATAGAAAGCGAATTATTTGGTCATGTGAAGGGATCTTTTACAGGTGCTGTAAAAGATAAAGTTGGAAAATTTGAAGCAGCACATAATGGTACAATTTTTCTTGACGAAATTGGTGATATGAGTTTATCTGCACAGGCTAAAGTTTTAAGAGTTCTTCAGGATAACTGTATCCAAAAAGTTGGAGGCGGAAAAGATATTAAAATAGACGTCAGAGTAATTGCAGCTACAAATAAAGATTTAAAAAAGGAGATTGAAGATGGTAAATTTAGAGAAGATTTATATCATAGATTGGCTGTTATAATTATTGATGTACCCCCTTTGAATTCTCGAAAGGATGATATTCCTTTATTAATTGAGCACTTTAGTAGAAAAATTGCTGACTCTCAAGGTTCTGAAGTAAAGAAATTTTCTGCAAAAGCAATTGATTTGATGAAAAAATATGATTGGTCAGGAAATGTCAGGGAACTTAGAAATGTAATTGAGAGGTTGATTATTCTTGGTGATAAAGAAATATCACCTAAAAATGTAAAAGATTTTACAAAGATTTGAGATGAGATACTTATTAGTTTTACTTATTTCAATTTCAACTTTTGCACAAACTGATGAAAAAGTTTTTAGGGAAATATATTCAAATTCTTTAACTCAGGGAAAAAGTTATGAGTGGTTAGACTACCTATCAAATCAAATTGGAGGAAGGTTGTCTGGTTCTCTCAATGCTGAAAGAGCTGTAAATTGGACTAAATCAGAATTGGAACTACTAGGTTTGGATAAAGTTTGGTTACAGCCAGTAATGGTTCCTAAATGGGTTAGAGGCGCTCCTGAATTTGCATATATTGAAACTGCACCTGGTAAAACAACTCAGGTCAATATTTGTGCATTGGGTGGTTCAATTTCAACCCCTGTTACGGGTCTTAAGGCAAATTTAATTGAAGTTCAAAGTTTTGAAGAACTAGAGAGATTAGGAAAAGAAAAAATTCAGGGCAAAATTGTTTTCTATAATAGACCTATGGACCCCACATTAATTGACACTTTTAAGGCATATGGTGGGTGTGTAAACCAGAGGTATGAAGGAGCAGTTCATGCAATTGAATACGGAGCGGTGGGTGTCATAGTTAGATCGATGAATTTAAAAATTGATGATTTACCTCACACTGGAAGTATGACTTATGGTGATATTGCGGTTAAAGATAGAATACCTTCAGCAGCCATAAGTACTCAGCACGCGGATTTACTAAGTTCAATGTTAAAGATGGATGATGATATTCAATTCTACTTTAAACAAAATTGTAAACAAATGGATGATGTACTATCTCACAATGTAATAGGTGAGATAACTGGTGTTGAATTCCCAGACGAGTATATTCTTGTTGGTGGACATCTGGATTCATGGGATATAGGTGATGGTTCTCACGATGATGGAGCTGGATGCGTTCAGTCAATGGATGTTCTGAGACTATTAAAGGTTTCAGGGATAACACCCAAAAGAAGTATAAGAGTAGTATTATTTATGAACGAAGAGAATGGTCTAAGAGGAGGTAAAAAATACGCAGAGGAAGCTTTCAGAAAGGGTGAAAATCACATTTTTGCCCTAGAAAGTGATGCAGGTGCATTCACCCCAAGAGGATTTTATTTTGATACTGATGAAACTAACTATGCTCAAATACTTAGTTGGAAAGAGCTTTTTAAACCTTATTTAATTCATTTTTTTGAACTTGGTGGAAGTGGAGCTGATATAGGACCCTTAAAAACACCTTACAATGTACTTAGCGGGTTAAAACCTGATTCTCAAAGATATTTTGATCATCATCACTCAGCTAATGATGTATTTGAAACAATTCACAAAAGAGAACTGGAATTAGGTGCAGCAACCATGACTGCGCTGGTTTATTTGATTGACAAATATGGTATCGTTAATAAAATAAAGCTCTAAGAATTAAATGAGTTTATTGTTTTTCTAATGGATACAAGACGTTCCAAAATTTCTTCTAGTTTTTCGATTGGAAGCATATTTTTTCCGTCACTTAGTGCACTTTTTGGGTTATAATGGGTTTCTATAAATAATCCATCTACTCCATTTACGACACCAGCTCTAGCAATTGTTTCTATCATATTTGGCAAACCCCCTGTGACTCCAGATGTTTGGTTTGGCTTTTGTAATGAGTGAGTCACATCTAGCACAGTGGTTGCATAAGATTTCATAGTTGGTATTCCTCTAAAATCTACAATTAAATCCTGGTAGCCAAACATGGTTCCCCTATCGGTTATCATGACATCTTGGTTTCCTGATTCAACAATTTTGTTCACTGCAAATTGCATACTTTCAGGACTCATAAATTGTCCTTTTTTAAGATTTATAACCTTGTTTGTTTTTGCCGCAGCTACTAACAAATCCGTTTGTCTAACTAAGAATGCTGGTATTTGAAGAATATCAACATATTTAGCAGCATGATTAGCATCATTTACATCATGAATATCAGTGACAACAGGTACATTAAAATGGTCTCCTATCTTTTTAAGGATAATTAATGCTTTTTCATCACCTATACCGGTAAAACTATCTATTCTACTTCTGTTAGCTTTTTTGAAACTTCCTTTAAATATATAGGGTATATTGAGTTTGTCAGTAATTTCAATGGTTCTCTCAGCTATTTGTAAAGCCATTTCTTCACTCTCAATTGCACATGGTCCAGCAATCAGAAAAAAATTATTAGAGTCAAGAAATTTTATATTTGGTATTACTTTCAAATCCATAATCTAAATTTTTACAAATTTATCACATATTATTCTAAATTATTGTTATGTTTTTAGTTAATAATTTCTAAAAATAAATTTTTATAGATAATTAGCTCTGGTATGACTCTTGTTATTAATTTAAAACATAGAAATTAAGTTTTTCACCAAATAAAAGCTAATATCATCAGACTTTAGAGGCTTTTTTAGAAATTGTCTTATGTTTATGTTTTTTATTATTCTTCTCTGTTAAATCTTCAATAATTGATTTAAATCATTGTAGAATCCTCATTTTTTTAAGAAATTTTTAACAATTTGGCATATATTTTGTGTAATTTTGGTGTATAACAAATTAAACACTATATAATTATGGAAATGTTAAATTTTATTTTAGCCGGAACAATTGAGCCTGGTGATTTCACTGGATTCACGTTCTTTATCGGCTCTGTTTCTATGTTAGCAGCAACTGTGTGGTTTTTAATGCAACACGGTCAAGTTGACAAGAAATTTAAAGATTCAATGCTTGTTGCAGCACTTATTACTGGTATTGCAGCTGTGCATTATTTTTACATGAGAGAACAATGGACAGCTGGTTTAGGCTCTCCAACTGAATTAAGGTACATCGATTGGATTCTTACTGTACCGTTAATGGTAGTTGAATTTGCTCTCTTAACAGGTGTAGGAATGAGAAAATTATTCTGGGCATCAGTTGTAATGTTAGTAGCTGGTTACTTCGGTGAATCAGATGTAACTGGAGTATTAGACGCTCAAACTTGGGGTGCTATCTCTGGTGTTGCTTACTTCTGGATGGCTTATGAAGTTGGATGTTTATCTATCTTCGGTGGTCCATCAGGTGCAGTAGGTAATGCTCTTACTAGTGGTTCAGGAAAAATCCCAGAAGCTGGTAGAATGTTACAATGGTTTGTACTTGTTGGTTGGGCTATTTATCCTATTGGATACATGGCTGGAACTGAAGGTTGGTACTCTTTCGTAGCTATCGATGAAGGTGCTATGAATATCATTTACAACATAGGTGATGCTATTAACAAAATTGGTTTCGGTATGGCCGTATGGTATGCTGCTAAGAGCTAATTTTAGTTAATTATTAACTAATAAGAAAAGGTGAAGATTTAATCTTCACCTTTTTTTTTTATATTTATTTTAAATAAACTAACCAATGGATGTAGTCGTTAAATCAAAACTTGCAGGATTAATTCTTGCTCTCTCAATTATTTTTTTTGGACTTGAAAGTTCCTATTCTATTCTTTTATTTCTTATAGTTATGTTATCAATCGGAATCCCTCATGGATCTGTTGATCATATAATTGCTTTCATAAATCCTAAAGCAAGAAAATTTGACAGTAAGCTTATATTTTATACTACCTATCTTTCTTTGATTATTTTTAATATCATTATCTGGGTATTATCACCTTTTCTAGGATTATTAGTCTTTCTAATTATATCCTGTTATCATTTTGGTGAAACACAGGTGATTGGTTACAATCCAACAGATAATAAGATTTTAAATTTTGTAATTGGCGCAAATATTTTATTGTCTTTATTCCTTAATAACATTGTGGAATTGCAAGAAATTTTATATATCATTCCACAGTTTGCAACACTTGATTTGTCTGCCTTTGATAGTGTTTTCTTTCTTCTTGTTTCTGTTGGTATTTTAATGTTATCAATTGTAAATTTTGATATTAAAAGAAAGGTTCCACTTTACGCTGAAATAACCATACTTTACATGGTCTTTTTCCATACTGATTTATTGACATCTTTTGCTTTATACTTTGGTTTTTGTCATTCATTGCCCATGCTTATGCTAGAGTTTAAGGAATTTAAGACCGAAAATTTCATAAAATTTTATTTAAAAACCCTACCATTCACAATAGTTTCAATTTTTTTTGGTTTCTTACTATATCAATTTAACAATGATTTACTGACCAGTGATAATTTAATATTATTTGTTTTTATTGTTATTTCAAGTTTAACCCTTCCTCATGTTTTCATAATGAAGGACTTCGTTAAGGATAAATAAAAATTCGTTTAATGGTTTCAATCGAAACTTATAAAGACAGTTACAAAGCTGATTGGAATGACTTTGTAGATTCCTCTAAAAACTCAACTTTTCTATTTAATAGAGATTTTATGGACTATCATTCAGATAGATTTGAAGACTTTTCTCTGATGGTATATAACAAATCTGACCTTATAGCTCTCTTACCTTTAAACATTATTAAAAATAAAGTTTACTCTCATCAAGGCCTTACTTATGGTGGATTAATTGTAAAGAATAACATTAAATTTCAAAAATTTTTAGAATTGTTTACTCAAATTCTTAAATACCTAAATAAGAAATCAGTAGATAAGCTTCTTATCAAACAGATTCCTTCGATTTATAACTCAAATTTTAATGGTGAATTGGATTACTTGTCATTTATGACTGGAGGTAATATTTATAGAAGAGATATCATCTCAGTGATTGATATGCAGAGCAGTTTTAAAATTTCAAAGGATAGAATTCAAGGCTATAAGAGAGGTTTAAAAAATAATTTAGAAATTAGAGAAGTAAATTGTTTTGACGAATTTTGGAATTACATACTAATCCCAACATTGTCTAAAAGACACTCAGTAAAACCTGTACATAATTTAGACGAAATAAACCAATTAGGAAGTAATTTCAGTAATAACATTAAACAATTTAATGTCTATAATAAAAATCAAATTGTTGCCGGAGCTACAATTTTTCAAACAAAGAATGTTGCTCATGTTCAATATATAGGGTCTACACCTGAAAAAAACTCTCTTGGATCATTAGATTTTCTTTTTTACAAATTGATAAAGGAAATTTATGTAAATCACAAGTATTTTGACTTTGGAAATTCACATGAGAATGGAGGTATGCAAATTAATCAAGGATTGAATTATTGGAAAGAAGGTTTTGGAGCGAGATCTTTAATTCATGACTTTTATGAAATTGAAACCTCAAATTTCAAAAAATTAGATAATATCCTCATATAATCGTTAATCTTTCAACCAAAGCAATTTTCTAAAATAAATGTTGAGTAAGCTAAAGTGTACTATGTATGTCAAAAAGTATGCAATTGAAACACCAACAAAACCATATTTTCCAATAAATATATAGGTTAAAATAACAAAGATTGTTGACCATTCAACTTGGAAGAAAATGAAGCTTTTAGTATCTGCTTTTGCAATCATTATATTACCTAATACCCAGCAATTTATCTTGATAATATCACCTAGAAGATGAAAGAAAATAATTGAATTTATTAAATTAAATTCTTTAGATAATAATATATTAATTATTAAGTCCTTAGTCAGATAAACCCCAAAAGTTATTATTATAATAATCGGAATTACAACCTTCCATATTTTAAAAACCTCAAATTTCAATTCATTATCATTTAATTTTGAGAATGTTGGTATTAAATAAAATTTAAAGGTTGTAATCAGAAACAAGAGATATATTGCGGAAATTCGCCACATTGCCTCCCAAGAACCAGCATGGCCTGAACCAAACTCATCAAATATATAATCTCTTACAATAAAAGTTGAAACGATTAAACAAGTTGGTCCAATTACAGCCATAACCGAAAAACTTGAAAGTTTATTTAAATTTTCTTTTATAAATTTTTTAAAAATCCATTTTATCTCAAAAGGCTTATAGATTACAAAAAATAAAATATTTATAAGTAGAGAAAAAATCTGATTAATCGCAAGAGCATAAAAAGCACCAACAACTTCCATTTTTAAAACCAAAAAAACAAGTATAATTGCAGAAGCTATATTTGAAAAAATATTAATCCATACGTACAGTTTAATTTTATTAAGTCCATTATAAATTGACAAAAAACATGTATGAATTGAGGCAGATGTAATCGATAATGCTAATATTAAAAAGTAAAAATTTTCACTAAAATTAATTTGAAGAAAATTGCCGATATTATTTTTAAAAATTAAAATAAGAGAAGAGAAAATTAGTGCACTAAATAGATTGATCTTAAAACTGGTCCCAATTATATTGCTTAGCTTTAGTTTGTCATTTTCATATTCTGAAACATATTTTACAATACCATTTTCAATTCCAAATGAACCAATAGTGTTTCCAAGTCTTAAAAAATCTTTTAACTGACCCATTAAAAACATTCCATTTGTACCGAGGTATACTGCAACAATTTTTGTTGAAATTAATCTTGCTAATAAGCTAATTGCTGTACTTATTCCAGATAAAAATGAGGTTTTAATAAAGTTCATAGATTATAATTTAAAGTCTTCCCATTCGGAAAAATCATATTTAAATGTTTCCCTTAATAATTTTACGTCCTCTAGGTAAACGTTACTTAATATTTTTCTGTTTTCAAATGTAATTTTATTATTTTTTGATTCAAAAGCTATCCAATTTTGTAATGAATACTTCATTAGACCTTTTATTTTTTCTCTAATTTTTTTCGGTAATATATATTTTACAATTTTAGTGCATTTTGTCTTTCCCAGAGACGATTTTCTTAGAAAATGGTAAATAAACGGAAAAACAATTTTCTTTGATTTATTAGATCTTATGAATTTTAAATTATCCACTTTTTCCACACCTAAAAATTCATAACAACTATTTAATGTTTTTAATCTATCACTAATCAATTTTTCAAAAGTTATAATTTTAATATTCTGTTTTCCAAAATTTTTTATGAATCTAGTTATCCATTTATTATAAAGTCCAAATTGATAGTATTGTTTTGGGTAATCATCATATTCACTAAAATTTGCCCAATCATCGTCATTAATAACTTGATTTACATTTTTTTTCTCTAATCCCAAACCTTTTAACCAATTAACATGTGAAATGTATCTGTCAACTGGGTTTCTAAGTACAAAAATAAATTTTGGAGAATACTCAAAATTTGCCTTGATATTGCTAATAAAGCTATCATAGTACATATATGAAGTAGTTGATTCCCCCTTAATTTTTCTGCTTTTTTCAAATAAATTAGCATATCTCGATACCTCAAACAATTTAAATTGACGAAATAATTTATTGTTCCAATAAACAGGTTCTTTATCCTTGGACATCGAAATATCATTATGCGTATTCAATAAATCATGCAAGGTTGTAGTCCCAGATTTCGCAGCACCTGGGACAAAAAAATCGGGCTTGAAGTGTTCTATTTTGTTTTCCAAGTTTTCAGATATTTGTTTGCAATATTTTTGTAATCATGATGCTCTTCAATAAATTTTCTTGCATTTTTTGAAATACTTTTTAATTGTAAGGGATTTTCTATAAGCCATGATAATTTTTCAACTATTTTAGAAATATCTGGCAAAGCATTTATGGCAACACTATCTTCTTTTATATTATAAAATTTTACCCACTCTTTCTCTGCCCCAGTAAATACAACCTTTCCAAGAGCCATGGCTTCCAAAGCATTATAGCCTTGGTCATATGCATACACTTGATCAAGAAGAATATCACATTCATTTACATTAATTATGTGCTCTGAATAGGGCCTGTCAATTGTTTTGACAATTTTTATTTTATTCTTATACTTTTCTTCAATCAATATCAAAGATTTTTCAAAAAATTCATTACCCTTTTTTATTTTGTTTTTTGAATTAATAGCATGTAAAATGAAAATTTTATTTTTTTTATTGATTTTACTTTTTTTTAGTTTATCAATATTTATGGGATTAGGAATCATGCCTAAATATTTATTGGAATTTTCATAAGGTATGTGATAATCCAAATCAGAACTAATAATTCCCTTAACATTGTCTCTTACATATTCCCCAAGCATTAAATAATTTGAATTTAGATATTTAACAGTGTGCTTGAATTCTTTTTTTAAATTTTTATTTTCAAAATATGGACTTAAAATCGAATATCTAAATTTCTTTTCGCTTGCGTACTTAATACTTACAGTATCAACTCCACATGCCAATAAAAACACCTTTTTATTATTTTTAAAAATATATTTTAAAACAGTTTTTTCAAGCCTAGGAGAGGTGCCAAATGCTCTTTCATTAATTAATTGAACAATATCAAATCCTTTTAGTTTATTAATTTTAAATATCGTTTTTACAAAAATTTCAATTTCATTTAAACTAACCCCAATCAATCGATCAATTAACTTAGCAATTAACTTTAAAAATTTATTTTCAAAAAGTGATGATTTTATAAGGATATCCGCATCAAAATTTTTAAAACCATCACCTGTACTCAATAAAACAACTTCAAATTCGTTTTTTTGAAGACCTTGTTTTAGTGAATTGTGGAGGTTGCTATATTCTCCGATGAGTAAGATTTTCATTATATTGTTATCACTTGTTTCAAATATAGATTTTTAATGCTTAACCTCGAAAACAAAAAAAATAATTTAGAAATATTAATTTCTACAACGAAAAAAAACAACTTAGATTTTGTTGAAAGAATATTTTTTGAAAACAATTATGAAAATTTCCCAATTCTGATTATAAATCAATCTCAAAGCCCTTTAAAAAATAGTACCAAAGAAAATATAAAAATTATAAATTCAGATTCCATAGGAATCTCTAATAGTAGAAACCTTGCTATAGAACATTCATCTGAAAAATATTGTTTATTCGCTGATGATGATATAGTTTACAAAAAAGGATTTCATGAACTGGTACTAAAAGAATTTGAGCAAAACAAATATGCTGATGTTATCACATTTATGATGGAGGATGAAAATGGTAATCTTTTTAAAGATTACACAAATATTAGCAAACACAATAAAAAAAGTATAAGAGAAGTTAATTCAGTTGTTATTGCTTTTCGAAGAGAAGTTATTATTAAAAATAATATTAAGTTCGATCCACTTTTTGGGCTAGGAGGCACCTTTGCAACAGGAGATGAATATATTTTTTTAAGAAATTGTTTAGATAAAAATTTGAATCTAATATTTTGTAGAAAAGTAATATTAAAACATGATTTGTTGAGTTCCGGAAAATTAGTATTCAGAGATGAAAATATTTTTGCTAGAGCTGCAATATTTTATAAGTTTTACGGATATTTATCATACATAAAATTAGTTCATCATATATATTTGCTTTGGAAAAAAAATCTTATAAAATTTAATCAAATATTTGATAAGTTTTTAGCAGGACTTAGGGGAATTAAAAAATTCAAATCAATATGAAAACAAAATTACAAGATGTTCGAATAATTGATATTCCAAAAATTGTTGATCCAAAAGGAAGAGGCAAACTCTCAGTTGTAGAAAAAGACATAATACCTTTTTCGATTAAAAGGGTATATTATCTATATGATGTGCCCAGTGATTCATACAGAGGGGGACATGCCCACAAAAATTTGATTCAGTTTATGATACCACTTAGTGGTAGTTTTGAAGTGCTATTGGATGATGGAATAAATAAAAAGAAAATTATGCTTAATAAGCCAAACAAAGGTTTATTAATTCCCCAAGGAATTTGGCGGGAAATGGATAATTTTTCATCCGGTGCAATATGCATGGTTTTAGCTTCTGAAAACTATGAAGAATCTGATTATTTTAGAGATTATAGTGAATTCCAAAAATCTAAAATCAATTAATTTTACATATATAATTTAATCTGTACACATCAAACAAAAATAAATCTGGATTTTCTTTGTATAGATTTTGTTCGATTTTGTCCCTAAAAATATTTGTTAATTTTATAAAAACCCCCTTCATAAAAAGTACATCTAAAATTCTATATACTTTTAGTAGGGTAATACTATGTTTTTGTAATTTACCTTCTTTGTAACATTTTATAATATTGTCTAAAGCCTGGTGCGTTTTACGAATAAAAATTGAGTTTTCTTCAATATTCTCAATCAAAACGGGATTATCAAAATGAATAATATCAATTCTCTTTCTTTTAAGAATTGAACCAAAAACATAATCGTTTCCGTAGGATACACTCTCTATTTTAGATAAGGCTTCAACTATTACATCCTTTTTACACATAAAATTTCTTGAGGAGACATATTTATAGGGGTTTTTATTTCTTTGGATTGAATTAATTTCTTCTCTTTTTTTTCCAAACTTATATCTCAAACTACAATTAGGATTTTCAGATTTTTTATAAACACTGCCTCCAAAAAATATCGTTCCTTTATTCATATAGGATGTGTAATTTTTTAAAAAACTTTCACCAATTGGATTTGAATCTACATCAATAAATAACAACCAATTATATTGAGAATTTTCAGCTAATAAAAGTCTATTCTTAATTCTGCCAAGATTTTTTTTTGATTCAATAAATCTTGAATTTGTCAATAAATTAATTTTTTGGTTTGTTTCATTCTTTGATGAAAATGATGCATCATCGATACAAATTATTTCAAAATTTATGTTAAGTATTAATGCTTGCTTCTCTAATTTACTCACAAGTGGGTATGCATTATAATCGTAGCAAGGAATTAAAATTGAAATCATTGGTATGCAGTTTCTATATTTAACTCATTTGGCTGTATTTCATCAATTTTTCCTTCTTTACATCTTAATATTCTGCCTTTATATTTTTTTAAAAGAATGAAATCATGTGTTGCCATCACAATAGTATTTCCATTTTGATTTATTTCCTGAAGGACATCCATGATATCAATACTACTTTTAGGATCTAAATTTCCAGTGGGTTCGTCTGCAATAATTATTTCAGGTTCGTTCAGTAAAGACCGTGCAATTGCAACCTTTTGTTTCTGACCACCTGAAAGTTGACTTGGATATTTGTCAGTTAGATTTGAAATATGAACTTTTTCCAAACACGAATTAATTCTTTCTTTAATCTTGTTTTTATTGCTCCAGCCAGTTGCATTTAAAACAAACTCTAAATTTTTATAAACAGTTCTATCCTTTAATAGCTGAAAGTCTTGAAATATTATACCGATTTTTCTTCTTAAGTAAGGAATTTCTTTTTCACTAATTATTCTAAGATTTGTATCAGAAATTTTGGCTTCACCCTTTATGATTTTATTCTCTGAGTACATTGATTTTAAAATACTTGATTTTCCTGAGCCTGTCTTTCCAATTAAAAAAATAAATTCTCCTTGATTAATTGCTAATGACAGATCTGATATTTTTAAATCAGAGTCTAATTTTACTTCAACATTATTATATTCTAATATTTTTTTAATCATAATAAGTTTCTAATAAATTAAATATTTCATTCTCAATTCTTTATATATATCCAGCTTTTTTTTCCAGGATTGAATTATTTTCTTTTCAGAAAGCCCGCTTATAATTTGATTTTTTAAACTATTGGTTCCAGCAAGTTTATCAAAATAATTATTAAAAAAGTTTTGTTTATCATTTGTATCTGAATAAGCATTCAATAAGAACGATAAATCAAACTTGTCTAGTTTTTTATTTTCCGATAAATTTTTACCATAGCATAATAAATTTTCATGTTTTGGATATTTTGAACCACTATTTTTTTTTGGAGTAAATCTGAAATTGTTTTTCTCTTTATTCAAATAAGGGCTGCCGTAAATTTGAAATTGCATTTCAGTCCCTCTTCCTGCACTTACATTGGTTCCCTCAAATAGACATAAAGATGGATAGAGATTTATTGATTTTCTGTTAGGCAAATTAGGAGACGGAAGGATGGGTAAATCATAAGTCACTTTTCGATTATAATTTTTTAATTCGATAATGGTTAAGTTTGATTTCATATTATTTTTTAACCAACCCTCATTATTAATCATCGTAGCATATTCTCCTATTGTTAGACCATAGACAATGGGAACCTCATGCATCCCCACAAAACTCTGATTTTCCAAATCTAAAACTGGTCCATCTACATAATGAGCATTTGGATTTGGCCTATCCATCACTATCAATGGGATATTATTTCTAGCAGATGCTTCCATCACATAATGGAGTGTAGAAATATGTGTGTAAAATCTAACTCCCACGTCCTGAATATCAAAAATTAAAATATCAATTTCATTTAGATCATAATCATCAATCTGACCATACTTTCTGTTTTTTCCGTGTAATGAAACGATTTTTAAACCTGTTTTAATATCAATTTCGTCGTTTATATTGGCCCCATTAGGTTCAGTACCTCTAAAGCCGTGCTCAGGTGCGAAAATTTTTCTAATATCAAAATCTAATTTAATTAAGGAATCAACCAAATGGGTATAATCTAGGTTTTTCTTAAATATCACTGAGGTGTGATTTGCAATTATTCCAATCCTTTTATTTTTTAATAGATTTTCATATTTCGATATTTGGTTTGCACCAACAATAACATTAGATTTAACATTATTAGTTTTACTTAACGGATAGCTTGAAAAAATAAAATAAAGTGATATAAATAAAAAAAGAACTGAATTTTGAATTTTGAACATTTTTTATCAAAAAGAATTTTAAGTGCTAGGTTTTATAAAAATAGTATTTCAGCTCCAATAATAAAAATTGGGGTTACTGCAATTTCTATTGGTATGATTGTAATGATTGTATCGGTAGGTGTTGGAATCGGAATGCAAAAGGAAATTAAGGATAAGATTTCCGCATTTGAGGGAGATATTTCAATCCAAAGCTTCAATAATACAATTAATGAAAATTCTATTAACCCCATATTACCCTCAGTCGAATTCCTAGAAGATTTAAGAAAATTTCGAGGGGTTAAAAATTTTGATAAGATAATCTCAAAATTTGGTATAGTTAGAACTTTAAATGATTTTGATGGGCTTTATTTCAAGGGGGTTGAAAAGGGTTATGATTTCAGCAGAATTAAAAGATATATTATTGAGGGAACTTATCCTGTTTATTCTGATGGTTTCTCAAATGATGTTTTAATCTCAAAAACATTATCAGATAAATTAAATTTAGAATTAGGAGATAGTTTTCAAATGTTATTTTCAAAATCTGAAAATCCAAAACCATCTATACTGAGATTACAAGTTGTTGGAGTTTTTAACTCAGGATTTCAAGAGCTTGATTCAAAATATATTTTTGGAGATATAAATCAAATTAGAAGGATTTTAAAATGGGAGAATGATGAAATTAGTTCAATTGAAATTCAATTGAATGAACTATCAAATCTGGAATTCATTAGTGAAGAAATATATTTAAATTCTCCCTCAGAATTTGATGTGATTACAACAAAGGAAAAATATTTTTCTGTTTATGAATGGATAGATCTTTTTGATAAAAATATATATGCTATAATATTTATTATGATTGTTGTAGCATCTATAAATATTATTTCTGTTTTAGTTGTTTTAATATTAGAAAGAACAAATATGATCGGAGTTTTAAAGGCTCTCGGAATCACAAACTTTTCATTACAGAAATTTTTTATCTACACATCCTCATATTTAATTTTTATAGGAATTATTATTGGGAATATTTTTGGTTTAATGATTCTTTTTATTCAAGAGAAATATAAAATTATTTCTCTCGATCCAAAAATATATTATGTTGATAGCATTCCAATTTATATAGAATTATCCCACATAATCTCTTTAAACTTAATTGCTTTTTTCTTATGTGTTTTGTCAATTTTTATCCCAAGTCTATTGGTCTCAAGAATTAACCCAAAAGATTCAATTAAATTTAACTAAATAATAGCTTTTTTATAGAATACATTAAATTATATTTGCAACTCAAAATGAGTTACTTAAATAATTTAACCGAATCTATAGGGAATACACCCATGGTAATATTAAATAATATTACTAAAAATCTACCATGCAGTGTCTGGGCAAAATATGAAACGTTCAACCCCGGAAATTCGGTAAAGGATAGGATTGGTTTAAATATGATTATTGAGGCGGAAAATAAAGGTCATCTTAAACCTGGAGGAACTATTATTGAAGGAACATCTGGAAATACAGGGATGGGACTTGCCATTGCGTCTATCTCTAGAGGTTATAAATGTATTTTTGTTACTAGTGATAAGCAATCTCAAGAAAAAGTTGATATTTTAAGAGCTTTTGGTGCTGAAGTAGTAGTCTGTCCAACAGATGTTGAGCCTGATGACCCAAGATCATATTATTCGGTTTCAAAGAAGTTGTCTGAAGAAACAGAAAATTCTTGGTATGTAAACCAATACGACAATTTAAGTAACAGAATGACACACTATGAATCTACTGGTCCTGAAATTTGGGACCAAACTGATGGAAAAGTTACTCATTTTGTAGTTGGAGTAGGAACCGGGGGTACCATTTCAGGTGTTGGTAAATTCTTAAAAGAAAAAAATCCAAATGTAAAAGTTTGGGGTGTCGATGCTTATGGATCAGTTCTTAAAAAATATCATGAAACAGGTGTTTTTGATAAGACTGAAATCTATCCCTATGTAACTGAAGGTATTGGAGAAGATATGATTCCTAAAAATATTGATTTTGATATAATCGATGGATTTACTAAAGTTACTGATAAAGATGCTGCTGTCTTTTGTCGAGAGTTGTTAAAACAAGAAGGGATGTTTTTGGGAAATTCAGCGGGTGCAGCCATCAAAGGGGTATTACAGTTAAAGGACCAGTTTAATCCTGATGATTTAGTAGTAGTTCTCTTTCACGATCATGGGAGTCGATATTTAAAAAAAATATACAATGATGATTGGATGCAAGAGATGGGTTACATTTAAATTAATTTTTAAAAATCTATTTTTTTTCCCATATTGTAAGCTTCATTCAAAAACTTAGCATGAAAAAATATATATTTCTTTTTTTATCACTACTTAGCTCTATAAACCTAAGCGCACAAGAAAAAGGTTTAGATCAGCGAATTGACGAGGCATTTCAGCCTATTTCGGATTTTTTTAGTGCAGTTGTGTTTTTTGAAATATCGGGTTATCCTTTTGTAATACTATTACTTGTAGCTAGTGCTTTATTTTTTACACTATTTTTTGGTTTTCCCAACATAAGATATTTTTTGACTTCGATCAACGTTGTCAGAGGAAAATACGATAGTGTTGAAAAGTCTGATTCAAAATCAGAAGATGGTGAAGTATCACACTTTCAAGCTCTGGCAACAGCTGTCTCAGGAACCGTTGGAAATGGAAATATTGCTGGTGTAGCTTTGGCTATTGCACTTGGTGGTCCAGGTGCTACGTTTTGGATGATTGTTTGTGGATTATTAGGGATGTCTACAAAATTTGTTGAGTGTACACTTGGGGTATACTACAGAGATGTTGATGAGGATGGGGTAGTTTACGGAGGTCCCATGTATTATATAAGTAAAGGACTTAAATCAAAAGGCTTTAAAACTTTAGGTACAATTGCTGCTTCATTATTTGCTATTTTTTGCATCGGGGGTTCATTTGGTGGTGGTAATGCTGCTCAGTCAAACCAAGCTACAATAGTAATTAAAAACCTGTTTGGCTATGAATCTACTTTTGCTGGAGCAATGATAGGAATTGTTTTAGCCACTTTGGTAGGTGTAATTATTATTGGTGGTATCAAAAGAATTGCATCTGTCACTGAAAAAGTAGTTCCATTTATGGCATTGCTTTATATTTTAGCATGTATATATATATTAACAATAAACTTTTCATTTATTGATGATGCAATTGCATTAATAATCCGAGAAGCATTTAATCCTACAGCTGTTGGAGTTGGGGGCATAATTGGGGTATTAATGGTAGGTTTTCAAAGAGCTGCTTTTTCTAACGAAGCTGGAGCTGGTTCTGCATCAATAGCTCATTCAGCGGTAAAGACAAAATATGCAGCGTCAGAAGGCTTAGTTGCTTTATTAGAACCGTTTATTGATACTGTAGTAATTTGTACAATGACTGCTTTAGTAATCATAACCTTCAATTCAACCGGAGCATTTGTTTATGGAGGAGATGGAATGGGAGGAGTAATGATTGATGGTGTTATGTATGAGGGTGCAGGTATAACTCAAAAGGCATTTGCTCAGTACATTCCTGGATCTGACATATTTCTTACTATTGCTGTTGTATTGTTCGCTGTTTCTACAATGATTTCATGGTCTTATTATGGGCTTCAATCTTGGAAGTTTTTATTTGGAAGAGGAAGAGTTGCAGATTTAACTTATAAAGTACTCTTTTTAATGTTTGTGGTAATAGGTGCTGCAGCTAGCATGAATTCAATCTGGGCATTTTCAGATGCTATGATTTTTGCGATGGTATTTCCAAATATGATTGGTCTATACTTTTTATTCCCTATTGTTAAGGAGCAATTAAAAAAATATTTAGAAGCAATAAAAAATTAATTTTTTAACAATAAAATCTTTCGTAAGATTAATTTTAGTTTATATTTGCATCAAATTTTAAAGAAAGGAGGTTTGTAATATGCTAATAATACCTATTAAAGACGGAGAAAATATCGACAGAGCACTAAAGCGTTTCAAGAGAAAGTTTGATAAAACTGGAACAAAGAAATCATTACAAACTAGAAAAGAATTTGTAAAACCTTCAATTAAAAGGAGAGCTGTAATTCAAAAAGCTCAGCATGTACAAAGACTTAGAGACCAAGAAGATATTTAATTTATATCTCCGTTACTAATTCATACTGATTAATAATTTATAAATTTATGCTTATTTAAGGTATGGAATTTTCTTCATTTCTTGATTACCTTCAACTTGAGAAAAAATATTCTCAAAAAACAATTATTGCATATAAAAATGATTTAATGTCCTTCCAGGATTTTAACTACAGCAAATTTGACCAAAAGAATATAAAGGGAGTGAATTATTCTCAAATTAGATCTTGGATTGTTTCATTAGTTGCAGATAAAATTTCGAATACTTCAATAAATCGAAAAATTTCTTCCCTTAACAGTTATTATAAGTTTTTATTAAAAACTGGGGATATTAAAATAAATCCCTTGAACGAACATAAAGCCTTAAAAACTAAATCAACTATTCAATTGCCCTTTTCTGAAACTGAAATTTCAAATGTTTTAAACCATTTAAACTTTGATAAATCATTTGAAGGCCACAGAGACTATCTTATTCTTGAGCTATTATACACAACTGGAATTAGAAGACAAGAGCTAATCGATTTAAAAATTCAAAACATAGATTATTCAAATAAAAGGATTAAGGTTTTAGGAAAAAGAAACAAGGAAAGATATATTCCTTTAATTAGCTCAACAATAGAGTCCATTGATAAATATTTAAAATATAGAGATAAGCTTAAAAATATTAAAAGTAATGATAAGCTTTTTTTGACATCCAAGGGTAAAAGCATATACGATAATCTAGTCTACCGTATCACTAAAAAGTATTTTACTGGATTTTCAACTAAATCTAAAAAAAGCCCGCATATTTTAAGACATTCATTTGCTACTCATCTTTTAAATAATGGTGCCGATTTAAATTCCGTAAAAGATTTGCTTGGTCATACAAGTCTTGCTGCAACGCAAGTTTACACCAATAGATCAATCGAAGAAATCAAAAAAGTTTTCAAAAAAACACACCCCAGAAATAAGGGTTAACATTAGTTTGTTTTCTGATTAAAAAAAAATATAATTTGTTTTGTTTGAAAAAATAAATATTTACATTTGCAATCCGCTTAATGCGGGCTTTTTTTTTAAAAAAAGTGTAAGCCGATGTAGCTCAGCTGGCTAGAGCAGCTGATTTGTAATCAGCAGGTCGTGGGTTCGAGTCCCTCCATCGGCTCAGTTCTTTAAAATATTTAATTTGGGGAGATACTCAAGCGGCCAACGAGGACAGACTGTAAATCTGTTGGTTTTTACCTTCGCAGGTTCGAATCCTGCTCTCCCCACACAAAAATGCGGGAGTAGCTCAGTTGGTAGAGCGTCAGCCTTCCAAGCTGAATGTCGCCGGTTCGAACCCGGTCTCCCGCTCAAAAAAATCACTAGCCGGTGTAGCTCAGTGGTAGAGCGCTTCCTTGGTAAGGAAGAGGTCCCGAGTTCAACTCTCGGCATTGGCTCAATTCTTTTTTTATTCGTTTTTGAATCTTCCCCAATTACCACCACCATCATAATCATTTTCGTCGGACTGACGAAACCTTTCATCTCTTTCTCTTCTTCTTCTCTGATCATCATGAGATGATTTAATCATCCATAATAAACCAGACATGTACAGGATAAAAATAACAAACCCAATAATAAACATTAACGGACTTAGCATAGTTTATTTTTTTGAGTTATAGTCTTTACGTCTTTGACGAATTGCAATTGCAAATAGTAGAATTGTTCCTGGCCAATGAGCGGTGTATTGAGCCTCAGCTGTATTGCCTAGTAATCCTAAACTTACAGAGTAAACAAGGCATATAAAGGCTAAAATTATAGGGTAGTAAACTTCTAGTATCTTTTTCATTTTAATTTGATTTTAAGATAACTCCTACCTATAATAAGAGCAGCAGTTATTATTATTATATTTTTTATTATGTATTGACCTTCCAGAGTTGGCAACAACGGATTTCCATTTTGAAATGTGATTTCTGGTAGTATTACCAATGGAAGGAATGTTCCAGTCATTTGTAAAAACATTAAAATTACCGCGGCTAAAGTTGTTTTTTTATTTAAAAAACAAATACCTATTGCCATCTCCCAGTATCCGATCACTATTGACCATGTCTTAGCAGATAAAAACGGCATCCAAAAAACTGTATCAATAATTAGTTCTGTTGCAGGAGATACATCAAGTACCTTTAATATTCCAAACCAAAAGAAGATGATAAATAGCGGAATCCTAACTAAGTAGTCATTTGTGTTAAATCTCTTTAACATGTCAATTATTTTGTAAAGCTGGTTTCTGGCTAAAAATATTTTTTGTTCTTAAATCATTTCTGATATCATTAAGAACCACTGATAAATATTTTTTTCTTTTTTTGTCACTAACAAAAGGCACTGACCAAAATTGTTTTGTTTTAAACCAAAGGGATAATTTCCATCCGAAAACAAAAGAATATACACCCATAACTAATCTCAACTTAACCGAATTAAAGTAAAGCGTCTTAACAGGCAGGGCAGGTGCGCCGTGTGTTATGTATGTGCGAACTTTTTTATCTTTTAAAAATGGTTTTGGATATGCATAAGTTTTTGTAACATTAACAAATTTATAAGCAAATCCTGGAGTGAGTACTTCATCAAAAAAAACTTCCATTCTTGGCGTTAATCTAAACCACCAAACAGGTGATATAATATATATCCTGTCACTCCACAAAACTAGATTTTTATACTTTTCAATTAGCTTTGTTCGAGGCCTAGAAAAACTATCCCTGTATAAGTCAATTACTTCCAACTCTTGATCGGACTTATTAATCTCATTAAAAATGGTTTTGAAGATTCCGTTATAGCAAAATGACTTTTTGTAAGGGTGTCCGATAATGATTAGGTTTTTCATTTACAAGTTTTTACATTCAAATATCAAATCATGTGCCACTGTAAAAATATTAACCCCCCAATTTTTAACATAGTTTGTTTTTTTATTATTAAATTGAGTTAATTATTTATTTATTACAATCCTTAAAACTTAAACAATGAAAAAAATTTTAATATTAGCTTGTATCGTTTCACTTTTCGGTTGTAAAAATTCAACCTCCAATGATGAAACTTCGATTTATGCTGACGAGACTGTGCTGATTGTAAACTACCAAATTGAAAATATGACTACAGATGAGCATGCTGAATTGGGCAGTGCTGTGGCTCCTAACTTCACCTCTGAAAATGTTACAGGTCTTTTAGGAAAGTCTTTTGTTGGCGATGCAGATAGAGGGGTTTTTGGAGGAGTTTATTATTTTTCAGATTCTGAATCAGTTGATATTTTTCTAGAATCAGATCTTTGGAAGGGTGTAGTTGCGCATCCAAATCTTATCAATTTTAAAACAGATATCTTTAAAACTTTTGACGGTACCGAATTAGCAAATGGAAATCATTCAATGAGAAAGACATCTTCAGATGCTTTAGACGCCGATGGTTTACATATCTTGGTTGTAAATTATACTAATGAAGTTAATCCATCTGACGAGGATATGTCTAGTCAGGTGAAGCAATATGCACCTGTATTTAGTAACGATAATTTTCCAGGAATGATCGGTAAAACTATGATAAATAGCATTGACGGAAATATTTACGGAGGGGTATACTATTTTACAAGTAGGACTGCCATTGATGATTATTTTGGATCAGACCTTTGGACGGGTTTTGAAGGAGATAATAACACTAATGTATACAAGAAAGATATTTACAGTGTTGCTCCAATCTCTGCAATTTCAAACGGAGTTCCAGTACTTTAAATTATTTAATATCAATTCTATTCATAACGGCACAAATATTGTAAGTGTCTGATTATGAATAGGATTGAAAATTTACACTCGAATGTTTTTTCTCAAAGAAATGTAGAGTTATTTGAGAAAAATATTATGTTTTTGGCTGTTGGTGGTTTTATAATTCATCTACTGTTGATATTCTTTGAAAATTATTACGGAGTAGATATTTTTTCGTCCAAAACTAACTTATCAAGCAATCCTATATCCGCCTTATACACCCCTTTTACATTTATTCTGATTTATGAGGCATTTTTACTTATATATTATCTACCAAGATCTTTTACTACATCAATTGCCAAGGAGTTTGAAATTATTTCATTGGTTTTGATTAGAAAAATATTTAAAGATATTCCAGAAATTAGCTTAGAAAGTACAACTATTTTTAATGAAAATAATCTGCAGTTACTGTATGATCTATTAGCCGTAATAGTGATTTTCTATCTGATTCATTTGTTTAAAAAAACTTGGGTTAACACCCCAAAGCGTAAAACAAATAAAAATTTAAAAAAGTTCATAAACTACAAAAAACTTATGTCAATACTTTTAGTTCCGACTCTTTTAGTTTTATGTTTTATAAACTTTTATGAATGGTTAATTCAGGTGTTTATTTCTGAATCCTACACTGAAAATCTTAACGGAGTTTTCTTTATTGATTTCTTCACGATTTTAATTTTAGTCGATGTTTTTATTTTACTAATTTCTTTCCAATACACCGAAAGGTATTCGCAATTAATAAGAAATACTGGCTTCATTATCTCCACAATTTTACTTAGACTTTCCTTTAGTGCAGAAGGTTTATACAGCATTATGTTAACCATTTTAGGTGTTGTTTTTGGGTTGATAATCCTAAGGATATACAAATTGGCTGAAGAAAATTATTAGAAATTCCATGAAAATAGTTCTTGAAAGGGCATACAAGCATTTGTCCAATGACAAAATAATGTATTTCCTAATCAATAAATTTCAGCATAAAATTGATTGGGGTAACAGATATAATTCAAATTACGCTCTGTCAATTGCTAATTTAATAATTGAACAACAAATAAGCTTCAAGGCAGCTATTACTGTTAAAAAAAGATTTTCAAAATTAATTGACGGTATAAACTCTGAAGAAATTATTCAAATGACTAACCAAGAATTGCAATCAATTGGTATTTCTTACAGAAAAGCTGACTATATAAAAAATGTTTTTAATTTTTTTAGTACTCACGACGCAGATCTTGAATCTATGACTGATAAGGATGTAATTGACTACTTATGTTCAATAAAGGGTGTTGGTGAATGGACAGCTCAAATGTTTTTAATTTTCAATTTATTTAGAAAGAATATCTTTTCTCCGAAGGACTTAGCTTTAATAAACAGTATTAAAAAAAACTATTCAATCGAAAAAGTAGGCAAACGTGAAATACAAAAGTTAACAGAAAACTGGAGTCCTTATAATTCAATAGCTTGTCTGTTACTTTGGGAATCTATAGAAAACCAGATTTTTTTTACTGATTATAACTAGTTGGTTTTTATTTAATTACACACTCAAATTAACGACGATTTTCTAACTGATTAAGCTCTTCAAAAAAAAATTAACAAATAAATTGGTTAATTAGATATAAAAATTCTATATTTGCGCTCATTTTAAAAGCAACTAAAATATTATATTATGGCAAAGGAAAATTTTGATCGTTCGAAACCGCACTTAAATATCGGTACTATCGGACACGTAGATCATGGTAAAACTACGCTTACAGCTGCTATTACTACAGTGTTAGCTGGTGCTGGTTTATCTGAAAAAAGAGATTTTGATACTATTGATAATGCCCCTGAAGAAAAAGAAAGAGGTATTACCATCAATACATCACACGTTGAGTATGCAACTGAGAATCGTCATTACGCTCACGTAGACTGTCCAGGTCACGCCGACTATGTCAAGAACATGGTAACCGGTGCTGCACAGATGGATGGAGCAATACTTGTTGTTGCAGCTACTGATGGGCCTATGCCACAAACCCGTGAGCACATCCTTCTTGGAAGACAGGTTGGTATTCCGAGAATTGTTGTATTCATGAACAAAGTTGACATGGTTGATGATGAAGAATTATTAGAACTTGTTGAAATGGAGATTCGTGAATTATTATCATTCTACGAATATGATGGTGATAACAGCCCTATTATTGCCGGTTCAGCCCTAGGTGCTCTTAATGGTGAGCAAAAGTGGGTTGACACTGTAATGGAGTTAATGAAAAATGTTGATTCATGGATTGAATTACCTAAGAGAGATATTGACAAGGATTTCTTAATGCCTATTGAAGACGTATTTTCAATTACAGGTAGAGGAACTGTAGCTACAGGAAGAATTGAAACTGGTGTCGCTAATACTGGTGATGCTGTTGACATTATTGGAATGGGCGCAGAAAAATTAACTTCTACTGTAACAGGTGTTGAAATGTTCCGTAAAATCTTAGATAGAGGTGAAGCTGGTGACAATGTTGGTATCCTATTAAGAGGTATTGAAAAAACCGACATCAGTAGAGGAATGGTTATTTGTAAACAAGGATCCGTTACTCCACACAAGAAGTTTAAAGCGGAAGTTTACATCTTGAAAAAAGAAGAAGGTGGACGTCACACTCCATTCCACAATAACTATAGACCTCAGTTCTATGTAAGAACGACTGATGTAACTGGAACTATTGAGTTACCATCTGGAGTCGAAATGGTTATGCCTGGTGATAACTTAACAATCACTGTTGAGTTAATACAGCCAATTGCAATGAATGTTGGTTTACGTTTTGCTATCCGTGAAGGTGGTAGAACTGTTGGTGCTGGTCAGGTTACAGAAATTTTAGACTAAATAAAAACCCATAATATATGTTGAGGTATTTTGTTTGTTTTCAAACGAAATACCTTGACTTATGTTTACGGGTTTAGCTCAGTTGGTAGAGCACTGGTCTCCAAAACCAGGTGTCGGGAGTTCGAGTCTCTCAACCCGTGCAAAAAAATATAATATGACAGGAATTGTTAAATATTTTAAAGAATCTTTTGAAGAACTAAAGTCACATGTGAGTTGGCCTGGTTTTAATGAAGGGTTAAATTTAACGGTTTTAGTTGCTGTATTTTCAGTGATTTTTTCACTGATTATTTGGGGTTTAGATTCTATGTTCAGTAGAGTAATTAAAGAATTTTTTAATCTTATAAGCTAAATATTTATGTCTGACAAAAATTCGCTTTTTAAATGGTATGTTGTTAGGGCTGTAAGTGGTCAAGAAAACAAGATTAAGACATATATCGAAAATGAGATTACCAGAGTTGGTATGGATAGCTTCATTGAGCAAATTCTTGTACCCTCTGAAAAGGTTGTCCAAATTAGAAATGGTAAAAAAGTTACTAAGGATAAAACATATTTTCCAGGATACATAATGATTAAGGCTAATTTAACTGGTGAAGTGCCTCACATTATTAAGTCCGTAACTAATGTTATTGGATTTTTAGGTGAGACAAAAGGTGGAGATCCTATTCCATTACGTCAAAGCGAAGTGAATAGAATGTTAGGTAGAGTTGATGAGTTATCCCTACAAGAAGAGTCTGATATAATAATTCCTTTCATTCATGGAGAGAATGTTAAAGTTATTGATGGACCATTTAATGGATTTGACGGAACAATAGAAAAAATTAACGAAGAAAAGAGAAAACTTGAAGTTATGGTTAAAATATTTGGAAGAAAAACTCCATTAGAACTTAGCTATATGCAAGTAGAAAAATTATAAATGTTACATAATATAGATGATTTTATTGCTTCCAATAATAGAATCATTGAAACTTAAATTAGTAATATGGCAAAAGAATTAGATAAAGTTCTCAAGTTACAAGTCAGAGGAGGTGCTGCAAATCCATCACCGCCTGTAGGACCTGCATTAGGTGCTGCTGGTGTGAATATTATGGATTTTTGTAAGCAGTTTAATGCTAGAACTCAGGACAAACCAGGAAAAGTATTACCTGTAGTAATAAGTGTTTACAAAGACAAATCATTTGATTTTGTAATTAAGACACCACCTGCTGCAGTTCAGCTTTTAGAAGCTGCAAGGGTTAAAAAAGGTTCTGGTGAGCCAAACATTAATAAGGTTTCAAAGGTAACGTGGGACCAAGTAAAAGCAATTGCTGAAGATAAAATGGTAGATTTAAATGCATTTACAGTTGAATCTGCTATGAAAATGGTTGCTGGTACTGCGAGATCTATGGGTATAAATGTTAAGGGTGGTAAAGCCCCTGAATAATTTAAACAAAATGGGAAAATTAACTAAGAATAGAAAATTATCGGAAGCAAAAATTGATAATACTAAGTTGTATAATTTAGATGAAGCATGTTCTTTGATAAAAGATATTACGACAACAAAGTTTGACGCATCTGTTGATTTAGCTGTAAGATTAGGAGTAGATCCTAAAAAAGCTAATGAAATGGTAAGAGGTGTTGTTTCTCTTCCTAACGGAACCGGAAAAGACATGAAGGTTCTTGCATTGGTTTCACCTGATAAAGAGGATGAAGCAAAGAATGCTGGAGCTGATTACGTTGGACTTGATGAATATGTTGAAAAAATCAAAGGAGGTTGGACTGATGTTGATGTTATTGTAACTATGCCAAGTGTTATGGGTAAATTAGGCCCATTAGGAAGAATATTAGGCCCTAGAGGCTTAATGCCAAACCCTAAAACTGGAACTGTTACCATGGATATTGCAAAGGCAGTTTCTGATGTTAAAGCGGGAAAGATTGACTTCAAGGTTGATAAAGCAGGTATTGTTCATGCTCCAATCGGAAAGGTTTCTTTTTCATCTGATAAAATAGCTGGAAATGCAAGTGAATTAATTCAAACATTAATCAAACTAAAGCCGACAGGGGCTAAAGGAACTTATATTAAAAGCATTTTTATTTCATCGACAATGAGTCCTAGTTTAGCTATTGACCCTAAAATATAATTGTAATTATGACTAGAGAAGAAAAATCAGTAGCGATTAACGAAATTCTGGAAGTGTTAAAGTCAAATCAAAATATTTATTTGACAGATATTTCTGGATTAAATGCTCTTGAAACATCAAATCTAAGAAGAATGTGTTTTAAAGCTGGTGTAAAATTATCAGTTGTTAAAAACACCTTGCTTGAAAAAGCAATGGATGATTCTGAAAAAGATTTTGGTGAACTAAAAGAAACGCTAAAAGGTAATACTTCAGTTATGATTGCTGAAGTAAGTAGTGCACCCGCTAAGGTCATAAAGAATTTTAGAAAAAAATCTGAAAGACCAATATTAAAAGGTGCGATGATTGAGGAAGATATTTATATCGGTGATGATCAACTTGAAACATTATTTGCAATCAAATCTAAAGAAGAATTGATTGGAGATATTATCATGTTGTTACAATCACCTGCTAAAAATGTTATTTCTGCACTTTCATCAAGTGGAGGAAAACTTTCAGGCATTCTTCAAACATTATCAAACAAATAAATAATAAAGTAAAATAAAAATAAAAAAATGGCAGATTTAAAAACTTTCGCAGAGCAGTTAGTGAACTTATCAGTAAAAGAGGTGAGTGAGTTAGCTGACATTTTAAAAAATGAATATGGTATTGAGCCAGCAGCAGCAGCTGTTGCAGCTCCTGCAGCAGCAGGCGGTGCAGGCGGTGATGCAGCTGAGGAAAAATCAGAATTTGATGTTGTTCTTACAGCAGCCGGTGGATCAAAACTTGCAGTTGTAAAATTGGTGAAAGAATTAACAGGTTTAGGTCTCAAAGATGCTAAAGAACTTGTTGATGGAGCACCAAAAACAATCAAAGAAGCAGTAAGTAAAGACGAAGCTGAAGGATTTAAAAAATCTTTAGAAGAAGCTGGAGCTGAGGTTGAACTTAAATAAGTTTAACTTTATTCAAATTAAGGCATAGTTATAGATTAGAATTTATTACTATGCCTTTTGGTGTACTTAACTGATTTTCATTATTCATTTTTTAAAAACAAAACTATATGTCAACTAGATTAGCTGAAAGAATTAATTTTTCATCAATAAAGAATGCTAGTAAATATCCAGACTTTTTGGATATACAAATCAAATCTTTTAAAGATTTCTTTCAATTAGAAACAAAATCTGATGAACGTGGTGAGGAGGGTTTATACAATACTTTTCAGGATAACTTTCCTATTACTGATGCTAGAAATCAGTTTGTTCTAGAGTTCCTGGATTACTTTGTTGATCCACCTAGATATTCAATTCAAGAGTGTATTGAAAGAGGACTTACCTACAGTGTTCCTTTAAAAGCGAGATTAAAGTTATATTGTACTGATCCTGAGCACGAAGATTTTGAAACAATTGTCCAAGATGTATATTTAGGTACGATCCCTTATATGACACCTAGCGGTACGTTTTGTATCAATGGTGCCGAAAGAGTTGTGGTTTCTCAATTACACAGATCACCTGGGGTGTTTTTTGGTCAATCTTTTCATGCAAACGGTACAAAGTTATATTCAGCACGTGTTATTCCTTTTAAAGGATCATGGATTGAATTTGCAACTGACATTAACAGTGTTATGTATGCTTATATTGACAGAAAAAAGAAGTTACCGGTAACAACTTTATTTAGAGCAATTGGATACGAAAGAGATAAAGACATCTTAGAAATATTTGATTTAGCTGAAGAAATTAAGGTTTCTAAAGCAAATCTTAAAAAATACTATGGAAGAAAACTTGCTGCTCGTGTTTTAAATACATGGCATGAAGATTTTGTTGATGAAGACACAGGAGAAGTAGTTTCTATTGAAAGAAATGAAATAGTTTTAGACAGAGATACTGAAATTGATAAAGACAATGTTGAAGAAATTATTGAAGCAGGTGTCAAAACAGTTCTAATTCATAAAGAAATTACTCAGCAGGGTGAATATGCAATTATTCATAATACACTCCAAAAAGATCCTACAAATTCTGAAAAAGAAGCCGTAGAACACATATACAGGCAGTTAAGAAATGCTGAACCGCCAGACGAAGAAACAGCTAGAGGTATTATCGATAAATTATTTTTTAGCGACCAAAGATATAATCTTGGAGATGTTGGTAGGTATAGAATGAATAAAAAACTTGGTTTGGATATTGGAATGGACAAGCAAGTTTTAACAACTGAAGATATAATTACAATTATCAAGTACTTGATTGAACTTATCAATTCTAAAGCTGAAATAGATGATATTGATCATTTATCAAATAGAAGAGTAAGAACTGTTGGAGAACAGCTTTCATCACAATTTGGTGTAGGTCTTGCTAGAATGGCTAGAACTATCAGAGAAAGAATGAATGTTCGTGACAACGAGGTATTTACTCCAATTGATTTAATTAATGCTAAAACATTATCATCTGTTATTAATTCATTTTTTGGAACAAATCAGCTTTCACAATTCATGGATCAAACGAATCCACTTGCTGAAATAACACATAAAAGAAGATTATCAGCTTTAGGACCTGGAGGTCTTTCCAGAGAAAGAGCTGGATTTGAAGTTCGAGATGTACATTATACACATTATGGAAGACTGTGTCCTATTGAAACGCCTGAAGGTCCAAACATTGGTTTAATTTCATCTCTGGGTGTATTTGCCAAGATAAACAATATGGGCTTCATCGAAACACCTTATAGAAAAGTAAAAGACGGAGTGGTTGATTTAAAATCAGACCCTATTTATTTAAGTGCTGAGGAAGAAGAAAACAAACTGATAGCTCAATCAAATATAAATGTTGATAAGTCTGGTAAAATACAAGATGATAAGGTAATTGCCAGACAAGAGGGTGATTTCCCATTAACCGAGCCTACAAATGTTCATTATACTGATGTTGCTCCAAATCAAATTGCATCAATTTCTGCATCTTTGATACCATTTTTAGAGCATGATGATGCAAATCGTGCACTTATGGGATCTAATATGATGCGCCAAGCTGTTCCTTTATTATTACCAGAATCTCCTATTGTTGGTACAGGGTTAGAAAAGCAAGTTGCTTCTGATTCTAGAGTACTTATTAACGCGGAAGCAGATGGAGTTGTTGAGTATGTTGATGCAAACGAGATTACAATCAAATATAACAGAAATAAGGCTGAAGTTTTAACAAGTTTTGACTCTGAGACAGTTACATACAAGCTTACAAAGTTCAAAAAGACTAATCAAGGTACGTGTGTAAATTTAAAATCTATAGTTTCAAAAGGTGATAAAGTTTCAAAAGGCCAAGTTTTATGTGAGGGATATGCAACAAATAACGGAGAATTAGCACTTGGAAGAAATATTCAAGTAGCTTTCATGCCATGGAAAGGCTATAATTTTGAAGATGCGATTGTTATTTCTGAAAAGGTTGTAAGGGATGATGTATTTACATCAATTCATATTGATGAGTACTCAATAGAGGTTAGAGATACAAAACTTGGAAATGAAGAATTAACAAATGATATTCCAAATGTTTCTGAAGAAGCTACTAAAGATCTAGATGAAAATGGAATGATTAGAATTGGAGCTGAAATTAATGCTGGTGATATTCTGATTGGAAAAATCACCCCAAAAGGTGAAAGTGATCCTACTCCTGAAGAAAAGTTACTTAGGGCTATTTTTGGAGACAAAGCAGGTGATGTTAAAGATGCATCTTTGAAGGCTCCACCATCTCTAAATGGTGTTGTAATTGATAAGAAATTATTTGCAAGATCAGTAAAGGATAAGAGAAAGAGAATTCAAGATAAGGAAGATCTTAAATTACTTGAAGATTCATATGATGTTAGATTTTCTGAACTTAAAAATATTTTAGTTGACAAACTTTACAGCGTTTTAGGAGGTAAAACTTCTCAAGGTATATTTAATGACCTTGGTGAAGAAGTTTTTCCAAAAGGAAAAAAGTTTACTCAAAAAATGTTGAATTCAGCTGACGATTTTGCCCACCTAGTATCAACTAAATGGGTTACAGATAAGTCAACAAATGATACTGTTTCTCAAATTATTCATAATTATAAGATTAAAGAAAACGATTTACAGGGTTCATTAAGAAGAGAGAAATTTACAATCTCAGTTGGTGACGAGTTACCTTCTGGTATTTTAAAGTTAGCTAAAGTATATATAGCTAAGAAGAGAAAACTTAAAGTTGGTGATAAAATGGCTGGTAGACACGGTAACAAGGGTATTGTTGCTAAAATTGTAAGAGAAGAGGATATGCCATTCCTTGAAGATGGTAAGCCAGTTGATATAGTTTTAAATCCACTTGGTGTACCTTCAAGGATGAATATCGGGCAGATTTATGAGACAGTTCTTGGGTGGGCTGGTTTAAAGCTTGATAAAAAATATGCTACACCTATCTTCGATGGTGCTTCAATTGATGAAATTAATAAAATTACTGATGAAGCAGGATTGCCTAAGTTTGGTCATACATATCTTTATGATGGGGGTACTGGCGAGAAATTTGATCAACCTGCTACCGTTGGAGTTATTTACATGCTTAAGCTAGGTCATATGGTTGATGATAAAATGCATTCCAGATCAATAGGACCTTACTCATTGATCACTCAACAACCATTGGGTGGAAAGGCTCAATTTGGTGGACAAAGATTCGGAGAAATGGAGGTTTGGGCACTTGAAGCTTATGGTGCTTCAAGTACACTTAGAGAAATCCTCACCGTAAAATCTGATGATGTAGTAGGAAGAGCTAAAACATATGAGGCTATTGTAAAGGGTGAATCAATGCCAACGCCTGGGTTACCCGAGTCATTCAATGTATTAATGCATGAGTTAAAAGGACTTGGATTAGATATTAGATTAGAAGAATAATAAATTTTACACACGAATTATGCGTAGAAAAAAAGATAATACTGCAATTAAATTTAATAAAATCTCTATTGGTTTGGGTTCTCCGGAATCTATATTATCTGCTTCGAGAGGAGAGGTATTAAAACCTGAAACTATTAATTACAGAACTCATAAGCCTGAAAGGGATGGTTTATTCTGTGAAAGAATTTTTGGACCTGTTAGAGATTATGAGTGTGCATGTGGTAAATACAAGAGAATAAGATACAAAGGGATTGTTTGTGATAGATGTGGGGTTGAAGTAACCGAAAAAAAGGTCAGAAGGGACAGAATAGGACATATTAATTTAGTTGTTCCTGTTGCGCACATATGGTACTTCAGATCATTACCGAACAAGATAGGATATCTTTTAGGTCTTCCTTCCAAAAAACTTGATATGATTATCTACTATGAAAGATACGTAGTAATCCAACCAGGTAGTGCTAAAAATATTGAAGGAGAACCATTAAACAAAATGGATTTCCTTACAGAAGAGGAGTATTTAAATGTTTTAGACTCTTTGCCTTCAGAAAACATGTATTTAGATGACAGTGATCCTGAAAAATTTATCGCTAAAATGGGTGCTGAATGTCTAATTGAGCTATTATCTAGAATTGACTTAGATGGACTCTCTTATGAACTTAGAGATAAAGCCAATAATGAAACTTCAAAACAACGTAAAACTGAAGCTTTGAAAAGATTACAAGTTGTCGAGTCATTTAGAGAAGGTAACTTAAATCGAGAAAATTTACCTGAATGGATGATTATGAAGGCTATACCGGTAATTCCACCAGAATTAAGGCCTTTAGTTCCACTTGATGGTGGTAGATTTGCGACATCAGATTTAAATGATCTGTACAGAAGAGTTATTATCAGAAACAATAGGCTTAAGAGGCTAATTGAAATCAAAGCACCTGAAGTTATTTTAAGAAATGAAAAAAGGATGTTACAAGAATCAGTTGATTCTTTATTCGACAACACAAGAAAGTCGTCTGCTGTAAAAACAGAGTCTAACAGACCCTTAAAATCACTGTCAGATTCTCTTAAAGGTAAGCAGGGTAGGTTTAGACAAAATTTATTAGGAAAAAGAGTTGACTATTCAGCAAGATCTGTTATCGTTGTAGGTCCTAATTTAAAGCTATTTGAATGTGGTCTTCCAAAAAATATGGCAGCTGAATTATACAAGCCTTTTATCATCAGAAAATTGATGGAAAGAGGGATTGTTAAAACTGTTAAATCTGCAAGAAAAATCATTGACAGAAGAGATCCTGTAGTTTGGGATATTTTAGAAAATGTTTTAAGAGGTCATCCTGTTTTATTAAACAGAGCACCTACACTTCACAGATTAGGAATTCAAGCATTTCAGCCAAAATTAATTGAGGGTAAAGCGATACAACTACATCCTCTGGTATGTACTGCATTTAATGCAGATTTTGATGGTGATCAGATGGCAGTTCATTTACCACTTGGTCCAGAAGCTATATTGGAGGCTCAACTTCTTATGTTAGCTTCACATAATATTTTAAACCCTGCAAATGGATCACCTATTACTGTTCCTTCTCAGGATATGGTACTTGGTCTATATTATATGACTAAACAAAAATTATCAACTGATGATGTTAAAGTAATTGGTGAAGGCCTTACTTTCTACTCTCCTGAAGAGGTCCTAATTGCATATAATGAAAATAAAGTCGATTTAAACGCAACCATCAAGGTAAAAACAAAAGATTTAGATTCTAATAATGAATTAGTCGATAAAATAATTGATACAACTGTTGGTAGAGTTTTATTTAATGAAAAAGTTCCAGAAAGAGCTGGTTTTATAAATGAGGTACTTACAAAAAAATCTTTAAGAGATATAATTGGAGATATTTTAAAGATTACTAGTGTTCCTGAGACAGCTGAATTTCTTGATGAAATAAAAACCCTAGGTTATAAGTTTGCTTTCCAAGGAGGCTTATCATTTAGTCTTGGAGATATAATTATTCCTAATGAGAAATTTGAAATGATAAACTCTGCAAATAAGCAGGTAGATGCTATCAGGTCAAATTATAATATGGGTCTAATTACTAACAATGAAAGATACAATCAGGTGATTGATATTTGGACTTCCACTAACGCAGAATTGACAGAATTATCAATGAAAAGAATTAGGGAAGATCAACAAGGATTCAATTCTGTATATATGATGTTAGATTCTGGTGCAAGAGGTTCAAAAGAACAAATTAGACAGCTTACTGGAATGAGAGGTCTAATGGCAAAACCAAAAAAATCTACTGCTGGAGGTGGTGAAATTATCGAGAATCCTATTCTTTCGAATTTTAAAGAAGGTCTTTCAATTTTAGAATATTTTATATCAACTCACGGAGCTAGAAAAGGTTTAGCAGATACAGCATTAAAAACTGCTGATGCTGGTTATTTAACAAGAAGATTGGTCGATGTTTCTCAAGATGTTATTATAACCGAGGATGATTGTGGAACTTTAAGAGGAATTAATGTCTCGGCTTTAAAGAAAAACGAAGAAGTTGTTGAGAAACTTGGAGATAGAATAGTTGGTAGAACATCACTACAAGATGTATATGACCCTATAACTGCTGAATTACTTGTAAAATCAGGGGAACTAATCAACGAGTTGATTGCTGATAAAATTGAGAACTCATCAGTTGAAACTTTAGAGGTTAGGTCTGCTTTAACATGTGAATCTAAGAGAGGAATATGTGCAAAATGTTATGGAAGAAATCTTGCAACAGGAAAAGATGTTCAAATGGGGGAAGCAGTCGGAGTAGTTGCCGCTCAATCTATTGGAGAGCCTGGTACACAGTTAACACTTAGAACCTTCCACGTGGGTGGTATTGCAGGTAACATTTCTGAAGAAAATAGCGTTATTTCTAAATTTGACGGTAATATTGAAATCGAAGATTTAAAGACTGTTAAAGGTAAAAATAATGAAGGTGAAGAGGTTGAGATTGTAATTTCTAGAACTTCTGAAATCAAAATTTCTGATCCTAATACAGGATTAACTTTAAGTAATAACAACATTCCTTATGGATCTTTTCTCTATGTGAAAAATAAGAAAAAGATCAAAAAAGGAACGCTTGTTTGTGAATGGGACCCATATAATGGTGTTATTATTTCAGATTACGCTGGAAAAATTAGTTATGAAAACATTGAACAAGGACTCACTTATGAAGTTGAAATCGACGAGCAAACTGGTTTTCAAGAAAAAGTAATTATTGAATCTAGAAATAAAAAGCTAATCCCTACATTACATGTTAAAAATTCTAAAAATGAAATTATAAGATCATATAACCTTCCTGTAGGTGCACATCTAGTTGTGAATGATGGTGATAAAATTGACTTAGGAAAAATATTAGTTAAAATTCCAAGAAAGTCAGCAAAAACAGGTGATATTACTGGTGGATTACCTAGAGTTACCGAATTATTTGAAGCTAGAAATCCATCTAATCCAGCAATTGTAAGTGAGATTGATGGTGTGGTCTCTTTTGGAAAAATCAAAAGAGGTAATAGGGAAATTATAATTGAAGCTAAAACTGGTGAGGTAAGAAAATATCTAATAAAACTTTCAAATCAAATATTGGTACAAGAAAATGATTTTGTAAAGGCTGGAACTCCAATGTCTGAAGGTTCAATAACTCCTAACGATATATTAAATATTAAAGGTCCTTCTGCTGTACAGCAATATTTGGTTAATGAGGTGCAAGAAGTATACAGGTTACAAGGTGTGAAAATAAATGATAAGCACTTTGAAGTTGTTGTTAGACAAATGATGAGAAAAGTCAAAATTCAAGATTCAGGAGATACTATTTTCCTACAAGATCAGTTAGTTCACAAATCAGATTTTATTGATGAGAATGACAGTATATACGGAAAGAAAATAGTTGAAGATGCAGGCAATTCAGAAACATTTAAGGTTGGTCAAATAATTTCTTCTAGAGATTTCAGAGATGAAAATTCAATCTTAAAAAGAGAGGATAAGAATTTGGTTGTTGCTAGAGATGCTAGACCAGCCACAGCGACTCCAATTTTACAGGGAATTACAAAAGCCTCCTTACAAACTAAATCATTTATTTCTGCTGCTTCATTCCAGGAAACAACTAAGGTTCTTAATGAATCTGCTGTAAATGCAAGAGTTGACTATCTTGATGGTTTAAAAGAAAATGTAATTGTCGGACATAAAATTCCTGCTGGTACTGGACTTAGGAGGTATGATGATATTCTGGTTGGTTCAAAGGAAAGCTATGATGAACTGATGGATACTTCTATGCCTGATCAGGAAATGAATACTAATTAATTTTTTGATGGAAAAAAATAAAGATTCAAAGGGTAAGATTAATATTGAGCTTGATGAAAAAGTCGCTGAAGGAACTTATTCAAATTTGGCTATTATTAATCATTCGGTTTCTGAGTTTGTAATAGATTTTGTTTCTATAATGCCAGGATCTCCAAAAAATAAAGTAAAGTCAAGAATTATTATAACACCTCAGCACGCAAAAAAATTAGCTAAGGCCTTAAACGATAATATTAGTAGATTTGAGGATAATTTTGGATCCATCAAAGACTATGATAACCCAAAATTTCAATTAAATTTTGGTCCAACAGGCAAAGCTTAATTTATTAGGTTTATTGAATTTACCTTTTTACTTTTGATATATGCAGGAGGAAAAAGTTGTTTTAGTTGACAAATTTGATAATCAGGTAGGATTAATGCCAAAAATGGAAGCTCATCTGAAAGGATTACTTCACAGAGCTTTTTCTGTTATTATTTTTGATAGTAGAGGAAGAATATTACTTCAAAAAAGGGCTTCAACTAAATACCATACCCCTAATCTTTGGTCTAATACTTGCTGTAGTCATCAGAGGGAAGGAGAGGATAATATTAGTGCAGGGAAAAGACGGCTAAAAGAGGAGATGGGTTTTGTTACAGACCTTTACAATTTTGACTCCTTTATCTATAAGGTTGAGTTCTCAAATGGCCTAATCGAACATGAAAAAGATCATATTTTATTAGGAGTTTTCGATGGCAATCCTGTCCCCGACAAATATGAAGTAGATGAATGGCAATGGATTGATATTGACGAATTAATCATTGATATTAGAAAAAACCCTGAAAGTTATACAGCTTGGTTTAGAATTATTTTAGATAAATACTCACAAAGTTTAAAAAAATGGAAATTACAGTAAGTAGAAAAGCCCACTTTAATGCGGCGCATAGATTACATAATAAAGAATGGTCCGAGAAAAAAAATAGTCAAGTGTTTGGAAAATGTAATTATCCAAACTATCATGGTCATAATTATGAACTAATTGTTAGCGTAACCGGAAAAATTAATCCCGATACAGGTTATGTTATAGATATGAGTGAGCTAAAGAATATTATAAAAAATGAGATAGAAGAGAGGCTAGACCATAAAAACTTAAATTTAGATGTCCCTTATTTCTCAAATGTAATTCCATCGGCTGAAAATATATGTATATATATTTATGACATCTTAAGAAATAAGATTAATAAAGCACTAAAGCTTTCTGTAAAACTATATGAAACTCCCCGAAATTTCGTTGAATATTCTGGAAATTGAATAAATATTATACAGAAATAAGAAAAGAAATTGAGAGCCTTGGTTTCAATGTGATTGACTATGATTTCAATAGACCATGGGGAGGGTTTTTACTGGTTGATGAGTGTCAGTCACAAGATTTTATCAATGCTTTTATTACTAAAGAAAATTTGAAAATTGAAGGTAGATTAAGCCCTAAAATTTTGATTGTAAATCCCAACTCCAGATTATCATGGCAATTTCATTACAGAAGAAAAGAAATATGGAGAGTATATAAAAACTCCGTCGGTGTTATTAGATCAATGGACAATAATCAAAATGAAATGGAGATATTAAATGAGGGTGATATTATTAAATTTCAGACAGAGGAAAGGCATCGCTTAGTTGGATTATCTAATTTTGGAGTAGTTGCAGAGATATGGATTCATACGGACTTAAATAATCCATCTGATGAACAAGATATAATAAGATTGCAAGATGATTATTCTAGAAACTAGATCTTAATTTGTCTCCATAAAATGAATTTTTAATTTCTTCGCTCAGGTTTTCATAAATTTTTTCTAAATATTTTTTATTAATATTTTCTCGGTATTTATATGAAATAAATGCAGAAACTGGATTTGAAGCATTATTCATAGCATAATTCACAATGAATAATATTTTTCTTTGATTAAGCTTAACTCTTTGGTCGTTTATGGAATCATATTTATATTGATCTCCTTTTACAGAAATTTCAATTTGTTCAGCCAGCATCTCTAAATCTTTTTCTTCAAATCGATTTATTTGATTTTTTAAATTTTTGTAATCAGAATATAATTTAGAATTTAGAATTTTTCCGTTAAATACAAATTTATCTTTTGAGCTAGTAAATAAAATATTTGTTGGTTCCGAAATAAAATCAAATTTATTTTCAGATTTTTTATCGCCTAAGATGATACTCATTTCTCTAGTAGCATCTATATATGTTTGTAATTTGAATTTGCCATCAGTAATATTTACAGAATCTAATATTTTTCCTTCTTCTACGGATAATAGATAAATTTTTGAGTTTTTAACTCCACTTATTTTTCCTTCAATTATAAGGTTTTCCTTTTCTGACGAGCAGGAAGTTAAAATGATTAAAAAAATGATTATGTTATATTTCACTAGATATCTATCCAATATGTCAATTTTAGGTTAATTGATCTACTTCTTACTCTCGGAATAAATATACTGTTATATCTATTTTCGGTATAATAATTATCGTTGTATACCAAAAATAAATCTGATAAAGGAGCAAATCTCCATTGAAGTCTAGAATTAAAACTTAAGTTTTCAGTTTGGTTACTATACTGAATTAATGAGGACCAATATAAATCTTTTGTAAATGTAAATTCAAACTTAGGAGCAATTAAAAAAATATCAGCGCTATTATATGTTTCAGGAAGTGAGACTTTGTCATAATTCAATTCAATTGAGCCTGTAAAAATTGGCTCAAATCTGTAACCCAAGCTGATTTGAGATGATGTTTTGTTTCCATTATAAAATTCTCCAAAATTTTGTTCAACCCTATATTTAAATTTATTCGATGTAAAATAATTACTAAATTCAATTTCATAGTTGTTATATTTATATTCAGAGTTAGCTGGCAGTGAGTTGCCGTTATTAATTCCAGTTGGATCAAATTCATCAAAAAGGTATGTATATTGATTTCTTAGTGAAACATTAAAATTTATTCCGCTTTTGAATTCCACATCCCATTTTGTAAATATAAAATAATCAGATAATTGATTGTTTGAATTTGACATCCAAGTGATAAAGGGAGCAACTTCAATTTGATGGTTTAATATTTTTTTATTTTCAGGCCAAAAGGTATATCCAATTCTAGGGTCAATTTTATAAATTGATTTTCTTTTTATATAACCTAAATCCGAGTTAAAATTATCTCCAATATATAAAGCTCCTAATTTTAAGTTTATATTTCTTGAATTATAATTCGTACGAAAGCCTGCAGAAATGTCGTCACCATCTAAATTTGGGGTAATTGATTTATGAAAATAATATTTACCTTCCCATTTACTGTCTGAGGAAGCTAAATTATAATCAATTCCAATAACTCTATTGAATGGATTTTCAGATTCAAAATCATAATCTTTTATTGATTCTCTATTGATAAATAGAAAACTAATATTTGACCTGTTAAAAACTTTATGTTGTAAGGCTAAAATTGTGTTATTATTGGATGCGATATTATTCTCTAGATCTTCTTCAGTCAACATATTTATGAAACCTATTCTGAAGTCATTATTAATTTTACCACTTAATCTTAGACCTGCAATAATTTTATTTTGAATGTTGTTCCCGTCAAGGTCCTTGGCAATTCCAATCCTCCTTGAAAAAAACGGATTTGAGTCTCCTCTGTCCCCAAAACTTGAAAATAAATCACTATTCTCAATAAAAAATTGTCTTTTTTCTGGAAGGGAAATTTCAAATCTTGTCAAATTTGTAATTTGATCATCTACTTCGACTTGAGAAAAATCAGGATTTATGGTTAAGTCTAGAGTAAGTGAATTATCAATTACAAACTTTGCATCACCACCAAACTCAAAATCATTTAACTTTTTTTGATTTTCATAATCATTAGTTGATATCCCATTTATGTATGGTATGAATGTTTTTTTGGATTTAGATTTTTTTAGAGGTTTTTCAAAAATCATATCACCTAGAAATGCCATATCAGAAAAGTCCTGATCTTCAGGGACTTTATGCCACATATTCCACGCTGTGTTTTTACTATCACGTTGGTATGAGCCAAACCTCCAAGTTTTCTCACCTTCTCTATACCTAAATGATGACAAAGGAATTTTCCATTCAGTTGTATAGTAATCATCAGCGATAAATGATTTGCTAGTCCATTTAATATTCCAAGTCATATCATAAGACTTCCCAACAGGTACTCCTCCGTTAAACAACAATAAATCCCTTTGAATTCCTAAATGGTTGCTTCCAACAACAAATGCATTAGTAGCATCATTAAATGTATCAAATACTAATGCAATAAAATCTGAAACTGTTGCGTCAAAATCTCTTTTTAAAGAACCTGCCCGTAGATCATTTTTATTAACCAAAATTTTTATACCTACATATAAAAACTTATCATCATTTAAAATTTTAATGATTGTCGGATTTTTTGGTTTGTTATTATAATTAGGTCTATATTCATAAAAATCATTAACCCCTTTAGTTAAATCCCAATCTGTCTCATTCAATACTCCATCAATAATAATTTCATTTTCGGTATATTTTACAAATAGTTCTTTCTTTAGGTTTTGAGATATCAGTGAAATTGAGATTAAGAAAAGAAAAATAAATAGGAATTTTTTCAAGATTTTATTTTTGACAAAAATATGTAATAAATTTATACATAATCACTCTTTAACAAAACTTTAAATGAGAACATTTTTAATATTTATTGCATTATTTAATTATACAATATTAAATAATAACCTTGAAAAAGGATTTGTTTATTTGAGTGATATTGATAGTAGTATAATCGTGGATTTAAAGTACTATTCAAAGAATAACTTTACTGGTAAATTTGTAGAAGGTTATAATTCAAATAAAGCCATTCTAACAAAAGAGGCTGCTATTAATTTATCTAATGTACAAGATGATTTAAATAAATTAGGATATTCGTTAATCCTGTATGATGCGTACAGACCACAGTCAGCTGTTAATTTTTTCGTAAAATGGTCTTTAAATTTCAATGATACTATTAATAAAAGAATTTATTATCCTAATAATAAAAAATCAGAATTATTTAAATTAGGTTATATAGCATATAAATCTGGTCACACAAGAGGTAGTACAGTAGATGTATCTCTTGTCGAAATAACAACCAATAAGGTACTAGATATGGGTACTATTTTTGATTATTTTGGTGTTGAATCACACACTTTTTTCGACGATATTTCTGAAAAGCAAAAATCAAATAGATTAATTCTATTTGAAGCCATGTCTAACAATGGATTTAAAAATTATTCAAAAGAATGGTGGCACTATACTTTGGAGA